>CACMGJ010000006.1 GCA_902613175.1 Halieaceae bacterium | reverse complement strand
TTCCAGTTCGCAATGATTAGCGGTGTTATCATTATGTCTATCTCTTAACCGCGATATCGACCGCCTGGCCTCAGCCAGAGTGTGAGTTGATCGGACCCGAAGGTGTACGCAAGACGTGAATTTTTCGAATTACGCTGAACATTACAGCAGCCAAAGCGGCATCGTCCAGCTAATGGAGGATTTGAGCACTGCAGCACCTGAGGGCACCACACTCTATCCCCTCGGTGGGGGTAATCCGGCTCACATTCAGGAGGTCCAAGATGCGATCAGAGACAGCGCGGCAGGACTGATCGCGGACGCCGATAGATTCGCCAGAATGATTGGAGACTACGACGCGCCGCAAGGGCATGAAATCTTCAGAGCGTGCCTAGCTGACCAGCTCTCGTCGCTATTTGGCGCCAAAATCTCAGCCGAGCACATCGCCATAACCAACGGAAGTCAGGCCAGTTTCGAAATTCTGTTCAATGCCTTTGCAGGCCAATTTAGCAACGGAAGTTGGAAGCAAATCGCCCTTCCTATAGCTCCCGAGTACGTGGGTTACAACGACATGTCCCGTCAGGATGGGCCCATTCTAAAGTCGACTGCAGCCAGGATTGATTTACTTCCAGATCGGCAATTCAAATACGGCGTCGACCTGACAGAGTTCTCCGTGGACTCGGAGACAACCGGTGCCGTTTGTTTGTCACGCCCCACCAACCCCTCGGGTAACGTGGTCTCTGATGAAGAATTGTCTCAAGTCGCATCGCGATGCAAGGCTGCGGGGGTTCCACTTATCATCGACGGCGCATACGGCCTGCCCTTTCCCGGTATGATTTATACCGAGGCCACCCCGTTTTGGGACGACAATACGATTCTCTGCCTTAGTCTGTCCAAGTTCGGGTTGCCCGGCGTGCGAACAGGGATCGTCGTTGGGCCACCAGAAGTAACAACGCTGATAAGCAATGCCAGTGCGATCAATGGGCTGGCACCCGCAAGAACCGGCCCTGAATTGGTACTTCCGCTACTCATGAACCATAGATTGTCTGAACTATCTGAGCAGGTCATAAAGCCGCACTACCTGCGTAAGCAGCAGTTGGCGATTGAAGTAATGATGGCTGCGGCGCACGATCTGCCGGTCAGGATTCATCAACCCAATGGCGCTATGTTTCTTTGGACATGGTTTGAAAACCTACCGGGCGGAGCAGACGAGCTCTATAGACGAGCTGCACTTGAAGGTGTTGTTACCGTCACAGGACGTCATTTTTTCCAGGGTTTGGATGCGACGTGGCAGCACGCCAAAGAGTGTCTCCGACTCAACTACGCCGGAGATGAGGATACTGTCAGGCAGGGCATCGAACGCTTAGCGGCCGTTGCCCGACAGCAATACCTCGAGAAATAGTCGGCAAAGGATTACTGGTCTAGCGACTGATAATAATCCATCAAGATTTTAACGACTTCAGGACGAGAGAACTCCGGAGGTGGCGCAATACCCTGCCCCAGCATTTCCCGTACGGCTGTTCCCGAGAGCAGCACAAAGTCTTCCTTGGAGTGATCAGGTGCGTCCTTCATCATGACGACCCGATCAAGTTTTTTACTGTAAGCCGTGTGATCCGCACGGTAGATATCGATGTCGAGTGCCCCCTCGGGAACACGCTCATCAAAAATAGTTTGCGCATCGAATCCACCGTAATAATCGCCCACACCTGCATGGTCGCGACCTACGATCAACTCAGTACAGCCGGCGTTTTGTCTAAACACAGCATGCAGTACTGCTTCTCTAGGCCCGGCGTAAAGCATGTCAAAGCCATAGCCCGTCACCATGACCGTATTTTCAGGGAAGTAGTGGTCAACCATCGTTCTGATCGAATTGTCACGTACATCGGCGGGAATATCGCCTGCCTTGAGCTTACCAAGGAGCATATGAATCAAGATGCCATCCGCGTTCAGGTCACTCATCGCCATGCGACAGAGTTCCTCGTGCGCGCGGTGCATCGGATTGCGGGTTTGGAATGCAACAACGCGCTTCCAGCCACGTGACTCAATTTCATCCCGTATTTCCATGGCTGTTCTAAACGTGCCGGGAAACTCAGATTGAAAATAGGAAAAGTTCAGAACCTCAATGGGCCCTGACAGCAAAACTTGGCCCTGAGAATTGAAGGTTGCGACACCCGGATGATTTGGATCGTCGGTTCCAAATACCTCACGCGTCATCAACGCCATATCGTCATCCGACAGACATTCAATACCGGTGACATCCATAACCGCAATGACAGGAGCGCCATCAACGTTGGGGTCATGCAGCGCAATACGATCGCCCACGTTGCCGTCAAAACGCTCAACCATATTGAGGACAGGGACTGGCCAAAAAAGGTCGTCGGTGGTTTTTAAATCGGTCGCCACACTCAGTGCGTCGGCGCGATTCATGTAGCCCGTAAGCGGCGTGAAATAGCCCGCACCCAACATAACGGCGTTAGCGGCTGCAGCAGACGACACTGTAATAGACGGCAGCGCTGCTGACTCTGCTTCAAGGTCAGTCAAACGCTGGCCCGCTGCGATGAGCGGTGTCAGCGATGCCGTCCCGTGAGGTGTAATTAAACTCATATTCTCGATTCTCCGTTATGTAGCACTGATGAGGCCGCGGGCCTTCAGCACATCAATAATCTGTGCAACCTCTTCCTCTAGAGTCTGCTGATCAGTGTGCAGGTGAATTTCAGGTGCTGAAGGCGCCTCATAGGGGTCATCAATACCGGTGAAATTCTTGATCTCGCCCGCCCGGGCTTTTTTGTAGAGCCCTTTCGGATCACGAGACTCCGCAGCTTCAAGACTGCAATCGACAAAGACCTCAATAAAGTCCATACCAGCTTCTTCATGAACCTGGCGTACCAAGTCCCGATCTCGCACATAGGGAGAGATGAAGCTCGATAGTACTAACACTCCGGAGTCGACAAAGAGCTTCGAAATCTCGCCAACACGACGAATGTTTTCCGCGCGATCGTCTTCGCTGAAACCCAGGTTCTTGTTGATACCAAAGCGCACATTGTCGCCATCCAGTCGATAGCACAGCACGCCCATGTCGTGTAGGACACCCTCTAGCGCCACGGCAACAGTGCTCTTCCCGGAACCTGATAGTCCAGTGAACCATAATGTCGCACCACCATGCCCCAAGAGATCACCCCGCTCCTTTCGCGTGATGTCGCCCTCGTGCCAATGGATATTGGTTGCTTTTTGCTCAGCCATAATTTTTCCCCTAAGTAGGACCGAGACTATATTTGATTTTATTTACTAAAAAAAATAGTTTGATTTGTTAGTATCTATCGATTAAATAGGTAGATTAGTGGTCAACCAGAAAATAGGGATGTCGCCATGCAATTCACCCTGAAACAACTACGTGTACTTCGGGCCATCGATGAGCTTGGATCTACAACGGCCGCCGGTCAGGCACTCGCTTTGTCGCAGTCAGCCATCAGCTCCTCATTACAGCAATTAGAAGAAAATATTGGACAGCAGCTTTTTGAGCGCGTTGGCCGTCAGTTGGTTCTAAACCGATTTGGACAATCGCTCTTACCCAATATTGCGTCACTGCTTGATCAAGCGGCAGAGCTCGATCAACAGTTCATGGGTAATGCCGTAGGTGGTGTCATTGAAATCGGTGCGAGCTTTACGATTGCTAACCACGTCATCGTAGACCCTATGGTCGATTTTCAAAAACAACACCCCAGCGTCGAAATACGAATTACCAGCGACAACTCGCCCGGTGTCACAGATCGACTTAATAGTGGTGACCTAGACTTTGGGTTGATTGAATCCCCAGTCACAGATCACGCCATCTTTTGTGAACCGTGGCTCGATGACGAACTCGTCGTATTTGCAAGTCCGGATCATCCACTCGCGACAAAAGCCAAAGTATCAATGACCGATCTCGTATTCACATCTTGGGTACTCCGGGAGAGAGGTTCAGGCGCTAGAACGATGTTCAACGACACGTTTTCAGCTCACTTAAGTGATATCGATATCGCCATGGAGTTTCGGCATAACGAACCCATCAAGCGGGCCGTGGCCAGGACCGTTGGCATTGGATGCCTGTCGCGACGTGTCGTAGAGAGAGAACTGGCCGACGCTACGCTCATCGAAATTGCCACCCCGCCTCCGGCAAGAATGGCACGTCGCTTTTACTTAATAAGACGGCACGCGACTCAACTAACGCCCGCATCGCTGATGTTTTGGCAACAGTGCCTAGCCATGCACTAGTGGCATCAGTATCATCCTTGGCCTCACCAGCGAGCGAGAACCTCTCATGCAGATTGCCATCATTGTCGGGAGCCACCGAAAGGACTCTCAGAGCGCTAAGGTAGCCCGCTTCCTGGCAAGTCAGCTAATGAGCCTTGGAGAGCATAACTGCTGGATTTGTGACCTTGGAAAAGAGCCCTTGCCGCTCTGGGACGAGGAAATTGGCAGTGATGCGCCTCAATGGAGCGATCTGAAGGCTCTGACA
Organism: Halieaceae bacterium; assembly: GCA_902613175.1. Lineage (GTDB taxonomy): Bacteria > Pseudomonadota > Gammaproteobacteria > Pseudomonadales > Halieaceae > Luminiphilus. Next base: position 70,395 of record CACMGJ010000006.1, on the reverse strand, counting down.
GAAAAAATCGATGCAGCCGATGCCTTCATTATGATTGCGCCCGAGTGGCATGGGATGGTCCCAGCTGCTCTAAAGAACTTCTTTTTGGTCTGCGGCGGTGCATACTTCGCCCATAAACCAGCGCTTCCGGTGGGAGTGTCTGTCGGTCCGGGCGGAACCTATCCCATCAATGAGCTTCGAACGAGCAGCTACAAAAACAATCGCCTCTGTTACCTGCCAGAGCATCTGATCGTACGAAACTGCATGTTGGTCATGAACGAGGATGCGTCAGAAAACGACGAAGACGAGCATAGCTACATTTCGGAACGCAGCTTGTACTGCATGAAACAATTGATTGCCTATGCGGATGCGCTAGCGCTAGTCCGCGCATCGGGAGCTGCCGACCTAACGCCCTACCCTAACGGGATGTAAGTTAGCCTAAACGGCTGTAGGCGCCGCCGAAAAAGACGAGTGGATCACCCGAGTAGCTCTCAAAGTCAACGACCTCACCAACGATAATGTGATGATCGCCGCCCGGATGAAGCGCCGATATCTTGCACGAGAATGTGGCCAGCGCGCCCTGAATCAAGGGCACTCCGTGTGAGTCAACGAAGCAATCACCGTCATCAACCGTGTGCTCTAACGAGCGCGCGTAACGATTTGACAACGCTTCCTGCGAGTGCCGCAAAACTGATATTCCATAGCGATCACATTCGGTGAATTCGCTAAAACACTCGGAGTTGTTCTGGATGCTCCAGAGCACCAATGCAGGCTCAAGGGATACCGCAGCAAAAGAATTAACGGTCATCCCAATCGTACCGCGATCGGAATCGTTCGTCGTCAAGACGCAAACCCCAGTGGCGAACTGTCCCAGCGTATTTCGTAGCGCGCGTGTGTCCAAAACGTATCCCTATATCGTTGGAGGCAGACTACCATTAGCGGCCTGCGCACAGCGCGTCCTTTTGTGGTAATCAAAGCATCGTCCAGAAGGGCTAATAAAACCCGTAACGGCTTGCCAAATAGTAAAGAGTTCAAATCAACAAAACGGCAGGGTCGCGGAGACTATCAGTTATACTGCTAACCTTCTACGGCGTAAGACAACCAATGCCAAATAAGGAACGTCGAAGCAGTAATTCCGAGGAGACATTGTCATGACTAACCCGCTGAGCAGCTTGAATCATGGGTTGAGTGAAGAGCTCACAATGCTGCGTGAAACAACGCGCCAGTTTGTTGAGAAAGAGCTCGCCCCCATTGCCGATGCTGTCGACCGGGACAACGATTTTCCTCACCACTTGTGGCAGAAAATGGGGGAACTTGGCCTGTTAGGTATTACAGTCGATGAGCGTTATGGCGGCTCCGCCATGGGCTACCTGGCGCATATCATTGTGCTTGAGGAAATCAGTAGAGCCTCAGCCTCGGTCGGACTATCCTATGGCGCGCACTCCAACCTCTGCCTCAATCAGATCCAGCGAAATGGATCGGAAAGTCAAAGAGAGAAATACCTACCCGATCTTTGCTCTGGCAAGAAGGTAGGCGCGTTGGCCATGAGTGAGCCAAATGCAGGTTCGGACGTTGTCAGCATGAAGCTACGCGCAGACCTCAAAGGTCACTACTATGTACTCAATGGCAATAAAATGTGGATCACCAACGGGCCTGACGCAGAGACCTACGTGATTTACGCCAAAACCGCGCCCGATGCGGGCTCTCGAGGGATAACCGCATTTATCGTTGAGCGGGATTTCCCCGGCTTCACGCAAGGTAAAAAGCTCGACAAACTGGGAATGCGCGGCTCGAATACGGCGGAACTGATATTCACGGACTGCCCTGTCCCCGTCGAAAATGTGCTCGGGGAGGTTAATTCAGGTGTCGCCGTACTGATGTCGGGCCTTGATTACGAACGCGCTGTGTTGTCGGCGGGTCCCGTAGGCATTATGCAAGCCTGTCTGGACGCCGTTGTTCCATACGTCCATGAGCGAAAGCAGTTTGATCAACCTATTGGTGAATTTCAGCTCATCCAAGGCAAATTGGCCGATATGTATGCGTCGACCGCTGCCTGCCGCGCCTACCTCTATGAGGTCGGTCGCGCGCTCGATCGTGATGAAGACAGTCGCAAGGATGCCGCTGCAGTGATACTTTACACAGCCGAGGCGGCGACCAAGGCCGCGCTGGATGCCATCCAGGTTCTGGGCGGCAATGGCTACACCATGGATTATCCGACCGGACGTTTCCTTCGCGATGCTAAGCTCTACGAAATCGGTGCCGGGACCTCAGAAGTGAGACGCATGCTGATCGGTCGAGAGATTTTCCAAGAGACGGCTTAGCTACTCTAGCCCCCACGATAGGGGGATTGCTGCCCTGCCTTAGGCCCTCTACTCTTGGGCATGAAGAGACCTTTTATCAGGGACACAGAGATTTAAATGGGGGATAGCATGGGTGGCAACACTCGCTGGACCAAACTCAATTGGGAAGACCCTTTTGAGTTGGACGCAGAACTCACAGACACGCAACGCATGGTGCAAGCATCGGCGAGAGAGTACGCGCAAGGCCAGCTGGCCCCGCGGGTGACTTCGGCCTTTGCGACAGAGCGTATGGACGCCGAAATCTTCCGCGAGATGGGTGAGGTTGGCTTACTTGGATCTACCATCTCAGGCTACGGCTGTCCCGGTGTCGACTATGTCTGCTATGGACTGGTTGCACGAGAAATTGAACGCGTAGACTCAGGGTACCGATCCATGATGAGCGTTCAGTCATCTCTCGTTATGTATCCGATCTACGCCTACGGAACCGAGGCGCAACGAGAAAAGTATCTGCCGCGTCTCGCCACGGGCGAATTGATTGGCTGCTTTGGGCTAACCGAACCCGATCACGGCTCCGATCCCGGTGGTATGAAAACACGCGCGAAATCCGTCGATGGCGGCTATCGGCTGACTGGGTCCAAAATGTGGATTAGCAACAGTCCTATTGCCGATGTGTTTGTCGTTTGGGCTAAGACTGACGACGGCATCATTAGGGGCTTTATTCTGGAAAAAGGCATGGAAGGCCTGAGTGCACCGAAGATCGAAGGTAAGCTAGCACTCAGAGCCTCAATCACCGGTGAAATCGTCATGAACGATGTGTTTGTGCCTGCCGAGAATCACCTCCCCAATGTCGAGGGGTTGAAGGGTCCGTTTGGGTGTCTGAATAACGCTCGTTATGGTATCGCTTGGGGTGCGCTGGGCGCCGCAGAGACCTGCTGGCAGACGGCGCGCCAGTACACATTAGATCGGCAGCAATTTGATGTACCGCTCGCAAGCAAGCAGCTGATACAGCTCAAACTTGCCAACATGCAGACTGAAATCGGTATTGGCCTTCAGGCCTGTCACCGAGCGGGTGTCTTGATGAGCGACGGAGCAATATCACCGGACCTAATCAGTCTGATTAAGCGAAATTCCTGCGGCAAAGCACTGCAAATTGCTCGGGATGCCAGGGACATGCTCGGTGGAAACGGTATTTCTGGCGATTTTCCCGTAATAAGACACATGTTGAACCTTGAAGTTGTGAATACCTACGAAGGCACTCATGACGTTCATGCGTTAATATTGGGGCGCAGCCAAACCGGTATATCCGCCTTTTAAGGAGTTATTGTGTCTCCCACAGACGTGTCTGCCATCGACGATGTTCGAATCGATGGTATTAATGACCTCGTTGCCCCCAACGAAATTATCAGCCGCTACCCCGTTTCGGAGACGACGACTTCGTTAATCAGATCAACGCGAGGCAAAATCGCAGCAATCATGCGCGGCGACGATGAACGTCTTCTCGTGGTCATAGGCCCTTGCTCCATCCATGATTCGAAGGCTGCGCTGGAGTACGCGACGCGATTGATGCATGTCCGTGAGCAATATGCTGACAAACTCGAAATTGTCATGCGTACCTACTTTGAGAAGCCCAGAACAAGCTTGGGCTGGAAGGGATACATCAACGACCCTCACATTGATGGTAGCTTTGAGATCAACCAAGGCTTAGCGCTAGCTCGTGAGTTGCTGCTGACCATTAATGACATGGGTATGCCCACGGCGGGTGAATTTCTGGACACCATCACACCGCAATATATGGCGGACCTGATGTCGTGGGGAGCCATTGGCGCCCGAACCACCGAGAGCCAAAATCATCGACAACTAGCATCGGGTCTTTCCTGCCCCGTCGGATTTAAAAATGGGACCGAGGGCAATGTTCAGATTGCTGTAGACGCCATTCGAGCGGCTGGTGCTAGCCATCACTTCCTGTCCGTGACCAAGACTGGCTCAGCGGCGATTGTAAAAACCACTGGAAATGCAGACTGCCACCTTATTTTGCGCGGCGGGCTGAAGCCCAACTACGACGCAGCAAGTGTCCGAGAAGCCGAGCTTCTATTGGAAAATGCAGGTTTAAATACAGGCCTCATGGTCGACTGTAGTCACGCCAACAGTCAGAAAGACCATGCGAAGCAAATCGGTGTATGTCAAAGCATCGTGGATCAACGACGCGAGGGGCACTCACCCATTCGCGGCGTCATGATTGAAAGTCACCTCGTTGGGGGCAACCAAGCCATCGCGGCACGAGATGAGCTTACCTATGGCAAAAGCATTACCGACGCCTGCCTCGGCTGGGCAGATAGTGAGATGCTGTTAAGTGCGCTCGCCGAGGGGTGATCGGACCACCATGTCCTCTGCAGCCATAGCCAGGCTTCCAAAGTTTCCAGCGGGCACGCAACTTGTAAAGACAGTACTATCGGGACAAAACAGGCCTTTCAGTAATCTTTAAGGAGCCACCGTGTCCCCCACACACGTGTCTGATATCGACGACGTCAGAATCGAAAGTATCGATAGCCTTATTACGCCCGATACGGTTATCGCACGCTTCCCGGTTTCAGAAACCATAACCACGCTGATCAAGACAACCCGCGCCAAAATCGCCAACATCGTGCGCGGCGACGATGAGCGACTGCTTGTGGTGATTGGCCCCTGCTCTATTCACGATGCCAGTGCTGCTCGTGAATATGCGGCAAAACTCATGCGCTTGCGCTGGAAATACGCAGACAAGCTTGAGATCGTGATGCGAGCCTATTTCGAAAAGCCAAGGACGAGCTTGGGCTGGAAGGGTTACATCAATGATCCGTACCTTGATGGAAGTTTTAGGATCAACGAGGGCTTGGCGCTAGCCCGCGAGCTATTGCTCGAAATCAACAACATGGGATTGCCCACAGCCGGGGAGCTATTAGACGCCGTTTCTCCCCAATATCTTGCTGATTTAATGTCATGGGGTGCCATCGGTGCTCGAACGACAGAAAGTCAAAACCATCGGCAATTTGCATCAGGTGTCTCCTGCCCCATTGGCTTTAAAAATGGCACTGAAGGCAACGTCCAGATTGCCGTCGATGCCATTCGAGCAGCGGCGGCCAGCCACCACTTTCTTTCGGTGACGAAGACAGGTGCAGCGGCCATCGTGAAGACTACTGGAAATGCTGACTGCCATCTGATTTTGCGCGGTGGTCTTAAACCGAACTACGACACCGCAAGCGTCCGCGAGGCGGAGCTTCTTCTAGAAAATGCGGGCCTAAATACGGGTCTCATGGTCGACTGTAGTCATGCCAACAGTCAGAAGGACCACGCGAAACAGATTAGCGTGTGTCAGAGCATTGTTGATCAACGCCGCTCTGGGGACTCTCCCATCCGAGGAGTGATGATTGAAAGCCACCTAATTGGAGGCAATCAAGCCATCGCAGCGCCTGACATGCTCACCTACGGCCAAAGTATCACCGACGCCTGTTTGGGATGGGCAGACAGTGAAATGCTTCTGGACACATTGGCCAACGGTTGACACTTACCTGGTCGCGGAATCAGCTATCGCGACTGATTTTTGTATGCAAACTGCAGACTTCGGCCAACTGATTCAAAGAAGGAGCTAACGACTGCGCTACCGCCAGATTGCTCCGCGCATCTACCTCAACCGTCAAAGCACCCAGCGCCGTCGTCAGGCAAAATCAGGAGCTACAATCGGACCGTCGTTTTCGTCTGACTCGATAAGCTCGATAATGGGTTGATTGAAGCCTCGCTTAAGCCCTGCTAAAGAGCGCCGATTCTTACCCATCATGGGTGCTGCTGTCGTAAGCCCCAGCTTCTCCAACTCCTCTAATGCAGCGACCCCGTCCACTACCTCGAGCTCGAGTGCCCGCTCGGCGGTCAAACGCTCGCCCGTCAGCAAGCTGGCCCTAATTGCTTTTGGACTTAATTTGCTGCAGACCAACTCGTTCATTCGTACGGTCAAGGTCATATTGAGATCGACCTCTGGCAAACAGAAAAAACCTCTATCGGACCGCATAACGCTGTAGTCGGAGGCGAGCACAATCATAGCGCCAAGACCGAACGCGTGCCCGGTCACTAACGAGACGACTGGAAAAGGTGCGTCCAGTAGTCGTGCCAGTACTCGCATGCATAACTCGGTGAACTGCTTATCTTCGCTGGCCATCAGATACTCGAGATCAAGCCCTTGGCTGAAGTTTTTTCCTTCACCCGAGAGCAGTAAAACCTGGCACTCGTCATCTGCGATCGCCTCAGTGATAGCATCATTAAATTGACCCAAGGTCACTGGATTGAAGCGGCCCTCGCCTTCAAACATATGTCGGTGGATAGTCGGCATCGTACGTCTTTTAAAATGGCAATATGGTCGCAAATACTACAGGAGTTGGAGGGTAATAAGATAAACTCTGGCCCTAACTCAAGCTACGCCCGATGGAATTCAAATGACGAAACTTGATCAACTCGCAGCGATGAGTACGGTAGTTGCTGACACTGGAGATATCGACGCTATCGCTCAACTCAAGCCCGTTGACGCGACGACGAATCCCTCGCTCCTACTGAAAGCGGCCGATCTAGAGCGGTTTGCTGATGATGTCAGTGCGTTGAAGGGATCGCAAAACGCTGCCGACGAGTTCGCTGTTCGCGTCGGTTCTCAAATTATTCAGCTCGTGCCCGGCGTCATCAGTACCGAGGTCGATGCTCGACTGTCATTTGATACTGACCAGACCATTGCAAAAGCCGAGAGCTTGATTGACCAATACGCCAAGGTTGGCGTTGATTCCAGCCGCGTACTCATCAAAATTGCATCCACCTGGGAAGGGATTCGTGCCGCAGCCGAACTGGAGAAGCGAGGTATTCACTGCAACCTCACCCTGCTCTTTGGCTTTGAGCAAGCGCGAGCCTGCGCCGATGCAGGTGTTTTCCTGATTTCCCCCTTTGTGGGTCGTATAATGGACTGGTACAAGGCGAATACCGACATCAGCATCGACAGTCCAGAGCAAGATCCGGGCGTGCAGTCGGTTCGGCGCATTTACACCTATTACAAAACGCATGGATACGAAACCGTCGTCATGGGTGCGAGCTTCCGCAATACCGGTCAAATTGAGGCGCTGGCAGGTTGCGATCGCCTGACCATCGCACCTGACTTACTCAATGAACTGGGTCAAAGTGACGATAATTTGCCCCAAGCCCTGGTGAGCACCAGCGAACGAGTGGCTCCCCCAGCCCCCATTGCAGAGGCTGAGTTTCGGTTTGAGCACAACGAGAGTGCGATGGCGAGTGAAAAACTTGCAGACGGTATTCGCAGGTTTGTTGTTGATCAGCGAAAACTTGAGGACGCCCTAGCCTAGTCTGCACTCGCGCGTTGGGTAGAGCCGTTTGCATCGCTTTACTAGAGGGCTCAAGTAAAAGCTCTCAGTAAAAACTTCCACCAAAAAAGAGCGCCGTACGGCGCTTTTTTTTGTAGGTTATTGACTTACTGAAGGGGGACCAATGACTACTTAAAGTTAGCCGCCCGTTTTTCAAAATAGGCGGCAACAGCTTCCAGTTGATTTGGCTTGTAGATAATCTCGGTTTGCTCAACCGATTCCGCCAGCAATAACTCGGCATCGGTCGCATCACCCATGCTGTTTGAGATACGCTTGGCGGCGCGGATCGCCTCCGGATTCTTGCCCGCTATCTCATGCGCTAGCGCCAATGCGCGACTGAGCGGATCGTCATTGACTTCCGTGGCAAATCCAAAACCCTGAGCCTCAGCACCCGAAAACATTTCGTTGGTGTAGACAAGCCGGCGAAGAATATCGTCGCGAACGTTCCCTCTCCAGAGTGGATAACCGGACATATCGGGCACCAGTCCCCACCGCATTTCCATGACCGCACAACGGGTCTCTGGATGAATGATCTTAATATCCGAGCCAGCCATCAGCTGCATCCCGCCACCGAGGCAAACACCGTGAACTGCCGAGATCACGGGGACGGATAACTGTCGCCAGCCCCACCCCAGCTGCTGAACCCCATTTGCCTTACCATGCGTTCGGAGCACTAGGTCGGTGGGCGAATCATCACTGAGGCCAAAACTCCCAAGATCAAGACCTGCACAAAACGCCTTTCCCTCACCACTCAAGACAATCACGCGAATGCTCGCGTCATCTGCAAGCTCGGCGAGTGCCGCTGTGATGCCCTCGAACATGGCAGGATCAAGTGCATTCATTTTGTCAGGCCGATTCAAACGGACGTGACATATACCCCCATCAGTAGACATCAATACTCGGTCGTTCATTCCAAAGCTCGCTCCTATCGTTTTCGCCAAAGCATAACGAGCTCACCGCAACGCGGCAATCACCTGTCGGTGGCCAGCTCGGTCTGCGACGGAAAAGGTCCTCATATCCCACGAAAAAGGTTCTTAACAGGCCGCACTAGACCAGCAAAAGTCCATTGCATTGGCGTCCCCACGGCGTTACTGTTTTTGGCTACATAAACAATAACGAGGCCATCATGAACTCGATCGCAGAAATCAATCCGTCCATCGCCGAATCCGTCGAACAAGCCGAGGCCATCAGAACCTCCATGCAGATGAAGCTAGACGAGATGCGTCGCGCCTACCACAAAGCGCCCTATGCAAGCTGTGATGAGCGCAAGCACGACCTTAAACAACTCAAGCGACTCATCGGCGAAAACACTGAAGCAATCTCAAAAGCGATTTCGATGGATTACGGACACCGTTCCGAACACGAAACCATGTTTGCGGAATTTATTGGCACCGGCGGATCCATCGACGACATCGTAAAAAATCTTCGAAAGTGGATGAAGGAAGAGAAGCGCCATATCGATGCAACCATGTTCCCGTTTGCAAAAAACACCGTAAAGGCACAACCACTGGGTGTCATGGGGCTAATCGTTCCCTGGAACTTCCCAGTATTTCTGGCCGTTTCTCAAATCGCGATCGCCTTTGCCGCGGGAAATCGCGCGATGGTGAAGATGTCGGAAAACAGTCGACACCTCACCCGCTTACTCAAGGAGCTGTCACCCAACTACCTGCCTGAAGACAAGCTGTTCTTCATTGAGGAGACTGGTGGCGTTGGCATCGAATTCTCAAAGCTCGCCTTTGATCTCATTATTTTCACTGGCTCTGGCGCAACCGGCAAAAAGGTCATGGCGTCAGCGGCAGAGAACTTGACGCCAGTTATTCTAGAGCTGGGGGGTAAGTCGCCTGCCATCATTGATCCCGACTACGATCTAGCCAAAGCGGTCGAGCGCATCATGTTTGCTAAGCAGTTCAACGCGGGGCAAATCTGCGTGAATGTTGATTACGTCATGGTGCATAAATCGCAGCTAGACGAGTTCATCCAGCTCTGCGGCTACTGGTTGAAAGCCAACGTCCCAACGATCGACAGCGATGACTACACGTCCATGATCGATCAGCGTGCCTACGATCGAATGATGGCTACGCTTGAGGACGCAAAGAGTTGCGGTGCAAAGATCATCAATCCGACGGGTGAAGATCCTAATCCTCATACTCGTAAAGTCCCAGTGCAGTTGGTGATCGATACGTCTCCAGAGATGATCATCCGAAACCGTGAAACCTTTGGCCCCCTGTTGATGGTCATCACCTATGAGACTCCGGAAGAGGTGATTGAGCATGTGAACTCGGGTGACCGACCGCTGGCTATGTACCCCTTCACGCGAAACAAGAAGCTATCTAATCTTTACATCGACCACATTATGTCGGGTGGTGTCTCGATTAATGATGCGCTACTGCACGTGTCACAGCACGATCTGCCCTTTGGTGGTGTGGGTGGCAGTGGAATGGGCCATTATCATGGCCAAGAGGGCTTCAACTCCTGCTCGAAAATGCGTCCTGTGTTCCATCAGGCGAACTTCACGATGAACAAGTATCTGGCTCCACCTTACACAGGCTGGAAAGATAAAGTTTATCGTGCGCTGACGAAAAAGAGTTTGAAGTAAGTTACGCACGAGAGATAAAGCGACATACAAAAAAGGCCCCGTACGGGGCCTTTTTTTATCCCGTACCCACACGCCTACCAAAACGCGGCGTAAATCAGGACTAGAATTAGCGCCACAGCAATAGACGCTACGTTAAATCCCTGGGTCGTGCCAAATCCAATATCGCTGAGCAATACCGGCTGTCCAGCCTCAGGCTCTCGAGTCAGCTTTGCAACCAAAATACCCAGAACAATGTTGGCGAGGAAAACGAGCCATATCCTTAAAACAAAGGGCATATCCGGCATCATCACCTTGAGGGCCAGACTCGCGATCACCGAGCCAATCAAAACTGCATAGGCACTGGCCTCATTGGCTCGTTGGTAGAAGAAGCCGAGCAGGAAGATCGTCACCACGCCCGGGGCAATAAAGCCGGTGTATTCCTGAATGGTTTGAAAGGCGCTCTCCATACCACCCAAAAACGGTCTAGCAAGCACAAGAGCAATCAAAATGGCGGCGAATGCGACGACCCGTCCAACCATCACATAATGCGACTCATCACGGTCGGTACCCACGTACTGCCGGTAGATATCCATGGTGAAGATGGTGGCAATCGAGTTCATCATCGATGCCAGCGATGACACTATCGCCGCTATCAAAGCCGCAAACACAAGGCCGCGTAAGCCAGCAGGTGCCAGTTTCATCAACTCGCCATAGGTGCGGTCTGATTTGTCATTGAGAACCTCCGCGGCTAACGCGCCATCCTGCGCCAATACCAGTGCCGCAATGCCCGGAACAACCACGATGACCGGTATCAGCAGCTTGAGAAAAGCAGCAAATGCCAAGCCCTTTTGAGCTTCAGCCAGACTCTCTGCACCCAGGGCGCGTTGAATGATGTACTGGTTAAAGCCCCAGTAGGAGAAATGCAGTACCCAGAGACCGCCCAACAGCGTCCAGATGCCGGGCAGATCGCTGTAGTTGGGGTGCGACTCATCGAGAATCATCGTGAAGTGACCCGGGACTTCTTCACCGAGACGAGCCAACCCTGACAGTGCCCCCTGGCCTGCCCCAACCGCATCCAGAGCGAGCCAGGTAATCGCAAATCCCCCCAAGATGAGAATTACGACTTGAATAATGTCGGTCAAGGCCACTGCTTTCAGGCCGCCGTAAAGCGAATACAGCACGGCAAAAGCGGCGAGCCCCATCATGGCTGACATGACACTGACGCCCGTTAAACTCTCAATCGCGAGGCCACCCAACCACAAAACAGCCGTCAGATTGACCGCGGTGTAAAGCACGATCCAGTAGAACGACATGAGGGATTTGACCCCTGTGCCATAGCGGGTCTGAAGAAACTGCGGCATCGTGTAGATTTCGCGCTTCAGAAATATGGGCAAGAAGTATTTGGCTACGATCAGGAGCACAATCGCGGCTTGCCACTCATAAGCGGCAATGGCCAGACCGACCACATAACCCTGACCGGACTGCCCAATAATCTGCTCGGCCGAAATATTGGCAGCGATTAACGATGCGCCGATCGCCCACCAAGGCAGGGTTCTTCCAGCGAGAAAGTAGTCTTCAGTGGTTTTGGCCTGACCCGAGTCGCGAGAAACCCACTGTGCTAAGCCAAACAATCCGACGGCGTACAGCGCCACAATCACTATATCAATGGTTGTCATATCGATTTCCTTCTTATTGTTCTGCTTCTGTTAGTTCAACAACTCTGTGTCGTTGACTAAGTCTGCACACGATACGATCGAGCGAATCGCAGGCATCGTGGTTAGTTTGATCTCCGAGATATCGAGGGTTATATCACCTTCGGTTGCCAGCACAAAAGCGGTATTTACCTGACCAAGCTGCACACCATCGTTGGCAAAACACGCGGTAGGAATAGACTTCTGGGTCCACTCGCCAATGGGCGCATCCAGCAGGACCTTGGTGAACCTCACTGAACCGGAACAGGGGTACTTACAATCCATTCGCAAGTTCACTTGCTCAGTCGGTTTTTCAACCACTCTGAAATTGATAGCAAGCGCACCACCAGCCTCGTCAAGATCAGTGAGATCTGTGGGGTATTCAGACTGCATGTAGACAACCGATAGCCTGTCATCAGCCCCAGTAAAGGTCAGGCGTCGCGCATCTTCTTGAACCACCCGATCGATGGACTCAACGACAACACTGCCGGTCGAGGATTGCGACCTACTGCCCGTCGCTTCCACTGCCCAATCGCTAGGGTCGCCGGTAAAGAGTTGCCAGTTTCCTCTTGGGCCACCCTTAAAGACCTCTTGATCCAAGCTGTTATCAGCACCGATTAATTGTTCGGACAACTCCGACCAGGCCAACTGATCTTTCACCGATAACCCATAACCGATCGGGAAAATAAATTCGTCCACGGGTAAATCGCGATCAGTCGCGTTTACGTCGAGCGCTGGCCACGGCATGGGTAGCTTGCCCAAAAAATCAAACTGTAGGTTGCCTTGCGCGTCAGCCAGTAAGACGTCAGCCACGCCTTGGCCTTCACTGCCGGGCAGCCAGGATACGACGAAGGCATCACTATCATTCAGTATGTCATTGACCCACATTGGGCGACCAGTCAAGAAAACCGCCACAACAGGAATACCGCGTGCCTTGAGCGACTTTATTAGAGCCCGTTCACCGCGCTTGTCGTACCAGGCAACGGTATAAACATCACCCTGCATTTCCGCATACGGAGACTCGCCAAAAACGACGATCGCGACGTCAGCGTCAGCATCCGTGTCTGACGTGACCGACCCACCAGCAACTTCAATCTGTGCAATGAGCCCCGCTGCAATTGAGGTTCCGCCAGGAAAGTCTTGATTGGTATTACCGGTGCCCTGCCAACTGACACTCCAGCCACCACTCTGCTGCCCAATATTATCGGCACCGGGACCGGCAATGATGAACCTCTCTGAGGGCGATGCTGGAAGAACGCCACCTTGGTTTTTCAGCAATACCTGCGACTTCCTCACGGCTTCACGAGCAATGGCGCGATGATCTGGGTGGCCGATTTGATCTGAAAAGTCATCTGCAAATTCGGAGGGGAGTCCACGGGTGAATAACCCAGCCCGCATTTTCATGACCAAAATGCGCTCGACCGCCTCGTTGATTCGCGCCATCGAAATTTCGCCGGTCGCGACTTGATCGAGCATGTTGTAATAAAGAGGCTTCCAGTTCCCTGGCGCCATCACCATGTCGACTCCGGCATTGATCGCCTGAGCACAGTTATCGTTGGTACAGCCAAGTACCTCACCAACACCGTTCCAGTCACTGACGACCATGCCTTCAAAACCCATGTCGTCACGAAGAAGGTCGGTCAGGATGGCTTTGCTACCATGAATCTTCTCGCCGTACCAGCTATTGAATGACGACATGACGCTCATCACGTCTTTGTCGATCGCTTCTACATAACCCTGCCCGTGGATGGCCACCAAGTCCGCGAGTGGCAAGCTTGTTTCGCCACGATCATCACCCCTCAGGGTTCCGCCATCGCCAATAAAATGCTTAGCCGTAGAGGCCACACCCTCGTCTTGCATAGCCTCTACAATCGGCGCGACGAAGCTTGCTGCAATAGTTGGATGAGAACTGAACGACTCGTAGGTGCGTCCCCACCGCGCATCTTTAGCAACCGCCACGGTTGGCGCAAAGATCCAATCGATTCCTGTAGCCTTAACTTCTCTCGCGGTCGCACCGATGATCCTAGCCACCAGCTCTGGATCACGCGTTGCCCCCAGACCAATGTTGTGCGGGAAAAGCGTCGCACCCATGACATTGTTATGGCCATGTACGGCGTCAGTCCCCCAAACGATGGGTATGCCTGCGTTACCTGCAGAGGCGTCAATCGAAGCACCGTAGTAGGCGTCGGCGAGATCAACCCAATCCTGAGGGCTCGCATACTTGTCTCCTCCCGGAAACCCTCCACCACCATTCAAGACGCTCCCCAAACCGTATTTTTTTACATCGTCTGCCGTGAGGCCACGAATCTCGCCCTGAATCATTTGAGCGACTTTCTGCTCAACCGATAGTTGCTCAACAATCGATGTCGCACAAGAGACCATCGCTGCACGACCTGACGCCACCGACGCACAGGTCAGATCGACATCGTTCCCCGCAGTTGGGCCTTGGCAGCCAGATAAGACGCCAACTGATAAAAGTAAACCCATCAATGTATAATGTGATCGCACGTTTTTCCCCTGCACAGTATTTTCTTCGTGTTCTTTTTCATATCACCTCGTCGGCAACGCTGCCCTACTCAAACCATCCAGCAGCCAATCCCAGGGAGGCACGCCAATATCGTCGGCAAGCGCGAGGCCCTCTGAGACTATGTGATGAAGAGTTGAAAATACTGCCTCGACCCTCCTCGATGCACGATGTTTGCGACGGTAGGGTCGCCAGAAGAGGTCAAATGGATAGAGCCTCTAATCGCACTTACCCTTGTTTTATGGCCCCTAAAATGTCGACAGTTCACGCGTAACAGAGCCAGTGTCGTGCCCTAAGATTGTATGCGGAGCGGGAGCTTCCCATTTACCGCACCGATATCCCGACTTGTCTCATGCCACCTGTCCTACCGCTGGCGCTCGTGGGATGTTAGCGTCTGAAAAATATTTCTAACCAATAAATAACTAGTCGGGGTTACTCCAAACATGGATCGTCACTTGTTTGCTAAAAAACGCGTATCGCTCGCGGTATCTGTCGCGCTAGGCGCGGTAGCCGCTGCACCAGTCGCTGCGCAGCAAAGCGAAAACGCTAATGACCAGGTAATGACAGAAATCGTCGTCACAGGTATTCGTTCGAGCCTGAAACGTGCGATGGACACCAAGCGAGACGCAACAGGTGTTGTGGATGCCATCACTGCGGAGGATATCGGTGACTTCCCCGATACTAACCTTGCAGAGGCATTGCAGCGAATCACGGGCGTAGCAATCGATCGTGATCGCGGTGAAGGTGCCCGCGTAACCGTTCGCGGCTTCGGTGCTGACTTCAACTTAGTTACGTTGAATGGTCGACAGATGCCAACACACAGCGGTCTGGGTCGTTCCTTCGACTTTGGCGATATCGCATCAGAAAGCGTTTCGGGTGTTGAGGTATACAAAACAGCAGATGCGTCGGTTCCCACAGGCGGTATCGGTGCAACGATCAACGTACTCACCGCAAAGCCTCTGGATAATCCTGGCCTGAAAGCCTCATTCAGCGCCAAAGGCGTTAAAGACCAGAGCTCGCGCACAGGTGACGAGTGGACGCCAGAAATCGCGTTTTTGGTCTCTCAGACCTTCATGGACGACACAGTAGGCATCTCGATAACGGGAAGTTTCCAAGAGCGCCATTCAGGACAAGCCGGTGCAAGTAACGGAAACTGGCTCGAGCGGGATGGCATTGGCGTTCCTGATAATGGGCAGCAAATCAATGGCCCATCAGAAGGAGACATCGTTGGTCTTCCACAGCAGCAGACCTACGCACTTGACGAGTGGCAGCGTGATCGAACTAACGCGCAAGTCACATTGCAGTGGAGCCCGATCGAGACGCTGACTGCGACGCTTGATTACACCTACGCTGAGCTGGACCTTCGCCACACGCAAAACAGTGTTTCTGCGTGGTTTAGCCCTACTGGCCAATCGGGTAACTGGATTAATGAAAATGGCGTGGTGAGCCCTCTGGTTTACACAGAGACAAACAACCAGCCAGACTTATCAATGGGTGCGTTCTCTGACGCGTCTATTAACGAGCGAAAGTCGCTTGGTTTCAACGTACAGTGGGACCCGACGGATCGCTTGAGCCTAGCGCTTGACTACCATGACTCACAAGCGACGCGCAACCCAAACAGCGTGTATGGCAGCTCGGCACAAGTTTCTATGTCGATTTATGGTCGCCAGTTGACGTCTGTGGATTACCGCAACGAACTGCCAATTTTGACAGTCGAGATGGCCGAGCCCATCTCGCCAGATGATCTGCAAATCTCAGGTTCAGTATTTAACAACTACTGGGCGGACATGAACATCGAGCAAACGCAGTTTGACGGTTCATTCGAGCTTACAGATACGTTAATCGTTGACTTTGGCGCAGCTCAGACCGTAGTGGATAACTACGACGCGGGCTCTAATGTTCAGCGAAATACATGGGGACAGAACCAAGCGTCCGCATTTGGCAGCGTTGCTGATCTCGTCGTTCCAGCCTCGCTTGCAGGTGTCTACAGCGAGCTCGCTGGTGGGGACCAGATGAACATGAACTTCTTCATGGCGAGCATGGAAGACCTCGTGGAGCGCGCGGAATTCTTGCAGGGACTCCCAGAAAGCAACCCACTTCACCTCGCACAAGCGAGCACGGGTGGCGATTGTGGAACCGGATTCTGCCCAAGCTCTACTCCGGACAGTGCTAACGAGTTCGAGGAAGAGTCTGTCGCGGCTTACCTGCAACTGAACTTCTCGGGTGAGATTATCAATCGCCCCTTCAACATCCGAGCGGGTGTCCGATACGAAGAGACTGAGGTCGTATCGAGCACGGCAGCACTGGCCTATGATCGCGTCGAATGGCGTTCAACCAACGAGTTTGAAATCATTCGAGCAGAGGGCTCAGTACCCTCTGCACTGGAAGGTGAATATGACTTTACTCTCCCATCGATCGATTTTGATATCGAGCTAACAGACGACATAGTTCTGCGCGCCTCGGCAAGTCAAACCATTGCAAGAGCAGGATATGGGTCTTTGATTGGAACCTTGAATCTGCCCACCATTACTCGGGTTGACCAGGGTATTCCCGGCGAGGCTATCGCTTCGGTTGGTAACCCTGGTCTGCTTCCATATGAAGCCGATAACTTCGATCTGTCGGTCGAGTACTACTACGGCGATGCTAGCTACATCTCCGCAGGCTATTTCGATAAGAAAGTGCGAAACTGGATTGGTGGCGGAACGCTCGAAAACGTGATCCTCAATGATCAGCTCGCGAGTCCAGGTCTTGGCCCACTCTACCAGGAAGCAGCAGCGGCGCTTCAGGCGCAGAATGGTGCGTACCCGGGTAACGCGGAGATCCGTGACTACATCTTTGCAAACTTCGCTGATCAGCCTGGTGTTGATGTGGAGAATCAGGTCATCACGGGGGTGGTTGGCCGCGACGATCCGATTCCGTTTAACGTCAATACCCAGACAAACACCGATCAAGAAGAAAGTATCGATGGCTGGGAGCTGGCTTGGCAGCACAACTTCTGGGATACCGGTGTAGGCTTCATAGCTAACATGACTCTCGCTGATGGCTCTGCAGTCTACGTCAACGAGCAGTCGGGTAGTCAGTTTGCCCTTGCCGGATTGTCAGACACGCGCAACTTCGTACTTTTCTATGATAATTACGGCATTCAGGCGCGAATTGCTTACAACTGGCGTGATGAATACTTTACTGGCGGTGATATCAAGCCTGGCTATCAGACAGAGTACGAGCAATGGGATGGCAATATCACCTATGAAGTCTCCGACGGTCTCGTGGTTTATGTCGAAGGCATTAACATCACTAATGAGACATTCCGAGGTCACGGTCGTAGTACGTACCAAACCTACAGCGTTGGCCAGATAGGTGCCCGCTACAATGTTGGTTTCCGCTATAACCTTTAAACTCTGCGGTATCCCAATTTCTGAAAACCGCCCTCTGGGCGGTTTTTTGTTTTTGTAGGAACAACAAAGTCTTACACTCGATATCGAAACCTAACCAGCCACTTCATATGAGCGAAAGAATTCAAAAAGTTGTTATTGTGGGAGGCGGGTCAGCCGGATGGCTAACAGCCAATATTCTTGCGGCTCGTTTCCAGGCGGGCAACAGTGGCCTCTGCATCACGCTGGTCGAATCACCGAACGTGCCAACAGTGGGCGTAGGTGAAGGCACATGGCCCTCTATGCGAACCACGCTCAAGAATATCGGTATCGACGAAGCAGACTTCATCAGGCAATGCGATGCCTCAATGAAGCAGGGAACCTGGTTCAAAGACTGGATCAACCTAGGCGATGAGCCCTATTACCACCCCTTCTCGCTGCCTGAGGGCTTTGACACGGTGAATCTTGCTGAACATTGGCTGAATGGTGAAGCCGGTGAGCTTTCGTTTGCCCAGGCTGTAACACCACAATATGCGGTCTGCGAGCTCGGACGTGCACCAAAACAAATTGGCGTTCCGGGCTATGCCTATACCGTCAATTATGGGTACCACCTCGACGCCGGTAAGTTTGCCGCGTTATTGACAGAGAATGCCGTGTCGAGGCTCGGTGTAACCCATATCGAAGCCGATGTAACCGCGGTTCTCTGTGATGATCATGGTTACATCAGCGCGATAAAAACAGAGCATGCCGGCGACATAGAGGGTGATCTGTTTATCGACTGTACCGGCTTCAAAAGCATGCTGCTCGGCGAGCACTATGGTGTTTCATTGAGGTCCCAGCGCCAATATCTCTTCAATAACGCCGCTCTGGCCGTACAAGTGCCCTATGACAATGACGAGGCTGCAATCGCTGCAACCACGCACTCCACAGCACAGCGTAATGGATGGGTTTGGGATATTGGACTCCAGCATCGGCGAGGTGTAGGTCACGTATTTTCAACCGACTATCAGTCGGCCGCCGAAACGGAAGAGGTTCTTGACCAGTACCTAAAGTCTACCGGGCGAGCAGCGGGACTAGATGGATTAGCTCCCCGGTTACTCAGCTTTGAGCCAGCCTATCGCGAAAGTTTTTGGGTCAAAAATTGCGTGGGAGTTGGCCTATCAGCAGGCTTTATTGAGCCGCTCGAAGCCTCGGCGCTAGTTCTGATCGAACTCAGCGCATCAGCGATAGCAGAGCAGTTACCAAATGATCGAGCGACAATGGCGGTCATGGCCAAGCGCTTTAACCGTGAGTTCTCCAGTCGCTGGGAGCAAATTATTGACTTCCTGAAGCTTCACTATGCGCTGTCTCAGCGAACCGACTCTCGGTATTGGCAAGATAACCGGGACGCTGAATCTATGCCGGAAACATTGGTGGAGAATCTTCTACTGTGGCGATCACGGGCGCCTTGGTATTATGACGACAGACGAAGTGATGAAATGTTTCCGTCTGCGAGTTATCAATACGTGCTTTACGGCATGGGCTTTGAGTCCACGGTAACCGCCTCGCAGCTCAGAAATAATCAACACCAGAGAGAAACCGCAATACAATTCTTTGCCGAGGCAAAAAAGAAAGCGCAACGATACAGCCAGCACCTTCCACCCAATAGGTTTTTAATGAATCAAGTGAAGGAAAAGGACTTCGCGGCGATCTAAAGGATAGACATTGAGTAATATTCAGAAGTTAAACAATGTTCAGCATGCGCAGGTGCGGATAAAACAAACCCCCTGCGGCTCGGATAGGATCATGTTCTCTCCTGTTTACACAAGTGAGATGCGTGCGTTGCAAAGCAACTTCCCTCTCATGTTTTACAAAAATCCAGAGGAGAACACTTTCCAGCCCATTGCCCTCCTCGGATTTGAGCAGGGGGAGAATCTCTTCATTGACGATGAGCAATGGCACAGCCAGTACATCCCCATGCTGGTTCAGCGAGGCCCGCTGATGATTGCCGTAGACGGCAAGACGGACACTGGAGAGCCTGCCCGTGTGGTTGCCATCGACATGGACCATCCCAATGTCAATGAAACCGAGGGGGAACCACTCTTCCTCGAGTTTGGAGGAAATACGGAATACCTCGATCGCTTGGCAACGATGCTCGAGGGCATCCACCTCGGCCACACGTCGACACCGCAATTCGTTGATGCGTTGACCCAGCATGGTCTGATTACGCCAATAACGCTGAAAATCACATTGCGCAACGGAGAGGATCATGCGCTGGAGGGCTTTTATGCGGTCGATGATGAAAAGCTGCAGGTACTCAATGAGGCCGCTGTGACGGACTTGCACCGACGCGGCCACCTACTGCCAGCCTTCATGATGGTTGCCTCCCAGTCGCAGCTCAAGCGTTTAATCGACCTGAAAAACCAAAAGGTCACGGGTTAATCAACCATGCCAGCCTGCGAGAACGCGCCACCTATAACTGAGGTCGAGCTTTCCGCAGGCACCTCCCCTTCGCAGGAGCTACTCACATCGGATACACCCTGGGTGGCTCGCGGCTATCTACGTGAATGGCCAGTAGTTGAACACGCTAAGCAAGGAGATGAAAAAGCGCTCGCCTACCTTGCGAGCTTTTATCAGGGCAGACCCGTCAGTGCCTTCCTTGCAGAGCCAGAGTACAAAGGTCGTTTCTTCTACAACGAAGACGTCACAGGCTTTAATTTTGTTCAGGTAGACACACGACTCGAGCAGGTTTTTAGCAAGCTACTTTCACTGAAGGACGAGTCAAATGCTCCGTCGCTTTACGTGGGTTCAACCCAGACTAGCGCCTGGTTGCCCGGTTTTAATGAAGCCCATCCACTGCCAGCAACCCTCCCCGGGGTAATGACCAGTCTGTGGATTGGAAATCGATCTAGAGTAGCCGCGCATTTTGACTTTCCGCGCAATATTGCCGGCTGTGTCATTGGTCAGCGTCGATTCACACTATTTCCACCCGATCAAGTTGGCAACTTATATGTAGGTCCATGGGATCTGACGCCCGCGGGTCAGCCTATTAGCATGGTGGACTTTGATAATCCTGATTACGAGCAATTCCCGCGATTTGCTGAGGCTGAGCGTAATGCAGTTGTGACCACGCTAGAACCAGGCGATGTTATCTACATTCCAAACATGTGGTGGCATCAGGTTGAATCTCTGTCAGCCATCAATGGACTGGTGAATTTCTGGTGGCAAGAAACGCCCGGAGTATACGGCTCACCCACTGAGGCACTTAAACATGCTTTTCTGAGTATCCGTTCCCTGCCACTTCATCAGCGCAACGCGTTAAAATCGCTGTTCGACCACTACGTATTTGCTGAGGACACCCAACACCTCGAGCATTTACCGGAGGCAAGCTGGGGGCGACTCGACAACGTTTCGGACCCATTAGCTCGTAAGCTACGAGCCGAACTGACAAATTCATTGAAACGGTAATAGAGCGATGTCTGACCGGAAAGTAGAGCGCGTAGTCATTGCTGGTGGCGGCACCGCCGGATGGATGGCGGCCGCCGCCCTTTCACGTCTGGTTGGGCGAAAGCTTACCATTACCCTGGTGGAGTCTGAAGAGATTGGTACTGTGGGGGTCGGTGAAGCAACCATACCCACGATTTTGACTATCAATCGACTGCTTCAAATACCCGAACCCGATTTCATCAAGCTGACCAGCGGTACCTTTAAGTTAGGTATTCGGTTTGAGAACTGGCGAACAGAGGGCGAAAACTACTTCCATTCATTTGGCGATACCGGGAAAGGCTCGTGGGCGGCCGGGTTCCATCATTTCTGGCTGCGCGCACAAGAACTGGGACTCGCCGAGCAGTACAGCGAGTACTGTCCCGAGCTAAAAGCTGCCGAGGCGGAACGCTTTGCTATCACCAGTGAAAACAAGCTCAACTACGCCTATCACCTCGATGCGTCAAAATACGGCATGTACCTGCGCAAAATGGCGGAGGCCTCTGGGGTTACTCGCGTTGAGGGAAAGATTAACCAAGTCGACACCTGCCCCCACGATGGTTTTATTGAGGCACTGGTGCTCGACAATGGTCACCGCATTGAGGGCGATCTCTTCATCGACTGCACGGGATTTAGAGCACTGCTATCCGAAGGTACGTTGGAAACAGGATTCGATGATTGGAGCCACTGGTTACCCGCCAATCGCGCATGGGCCGTCCAGAGCGAACTATCAGAGCACCCCAAGCCGTATACCAGAGCGATTGCCCATAAAGTGGGCTGGCAGTGGCGGATACCGCTGCAACATCGTGCCGGCAATGGTCTGGTCTACTGCAATGACTTCATGGATGAACAGACGGCCCGCGAGCTGCTGCTCCAAAACGTGCCAGAGAAAACACTTATTGATCCACGCTCCATACGTTTCACAACGGGCCAACGAAAGCGGTACTGGAATAAAAACTGCATCGCCATTGGCTTGTCGAGTGGATTTATCGAACCTTTGGAGTCAACGAGTATCCACTTCATTCAGAACGGCATTATGTGGTTGCTATTGATGTTTCCGGACCTTTCGATCGAGGAGAGCACAGTACGCGAGTACAACACCAAAATGCGATCTGAAGCCGAGCACATTAGAGACTTTATTGTTCTGCATTATGCGCTGAACGAGCGTCATGGTGACCCCTTCTGGGATCACTGTCGAAACATGGAATTGCCGGACTCGCTAAAACATCGGATGGAGCTGTTTGAACGTTCAGCCCGCGTCTTCAAGCCACAAGACGACGTCTTTGCAGAGAATTCTTGGGTGCAGGTGATGATGGGTCAAGGGCTCACACCTCGGGGATACCACAACATTGCACAGGCGATGTCCTCTGAGCAAATGACCGCTTTCCTTAAAGGTATTCAGCACGAGGTCGCTCAAACTGTAGCCAAGCTGCCGCAGCATGGGGCGTTTGTGAATACGTTGATCCAACACGCCAAGGTCTGATCTGCTCTCGTTGTTTCAACGATGATCACCGCCTCGGTTTTTGAAGGGCTTGATTAAGAGAGTGCTAATACACCCGTCCATAACCGACCTTTTTCCTAGGCGCAATACCAAGTGACTTCGCGAACCCATGACATTTATCGCTAGATAAAAAAAGCCGGGCTATTGCCCGGCTTCTTCAAAAGGTTTGCTATCAGCGTGTCAGTAAGTAGTTCCACCAAACGCCATCACCTGCTTCGACCGTGACCGACATAGTGCCATCATCGTTGAGGTAGGCATTGTAGGAGATGCTAGCGGGCACGTCCGCTACTGATCCGATCTCAGCACCATTGATCGCTTTTGGAAGGCCAATGTAGGCGCCGGCACCGTTGAGCGTCAATGTCTGGGCATCACCGTCATAGACGAACGTCGCGTCGGCGGAGCCATCATGCGGTGCTACTGGAGCACCACAACCTTCGGATTCCACACCTTGCCAGGGCTCGAGCCAAGTCTCATCACCTTGCACGTTTTCGAATGACCCGTTGTCACCAAACACGTAAGCGTCATCGAAGTAACACGCACGCAGCGTGGTTACACCTGCGTCGTTACTGAACCATGAGACATCAAACTCAGTGGGGCCTACACCTAACGATCCATCAGAATCCGCCATGTACCAGGTACCAGCGATCGGCGATGGACCAGCAGGTTCGGCGATCTTCACAATCTTATAGTTCCACCACACGCCTTCACCGGCTTCGACAGTGACGTACATCGACCCGTCTTCTTGCGGGTGCGCGTTGTAAGTGATGCTCGCGGGCGTATCAGCGGGAGACGCTAGCTCCGCACCATTAACTGCCTTTGAGAGACCGACGTAGGCCCCCTGACCAGACAGGGTCAGTGTTCCAGTTTCCTGATCATGACTCCAAGTTGCGTCATTCGAGCCATCGTGAGGAGCCACGGGTGCATCACACGAATCGCTTCCGCCCTGCCAGGCCTCGACCCACGTCTCTCCCTGCATTTCAACACGATAGGAGCCATCAGGATTAAAGATGTACTCATCGTCGTAGTAGCAATCTCTCAGAGCTATCACACCATCATCACCACTAAACCAAGAAACATCAAACTCTGCTGGGCCAACACCCAACGAGCCCGCTTCAGGCGCAACGACCCACGTCCCCACAAAAGGTGATGGGGGTGGTGGCTCAGCTGTCTTGATGAACTTGTAGTTCCACCAAACGCCTGCACCGGCCTCAACAGTCACCAGCAACGAACCATCGTCTTGCTCGTAGGCGTTGTAAACAATGCTTCCTGGTGCATCACCGACTGATGCGATCTCAGCGCCATTTACAGCCTTAGGTAACCCCATGTAAGAGCCTTGACCATTGATGGTCAGCGTCTGTGCACCTTCATCGTACTCAAACGTAGCGTCAATCGATGCATCATGGGGTGCAACTGGTGCCCCGCAACCATCGGCTTCAACGCCCTGCCATGTTTCTACCCAGGTTTCGTCACCCAAGACGTTTCGGAATGAGCCATCACGGCCAAAGACATACTCATCATCGTACGAGCAAGCGCGTAATGCGATCACGCCGTCGTCACCATTCCACCATGAGACATCGAATTCCGCTGGGCCTACACCGAGTGAACCGGCCTCTGGCGCAAGCATCCATGTTCCGAGAATGCCAGTGTCCTCGACCTCTTCTCCGGCCAAGCGCTCCAACCGGACATTTGCAACCTTGATAGACTTTCCGCCTTGCTCACCATTTGGAGAGAGAACTAGGAAGGCCTTAACTGCAGCAAGACTTAACCGACCACCCGGAGGGTTGTTTTGCTCCGCGTTTGTGGAAGCAAGTAGATCGGCGATTGGAATTTCGAAGCTCTCCCAGGTGCCAGGAATGTATCCTTCCAAGTCAAGCGGCATCGCACCTGTGCCTTGCGGATATTCATTTTCCACCTTGAAGATAACGCCATCAGTGACTGTTTCCGGAGGCAACTGAATATCGAACTTCAATGTACCACCCGCTGAGTCGCTGAGATCGAGGCCCTGAGCATCTTTGATGAACCATGCACCACCAACGCCGTCACCGAAATTAATTCTTACCGCATTGACGCCAATATCATAATCACCAGTGGGAACCACCGACCACGTCACTTGGTTAGACGTGTTTCCATCGCAATAATCTTCTGCGAAAGCATTTTCAGCAGATACCGCGCAAATCCCTGGCGACCACGCAGAGCCCGCTTCTCCATTCTCATCCAGAACCGTTATAACGAGGTCATCAGTAGACTGTGCAGGCGCCGCGATTCCACAATCGCCATTTGGCGTACCACACACTAGGCGGATATTGTCCAACTGCACGTGGGCAGCCGCACTTGGCTCAATGACCACGAGATTCTGAACGGCACCCAGAGCGAGCGGTCGTTCGCCGCGGCCACGGGTGGCTAGAATCTGATTGATAGATGCACTGTATGAGAACCACTCGTTCTTCGGCATGTCCGCAACGCTCAGCGAAACACTACCGACTGCTGGGTATCCGCTGTCAATTTTGACCGCTATAGTACCGTCCGGCGCCGTCATCGAACTGTCGATATACATATCGAACTTCAACTCACCACCACCGCGATGACCGTAGATGTCGATGATCTCTCCGTCAGTAGCGTTGATAACCACGTTACCGCCGCCATCACTCATCACATCAAGGACATTACCTCGACCTTCAACAGCCACTTCCGAGACGCTGATATCTATCGCGCCCTCGTTGTTCCAGCCAATAACCGCCTGCAAGTCACGTGTCACGTCACCTGTGAGGAAAGTCCAATTTAGAGGACCAACTGAATCTGTATAGATCTCTGTCGTAACGACTTCAGGGCTTTGCGCATCCGGCGACTCGATCGAGCGGTCTGCAAAGCTGTTACAACCCACGCCGTTCCCGGTGTCGTATGAACACTCGTAAACGCGGATGTAATCGACAACCATTTCACCGGGAACAGCCGATGGATCGAGCTCAACGCCTGGGCCGATGCCACCTATAGCAAGGTTCACAATCAGGTGGAAATCACGATCAAACGGCGCAGCGGGATTGCTCGCAAGCTGATAGCCGTCTGTGTTGTCCTTGAAGTAGTAGCTGTAGTAAACGTCTTTACTTACGGTTCTTAGGTGCTCACCGTCAACAAACCAACGTAGGTAATCTCCAGACCATTCAAGTGAGTAAGTGTGCCAGTCGGTGGCATCATCTACATCGGCGTCTTCGCTCGTGATTTGGTTTAGGGGCCACTCGAAACCGTAATGAGCCGCCATGAATACGCTCTGATTATCAGTGCCCGCATTCACCACTTCCATAATGTCGATCTCACCACCGGCAGCCCATGTGCCATAGGTTGTGTCTGTTGGCATCATCCAGACCGCTGACCACATACCGTCACCTGGCGCAGCCTTGGCGCGGACATCAACACGGCCGTATTTGAAATCAAACTTGTTAACTGAACGCATACGCGCTGAGGTGTACGCACTGTTACCGGCATCTTCCTGGCGAGCTTCAATTACGAGCGCAGTCGTATCATCGACTTCCTGGATAGACGCATTATCAGCTTGGTAATACTGAAGTTCGTAGTTACCCCAACCTGGCAGCCCGTTATCACTACCGTCTCCTAGTTGGAACGTCCAGCTACCAGAATCTACGGCGCTACCGTCGAATTCATCAGACCAAACCAAGCTCCACTCTTCCTCTTCCTCCAGATAGAACGGCTCAGCGTCCGGAACAGTTGCACTACCCCCGCCACAGGCGTTTAGAAGAGCTGCAGCAAGGCCGATGCCAACGAGACGGCCATGACGATACAAGCGATCAAACATGAGTAACCCCAATTAATTGAATATTTAGTTAGATTTAGTAGAGTGCTTTATCCCACATAGAAGAACAGCACTTAATACAAACGCGACGATAGGGACTTACAGCAAGACAAGTGGGAAAGCGCTTAAATACGCCCTATCCCATGAGGTCTTGGACAGCAGATCGGTAGTTTCGACTGACTTTCAGACTGACGTCATCATCAAGGTGGAGCAGGCACTCGCCCTTGGGAATAGCATCGACCGAGCGAACCTTGTTGAGATTAACAATGGTGGATCGGTGAATTCTTACGAACTCTGATGTGAGCTTCTTTTCGAGCTCCTTCATGGTGGACCGGAGAATATAGGTTTCATTACCTGCGTGCACACACATGTAGTCCCCAGCGGCATCGATCCAATCAATCGTCTCGAGTTGAACTAGATGGGTATGTGGTCCGTCTTTGATCGGTAGCCGCGTCGGTCGTTCCTGGATATCACCTGCAAGCAACTCACTACCGCCTTCAAGACCTGCAATGGCTGCTACCGCCGCTTCCTTTCCGCTCTGCAGCGCCACAGAGAGCAAACGGTCTCGCGCGCGCAATATGGCTTCACGAACGCGCTCCGCCTCGAAGGGTTTCAACAAATAATCAACCGCGTTGGCTTCGAAAGCGCGAACTGCGTATTCATCGTAAGCGGTTGCAAAAACCACGACGGGCATCACGTCACTTTGACAGCGCTTCACCACATCTAGGCCATTGAGACCCGGCATCTGGATATCCAGAAACATGAGATCGACTGCCTGCTTTTGAAGTTCAGCCAGCGCCTCGCGCCCACTCCGGCAGCGCCCTATCAGCTGCACATCAGGCACTGACGCCAATAAGGTCTCCATGTAATCGAGCGCCAATGGCTCGTCATCGACGATCAACACTCGCAGCGGTTCTGTCATTTTTGTTTACCTCTAGCGGGCAAGTGTACCGCAAGTTTCAAACCACCTAATCGCGAAGTCGATGCGTTGAAGCTGAAGCTATCACCGTATAAGTTTTCTAGACGCTCTGCCGTACTGCGCAATCCAAACCCCGGTGTCTCGAACAAATCTGAGAGTTCCGGGTGTTTTTCATCCCCGCCCGAGCCGCTGTCTTCAACACTCAAAACTAACTTTTGGTCAGTGCGCTTTGCCGTGATGAGAATATGCCCCCCCTCTTCGGCCCGCCCGATGGCGTGCTTGATCGAATTCTCCACCAGCGGTTGCAATAGTAGGCTAGGGACCTGTATCGAAAGTGCTCGAGGATCGATCTCTTGCTCAACGATCAAGCGGTCGGAGAAACGCACTTGCTCGATCCTCAGATATAGATCGAGCGCTTCGATTTCATCCCGCAGCGGGATTGTGATGTTTCTATCGGACTCAAGAGAGAATCGAAGAAAGGTCGACAACTCCGCAATCATGCTCTGCGCATCGTGGCTGCGCTTAGTGCTCACCAGCGATGCGATTGAGTTAAGAGTGTTGAATAGAAAGTGTGGGTTTAACTGATAACGGAGCAATTTCAATTGCGCTTCTCGCGCGGCCGACTCGGCCGAGACCAGCTTGAACGCCTCTTTTCGTCGACCCGCCTCAAGCACCAGCAGCGTCTCTTTCTCTCCCTGGAGTAGCTGTGCAAACTTTACGAGGTGGTAAAGCAGAACCCACGCGAGGAAAACGAAAAGTGATGCGAAAAACCAGCCGCCAAAATCGCCCCATAAGCCTGTTTCATCGGTCAGGATCATGAGTAACTGCAGACGGAAAGCGGTCCACACGGCCGCGCCAACAATTGTGAGTGCGCTTGCCGTAAGCACCCTGTTCCAGGGACTCCATGTCCATGACTGCTTAATGGCTGTCCGCAGAGGCGCACACAGGAGAAAGCCACCCACGGACTGGATAAGATTGTGTGCAATGTAAGCGAATTCCAGCTGATCATACGGAAGAGACAGACTCACCAGCGTAACGACCGACAGACCAACCCAGCCTCCCGCATTCAGTAGCCAGAATAAACGATCAGAGTCCGTCACCGTTCGTGAGAAGAACTGCGTGAATGATCCGGTTTGAGTCTGAGCTTGGTTCACACTATGGCTACCTTGAGGAGATCGGCGTTGCGCCTAAACCTTCAGTCCACCGGTATCGATATCGACGAACCGACCACCTATGGATACGAGCTCTTCAAGCAACGGTGATACACGAATGGACTCGTCACTAGCGGCTAAGTCTTTCATGACAGCGAGCACTTTCTCGGCACCCAACATATCGGCGTAATACATGACCCCACCCTTGTCCAAAGGCCAGCCATAGCCATTGATCCAGACAACATCGATGTCGCTGGGCCTCTGCGCTTTGTTCTCTTCCAGAATAGCTAGGGCCTCGTTGATCATGGGTATCACGCAACGATCAATAATGGCTTCCGACGACAGGGTCGCATCACCCGCACCGGTTATTTCACGAATGATTCCTGCAGTGATTTCAGAGGGTACATTTTTTCGATTTTCGTCGTAATCATAATAGCCAGCGCCCGTCTTCTGACCACGCCGATCGAGCTCACAGAGCGCATCGCGAATGGGGTTAGCTGTCTTCGCGCCTTTCTTCCAGCCAATATCCAAACCGGCTAGATCGGACATTTGGAAAGGTCCCATTTTAAATCCAAACTCGTTGAAAGCAGCGTCAATATCCCATGGCATGATGCCCTCATAGATTAGAGCGTTTGCCTGATATTGACGCGCAAATAAGATTCGATTGCCTACGAAACCCGGACACACCCCAACCAAGGTCGCCACTTTACCAATGTGACGAGCGAGGTCCACCGAGGTCGCAACGACATCGTCTGCGGTCTGTTCGGCCCGCACAATTTCAAGTAGGCGCATGACGTTCGCCGGAGAAAAGAAGTGCAGGCCAATAACATCCTCTGGTCGCGTCGTGACCGAAGCGATTTCGTCGATATTGAGCGCTGACGTATTGGTGGCAAGTATGGCGCCAGGTTTAGCGATCTTATCGAGTTGACTGAAGACGGACTTTTTAATGTCCATATCTTCGAATACCGCCTCGATAATGAGATCGCAGTCAGCCAAAGCAGACAGGTCCAACGAGGGGGTGTAGCAGTTCATGCAAATATCGACTTCTTCCTGCGGGAAGCGCCCACGATCAGCGCTACGCTGATAGTTTTTTCGTATCGTTCTGAGTCCGCGATCAAGCGCCTCCTGCTTTGTCTCAACGATAGTCACCGGAAGACCGGCCGATGCGAAGTTCATTGAAATACCGCCGCCCATCGTCCCGGCGCCGATGATGCCGACTCGCTCGATTTTGCGGCGAGGAAGGTCGTCCCCTATTTCCTTAACATTCCATGCTTCCTGAGCCGCTTGTTGCAAATAGGCGGCGACGCGAGCGTCTGAATCCGTCATCGAAATAACCTCTTATTGTTGGCTTGTGTTGTTGATTGCCTATTCATGAGGAGCTGACACGTG
This sequence comes from Halieaceae bacterium, assembly GCA_902613175.1. GTDB lineage: Bacteria > Pseudomonadota > Gammaproteobacteria > Pseudomonadales > Halieaceae > Luminiphilus. The sequence goes on along the minus strand of CACMGJ010000006.1, from coordinate 40,344 downwards.
AACTCAAGCGATCGCGATACGCCCTCTTCTGGTGACGCATCATACCGTCACCAGCTTCTAATGCTAGCGGGGTGAAAGCCCCGGATCCATGTCGTATTTCAGTTCGGCCTCTGTCATCTCGACCCAAGCGTGTTTGTTTATCGTCTACCCATGAACCTTTGGCCTCAAGTCCGACGTCTGTTCTAGCAACCCTGAGAACACAGAGGCGGTCGTTGGGGCACGTTCCACAACCACATAGGCTGGTGACCCACAATCACTGCAGAAGTATCGGCGTACCTTGCGACCACTCACCGTATCGCGATCGGCAAAGCACTGTGGGCCCCCATCGACGCTCAAGTTATCGAGCGCTACTGCGAGAAACGGCGCGTGGGCACTGCCCGACTGCAACTAACAGTTTTTGCAGTGGCACACATCCAATTCAATATTGTCGTCATTGATGGTTAGTTTTATTTGCCAACAAAGGCACTGACCTGTGCGTTCCATACAGCCCCCACTATCCTGCCGCACAGGCTAAGGACTGATGGTCCAACAATCTACAACGAACATGCATCGCTTTTTGGGTCCGTTTAATCCCATTAGCATTGAGTTGCCAACCGCCTGTCGGCACCGTTACGCGATCCGCTCAGGGCTTAAAACTATGATTCCAACACGCTCGCTACTCAGCTTCACTCTCTGTCTCTCACTTCTAAGTGCCTGCGGCGGCGGTGGCAGCGGCTCCCCTCTACCTCCGACCGTCGTGACACTCGATACCACGGCACCGGTAATAACACTTAATGGTGAAGCTTCAGTACAAATCAACGTTGGTGAGGCCTACGAAGAACAAGGAGCGACCGCGCAAGACAACGTTGACGGCTCAGTCGATGTTGTCGTAAGCGGTGAAGTCGGTTCTGAACCCGGGGTTTACATCATTACCTACGCAGCAACCGATGCCGCAGGCAATTCGAGTCAGATCACCCGCGAAGTCACGGTAATGGCTGTCGATACCACGCCACCTGTGATCACGCTGCTGGGTGAGGACTCTATTGAGATTACGACCGAGCAGACGTTCAGTGACCCGGGTGCTACCGCAACAGACGATACCGACGGCACTATCGACGTGGTTATCAGCGGCTCCGTTGGATCCGAACCCGGTGTTTATACCTTGACTTACACGGCCACGGACGCGGCAGGAAACTCGAGTCAGGTGACTCGCACAGTCACAGTCGTAGCAGCGCAGTTCGATTTGTTTAGTGCAAGCGCAACCGAAATTGTCGAAGCCATGACGCTTGCCCAGAAAGTGGGTCAAATGATTCAGCCGGAGATCGCCTATATCACGCCAGAAGAAATCACTGAGTACGGTATTGGGAGCGTGCTAAATGGCGGTGGTAGCCATCCGAATGGCAATCGCGCGGCCACACCCGAGGAGTGGCTCGCCTACGCCAGATCACTACGAGCAGCCTCGCTTGAAACTTCACCCAGTAGCTTAGGTATTCCCATCATCTGGGGAACCGATGCGGTTCATGGCCACAACAACGTGCGCGGCGCCACGATTTTTCCGCACAACATCGGCTTGGGGGCTATTAGCGATCCACAATTTATCGGTGAAATTGCAATAGCAACAGCACGAGAAGTGGCCGCAACGGGCATTGACTGGACGTTTGCGCCAACGCTTGCACAAGCAAAAGACTACCGGTGGGGTCGGACCTACGAGAGCTATTCAGATGACCCCGATCTTGTGGAAGCCTACGGCCGAGCCATGGTTGAAGGAATCGAAGGCGAAGGTCTAGCGGCCACAGCAAAGCACTTTATAGGCGACGGTGGCACCACTGCGGGTAGAGACCAAGGAAACACCGAGCTGAGTACTGCGGATCTCTTAGCTCAGCACGGATCGGGCTACACAGGCGCATTTGATGCCGCTGTGGATACAGTCATGGCCACCTTCAACAGCGTCAATGGCGTGAAAGTCCACGGATCTAAATCCTTGCTCACCGATGTTCTTCGGGCGCAATTAGGCTTCGACGGCATGGTCATTTCCGATTGGAACGGCGTCGGACAGGTCCAGGGATGCTCAGATAGCGGCTGCGCTCAGGCGATCAATGCCGGTATCGATATGGTGATGGTGCCGACGCAATGGCTCTCGTTCAGAAACAACCTAATCAATCAGGTTGAAACAAATCAGGTTTCAGAGGCCCGCATCGACGAAGCCGTGACACGCATCATCGAGCTCAAACAAAAACTGGGGCTTATCGATCGCAACTTTGATCCAGCCAGACAACCCGTCGAAGTTGTAGGTAGTGCTGCCCACCGCGAAATTGCGCGGGAGGCCGTTCGCCGCTCGCAGGTGCTTTTAAAAAATAACGGTCAGATCTTGCCACTGCGTCCAGACCAACACATCTTACTCGTCGGCAGTGCGGCAGACAGTGTGCCGCTCCAAGCTGGTGGCTGGTCCGTAACGTGGCAGGGAACAGGTACGACAAACGCCGACTTCCCGGGAGCGACAACCATTCGGGATGCCTTCACGGATACCGTCGAAGCGGCGGGTGGCACTCTAGACTATTCGGCTCCGGGCAGTTTCACGACCACACCAGATGTGGTCGTCGTTGTACTTTCAGAACAGCCTTATGCCGAGGGAAACGGCGATCTCCAAAATCTTGACTGGGGTGCGAGCGGTGTCTTGAACCAAGTGCAGGGCCTGAGAGACTCGGGCATCCCGGTTATCACTCTCTTAATGAGTGGCAGACCCATGTTTATTAATCCAGAGCTGAACCTGTCTGATGCTTTCGTAGCGAGCTGGCTACCGGGCACTGAAGCGGCCGGCATCTCTGATGTTCTGTTTACCGATGCTCAGGGAACTCCGGCACATGACATGACCGGTCGTCTCAGCTTCAGCTGGCCGGGTGGCGCTATCAACCCCGCAAATGCAGAAGCGCCAGTTGCCTCCGCCCTCTTTGATCGTGGCTATGGTTTGAGTTATTCGGATACTCAGGACCTTCCAACGCTGATAGAAGACCCGAATAATACTAAGTCGGGCATTGTCGAGGGTTCTGGCTCAGGCGGTGGAACGGGAGGAGGCAATCCAAACGCAGATCCTTTCTGGGTATTCGAAAACGGTGATTTCACCGCAACCTATGACTTAGGTACGCGAGCTTTTGACTCCGCAATCAACTACGACTTGTGTATCAACGATGATGGTGAAGCCTGCCCGAGCATCAGTTGGTCTTATCTTAGTGATGAGCAACGCGGACCCGTGCTCGAAATCAGACATGAACCCGCAGCTGCCTATGCTGCGCTCTTCACAGAGTCATCAACAGGCGTCGATCTGAGCGATTATGCAGGCGGTCATTTTGTTCTGGACTTGAAGCATATCGAGGGGCCCAATGATTACCGAGTCAAGCTTGATTGCTTTTACCCCTGCACGTCAGCGCACATCGACTTAACCGTGCAACCTGGAAATGACTGGCAAACCGTGAAAGTCCCCATGTCCGCATTCACCTCAACGGGGCTGGTGATCTCTAACGTGAACACGGGCATTGTCATCTGGGCTCGGGACCATAATGGGACGCACTTCCGAATCGATAACGTGCGATTCGAAGCAGAGTAAAACACCGGGAGGATCGATTGATCGGTGGGCTGCTATGCCAGCCCACCGATCAGCACGTATTTAATCTCGAGGTAATCCTCAATTCCGTACTTAGAGCCCTCGCGACCGGAACCAGATTCTTTCACGCCACCAAAGGGTGCCATTTCGTTTGAAATGATGCCCTCGTTGACGCCCACGATGCCGTAGTCAAGCGCTTCGCTGACTCGCCATACGCGACCAATATCACGAGTATAAAAATAACTCGCCAATCCGAACTCAGTGTCGTTAGCCAGAGCAATCGCCTCTTCCTCCGTCTCGAAAACAGTCACGGGCGCTACGGGGCCAAATATCTCATTCCGGAACACAGCCATGTCAGGCGTGACATGGGTGAGAATTGTAGGCTGATAGAAATTGCCACCCAATTCGCTGGGAGCCCCGCCGAGCGCGACCGTAGCGCCCGCTTGCACCGTTGCTTTTACCAACGCATCGACGTCGTGTACCGCTCGGTTATTGACCAGTGGACCCAAATCAACGCCCTCAGCAAGGCCATTGCCGAGACTGAGCCTCGAAGTGGCTGCGACCAGCTTCTCAACAAACGCGTCTGCAACCGAGGCCTGCACCAAAATCCGGTTGGAACAGACACAGGTCTGACCACTGTTACGGTACTTAGAAATGAGCGCGCCCTGGACCGCCGAGTCGAGATCCGCATCCTCGAAGACAATGAACGGCGCGTTCCCGCCTAACTCCATCGACGTTTTCTTCAAGGTCGGGACGCACTGAGCTTCAAGTAATTTCCCGACTTCCGTTGACCCGGTGAACGAGAGTTTCCGCACGATAGGATTTGAAGTCAGCTCACTTCCGATATCGCCAGAGCTACCTACAACGACGTTCAACACACCGTCGGGAATACCTGCTCGCTTGGCGAGCTCAGCAAGGGCTAGAGCCGATAAGGGCGTTTCACTCGCAGGCTTAATCACAATCGAGCACCCCGCTGCCAGCGCAGGCGCTGCCTTGCGCGTAATCATGGCATTGGGGAAGTTCCAGGGTGTAATGGCAGCGCAGACACCCACGGGCTGCTTGATGCACACAATACGCTTGTCTGGGCTGGGGCCGGGTATCACGTCACCATCGATGCGTTTCGCTTGCTCGGCAAACCACTCGATGTAGGATGCGCCGTATGCCACCTCACCGCGGCTCTCAGCAATGACCTTGCCCTGTTCAAGGGTCATGATCCTCGCAAGATCTTCCTGATGGGCCATGATGATATTGAACCAGTCTCGGAGAATGTTAGCGCGAGCCTTGGCAGGCAAATTCCGCCAGCTCTCCATTGCCTTCTCGGCAGCCTCAATAGCCTGCGCAGTTTCAGCAGCTCCAACTTTGGCGACGCTGGCAAGGACCTCACCGTTCGCTGGATTCGTCACATCAATAGTTGCTACATTATGGGCATCAATCCAATGACCATTGATGAAGGCCTGTGTCTTTAAAAGACCCTGATCAGATAGTTGTTCCTTCAAAGGAATCTCCCCCACCAGCGCGCAAATGCCGCCGTTATTTTGTTAACCAACCAACTTCTTAAGTGTCTCAGAATCGAGATCTAAAGCATCCAACACTTCAGCGGTATGCGTCCCTGGTGTCGGTACTGTGCCGGCCGCACCCGGCGTTGCACTGAGCTTCGGCGCGGGGCTTGGCTGGGCAATCCCGTCTCGGGTAAAAAAGGTCTCACGCGCAACGTTATGCGGATGCTCAAGCGCTTCTGAAAAGTTGAGAACGGGTGCGAAACAAACATCGGTTCCTTCGAATTGATCACACCACTCTTGACGGGTCTTAGCGGCGAAAATACTGCAGAACTTTTCCTTGCCAGCCTGCCACTGCTCTTTGTCCCATTGATTGGCAAACATCGGGTCATCATTGAGATTCAAGCCATCAATAAGCAATGCATAAAACTGGGGTTCTAGTGCACACACGGTAATGTACTCACCATCCGAGCACCGATAGGTATCGTGCCAAGGGGAACCAAAGTCAGCCCACCCCGAACCGGGAACATCCGTCATTTGCCCGGAGTTATGCATCCCCCACAACAGCGTCGAAATATAAGCGGCGCCATCAGTAATCGCTGCGTCCACCACCTGACCTTCGCCGGTTTTTTGCGCGTGGATAATGGCGCTCAAGACTCCAAATACCAACATCATAGTGCCACCGCCTAGGTCACCGATAAGGGTCAATGGCGCTGTCGGTCTGTGCTCATGACTACCCCCTGCCCAAAGCGCGCCCGTGAGGGCAATGTAGTTCGGGTCATGCCCTGCCGCATGTGATAACGGGCCGGTTTGTCCCCACCCAGTCATGCGGCCGTAGACCAGCTTTGGATTGCGCTCGCAGCAGACCTCAGGGCCGAGGCCGAGCCGCTCCATGACACCGGGGCGAAACCCCTCAATCAACACGTCTGCGGTATCGATTAACTTAAGAAATGCATCGACGGCATCAGGGTCCTTTAAATTCAATGCAACTGACTTTTTGCCGCGATTAAAGATGGTGTATTTCGCAAAGGCTGCTGCCGTCTCGGGGTCCGACACTGGACGATCTATGACCGTTACCTCTGCCCCCATATCTGCCAGCATCATTCCTGCACACGGACCTGGCCCAATCCCTGCTATTTCGACCACTTTAATTCCGTCTAACGCACGCTTGCTCATGACCTACCCCTCTCTTGAGAAGGCATCGATGCTCGCACCAAGAGTGACATGATGCAATCCGTAAGCAGCGTATAAGGATGCGCTAATCACTCGACTGCATCTCTCGGAGTCAGGTCCAATTGCCACTCATAGGCTGACCATCACTTGGGACTAGAATCACTATCACCACTTGGCCCTAGTGGTGACCCGCGTTATGTTGTGATGGTGACGAGGCAGTGACCATTTTTGGTGATCAGATTGTCTATCTCGTCGACAACCAAAGCGACTCACAACATCAAAAGGAATCATCATGAGCTTTATCGTCAATCTCGCTAGAACCAGTCTTTCACTGGTATTGATCGTCGCTACTTCCGCCGCATCAGCGGATGAATGCGTTCCTTCGCCTTGGGGCACCGATGACCAAATTGGTGCTGCAAATCGAGTGACCCCTGAACGCACAGCGGCGGCTGCAAAACTCGTCAAAAAAGGAATTAGTCACCCACTGGGCATTGAAATCGACCCCAGTATGCCCGCCTATCCACCTCGATATACTCAGCTCCAAGTGGTACAACCCAACCAACACTTTGGTGCTGATGTGGGATTGGGCTGGAACGGTAGTTACAACGATGATGTCCTGCAGATGTGGCTAGGTACGGGCCCCCAAATCGATGGCTTGGGCCACATGGGCGAGGACGGACAATTTTATAACTGTAACGATGGCAGAGACTTTTCGTTTTTAACAGGCTTAACAAAACTCAGCATTAGCGACATTCCACCAATCGTCGGACGCGGTGTCATGATCGATATTGCCAAGCAAATGGGTGTGGATTCACTTCAAGCCGGACAACCCATTACATCAGGCGATATCAAAGCTGCCATGAAGTCTCAAGGAGTCACCGTTGGTGAGGGTGATATTGTCCTACTTCATACGGGTTATACCGATGCGACGCTCAAACAAAATCCTGCACTCTGGGCCGGAAGCATTCCGGGCATCACCAACGAAGCCTCAGTATTCTTGGCGGGGTTGAAACCCACTGCCGTGGGCGCTGACACATGGGGGTTGGGAGCGGTACCCCCTAGAGACGGCGATAAAGTTTTCTATGATCATGTGGTGCTTTTGAAAGAGCACGGAATTTACATCCTTGAGACGATGAATACTGGCCGTCTAGCCGAGGAAGGCGTTCATGAGTTCATGTTTGTTCTGGGTCAGGCGCGACTCAAAGGTGCTGTCCAGATGATCATTAATCCAGTGGCCATGTGGTAATTCATCCACCCCAAAAACAAGGGCAACGTAAGTTGCCCTTTTTACTACCTGCTGACACCTAATCGGACAGTAAATCTCGACCAATAATGAGCTTCATGACTTCGCTGGTTCCGCCGTATATTCGCTGAATACGCGCATAGAGGTCACCTGAGCTTGCAACTGCGCTAGCGTGAACTATGTATTCTAAAATTCAGCAATGCGCTTACCGAAGGCTTTGCGCTCCTTAACGTAGTTGACCGTCTGCTCTATTACCGACTTACAGCTCGCCATAGCCGATACAGCAATACTCAGACGCTCTTGAGGGAGTTCTCGCATGAGGTAGATGAAACCCATACCCTCTTCGCCCAGCAAATTCTCTTTCGGCACTTTGACATCGTTGAAAAATAGTTCGGACGTGTCCTGCGCTTTTTGACCCAACTTATCGAGATTGCGACCGCGCTCAAAACCCGGCATGCCATCTTCAACAATGAGAATACTAAACGCCTTAGCGCCTGCTGCCGGATCCTGATTGGTTCGACAAACAACCAGCACGATATCCGCTTGTTGACCACAGGTGATGAAGGTCTTTGATCCATTCAGTAGGTAATGATCACCTTTATCAACCGCTGACGTCTTAATGCCTTGCAAGTCGGAACCTGTGCCGGGCTCGGTCATTGCGATAGCGATAATGCAATAGCCTGAGACACAGCGGGGGAGAAATTTTTGTTTTTGCGCCTCATTAGCAACGTTGGTTAAGTAGGGTGTTGTGACGTCGTTGTGCAGCGAAAACCCGATCCCAGTTAAACCCAAACGGGATACCTCTTCCGCAATCACCATGTTATAGCGGAAGTCCGCGCCGACACCGCCGTACTCTTCGGAAACACCCGGGCACAACATGCCCTGCTCTCCCGCCTTGTACCAAAAGTTGCGGTCAATCTGCCCTTTTTTTCCATTCCGTGTGCTGCTGGTAGGCTTCATCCATTAAGAACTTTCGCACTGCATCACGAAACACATCGTGGTCAGAATCAAAAATATGACGTGCAATCATTTGGTTACCTGCTTTGTTTTGCGTGTGCTTTGTTTTGTATGTGCTTTTTTTTGTTTTTACTATGACGCCGACGATGCAGTGTTCACCGTAAGCCCCTAGAAGCCGGCAAGATTTTAGCGACTGCGCATTAAAGAGACCACTTCTAAATCCAGCTGCCGAATACCGCTCTTATTGAGACACTTCTCAAGCATCGAGTGTATTCACTTGGTGGGGCTAGCGTCGACGAGATTCAGTCTACTTCCGTCAGTGAGCGATGCCGAATCGCAAAGATGGGCATGCAAACGAGATATAGGAGACTCATTACCGTGAGCGTCTCCCACGGGTAAATCAACAAGCTTGCCATGTGCATGATCATCATCGGAACGACAATAAACATGTAGGCCGAGGGGATTTTGAACGATTTGAGTGAAACCGTTGGTACCTGCGACACGGCAAGAAAACCGCAAAAAATAAGGTAGGTTGATATCAAGCCCGGGGACTGTGTCACGAAATTGAAATCAAGTAGGTAAAGATAAACCGGCATGAGCGATAGCAAGGCGAGTGTTGGCGCGGGCACGCCCTCAAACGTTCGAGCTGGATCAGTGCCCTCGTTGGCATTAAACCGTGCCAATCGGTACGCACAACAGGCCGCGACAACCATAATCGCCACCCAGGTGAAGTCAACTCGGGTCGAGTCACTGAATAAAGCCAAATGCAGAATGAGTCCCGGTGCGATACCGAAATTGAAAAAGTCTGCCAACGTATCCAATTCTTTACCAATGCGCGAAGTCGAGTTGAGCGCGCGCGCAAGACGGCCATCAAGACCATCGAGAATCATGGCGACGACAAGTGCAATCACCGCCATGTCGATTCGACCATCCAGCGCAAAGCGCACCGAAGTCAAACCCACGCAAACCGCGCCCAACGTCATGAAGTTAGGCAACAGCGCCAATGGCCGTACGCGGCCCTTGGCTTGGGTCAGATCACGATCCAGTGGCTCGGTCACTTGGCAACCCCAAGGCGAGCCTTTGGTTGGTCTAAGTGCGCCAAAATGGTTTCACCCGCCACGGTTTTCTGGCCGAGACAAACGGCTGGGCCCATGCCTTTCGGAAGATAAATATCGAGTCGGCTACCAAAGCGAATCAGCCCAAAGCGATCGCCGGCGCTCAGCTTGGCGCCTTCTTCGACAAAACAGACAATTCGTCGAGCAACGAGACCCGCAATCTGTGTAATGCCGATAGTGAGGCCGTCATCTCTTGAAATCGTGATGGAATTGCGCTCGTTGTGCTCCGACGCCTTATCGAGAGAAGCGTTTAAAAACTTCCCGTGGTGATAAGTTACGTTACTCACGGTTCCATCAATACACGCTCGGTTTACATGACAATTGAAGACATTCATAAACACTGACACACGGGTCAGCGGTTCGTCGCCCAATCCCATCTCAGCGGGCGGTGTCACATCTTGAATGAGTGATACCACACCATCCGCAGGCGAGATAATGAAATTCTCGCCTTGGGGTACGACCCGCTCGGGGTCTCGGAAGAAGTAATAACACCAGACCGTGATACCCAGTCCCACCCAAAACAAGGGCTCCCAGATCTGACCCAAAACAAAAGCAATCACGGCAAAAATTGCCACAAATTTACGCCCTTCTGGGTGCATTGGCAGAATGACTGCGTCCATCATGTTCATCGCTTCGTGTACCTTTCTATTCGTTCAACGCGCTATTTACTTACCGCGTTCTGCGTAGTTCAGAGCTTGTCCAGATGGCTCCGTGCTGGGTTGCTCGCTTACTGTTTGTCAACTGGTCTAGGCTGCCTGAGTTATTATTCGTTCCGCGCCATAGGCTCACATTCTTTGCATCTTAACGGTCGCGCCCCACTTCGCCGGTGCTGAAGTATAAGAGGAAACATCACGGTGTCGAGTTTAACCCATCGCAAACACGCCGAAACGGTAGGATCGCGGTTTTATCCGCCTCACGGTTCGCCTCGTTGATTCGTCCCTACTCCCCGTTTCAACGCTCACCATCCTTTATTGACACTATTTATGCCATAACCTATGGTCGAGACTCGCTGGAGCAACCTGTGACACTCGCTATGACTGACTCAGCCTACACACTTTCTCTCGATATCGATGATTTCCGACAGTCGCGCGTGGAAATGCAGCCTGAACCGAACGATGACCCAGTCGAAGGCGAGATCCGTGTGCGAATCGACAAGATTGCAATGACAGCGAATTCGATTAGCTATGGCTTCGCGGGTAAGTCAGGGTTAATCCGGTATCTCGATATTTACCCCGCAAGTGAGGGCTACGCGAACCTGCCCTGCTGGGGCTATGGAGACATCGTTCGGTCGAACCATCCGGATATCACTGTTGGTGACCGGATCTACGGATTTCTACCCATTGCCTCTCATATAACGATGATCCCCGGCGACGTCAGTCACGGTGGTTTTACCGATACCCGCGTTTGTCGAGCTGTTGTGCCACCGTTTTATAACGAATATGCCTTCACCAAAGCGGAGCCAGGCTATGCCGCCGAGTTCGAAGAGGCCACCATGCTATTTAGGCCCTTATTTGGAACCTCATTCCTGATGCAAAGCTACTGCAAGGATCATGACTTTTACGGCGCAAAGCGCATTGTGGTTACCTCTGCGTCAGCAAAGACAGCCATGGGCTTTGGGTATCTGATGCGCAAGCACTTCTCGGAAAAAATCGAAACAATCGGCCTTACCTCCCCGAAGAACAAGGCATTCGTTGAAAGCTTGGACTGCTACGACACGGTTCTCACCTACAATGAGGTGCCACTCATACCTGTGGGGCCCGCTACGCTGATTTTTGACGTGGCTGGTAACGCCGACGTGGTCGCAGCACTTCACACGCGTCTGGGCGATACGATCCCCTATTCGGGCGCGGTAGGTAAAACGCACTGGAATGCGGGCGCCTTTGGAGCAAACCGCGATCTACCCGGCGCAAAACCCGTATTCTGGTCTGCGCCCGATCAAATCGCTGTGTTGCATGAGCGGATAGGCTCAGGCGCAATGATGCGCCAAATGGGGGCTGCAATGATCGACTTTATGATGGTAGCAAGTGGTTGGATTCAATTGTCGGAGTCGCATGGACCCGAAGCAATGACAGAAAAAATCCGTGACATGCTTGACGGTAACGTGGGTGCCGAAGAAGGCATCATCTTACAACCCTAATAGCCTGACACCTCAGGAGATAGTCACGTTATGTTCCGCGTCCTCAAATACACACTCGCTGGCTTTTTCCTTATTGTTGCGGGTCTGTTCTGGCTCGCCTACTTATCGCCGCGCCCACCGCTGACGACCAACCCCGCGACCTTAGCGGGCGACGGCTCACAAATCAATTACTGTGAACTTCCGGTCTTAGATGGCAGTGGTTTGACTGCGAGCGACATTCCCAAAGGCAATACTCCAGGCTGTGGCTACTCACAGTTTCCACTACCCCTCCTCAGGGACTGCACCGAACCGCTGTCAGAGGGCGCAGACGATATTCGTGGTCTGTGGCGAGCTATAGAGGGCGCGAGGGCAGGTCATATCGAGCGCGTGGAGCAATGTGGCGAGCGTGTTGTCGTCACTGCGGCGGGCGTCATTCATGACTACGGGCCAAACAGCACCGGCGGGCTGAACACTAATGACACAGAAGGCAACGTACTGTTCACAGCCGGTGGCAGAGACTTTTGCATGAGAACTTCTGCTTCAATGATTTGGGAAGAGGAGATCCTAAACTTTTATGTGTTTGGTTGGGGACCAAAGGTTGTTCGGCGGTATCGCGATGGTGAATTTCTCATTTGGGAATACGCGGACGGAAGCATCAACAAAATGGAACGCTTGTGCCAGCTTCCCGAAACACACATCGTCCCCAAGCCGCGAGGCCCACGGTACAAGCTGTTCTAGACTGACGACCCTTACTCAACAAGCGCCTGACGCACCAGCGGCAACTGATCGTTACCAAAATAAAGCTGTGCATCGTTGACCAGCATGGTGGGCGAGCCGTACGCGCCCTTTGCAATGGCCTCCTCTGTGTTGGCTCGTAAACGATCTTTAATTGCAGGCTCGACCGCCTTACCCAACAACGCTTCACCATCGAGGCCGATACTTTTTGCAACATCAGCCATCACCAGATGATCATCAATATTTCGACCGTCAGCAAAATAGGCATCAAACGCGGCTTGTGTGAAGGCCTTGAGGACCTCCTGATCGTGCTCAAGTGCGCAGCACATTCGCATGGGTATCACGGACTTCACTGGATGATGTTCTGTCGGGAAATCCAACGGTAAGTTCGCGAGACGGGCCCACTCGTGAAGCCAGGTGAAGTTATGGATGACTTTGGGGTCCCTTAGGTTAGAGCGCGCAGCGTAAACACTTTGATTGACCGCATTGAACACACCACCCACCAGAAAGGGACGCCATGACACCGTGGCCTCCGTCTCTGCAATGACCTCTTGAACATTGTTAAACGCAAGGTAGGTCCAAGGGGAAGAAAGATCGTAGAAGAAGGTAAGTTGCGCCACGGAAGCATCCTCAAAACTCAATATGGAAATAAAGCCATACAATGCTCATCGCTGCACTCAATCGATGCAAGCCCTGAGGCCACTTCATCCGCTCGTCAAAAATGTTACATTTTAAAAACTGAAAAATGATCAGCGATAACAAAAAGAAATGAGGTATTCATGCTAAAAGTCCACGGCGTTCACGGCTCTCCATTTGTCAGAAAAGTATTGATTACCCTTGAGTTCAAGGGCCTCGAGTATGAAATGGTCACGCAAATGCCCTTTACCGGTGACGAGGACTATAAAAAGCTCAATCCGCTGGGTAAGATTCCGACGCTCGTGGACGGCGATCTGACGCTTGGCGATTCCAAAGTGATCTGCCGCTACCTTGAGTCCTCCTACCCGGATGTTCCTTTTTACCCGACTGATCTAGCGGATAAGGCAATGGCCGATTGGTATGATGATTTTGCATCCGGACCGGTAGCCGAGCTTGCTGCGGGAATCTTTTTTCAGCGCTTTATGCGCCCACGTGCTTTCAAGCAAGACCCCGACGAGGCACTGATCGCCAAGATCATAGATAAGAAACTACCGCCTCTTCTGAGCTATATCGAGGGCCCGTTACCCAGTGAGGGTTATCTGTTTGGTACGTTCTCTATCGCCGACTTGACGTTGGTAACCCCCTTCGTGAACGCGAGCTATGCAGGCTATGAGGTGTGCAGCGACACGTACCCTAAGTTCGCCGCACACATTAAGGCCGTTCGGGGTGAGCCTGCTGTCGCCACTATTTTGGCAAAAGAAGCAAAAGCGCTGGGCTTCGGGTAACCCCATACTCAGGTGGTAACGCTGCTCTGGCCATGAGTTCCCGTCAGTGAGGCTTCTTACATCAATGCTGCCGTTGACCCGCTAGCTCGCACTATGAAGCCGACGGATTTCCCTGGCGACTAACCACAGCCGGTCTTGGCCCCAAATTTCTAAGTGGGTTTGTCCCTGGGCATCAGTCAGTCGATAGCTGGGAACGCCCCACAAACCGCCCTCGTATATTGAGAGACGATTCGTTTCGAGTAATGCCTCCCACTCCGTCTCACCTAGATGTGTTTTCGCCTCGCTCCAGCCCAGACCAGCGGACTCGACAACTCGCTTGAGACCGCGATTGTTATTGGTGTTAACACCCAGCGCGAATGCGTGTTTTAAGAAGCTGGATAGGAGTTCGTTCCCCTTTCCTTTACTGACGGCCCAGGGATACAGCGAGTAGCAGCGCCTCACCGGGTTACCGATGGGGTCATACATGTTGCCGTAAGCAACGCCGCGCCTGCGGGCCTCTCGGGCGGTATCGGAGAAGATATACATACCCTTTTCACGAGTAAGAGGCACACCACGCATCACCATCGGCAAGACCGGGCGCATCGACAACTTGACGCCCGCCTTTTCTGCAAGCTCGATGGTTTCATCAAACACAATCGAGCTGTAAGGGCTGCGCAGCGAGGGGAAAAACTCGAGTGTCAGATCGGATGCATTGTCAACGCCCTCGACCGACACATCGGGACATTGCGTGATGTAAGGCTGATCTGACTGGTGGTCTGCACCTAGGTCTGCGAGGCGCGCCTCCAGGTAGTGCAGCCTATCGACCCCCCAATACCACTCACCTTCGTAATGGAACATAGCACCGGAATAGTGTTTCAGCTGAGCGCGCAAGGCCGTGGCTGCATTCAACCGCGCCTCGGTGTCCTCGGATGAGGCACAACCATGCTGATCAGTCAGTGTGGCCAGTGCCGCCTCATCACCAGACCACAGCGCGTCGCCCACTGTTGCCATGAGCTTTGGGAGCTCTGCTTGAGGCACGTTTGCTAACAATGCATTTGCCTGACTTACGGTCTCTGGACTGGGAGGATTACTGCCTCTTGGAAAGTTCAGTCCGTACTCATTGGCGATGAGCGCCGAATCGTATTGCGAGAGCTTCAGCAGCAACGTAGCGTCTGGCGCATTCTTACCTTCAGGGCCACCAACGATGTGGCATCGCAATTCAATGTCATAGCGCTGGGAAAACTGTTCCAGCACCTGACTCGCGAGGTGACTGTAGCCATCTTCCACTTGATGAAAGTAATCAACGACATGGGGTCGCCCCTCCTTCTTCCTCGCCTTTTCCGCTTTAATTCGGCGTTTTATCAGTTTTTTTTCGCTGTTCAAGTAACTGGCAAGATTCGAGGTTAGACGACGGGCCAGTGGCGATGGGTCCATGGTTGCCGCTCCACCTTGATCCCTAAACTGCTCTGACATGACGCCCCCAGGGTAGTGTTGTTATTGGTTTGAGCATGGATACAAAATATGTATGAATCGTCCCAAAAAAGATATGGCACATAATGTGCCAAATCAAGTTCCTTTCAGTCTGCTTTTCAATAACTACCGCGGTGAGTAAAGACTTAGCCTTTGAGGTTAAGCAGTCGTGTCAGGGCTTTCAGAACTGCGGTTTGTGCGGCGCTGCATGACAAACCTTGAATTTCACGCAGACGATGCCACATCTCGAACGACAAATACGCGTCGGCCAACTCTCTTTCGTCCGCAGGAAGCTGACTTATTTCTGGCAGCCATCGCTCCTTATTCGCTCTAGAGACCTGTTGGTAGCGCTCATAGTTCTCCTTCAAAACCCGAGAACTCCAGCGCAGAGACTTTGTCGCGAGTAACAGTGAGCGATGCTCTTCAAATGCCTTGGCATAGGTCGCCACAATCGAATCGAGACGCTCGGTCAGTGCCCCCTCTCGATCGCCCTCATGAAGAAAACTCTCCCAAAAGGACCCAACCGTATGTTCGTCCACCGCAGCAAAGAACTGGTCCATATCTTCGAACTGGCGAAAGAAGGAGCGGATACCTACACCGGCGCGCACAGAGATCTGTTTAGCCGTGGGCGCGTAGTTACCCTCCTCGATAAGTTCGAAAGCAGCGTCAATCATAGCTTTTCGGCTTCTCTCACTCCGGAGACGACGACCGTCATGGAGCTGAGTTACGGATGTCATGCCTTGCAATGTCTCATCAATTAATTCGAATTTCCTTTTACCACAACTGCGCTAACACAACTGCGCCGGGAATCGCCAAGGTCAGCTCAAAGACAGGTTCAGTTTAGATAGGTCCCGATACCGATTTGGCTATGAATACAGAGCGTGCCGGCCGTTTGATGCAAACGCGATGAGCTTGAGGTTAGCGGCCCTCGCTGTCTCTATCGCCATAGAGGTCGGTGCAGAGACCGCCGTCACCACGCCAACGCCTGCCGTTGCGGCTTTTGCCACCATCTCATAGCTTGCGCGACTACTCACCAGCACAAACCCGTCAACCGGTTTCAAACTATGCCAGCCAATGAGTTTGTCGAGCGCATTGTGCCGCCCCACGTCTTCTCTCAGTGCAACGATATTGCCGTCCATATCGCACCAGACGGCCGCGTGCGCCCCTGATGTGGACTGAGACACTACTTGTCTGTGTCGCATATCGCTGAGTGCTTTATCGAGTGCCGCCTGAATCGGCAGCTTGGCAGCTTGCAGGGGCACTATGTCTCTCGTCATGTGCTCGATCGACTCAATGCCGCAGAGACCACATCCACTGGGTCCGGCCATAGATCGACGCCGAGATTTCAGACGGTGCGCTGTTTCGTTGGAGACGATGGCGTTCACGGCGACGCCGACGTCACCGAACTCTATGTCAATGTCAAAAATCGCTCGCGCACTATCGACAATACCCTCGCCAATAGCGAACCCACGAATGAAGTCTTCCAAGTCACAAGGCGTGGCCATCATGACCGCGTATGAAATACTGTTGAATGACATTGCAATGGGAACTTCGGCGATAACTGCGTCGAAGTTTTCGACGAAGGCACCATCCTCTTGCAGTCTGCGACTTACCGATACCACGGAGAGATCGGCATCGCTCATGTCATTGTGCGCATGTTCAGCCAATGACAGAGTCCTTCGCCAAGCGCTGCTGTTTCACATCAAAGCTCTTCTGACGCTCTTGCCAGTCAGACGGCTGAGTAACCCGGGTCACCTGCACGGCTGTCACCTTGTACTCTGGACAGTTCGTTGCCCAATCCGAGCTATCGGTAGTGATAACGTTTGCACCGGAGACAGGATGGTGGAAGGTCGTATAAACAACACCGGGGCGCACGCGCTGCGACAGTCTGGCGTGAAGAACCGTATTACCCATTCGACTCGAAATACCGACCCAGTCGCCTCCGGAGATACCCCGCTCCAGCGCGTCTTCCGGATGAATTTCCAGAACATCTTCCTCGTGCCAAGCAGAATTCTCGGTACGACGAGTCTGCGCACCCACGTTGTACTGACTGAGTATTCGTCCAGTTGTCATGATGAGTGGGAAACGACGTGAACATCGCTCATCCGTTGGTACGTACTCCGTGACAATAAATTGTCCTAAACCACGCGTGAACAATTCCTCGTGCATGGTAGGTGTTCCCTCGGATTCCTCGTCCCAGCAAGGCCACTGGATGCTGCCCAAGCGCTCAATTTTCTCGTAGGTCACACCTGCAAACGTAGGCGTCAGTGCAGATATCTCGCGCATGATCTGTTCGGGACTCTCGTAGTCCCAATCACAGCCAAGCGCTTGAGCCAGACCCAGCGTCGACTGCCAATCGGCTTTTCCGGCAAGGGGCTGCATCGCCTTTCTCACCCGCGAAATACGTCGCTCCGCGTTGGTGAAGGTCCCGTCCTTTTCCAAAAATGAAGATCCTGGCAGGAACACGTGTGCGAACTTCGCGGTCTCGTTAAGGAAGATGTCCTGAACAATCAGGCACTCCATCGACTCAAGTGCGGCCTCGACATGCTGTGTATTGGGATCTGACTGCGCAATGTCCTCGCCTTGGCAGTACAAGCCTTTAAAGGCTCCAGACAAGGCTTCTTCGAACATGTTAGGAATGCGGTGCCCAGGTTCAGGATCCAATGTCACGCCCCAGGCGGCTTCAAAACTCCCACGAACAGCATCATCGCTCACTGGTCGATAGCCCGGCAGTTCGTGTGGGAATGAGCCCATATCACAGGAACCTTGAACATTGTTCTGCCCGCGAAGTGGGTTCACACCGACACCTCGTCGGCCAATATTCCCAGTCAACATTGCCAGGTTAGCAATCGCCATGACCGTTGTTGAACCCTGACTGTGTTCGGTAACGCCCAAACCGTAGTAAATGGCAGCATTTCCGCCCATGGCATAAAGACGAGCCGCCTCACGCACATCATCCGCATGTACCCCGGTATGGGCCTCCATGGCCTCTGGCGAGTTCTCAGGTTGTTGAATGAATGTCAGCCAGTTACTGAACGCTACCTTGTCACAACGTGAATCAACAAAGCGTTGATCCGTTAGCCCCTCATCCACGATGGTGTGCGCCATAGCATTCAACAGCGCCACGTTCGCCCCGGGACGAACCGGTAGGTGGAGATCAGATCGCACGTGCGGCGCACCGACGATTTCAATCCGACGAGGATCGATAACGATAAGGTGAGCACCCTCTCGCAGTCGTTTCTTCAGGCGCGACCCAAATACCGGGTGCGCTTCTGTGGGGTTGGCTCCCATCACAACGATCACATCAGCGTCGGCAACGGAAGCAAAGTCCTGTGTTCCAGCGGACTCACCCAAGGTTTGCTTCAGACCATAGCCAGTTGGGGAGTGGCAGACGCGAGCGCAGGTATCAATGTTGTTGTTACCAAATCCAGTCCTCACCATTTTCTGGACCAGCCACACTTCCTCATTCGTACAGCGTGAAGACGAAATAGCGCCTATGCTCTTGGTGCCGTATTGCTCTTGAATCGCGCGTAGCCGAGTGGCAGCGAATGTTAGCGCTTCGTCCCAGCTGACCCGCTTCCAAGGATCATCAATCGAATCGCGAATCATGGGCTCGGTCATGCGATCCTTGTGGGTCGCGTAACCAAAGGCAAAACGACCTTTGACGCAGGCATGGCCCTCATTCGCTTTACCATCTTTCCACGGCGTCATGCGAATCACTTCTTGGCCTCTCATTTCAGCCTTGAAGCCACAGCCGACACCGCAGTAAGCACAGGTTGTTGTCACCGAGTGCTCGGGTATTCCGCTTTCAATGATGCTATTTTCGGTCAACGTGGCCGTAGGACAGGCTGCGACACAGGCACCGCAACTGACACAGTCTGACTCTAAAAAGTTGGTCTCAGGCCCTACGCTAACGCGGGAATCAAAGCCACGCCCTGAAATAGTCAGCGCAAAGGTTCCCTGAGTCTCCTCACAGGCGCGCACACAACGTGAGCAAACAATACATTTGGACGAATCGAACGTGAAATACGGACTGCTCTCGTCTTTCTCAAGCTGGGTGTGATTTTCACCCGCGAACCCATATCGCACATCGCGTAAGCCCACCTCTCCTGCCGTCGACTGTAGCTCACAGTCGCCATTCGTAGGACAGGTAAGGCAATCCAGTGGATGATCGCTGATGTAGAGCTCCATCACACCGCGCCGAATTTTCGCCAACTGATCGCTCTGAGTCGTGACGGTCATCCCTGCCTCTACCGGTGTGGTACACGACGAGGGGTAGCCCCGTCTTCCCTCAATTTCGACCAAGCAGACCCGGCAAGATCCAAAGGACTCAAGCGTATCGGTAGCACAGAGTTTCGGAACCTTAATGCCAGCCTCAAAAGCTGCACGCATAACTGAGGTGCCCACAGGGACTGAAACATCCCGCCCATCGATAAATAAGGTCACAAGCTCAGTGGACTTTGAACTGGGTGTGCCAAAATCTGCTTGTGGCTGGTAAAACTCGACCATACTCTTCACACGGCCACCTCATACTGGTTGTCTGTTACCCCGAAGTCCTCAGGGAAGTTATCCATAGCGCTCTTGACTGGCAAAGGCGTCAAACCGCCCATGGCGCAGAGCGATGCTTGCTCCATCGTCTCGCAAAGATCACACAATAAAATTAAGTCGTTCGATGACGCCGTACTATCGACCACCCGGTCCAGTACTTCTCTACCGCGGACCGCTCCGATCCGGCAGGGCGTACACTTACCGCAGGACTCTTTTGCGCAAAAATCCATCGCGAAATGAGCCTGTTTAGCCATATCAACGGTGTCGTCAAAAACAACAATACCGCCGTGTCCTAGCATTCCGCCCAGCTCGGCCAGAGCCTCGTAGGTCAATGGCACGTCCAGCTGATCGCTAGACAGGTAAGCACCGAGCGGGCCGCCCACCTGTACCGCACGGACCGGACGCCCTGAGCGGGTGCCGCCGCCCCATTCGTTAATAACTTTATTCAGCGAAACGCCAAAGGGAACCTCAATCAAACCACCTCGTTGAATATTGCCAGCCAGCTGCAGCGGCATTGTTCCTTTAGATCGATCAAGACCATGGCGCGCGTACTCAGCGCCACCATCGGCCAATATCGAGCTAACAGACGCCAGGGTCAGGACATTGTTTACCGCAGTCGGCTTACCAAAAAGCCCTTCAAGGGCAGGCAACGGTGGCTTTGCTCTCACAACCCCACGTTTTCCCTCGAGGCTATTGAGCAAAGCTGTCTCCTCACCACAAATGTAGGAACCGGCACCCATTCGGACCTCTAACTCGAAGCGCTGCCCGCTTCCGCAGAGATCTGCTCCCAAGTAGCCCTCCGCTATTGCAACATCGATGGCTCGCTCCAGCATTTTCTGTGCGCGGGGGTATTCAGATCGCAGATAAATAAAGCCTTTCGTGGCACCAACAGCCAAGCCTGAGATCGTCATACCCTCAATCAGCTGATAGGGATCTGCTTCCATCAGCAATCGATCAGCGAAGGTGCCTGAGTCGCCCTCATCTGCATTACAAACAATGTATTTTTGTTCGCCCTGAGCATCGAGAACTGTCTGCCACTTGATACCCGTTGGGAATGCGGCACCACCTCGTCCTCGCAGGCCCGACACTTTGATCTCATCGACAATGGCTTGCGGCGACAGTGTCAGCGCGTGTTCAAGTCCGCGGTATCCACCAAGTGCGCGATAGTTAGCGAGATCAGTGGGGGCACCCTCACCACAGCGCTTGAACGTAATGCGGGTCTGGTTTTCCAGCCACGGAATGGTACTCACTGGGCCCAAGTAATTTGAATGACGCTCGTACCCACCGTCGGTAATCGCAGTAACGAGTGAAGGAACGTCAGCCACAGAGACAGGACCAAAAGCCAATCGCCCTTGTGCACCCATTTCGATCTCGATCAGGGGCTCCAAACCGAACGCACCGCGCGATCCATTTCTCACCAGTGTGTAATTTAACTCTGCATTGAGCGCCGCCTGAACGAAGGCTGTCGCGACGCGCTCAGCACCGACGGCGACCGCTGTCGTATCTTGCGAGATATAAACCGTGATCGTCATAACTGCACCGCCTCAGTCACTAGCTGAGGTAGGCTTTCGAGATCAACACGCCCATATACGTCGTCATTTATGCGAATCGAGGGACCGCAGGCACAATTACCCAGACAGTACACTCGCTCGAGACGGTAATTATGTGTTGGGTGCGTTTCATCAAACTCAACACCCAAAACACCTGCAACGCCCGCCTCCAATTCGCGTGATCCCGATGCCTGACAGGCTTCGGCACAGCAAATCTGAATACTCTGCGGAGCAGATGGTGACGTTCTTAAGTCGTGGTAAAAACTCACGACGCCATGAACCTCTGCCGTCGAGAGTGAAAATGCGGTGGCGATATTTTCCAAGTGCGCATTGGGGATGTAACCCAACTTTGCCTGAATTTCATGCAGACACGGCAGCAGACCGCCTTGCGATGCGGCGTGCTTAGCTGCGGTCTGTTCAACAGTTTTCTCTAAAGAGGCTTTCATTGCTTTGACCGTTAATGAGTGCTTGCTCAACACCGATTCTCCCCCTCCTTTTGTTGTCGAATAACAAGCTCAGTTTTTAGTTATTATCGCCACGATGGTATCAACCCTAAACCCCCGCTACCATAACGTTTTTATGGTAGTTCTCCCTCAAATTTGGCGCTGGCGAAAGCCGCTATCTGGGTAGTCGCGGAGAAGCGTTTTATCGGAAGTAACGCAATTAGTGGTTACGCTAAAAAGGTGCGAAAAAAAGGCGCGCTAGAAAAGTGCGCCCTGCTCCGGCTCGCTGAGTGATTCATCAAGCGGGTGAGCAAGGCTAGGATTCTCCACCTTGGCATTGTTAACGACCGAACTGACACAGTGAATATCGACGGTGATATCCGTCATACAGTCGCCCGCAGGTGCTCCGTTTAACCACTGATCAGATGCATCTGCAGACAATAAGAGCGGCTGTCGGTGGTGGATATGGGCAATTCCGGTCTGCGCACCCATCGTCACAATGGCGCAGCCACTCGTAGGCTCGTAAACACCCGCAAAGCGCAAAAGTTCACCGTCAGAGTGGTGATACCAAGGCCGGCTAGGAGACACCGTCCGTTGCCACTCGTACCAGCCGTCGGCGATAAATACGCAACGCTGAGCGCCTTTAAATGATGGCTTTTCGGTTAATGTCTCTACCCTGGCATTGAACAGATTCATGGGTGTTTTGGCCCATGGGGGCGAGAAAGACCAAGGCATGACGGTAAATTCCGCTCGATCTGTTTCCACCAGCACGTCGGATTGTGGCGCGATATTGTAACGATCAGGAATATCCAGACTCAGGTGCGCCAGATCGGGCTTGTTTGAGGCTGTTAGCGTGTACCGCCCACACATCGCTAGACGAGCTCGGTCCGTCTAGTTAGTCGCTTACTGTCGCCTCTAAAGCGCACGATCAAATAACGCGAGCGTTTTAGACCAAGCAACCTCAGCCTGTGCCTCGTTGTAAACGCGGGAATCTAGGACACACCAACCGTGCAGCGCAGCTTCAAAGACAGTGACCTCAGCCGACAACTCGTTGGCGGTAAAAGCTTGCCGCAACACATGTTTGTCATCGGGATGTTGCTCATCATCGTTCTCAGCAAGCGCAATCAAGCACTCAGCTTCGATCTTTGGAATGAGAAAATGCGGGCTATCCGCTCCCTCGGTTGCGAGCGACACCGGATGATAGGCAGAAGCCGCACCTATTCGATCTGACCGCTCGGCGGCGGCGCGCATCACCATGGGGCCACCCATGCAGTAGCCCATGGTGCCAATGGGACGAGATTTATCGACCGCAGATTGGGCATCAAGCCAATCGATAAAGGCACGAGCATCGCGCACGTGTGTTTGAGGCGATAGGTTTTGATATAAAGGATAAATCTTCTTGCGGGTTGAATCGTCCCTGAAACTTTCTCCCGTCTCGACCACAGGCGATCGCGCATCGCGGTAGTAAGGATTGATGCAAAGCACCGCATAACCGCTTTCCGCTAGCCGCGTGGCCATGGCCCGAAACGAGGGCCTCAGTGCGAGAATATCGGGCCATATCAAAACCGCTGGGTGTGATCCTTCTGCGGGATGGACGAATAGCGCATCGCACACGCCATCGGCAGTCGGAACGTCTACATCGTGGGATACCGTTTTCAATGGATTAGCCAGTGCAGGGAAGGAAAACGCCATCGAGGCGCCGGCAGCAAGCGTATTGAACTCGCGCCGCGTGAGGTTGCTAGGCTGACTCTGCTCGTTTTTGATAGTCTGCTCGTCACACATAGGCACTACCTAAGCTAATGAAGATGCTCTCAGTAGACACCATGGCGTGTTGTCGATTCAAGAGCGCCATACGAGGCGCTTGCTCCGCGGTATCACTGTGTTCGACTCGTACTCGGGAGTTCGACCGCTTTTCAGATCCCACATACCAAAACGCCCCCTAACGGAGGCGCTTTGATAGGTGGCCCGCCCGGAGAGATTCGAACTCCCGACACCCAGGTTCGAAGCCTGGTGCTCTATCCAGCTGAGCTACGGGCGGAGCGGCTGCCACAATCGACAGGGCGCGAATTCTATCACGGCTTTTCAATGGAGACATTAGCGCATTGCGCTAGACTTGATGCTAAACTTGCCGCCGCATTTGGGAGTCTCTCTCAAGGGGGAATGCAATGAACACAGATAGAGCGTTTGTATCCGCCACGCTGATGGCTGATGAAAACAGATCTGCCATCGAAGCTCGCTTGAGCGATGTATTGGAGCAATCCTTAACCCCCATGGAACCCGGACAAGCGAAAACTTATATGGAACATACAGCTGTTCGCATGGCTGAAGAAGCCGGTGCCGGCGTCACCATGTTCCAGATGGTTGAAATAAAGCACGCCAACACCGCTTACATGATCCGAGTGGCTGTGCTCACGAACGGCAGCGCCATTGGTCTTGACTTCATGGACTTGGAAAACGGTCAGTTTTTCATTCCCGAAACCTGCCCTGTGATCCCGTTAGAAGTACCAACCATTAATTGAGTACTCAAGGCAGTAAATACAGCCGCAGAGATATCATCACGTTTGCTACGCTGACTAGTCTCCTAGCCTTTATCCCCATCTCAACGGACTTATTCCTTCCCGCCATCCCAATGATGATGGCGGAACTTGGCAGCACCATTTCTAAAAGCCAGCTTACGCTGAGCCTGTTTATGCTGGGCGTGGCCTGTGGTCAGATAATTTTCGGACCGCTATCCGATCAATTCGGAAGACTCCCGGTCATCCGAGTGGGCACGATGACCTACATCGCTTTTTCACTCTTGAGCTCGCTCGCCTGGAATATCGAGTACATGTGGCTTGCTCGAGTCGCGCAAGGCGCCGCGGCAGCCAGCGGAGCCGTTATTGCTAGAGCGCTCATACGCGACCGTTACGAGGGCGACAGAGCAGCGCAGATGATGGCCTTGACCGGTGCTGCTATGGCGAGCGTGCCGCTTATAGCGCCAACAATCGGCGCATACATCACAGTCTAGTTTGGTTGGCGCTTTACTTTTGTCGCTAAATCAGTTTTCGCCGTGCTCGTTTACCTCGGCTTATCATCGCTCCAGTCTGTGGGTGGCGGTCCTACTAATGACACCAAGGGCAAGCTTACCCTGAGAGATATTGCGACCTCTTTTAGGGACTGCCGTGGCAACCCCAGGTTCTTGGGCTATCAAATTGCTGGAACCCGGTCGTTTTGTGGCCTGTTCATCTACCTTTCTACGGTCTCCTTTTTCCTTAAAGACGTCTTTGAGGTCCCAACCGAATACTTTGGTCTGGCCTTCGCAATGACCGTAATTGGATTTGTTATTGGCAGTTTGCTGAGCTCGCGGCTGGTCATGAAGTGGGGACAAGATAAAACGCTTCATCGAGGCACCTTTGTGTGTTTGGGCGCCAATGCACTGGTGCTTTTTCTAACGCTGTATCTGCCCTCGTTCACAGTCGGGTTTGCCATCCTTTCCATCTTATTTTTCTTCGGCATCGGACTGATTTCAGCCAATGCCTCTATGGGTGCCGTTTCTCTTTATCCGCACAAAGCCGGCGCTGCCTCTGCCGTTTATGGCTGCGTCCATTCACTGAGCTCTGCAACCTTCGGAGCTATTGCGGGT
The DNA here is from genome assembly GCA_902613175.1 of Halieaceae bacterium. Taxonomy (GTDB): domain Bacteria; phylum Pseudomonadota; class Gammaproteobacteria; order Pseudomonadales; family Halieaceae; genus Luminiphilus. The sequence goes on along the minus strand of CACMGJ010000006.1, from coordinate 14,899 downwards.
CTTTTGTATGTGGGAAGACTCCTAGAGCCGGTGGCGCTTGTGCTGCTGTGCTCATTGAGCGCACTCTTGGGCAGCGCCCTCATATATCGATTTCGTCACCACACGACCTAATCTGCAAAATTAAACCTACAAGGGTATTCGATCGTCCTCGTTGCATTGTTAAGCTTCCGACTTAAAGCTTTATTGGGGGTTATGTCGTGCACGAAATCACGAAGGACATGGAAGTACTGCAGCAAGCTATCGTTCGCTACAGCGTCGAACGCATGCGTATGGATCCTCCCGAAATCGACGCCCCCATGACACCCGAGCAGTTGACTGCGATGGCCGGCCAAACCATCACCGATAAAGGTTTGGGTGGTCTCGAGGCGCTAAGGCTGTTTACTGATGTACTCGCACCTGCCTGCATTTCCACTGACCATCCAAGATTCCTAGCGTTTGTGCCGGCTGCACCCACTGAAGCCTCTACGCTTTTTGACCTGATTGTAGGCGCCTCCAGTATTTGCGGTAGTTCATGGCTGGAGAGTGCAGGTGCAACGTACGCCGAGAATCAAGCCCTGCGATGGATAGCTGACTTAGCAGGTTTCGGTCCGAACGCAGGAGGTGCTTTTGTCAGTGGTGGAACCGCGGGAAACCTCTCGGCGCTGGTTGCTGCAAGACACCAATGGCGACGCGGCAAGCCGGATTTAGAGCCATTGCGTGGCCTCGTCATCTCATCTAAGGGCGCGCATGCCTCCATCAAGCAGGCCACCTATGTGATGGACGTCGATCTTCTCGAAGTGGGCAGCGATCGACTGACTGGACAGGATGTTGAGCAGGCCATTGCAGGGCTGTCAGACATAGACCGTAAACGTCTGTTTGCCGTGGCCTGCACGGCTGGCACCACCAACCTCGGTGTCATTGACGATATGCAAGGTATCGGTCAAGTCAGTCATGAGCACGAGGTCTGGATGCATGTCGATGGCGCTTACGGTGGCGCAGGACTCGCTGCACCGAGCGTTCGAGTCGCGTTCAATGGCATTGAACTGGCGCACAGCTTCATCGTCGATCCGCACAAATGGTTATTTGCACCGTTCGACTGCTGCGCCCTGATTTATCAGGACCCATGGTTGGCCCGCGAGGCACACCAGCAACAAGGGGCCTACCTAGAGGTCGTCTACGACGGAGTCTGGAATGTCTCCGACTACGCTCACCACCTCTCCAGGCGAGCACGAGGACTACCACTGTGGTTCAGCCTTGCCACGCATGGAACGGAAGCTTACGCCGATGCGGTTGAGCAGACGCTGGCTGTCGCAAAAGAGGCCGCCGTGCGGATTGAGCGACACCCTGATCTTGAGCTGGTTGCAGAGCAAAACCTGTCGATCTGTGTGTTCCGAAGAAAAGGTTGGAACTCCGAGGACTATGCAAAATGGAGTGATCATCAACTTGAGACCGGTCAGTCTTTCGTCACACCCACAAAGCACAACGGCGAGACAGTGCTGCGTTTTTGCATCGTCAATCCACGAACGACGGTTCAGCATATTGAGGAGATACTCGCGAGCCTTTAACGTAGGACCATGTCCGAGACTCACCTGACCGATCAGACCAACCAGCGTTGGGAGCAATTGCTCCGCTACCGCTACATCGAGCTTATCTCGCTATGGGAGGGTCGGCTTACCACGCGAAAGTTATGCGACACCTTTGGCATTGGTCGCCAACAAGCCAACAAAGACCTAAGCAACTATCGACGCGCACTCAACTGTGGTGATCTTGTCTACGATGCGGTCGTAAAACACTACTCACCTTCCGAGGACTTCGCTCCAATTTTGACGCGCGGACTAGCCTCCGAGTACTTGCAACTTGCAGCGCAACAAAGCGATGTTCAACGGATTCTCGGTCACCTTCCAGTAGCCGCTGCCAGTGTAGAAGTGGTCAATGCGCCGTCGCGCGAACTCCCAGCAGAGCTCCTGAGACCGATCATCCAGGCCATGACAGAACATCTCCGCATTGATGTCGATTACGTTTCGCTCAATAACCCTGACCGAGAAGGCAGAGTCATCGTACCTCACACGTTGGTGTGGACCGGTTATCGATGGCACGTCCGGGCATGGTGTGAAAAAAACCAAGACTTCAGAGACTTCGTACTGAGTCGATTCCGCGGCGAAGCTGACCTGATGGACGAGAGTCCTCGCCTTGCAGATCAGGATAAGGATTGGCAGCATATTGTGACGTTGAAGATTGAGCCAGACTCACGGCTGTCGCTGGAACAACAGGAAGTCATCGCTCACGACTACAACATGATTGAAGGCCGTCTTGAACTCCCGGTTAGAGCCAAACTCGCGCCCTATCTACTGCAACTCTTGAACGTCAATACAGGTCCGTTGCTTGAGGACCCAAGAGCTCAGCAACTCGTTCTGACGAATCAAGACGCCGTGAATACCTGGCTGATGTAGCAACGCGCGCTAGCCCTAGCGTCAAATTTGTGACGTGGCTCACGATTTGAATAGCAGTCGGATTGGCCGAGCATGCAAAGTTGGTATTGTGTGCGTCGGAGTAATTAATTGAGGTCGATATGAGCGCCGTTGAGCCCATCAACAATGCACAGTCGCAGAGCGTAGCGGAACGCCGTATGCGCATGCCTCCTATTCCCGACGATTTTTTTGGCTTGATCACCAACGAACAGAAAATCGCACTCAACCAAAAGCAGCAGTTTGGCTGGTTAGTTAAGTTTGTGCGCCGACCTTTATTTCAGCCAATCGAAGTGGTGCTCTCCAATCCTGATGGAAGCGAGTTTTTGATGCTGGAAAATGATGGCGTCACGCGACCTTTCTTCAACGTTCGCACCGACGACCTACGTTAGTTCCCGAGAAACTGAGTAAGCTTTTACGATTTGCCTCGCCGCCGCCGAATGGACGGTTTGCGCATGGACGACTTTGGCATGCGAGGGAGCTTACCGGTCTCCAGATAGCGGTGAATGGTTTCTTGTGAGCGAACGAGTGTGGCTTTGCCTTCTGATGTAACCATATTGTTTGATTGATAAGCGTCAAGCACCCGTGCCTTACAGTTGTCACTCCATTGCTGGTCAAGAATATCCTGCAATGTTCGCTGCGCATTCGCGTCCTTGACTGGGCAAATCACCTCAACTCGATAGTCAATATTTCGCGTCATCAAGTCCGCCGAGCCAATGTAGTATTTAGGCTCGCCACGGTTGTGGGCGACGTAAAGTCGGGGGTGTTCAAGGAAGCGGTCAATGATGCTGATAGCTTTAATATTCTCGGAAATACCGCTGACACCGGGCAGCAGCGAGCACATGCCACGGACAATCAGCCTCACCTCGACACCCGCTTGGCTGGCTTCATAGAGTTTGAGCGTTAATTGACGGTCCACCAGGTTATTACATTTAAAAAATAACTGCGCCCGGAACCCTTGACGGGCATTATCTATCTCCTCATCGATTAGCCGCATGATGCCGCTTCGTGATGTGTGTGGAGATACCAGTAAGTGCTTGTAGTCTGGCCGCCGATAGTTGTACTTCAGAAACTCGAAGACCTCGCTCACGTCCTCACAAATTTCTGGGTCTGCAGTGAGAAGGGTGAAGTCGGTGTATAACCTAGCCGTCTTTTCATTAAGGTTGCCGGTGCCCACATGGCTGTATCTAACCAACTCGCCATTTTCCATGCGATCAATGAGGAATAATTTGCTGTGAACCTTTAAGCCCGGGATGCCAAAAATGACCTCAATACCAGCTTCAGTCAGACGCTCCGACCACGCAATATTGGCCTGCTCATCAAAACGAGCGGCCAGCTCTACCACTACTCGCACTCGTTTTCCGTTGTACTGCGCGTTGATTAACGCATCGACGATCTGGGAGTTAGAAGCCACGCGGTACAGACAGACCTTAATCGAAGTGACAGAGGGATCAATCGCCGCAGTCTTAAGCACGTCGACAACGTAATCGAATGGATGATAGGGGTAATACAGCAGGTAGTCTTTGTCCCGAAGCGCATCAAAAATGTTGTCAGCCTGATCGAGCTCGGCGATTCGAATGGGTGGCAGAGGCTTGAATTCCAGATACTTTGGTCCTGCATTGGGAAAGCCAATGTAGTCCTTTGAGTTGTGATATCGCCCGCCAGGAATCAGACTGTCATAACGACCAAACCCAAGTCGCTTTCGGAGCTGCTCGAGCAGCATCTCTGGCATAGTGGCATCGTAAACAAAGCGAACCGCGTCCGCCTTGCGGCGCTGCTTCAGGCTCGACGCCATTTTCTCAATGAGACTCTCGTTAATCGATGTCTCGATTTCCAACTCGGCATCGCGCGAAAACTTGAAGCAGTAGGCACTCGCCGACTCTATGTTGAATACCCCACGGAATACGCGAGGCAGACAAGCACGAATTACGTCATCGAGCAGAATAAAGACTTTACCCTGCGCATCTCGACCTCTTGGGATGGGAACAAATCGCCCCACCACATCCGAAGGCACCTCCATGACCGCATACTGATCTCCCTCATTAGTCTTAATATCGACCGCCAGGTAGAGCGATTCATCGGCCAGTGCGGGAATGGCCAATTCATCGGTGAGCAAGATGGGTTCCAGCGAAGGGAGTACATGCTTGGTGAAGTACTCTTCGACATAGGCTAACTGAGCGCGACTCAATTGGGTCTCATCGATAATATAGATGTGCCGCTTTTTAAGCTCAGCCATCACCTTCGATTGCGTTTTGTCGAATTCCTGCTGGAGATGAGCCACCTGCTGTTGAATGGTCTCCAGTAGCTCCTTAGACCGCTGCCGTTTACCGCCGGTAGACACTGTAATCAGCCGTCTTATTTCGGCGACACGTACGCGGAAGAATTCATCGAGATTGCTCGAGAAAATACCCAAGTAACGAAGACGCTGGATTACAGGTACCGAGTCATTGGCGGCTTCCTGTAACACCCGAGCATTGAACGATAGCCAGCTCAACTCGCGCGGCATAAAGAGCCGCTCATCGAGATCTGCCAATCGCCCGTCAATCGGATTAATCATGAGTAGGTTGCTCAAGTGCGTGCATGCAGGGATCTTACCAGCACAGATCGATAAGGTTTATGTTTCGTAGCGAGAAATACACTCTGTGACAAAGGAGGCGGTCTCTTGAGGCTTCTCCATGGGCATCAAATGACCTGCATCAATTGACTCGAATTTCACGTTTCTAAGTTGTGCAAGGCGTTCTGCCACATTGGGAACAATCACGTAAGACTGCTCTCCTCCCAGGATGTGAACAGGCTTATGGATGCGATCAAAGCACCTCCATAGATTGGGTGGGGAGCGGTAGACACACGCCTCCCAGTCGCCAGAATATCTAAGATCCACGCCGCTCTCGGATGGTGCGTGAGCCGCTAGAACGTAGTCCATCAACTCCTTATCCGCGATGCCTGAAAATGCCCGCTTCGTTCGATAGAACTCGAATGCCGCTTGATGACTGTCAAACCGATGTGGTCGTCCCAATGCGCCTCGAATCATCTTGGGTTTATCCGGCCAGAGACGAAACACCAAGCGTGAGAAAGCAAGGAAACGAGAGTTAATAGTGACAGGATCCAAGCCCACTAGCCCCTTGACGAGATGCGGGGCTTTTCTAGCGATAAGTAAGCTGATCGCTCCGCCCATCGAGTGGCCCACCAACCAGACTGGGCGCGTCGTCTCTCGTTCTAGCGTTTTTATCGCATCGTCAGCGTACACGCCCCAATCTAAAAACTTGGGTGCTTCCTTAGTCCACAATGGCCGATGTTCGATTGTGGAAATTCGCGCCAGAGAGCTAATAGCGCTCAGAAAGGACGCGTAAGCGTCCGGCGGGAAACCGTTAGCATGCAGGAATACGATGTGTTCGGCGGAATCTGAGGCATCGGAGAAATCAGATAATGTCTGCAAGATACGGCTCCAAGACAATCAACAATCGAGTGGCTATGATCCCGCGTGAGCAATCATGGACCGACACAAAACACGAAGCGGTGCGAGAATAAATAATGGCCATCAGAAAAACCATCCAGACTTACGCTGTCTCACTCATTTTCGCGCTAGTGGCCTCCACACCTCACGCGAAAACAATCACGTCAGAGGTATTCGATACGGTCATCGAGGGTGGTCGGGTCATGGACCCTGAGACAAATTACGATGCCATCGCCAACATTGGAATCCGACAGGGGAAAATAGGCCGCATATCGACAGCCCGGCTAAAGGGCAATCGCCGCATCGATGCCAACGGGCTGGTCGTTTCACCTGGATTTATCGATATCCACTCCCATACGCCAACGCGGCTGGGTGAGCACCTCAGCGTTCTCGATGGAATCACAACGCAACTCGACCTCGAAGCGGGCTCTTATCCACCGACGGACTACGGCTACCAATATAGGGCGGGAGCACAACTGCACTAAGGCTCATCGGTGGGTCACTTTGCCATTCGCGGCCTGGTGATGGATAACTCGACACAGGGCTACTTCTTTAGCGAGAACGGCTTTATTTCATTGGGTGGCGGCATGTGGCGCCAAACGGCAACGCCAGCTCAGGTGAAGGAGATGCGAAAACATCTGCGTAACGGCTTAGAGCTCGGCGGCCTGGGCATTGGGGTCTTGCTTGATTACATGACCGAAGCCGTCACCGAAAGCGAGCTCAGTATGATCTTCGAGACAGCGGCAAAGTACGACACACCGGTGTACCTGCATGTTCGACGCGGCATGCCTGGCGATCCAACGGGACTAGATGAGGTCATCGCACTCGCGGAGGCACACAAGGTTGCGACCCTGATTTGCCATATTACCCACTCAGCCATGGGCGGTATTGGTGTCTGGCTCTCGAAGATCGATGCCGCCAATGCGCGTGGAGCACGCATTACTACTGAAACACTGTCCTACCTTGCGGGAGGTACATCGATCGCTGCGGATGTTTTTGTGAACCGCGACTGGCGTACCATCTTTGATATCGATTATGAGGATGTTCAGTGGGTGCCAACGGGCGAGTGGCTCGATGAAGAGCGTTTTCTTCGCTATCAGCGAGAGTTTCCCACCAGCTCGATCAACCATCACTACGTCAAGGAAGAATGGTTGCTCGAAGCGCTCAAGTGGCCGGGCATGATGGTATCGACCGATGCACTTCCCGCTTTTGACCTCGAGGTGAAAACCAACCCCAATATCGCTGGTACCTACGCACACTTTTTGGGACGCTATGTGAGAGATCTGGAGGTGATGCCCCTCATGGATGGCTTACGGCGTGTAACGCTTCTACCGGCGCAGTGGCTGTCACAAGCCTCCAGTGCATTTGATAAGAAAGGGCGCATCCAAGTGGGGGCGGACGCAGATCTTGTCATTTTCGACCCCACTATAATTGCTGCGAAGGCGGAATACGGTGATCCCTATCAACCGTCTGTCGGTATTTTGCACGTGCTAGTAGCAGGAAGACCCGTCGTGGTGAATGGTGCGCAAGTAGAGGGTCGTTACCCAGGTAAGCACCTGCTGGCTCGCTGATCGCGGACTAACCAAGCGTTGAGATTTACTCGTCTTTATAATCCACCTCGAGGACGTTTTTCTCCTTGAGCGTCTTAGTCAGGTTCTCCAAACGAACAAATGCTACAAGTCCAAATACAAACCCCAAGGCTCCAAATACTTCCATTTATCCTTACCTATGGTCTGCCGGCAACAAAGTTCCAGAGCGTTAGAGCTTGGAGAACTCCTTGTCTAAGTCGTATCGGCTCGAAGTCACATAACGTTCCATTGCGGCTATCTTTCTCTCCGCCTCCCTCACACGATCGTGCGCCTTTGCCATACGCGCTGAGGGCGCCTCGGAGTAACGGAAGGCTGAGCGTCGGCGGTATTCATGGCGGTCTTCGTCATATTCCTTAATAACCTCTCCTTCATAAGTCTCACCACCCCACCGAGAGGAGCGCTTACTAATCAGTATCCACGCCGCGATGTAGAACCAGAAGATAATGGATCCGGTGAACAAAAAGAGCGCAAACGCAGAGAGGCGAGTGACCCAGGTTGGTACTTCCCAATATTCAGCGAGCCCGGCACAGACACCACCAAACCAACCGTCAGAAGGGTGCCTGTACAGCCCTATTCCCCAGCCGTTTTTGCGGCCCTGGTCAAAACTGCGATAATGATTTTTGTATCTTCGACTCATCGAATCACCTCTCCCTCGTACACCACGCCACTCCATCGCGATGAGCGTTTACTGATGAGTATCCACGCGCCAACGTAGAACCAAAAAACAATAGATCCCGTGAACAGGAAGAGCGCAAAAACCGAGAAACGAATCAGCGAAGTGGGTACTTCCCAATACTCGGCGAGCCCAGCACAGACTCCACCAAACCACCCATCAGAAGGGTTTCGGTATAACCCTGTTCCCCAACCATTTCTTCGGCTCTGGTCAAAACTGCGGTGGTGGTTTCCGCCTCTATAACTCATCGATTGTCTTCCTTCTCGTTCCGCCAGTTGGGATGGTCAGCATCCAAGATGGCTTCTAAATTAGTGATGCGATCCGTCATGCGATCAACCGCCTCGAGCATCTCATCGAGGCTCTGTCGATCATCGTCACTGAGCGCTCTACTTGAGTTATTCAAGCTGCGGTAGTGCAAGGTAATCCAGATCGGAACCACTACCGTGATGAGCATGATCATCGGTACAAACATAAATTCTAAAAAGCTCACAAACCTCTCCAGCAGTACTGTACTTCGCAGCGATAGCTCAGGGTGCTGCCTTTGGTGGGTTCTCGGCGATACGATCGGACCAGACTTGGGCGAGAATCAAGCCTATGCCCAGGCCGGCCATGGCAATCGCGAATCCGAGAATGCCTTCCTCGCCGACCAACATACCAGCAATTGCGATTCCCACAGCTGTCACGGTCAAAATAATTCCCCATTGCTGCCCGGGCCGGCGTGTAGCCGCTTGAGCTAATGGCCGACTAATCTCATCGACGCCCACAACTTCACCTGAAATTCTTGCCATCTGCACTAGTGCATCAAGTCGCTTTCCAAGGCTCTTGTGCCTTGCGCTAAGGATGGCGAAAAGCAGTATCGCTGGCAACAAAATAGCGACATACCCCAATCCAATGGCAAACATATCTTCCATCAAAATATCCCTTTAGGTGTTTAAATCGTTTGCGTATGACGTCGCAGGTCGATACGTGCGCCCGAGGAGGTTTCTGCCTCAGCCACCTCTGGATTCCCATATACCCTAATGCTTGACCCGCTCGATGCATCACCGCGAAAGCTCTCACCGGCGAACACTCGGATACTTGCGCCACTCGACGCCTCTACCGCTGCATCGGTTGTCAGTAAGTCGCTACTGTCGACATTGGCGCCACTGGAGGCATCGATAATCACCGTATCGCAGCGACCCGACACCTCTACTCCGCTACCGCTAGATGCATCCAACCGCAAATCACTACAGGCGATATCAGTGAGGTCTGCGTTCGCACCCGAACTCGAGCTAATGGCCTGCAGCTCGTTTGCAACCACGTTGACCGTTACGCTCCCATGAGACTTACCCATGCTGAAAAGGCCGGAAACCCAAGAGCCCCGTCGAATTTCCAATACACCCTCATCAACCTCTATCTCAAGTCGATCTAGATCGCTGTCTTTGTCGGCAACGGCAGTAACCGAGGTGGCTGACCCCATCACAAGATTTAGGTTAATTCCCTGAGACACCGTCACACTGTCAAAATCATCAACACTGAATTCACGCTCAACATCTGCGTATGTGGAGAGCGCCACTGAACTCATGAATAAGGCGGCAAACTGCGCTGATGTCTTACGCATTCTTTTCGACCTCCATTGACTGCTTCAGCACCTCGAGCTCCTCGCTCAACATGTCATCCGCAGCCAGGGCGTCGATTTCATCAGCGAGGCTTGGCTTGCCTCGACCCAAGTTCATCGCTTCAAGCTCACCTTCCATTCCATCGACGCGCCGCTCAAAGCGTTCGAAACGCTCAAATGCATCGTTAAGTTGGTTTCGATGAATCTGGGTCTGTGTTTTACGGCGCTGTGAAACAGAATCTGCCCGCATCAGGATCGCCTTGCGCTTCGCACGAGCGTCATCAAGCTTCGTCTGGAGCTGAGCTACCTCGTGGTGCAGCTGCTCGATGTGCTCATCAGCCAACTCCAGTTCGCCCTCGAGCGCGGTAGCCTCTGACTTAACGCGGCGCTTTTCATGGAGCGCGGCCCTCGCCAGATCCTCACGATCTTTGGATAAAGCTAACTTCGCCTTCTCTTCCCAAGTGGTGGCCTGAGCTTTCATCGACCGCAACTGCCGCTCCTGCGTCTTTTTATCAGCCAATATGCGTGCAGATGCTGATCGTACCTCGACTAGAGTGTCCTCCATTTCCTGGATGATCAGACGAATCATCTTTTCCGGATCTTCTGCGCTGTCACACATCGCATTCAGATTTGAATTTACGATGTCCGATAGCCTCGAAAAAATACCCATGTCTGTTTTCCTACTGTTTCGTTAAACCTGGGTCGTTTTTGCCATTTGTGCGCCACTTCAATAAAAACTATTAAAAACAACGAGCTATGTACGATTTATAGTTATCGATAGCGCTATTTCACTTATATATAAGGTAATTTTTACCTTTATAAGAGTAAAAAAGCCTTTTCTAGTAGTATTTATTACCTATACTTGATGTATGGAAACGATGCAGACCGTTATTGGAGAGAGTCACGCGCTGAATACTGCGCTTGATCACATTTCCAAGCTCGCAGGTATTGATCGATCTATCCTGGTCACTGGAGAGCGTGGTACCGGCAAAGAAATCGCGGCCAACCGGCTCCACTTCTTATCTTCCCGGTGGCAGGGACCGTTCATCAAGTTGAACTGCGCGTCGCTTCCTGAAAACCTACTCGATAGCGAACTGTTTGGTTATGAGCCCGGTGCCTTTACGGGCGCTCGTCGAAGTCATCAAGGCAGATTTGAGCGGGCTGACGGGGGGACCCTCTTCCTTGATGAGTTGGGCACGATGCCACTCGCACTTCAAGAGAAGTTACTTCGAGTCATCGAATACGGTGAATTAGAGCGCATCGGCGGAAGCCAAACGGTTAAAGTCGACGTCCGTATCGTAGCCGCGACCAATGCGGATCTTCCGGCAATGGCCGTCAAAGGCGAATTTCGATGGGATCTATTAGATAGGCTCACATTCGACGTGGTGAACATGCCGCCGCTGCGTGCGAGAGGCGGTGACATAACACTGCTCGCAGAGCATTTCGCTGTTCGTTTCGCCGCTGAGTCAGCATGGCATCATTTTCCTGGATTTACGCCTAACGCTAAAAGCGAACTATATTGCTACGAATGGCCGGGCAACGTCCGTGAGCTTCGAAACGTCATTGAGCGTTCACTGCACCGACAAGGTGAAGATGGAGAACAAATTGCTGACCTGGTCATCAACCCCTGGCCGCCTGGACAGACCGAGACATCTGAATCACCGCTTCCAGAAACTTCACCAACAACCGCCTTGAACTCGGAACTCCCCGGGAATCTGCGAGCAGCACTCGAGCAACAGGAAGCGTCATGGTTGGAGCGGGCGCTAGACCAAACAGCCAACAACCAAAAGCAAGCGGCAGCATTGCTGGGATTAAGCTACGACCAAATCAGGGGCCTCATGCGAAAACACGGACTCCGGAGTCGTTCACTACGCTCTTAGCTGTCCAGAACGGACTGATAAACCTTCAAATTCCCCTCAACCATGGCATCGAGAGAAAACTCTGAGCGAGCTAGATGGCTGCCACTGGCGCCCAGCCTGTCGCGAAGCGCTTTATCAGCGAGTAAGGCGTCTAATGCGCTCAAGAGCCCTACCTCATCGGCTATATCAAAGGTGATGCCATTCACATCATCGAGGATAATCTCAGGGATACCGCCTGCCCTTGCCGCCACGACGGGCACACCAGACGCTGATGCCTGCAATAACGCCACCCCTAGACCTTCACGCTCAGCGGGATGAACGACCACATATAGGTTGGGAAACACACGGTGTAAATCATTACGGAACCCCGCCATTTTTACTCGTCCTTCAAACTCCGGTTGAGCAACGCGGCCCGTCAGTTCTGTGGCGAGCGGACCTTGGCCAAAAATGAGTACCTGAAGCTGGGGGTGCGCCTCAAGTAAGTGAGGCAGGATGTTGAGTAGATATTTGTGGCCTTTTCGTGGGATAAGTTGCGCGATAACCCCAAGCGTTTTCGCGTTACGCGGCAGGGAAAACTCGGACTCGAACCAGTCTTTATCAACCTCTGTGCTGTAAGCATTGGCATTGACGGCGCTTCGCACGGTTTTAATTTTTGATGCATCAACCCCGCATGACACCAATACGCTGCCGATTGCCTTTGAAATAACAATCACGCGGCCGTAGAGCGTATATTTGAAAGGCGACAGGAGCCAAGACTCTTTATTATCGACCCGTCGCGAGAGAATCGCCGGGATCCCCACGATACGCGCTGCTAGCCCGCCATAGATATCGGCACCACGCCGGCTGTGAATATGGACGAGGTCCGGCTTCTCCGCTCTTAGGATTCGTATGAGCCTCGGCACTAAACCCACATCAAGATCACCGGACATCTTAATAGCGTGAACTCGCGCCTTCCCCGCCACGGCCGCCGCAATATCGGAACCTGTAGGACAGACGAGGACGTTCTCTACACCTCTGTGGGCAAGCCCCTCATTGAGCCAGACAACCTGCTGAGCGCCACCGTAGAGGTAACGCCCTGCTTCGACATGAAGTACTTTCACTGCGTTGACTTACTCACCTATCTCAGCATTTGCTCTTGCTTGGCAAAATCTAGCGTCGCATTAACGGCAATGGTTAATTTATCGATAAGTTCATCGACATGCTCACGCTGAAGAATCAGTGGCGGGCAAAGGGCAACACGGTTACCACCTAATGGCCGAACAATCAGTCCTGCGGCTTCAGCCGCTTTCGCACAATACTGGCCCACGGCCATGCCTTCAAACGGCTGCGCTGTGGTCTTATTGGAAACCAACTCGAGCGCACCGATCATTCCCTTTCCAGATACCTCGCCCACCAGCGGGTGATCACTAAACGCGCTCAGCCGCTCCTGAAGGTACTCGCCGACCTGTGCTGCGTGCTCAAACACATTATCCCGCTCATAAATTTCCAGCACTTTGTGCGCGACTGCACAACCCAGCGGATGTCCGCTGTAGGTGTAGCCATGACCGAATACACCCATATCCGATGCGGCGCTCTCAACCGCCTCGACGAAATCACTACTAACGACCGCAGCGCTGACAGGCACGTACGCCGAACTCAGCGCCTTTGCAAACACCATCATTTCAGGACGCATTCCCATGGCATTGGCACCAAAATCCGTTCCCAGACGGCCAAATCCGCAGATGACTTCGTCATCCCAGAGCGCAATACCGTATTTATCCAGAACTGCCTGAATGGCCTCGTAATAGCCTGTAGGAGGAATCAGAACACCACCCGCCCCTGACACCGGCTCTGCAATCATCGCGGCAACCGTCTCTGGGCCGGCAGCCACAATTTGCTCGTCGAGCTCGCTTGCACGCCGCGCGACGAATTCCGCTTCGCTCTCACCCGGATTGGCTGAGCGATAAAAGTGGGGGGATCCGGTTCGGATAACGCCCAAGGCATCGAACGGCAGCTGGAAATGATTGTGGTTAGTGGGTATACCGGTCAGCGAGGCCGACGCCACCGTAACACCGTGATATCCCTTATCTCGCGCAATGATTTTCGTGCGTTGCGGCTGGCCGGTCGCAGTGGCGTGATAGCGAATCATCTTGACCAGTGTGTCATTAGCGTCTGACCCACTGTTACCCAGAAACACACGAGCATTCTTCATCGGTACCATGCGGGCGAGCTTGTCAGCCAGCATCATGGCGCTGTCATGGGTTTTACCACCGAACATATGACTAAAGCTGAGCTCACGCATCTGTTGCGTCGCCACTTCGATAATTTCTTCGTTTCCGTAACCCAGTGAGGTACACCAAAGACCGGCCATGCCCTCAAGGTAGCGCTTACCTGATCGGTCATAGATGTACGGCCCTTCGCCGCGCGCAACGACCATTTGCTCTGCTGCTGATGGATTTGTCGTCGGATACAACATGGATGTCATGGCAATCCCCCTAGGATCTCAGCCTGTGTTTTGATCGCTATTTTGATGCACTTATGAGCATCGAAAATAGTACACGCTGGGGTTGGTTTTGTCCGCACACAGCGGGTGGGGTTGCCCATGCGGTGTCTACTCCAGGCGGATATTTGCCTGTCCATACTTTTAATGAAGGACCTACAGAAATCGCGTCGAACAGAGTGCTAACCCGCCTTAGTACGCGCTTTGCCGCAACGCTCACAGCGCTGACGCGTGACAACTTCGCCTCGGAGCAAGGCGAGGCTATCAGGCCTAATCTGCCGCCACTTGTGTCGGCCACGAAGGCAGGAAAGAGATTCTTTTCCTGTCATTCACTAGGAGGGCGTGTACAGCGTGCGATCTACAGCTAACTGCCAGGAGGTCATTCGCTCGGCACGCTCAGCATCAGTCAATCTAACCTCGAAGGCCCGATCAGAGCGCCACACACGTGCAATCTCGTCGGCGCTGGCCCAAACACCCTCACCCAGACCCGCTAAAAAACAGGCACCTGCTACCGTCGTTTCGATGACCTCAGGTCGGGTGATCGGTCGATTGAGGTAATCTGATTGAAGTTGCATCAAGAGATTATTTTCCGATGCGCCACCATCGACCTTCAGGGCCGTCATCGGCTTACCAATATCGGCTTCCATCGCCATAAGAATATCGACATTTTGAAGTGCCATAGCATCTAGCGTCGCGCGCGCGATCTCGCCCTTGCCCGAGCCACGTGTCAGCCCAGTCAGGGTGCCGCGAGCCTCTGGCGCCCAGTAAGGCGCGCCCAACCCGGCAAGTGCCGGTACAAACTCC
>CACMGJ010000005.1 GCA_902613175.1 Halieaceae bacterium | reverse complement strand
ATCCGCGCCGGCAGCGCCAGCCGGTCCTACTGCACCGTCAGCGCCATCAGCGCCGTCATCGCATGCCGAGAGAACTAACCCTAGTGACAAAACCAGAGCGACGCCTCTTACATTCGCAAAGAGTTTTTCTATCATGATCTAACTCCACGTTAAAAAATTAAAAATCCCAATCCCAGTCGCAAGCCTGTTCTTTAATCATGAAGATAAGATTAAGGAAAAGAGAATATCGCGTTGCGATTTAGTGAATTTATTTTGACAACAACGCTACCCCAGTGGTGTGACACGAATTCCTCTGCAATGATGCCGCCGGTGAGACAAAGGCAAGGTCAAAGGGCGTAACGCCCTTTCCCAGATAATTCAAGGTCAAAGGGCGTAACGCCCTTTCCCAGATAATTAAGGCCAACTTCTATGTTAAATAAGCAGATAACACCTGCCCTTTTTTTATTCTTAGTTTCTTGTGGAGGGGGCAGTGGCGGTGCGGACGTCGCACCGACACCAGAACCAATCGCGCCGCCCGCCTCAAACTCGCCTCCCACGTTTCCAGCGACCGAATACGCGTTTGAGGTCCAAGAAAATTCAGTGGGTGTGGGATCAGTCACGGCATCGGATCCTGACGGTGATCAGTTGGAGTACGTACTTTCGGGATCTGACTCGGTTAAATTCTCCATAGACACTGAAGGGTATCTCTCCTTCCTTGAATCACCGGATTTTGAAGCACCTACGGACGCGGATTCTGATAATGAATACGATCTGGTTGTAGTGGCCAGTGATAACAGCGCCTCTACTGAGGTGGCTGTTAGCGTTACGGTGACAAATGATCCATCGGACGACCCGGTGTCCAATTCTCCACCTGTTTTTGACGAAAACCCGATCACGTTTGAAGTAACTGAGGGAGGTTCTACCACTGTTGGCATACTGACAGCCACTGACGCCGATGGAGATTCGCTTGTCTTTACGCTGTCTGGCACGGACCTAGCGCACTTCAATGTTGTCGGTGAAACCCTGAGCTTTTTAGAGCCCCCCGACTTCGAGGCGCCGCGCGACGATGATCAAAATAATGTTTACCTTCTTCAGGCGAGTGTCAGTGATGGTGTAGACACGGCAGTAGCCAATGTCGAGGTTACAGTGTTAAACGACCCATCCGATGATGGGACGGGCGAAACGCCCGGTGGTGGCTCTAGTCCCACTCTTTGGGTCAATGAATTCCACTACGACAACGTAGGCACCGATGAGAATGAATTTATTGAGGTCATGGGTGCGGCAGGGATCGACTTAGATGGTTACTCACTCGCGCTGTATTCGGGAGGACAAAGCGGTTATTACGACAACATTCTCTTAAGCGGTGTCATTCCCAACCAGAACGACAGCGGCTTTGGTGTCATAGCGTTTGACGCTGAGGGTTTGCAGAACGGATCGCCAGATGGATTTGGGCTTGTGTCCCCTGATAATGAATGCTTGGAATTCATAGCTTACGAAGGAGACATGACCGCAGACGGTGGTGGGCCCTGCAATAATGTCTCAGGGCAGGATATCGGTGTTTTCGAACAAAATGTCTCAGCTGATTTCTCGCTTCAGCGATCGGGCTCTGGCCGGCGAGCTCAAGATTTTGCGTGGGTAGGGCCGCGCCTGAGCTCGCGAGATGAAATTAATGAGGATCAGACCATTGGTGAACCTGGCGATTCGGAGGAACCATCTGACGTCGGGTCGCTCTTTGGTTACGCTGTATCGATCGGTCAGGTGGTTACCCCCGATTATGATCGCCCTTCAACCTGGGACGATAGCGATAACGACTGCATCAGCGACCGACACGAAATTTTAATAGCACAACATGACTCAGGTGACGGGCAATTTGAGTTAGTTATGTCGTCAGGTGGCTGTAGTGTAATTTCAGGCAGGTGGTATGACCCTTATGACGGTGTCTATTACTACAGTGCTTCTTCGGTTGAAATAGATCACGTTGTCGCTCTCTACGAATCGTGGATTTCTGGTCTAGGAAATTTGTCAGCATCGGAACAGCGCTTATTTGCGAATACTGGAAGCACTCGTGCAGGAACGAAGCCGGAGACGTCCCATCAATTCCTTGCAGTAGGTAATGCATCAAATAGCTCTAAAGGGAGTGCGGATCCAGCCCAGTGGATGCCAAATGAGTCTAGTTACCATTGTACTTATTTAAAAAAATGGGTCTTGGTGAAAGTACAGAATGATTTACTTTTCGATCAAGCAGAGTATGACTACATCGCTTCACGACAAGGAGAGTGCGACGATACACCCTTGCCGGACTTGCCTGAGAATGAAGAGCAAGATAATCCGCAAACAGATCTTCCCGACGGTCCAATCGGTGGATCGATTTGGATAAACGAATTTCATTACGATAATGATGGTGTCGATGAAGGTGAGTTTGTGGAGCTTGCGGGGCCTGCGGGAATGGATGTAACCGGATGGTCGCTGGTACTCTTCAATGGTTTCAATGACACCGCATATAACACCGTCGCGTTAACGGGCACCCTCACAAATTCGGACTCAAATTTCGGGTTTTTGGTAATAGATTTCCCTACAAATGGCATCCAGAACGGGGCGCCCGACGGGATGGCTCTTATAGACAGTACGGGAGAATGTATAGAGCTTCTCAGCTACGAGGGAAGGCTGTCGCCAGTTTCTGGCCCGTGCAGTGAGTTTTTAGCTATCGACATTGGAGTAGCGGAAATTACCACAACCACCAGCGGCGGAAGCACGGCCATTGGTAGTTCGCTTCAAAGAGTTGGTACTGGCTCAGTTGGACCGGATTTTGAGTGGTCTGGACCCTCGCCCAACACAAAGGGACTGATAAATACAGGGCAGGTACTGCGATAGCTAATATGGTCGCAATGGCGTCGAATTGATTACTCAGGTCCTCACAATAAATGTTCTACTTTTGAACAAGGCTGTGGGGATGAATTCTAATTTACGGTGAGACACCTCTCTGGCTTTTTCACCGAGATCGGAGCGCAGTTTTATGGGTTTATTTGAACGTTACTTGAGCCTTTGGGTCGCACTAGCCATTGCCTCGGGCGTTGCTCTGGGCAGTCTGTTCCCCGCTGTCTTTCAGCTGTTCGCGAGTCTTGAGTACGCCAGTGTCAATTTACCGGTTGCCGTACTGATCTGGTTGATGATCTACCCGATGATGGTGCAGGTGGACTTTGCATCGATCAAGGATGTCGGCAGGCGGCCCAAAGGTTTGCTGCTCACACTTGCGGTCAACTGGCTAATAAAGCCCTTCACGATGGCAGCCCTAGGTTGGCTGTTCTTCCGGGTGCTGTTCGCTGACCTTGTCGATCCAGCCACCGCCACCGAATACATCGCCGGGATGATTCTTTTGGGCGTGGCTCCCTGCACCGCGATGGTGTTTGTGTGGAGCCAACTCACCAAGGGCGATGCCAACTACACACTCGTGCAGGTGTCAGTTAACGACATCATCATGATCTTTGCTTTTGCGCCGATAGCCGCGTTTCTTCTTGGTGTGAGTGAAGTGTCGGTACCTTGGGAAACGTTGCTGTTGTCAGTGGTGCTTTATGTGGTTTTACCGCTGCTGGCAGGGTATGTCACGCGTCGGAGTCTTGCTTCGTCGTCGGACTTATCCCGCTTGACTGAACTACTTACTACCTTGAAGCCTCTTTCAATATTGGGGTTGCTAGCCACGGTTGTACTGTTATTTGGATTTCAGGCTGAGACGATTCTGGCAAAGCCGGTCGCTATCGTGCTCATCGCTATTCCGTTGTTAATTCAGACTTATGGCATCTTTGCCGTTGCCTATGGCGCTGCCAAATATCTTCGACTTCCCCACAATATTGCGGCTCCCGCCTGCATGATCGGTACATCCAACTTTTTCGAGCTGGCGGTTGCGGTGGCTATCTCGCTATTTGGACTGCAGTCGGGCGCAGCTCTAGCGACGGTAGTGGGTGTATTGGTGGAGGTGCCCGTGATGCTCTCATTGGTCGCAATAGCTAACCGCACCCGTCACTGGTTTCCGGCTGCAGCACAGACCGAATAAATCTCTAGGTTTATTAGTGGTCCTCTCCGCTGACACCGCTCAGTGACAGACCGGAATAAACTCAGAATCTTGAACCCACCGATAATGACTTAGGTTTTAGAGGGTGAGTAATGATCGACGGGGTTTTTTCAACCCGCTTCTCCAACCTATTGGCATCACAAAAACTTCAAACAAGATTAAATATTTTGCAACAACGACCTCTTAGTTTTGTGCCATCTGGCAAGGGGGGAAGTGGTATGGAAAATCTCGCGAGTCCAAGTGAGCCCGGGAAGCGTGCACTGCGCAATACGATCGAGCACGAAGTCCAGCTGTTTTTAGATCAAGGCGGCAAGATCACCGTTTTCAGGCAGCCATCTAGTGACGCAGCCCGGTTCCGGGGGAGTCTTTGGCACGACGAAGGTGATGAAGTGATTCACGACGAGTAGTTGGCAAAGGGGTTAAAGTACTGACGATCCGCTTCAGGTGCGTCTTTGGGGTTACAGCACGCCTTACGCTAACCGCGCAAGCCTTAATGGGGTACCGATATTCAATCTTGCCCTTCTGACGCCCGTTTGCGGCCTCCTTCAGACAATTACCGGGAGTGACACGGTTGATATCGACACTTCGCGATAGCTTATTCTCAAAACGGCCTGATAGTCCGCTTTACCATTACACGTCGTTACCGGGTTTGATGGGGATCATCGAATCTTGCCATTTACGTGCATCCGAACTGCGCTACATGAACGACTCTACTGAGCTGGTCTATGCTCTCAATCTATTGGATACAGCGATAACCGCGCGATCACGACGCGGCTCTTCTGCAGCGGAGTTTTTGAGCAGGTTCTCCCAATGGCTGCACAGTCAAATTAACCAGGGACCGATGCTTTTTTCAGCCTCTTTTCGAGCTAACGGCAATTTACTCAGCCAGTGGCGTGGGTACTCCAACCATGGAAAAGGCGTCAGCCTGGGCTTCAACCACGAGGCGATTCAGTCGCTGGCAGTTGGACAGGACTTTTACCTTGGGCAATGCCTTTACGACTCTAAAAAGCAGCATGACCTCGCCTATGAGATCGTTGACTGCCTAATATCGATGTACGAAGAAGGTGAAGACGTTAACGCTATTTTTCAAAGCATTGAGGCGGATCTGATGATTATCTGCGCCTTATTAAAGCATCCATCTTTCGCTGAAGAGCAAGAATGGCGACTTATTTCTCCTACGTTCACATCGACCGCTTCTGCGCCTATTGCCTTCCGGGAAGGTAAGGCCATGCTTGTTCCTTATTACCTCTTTGATCTGGAGTTCGACGGGATGATCAAGTTGGATCACGTTTTTGTTGGCCCAACACCAAACGCGGCGCTGTCCGTAAATGCTTTGATGCACTACCTGACAAACAAGAATGCAAGACCCGAAAAGGGGATCAGCGACAGCGAAATCCCCTATCGACCGAGGTAAAAAGGACGACTGTTATAAGCCATATTATCTTCAATCCCCATTGCCGGTAGCGATTGAAGCCTTGGGACGCGTTCGCTTTATCACTAGGCTCTCACCTCTCAGTAACTCATATCGGGCTCGAGGCGGGCAGTAGACCCCCTCGTAATCAAGTCAAAATGTAAGGTTACAACTGAGTCTTCATTCCCTATTTGTCTTAGCTCATTAATAAGTAGTGATATCGCCTTTTGCGATATGGCTTGAATCGGTTGTCGGATGGTCGTCAGGGGTGGCCAGATCATTCTCGATATTGGACTATCGTCGAAGCCAGCGATCGAAATATCATCTGGGACTGACCGGCCGCTGCGGAAAGCGGCCATTGCCAAGCCTGCAGCCATTTCATCGTTACTGGCGAAGATAGCGGACGGGGGTGATGCGAGTTTGAAAAACTGCTCACCGGCCAGCAGTCCAGCTTTAAACGTATAGTCACCCTCGTAGATGTACTCGGGTTTGATAGCAAGTCCTCGCTCCTGCATGGCACTTTGAAAGCCCTCAAGACGCCTGCTGGTGGTTGATGTACCCTCGCGACCCTGAACAAAACCAATGTTAGTGTGTCCTAAATCTGCTAGGTGCCGGGTCATGGTTGCAGCCGCCGACACGTCATCCATGCCAACACTAAGCCCACCACCGAAGGATTCGCTAGAAGCTATCTTCACGTAGGGGGTTTTTTGTTCTTTTAACACCGCCAGGACATCGGGTGAGTCACAAATAGGAGGTGGTAGCAGAACACCATCCAAATTTGACTGGATAATGAGCCGACGCAAATCGTGGACCATATAGTCATGTTGTGACCGCACGGGCTCTACAATTAAGTGATACCCCTCTTCTCTCGCCTGGTGAATGGCCCCACGCAGTAAGTCAACTATGTAATCGGAATTCGGATTATCAAACACCAAGCCTATCAAATAAGACCGAGTTCCCACGGCGGCACGCGCGGCGATACTGGGACGATAGCTTAGTTTACGAATCGCTGCCTCAACGTTACTGCGAGTCTTTTCGCTAACGTTGCGTTCGCGTCGCACCACGCGCGAGGCGGTTTTAATCGACACACCGGCAAGTTTCGCAACGGAAGCTAGAGTCGACTTCTTCTCATTCATTTACTGACAGAGTCCCCAAAACACTTGTTACATTAGTTCAGAAGTAGCCGCGGGTAAAGTCAACCTCCAGCGATCAACTGCGCGTCTTATTCGGCTCTGCATTAAAAAACAGCTAATAATTGCATGGCACTTGTTCGGCAATACAGTTTTGTATGGCGCCGACTATTGCGGTTTGACAATATTGTCATTAGTCTGCAGAAAGTATAAAACCAAGGGTTTTTTCAAAATCCCGAGAAATAATAACTCCTGATTAGTCATCAAAAGGTTACTGTAATGAACATTTTAAAATCGGGATTCGGTTTCTTCCTAATGGCCCTTTTGGTGGGTTGTGGAGGCAGTGAATCTGGTCCGAGCGAGCTTACCTCGTTTACCAACTTACAAACGATCAGCTTCGAGAGTGACACCTACACGCTGATTGTGGGCAATACTGAAACGCTCGAGGCCTCTGGAGGCTCTGGCACAGGTGCGATGAGTTATGAGAGCACGAATGAGGCGGTGGTAAGCGTTACACAGAGCGGGGTTATTACAGCAAATTCGGTCGGTACAGCCACGATCACCGCGACTAAAGCGGCAGATAATCTATATGCAGCGGCAAGCGCAACCATTGCGATTACGGTCACGCCCAAAATAGAGCAGAACATTGCGTTTCCCAGTGACACCTACAGTGTCATCGTCACCAACCAAATTACTATCATTCCCACGGGTGGTGAGGGCGACGGCGCAGTCTCGTTTACTAGCAGCGATGACAGTATCGCAACGGTCTCCAGCGATGGGGTGGTAACCGCCATTAGTCTCGGCACTGTCACCATAACCGCCACAAAAGCAGCCGATAGTACCTACGACGAAGCGACGGCCCAAACCTCTGTAACGGTAACACCAAAACTGTCTCAAAGCATTACGTTTGGGGAGCAAAGCTACACGGTTGTTATTGGCAATTCACAATCTGTACTCGCATCTGGTGGGCCTGGAATAGGCCAGATTTCCTATGTGAGCAGCAATCCTTCAATTGCAACCATAAGTGGCGCCGGGCTGGTAACAGGGGTGGCTATTGGCAGCGTTACTATCACAGCAATAAAAGCTGCCGACAGCACGTACGAAGAAGCAAGCGCCACCACTACCGTCAATGTCTCGGACTTGCTTGAACAAACTATTAGTTTCTCATCAAGCGATTACGCGCTTACGGTAAATGAGACTCAAACAATTACGGCAAGTGGTGGCGAGGGAACAGGGCAAATCACCTATTCCAGCGCAGATGAGTCCGTTGTCACAATAAGTGGGTCAGGCTTTGTTAGTGCAGTCGGTGTAGGTTCTACAACCATCACAGCGGTGAAGGCTGGTGACCCGGTGTACGCAGAAGCCTTTGTAACGGCGTCTGTGACTGTCGAGCCAGCTCCACCTGACGCGCCGGTAATCAGTATGGTTTGGACTGGCAATGGCCGGCTAACCATAGGCTGGGCAGATGTGACTGACGCAACATCTTATAGTTTGTTCTACGCCACCGAAAGTATTGCCGCGTTGGATGATCTAGCAAACCTCGAGTCTTTGAACGGTGCAGCGACAGTCCTCGACGTTACCTCTAACTACACGCTGACTGATCTAGAGAATAACACGCAATATTTTTTGGTTGTTACAGCTTTGACGGGGTCAGTCGAGAGCCCGATTAGTAATGAGTTGACATCAACGCCATTGAATCCACTGAATGACACCGGAATCACTGTAAGTGGCAACGGGACTTCTGGCATCAATGCGACCTGTACCAAGGCCATTCAAAACGGTGGACACGTTCCTCAGGACTGTGACCAAGGAAGGGATGCGGATACCACTATCGCGGCCAGTAAAGTGGGAACCGGAGTCGCCGCCTTTGACTACACGAAATTAGGGAGTGACGGCAGCGAGATCCCGGTCCAAAACGGGACATGGTCCGAGTCCGGCACTGAAGCCGATGGCACTCATTGGTCTTGCGTTCGTGACAACGTGACGGGATTGGTGTGGGAGATCAAGACGCCAACTGGAACTCATTCATTTAATAACAAGGGAACATGGCAGAATCGAAACACACTCGCCGATACGACGAACGCGGAAGGGCTTTGTGGGCTAACCAACTGGAGAGTACCTTCACTGACGGAATTACTCACAATTGTTAATAACGGCCGGCAAAACCCTGCCTTTGATGTGCCGCGTTTCCCTAATGGTAAGAGCCAGTCGTATTGGACGAGCAACCCTGTTTCCGGCGTCGGGACGAATGCCTGGACAGTGAACTTCTTCGCCGGTATCGGTAACTCAAAAGCAAAGACATCAAATTTCCAAGTCAGGCTTGTGTCTGGAGACTACGCCGCCTCTCAATTTGATGCCGCACGGTTTGTGGATAACGGCGATGGAACCGTCAGCGATGTCGTTACGGGGCTGATGTGGAAGCGTTGTCCAGAAGGCTTGTCGGGTGAGGACTGCAGTAATGGCTCTGCATCTACCTTGGTCTGGGGAGGCTCTATGAAGGCAGCAAGAGACTCCACCTACGCGGGCTATGACGACTGGCGTTTGCCCAATATGAAAGAGATGCAAACGTTAGTTGACGTTACCAAGAATAATCCGGCGCTGAACACGAGTGTGTTTCCGAACCCTAATAATGTACTCAATTATTGGACGTCGTCACTGGCTAAAAAAACGAGCCCTGTCACGCAGTCTTATCGGATTAATTTCCAGCGAGGTCTCAGTGAATTTAAGGTGCGTACCGGCTCGCAGAATGCGCAGTGGCTGGTCAGGGACGATATCTGATGTTGTTTGATAGGCACCTAAATAGGGCTCAAACCTCTAAAAATTCAGGGTTTGACAGGCGCGACCCAAATACTGGGTTATCCCTGTGTACGAGTGAGATCGAATTAAAACCTAGGAGTCACCCCATGAGAGGACATCGTAGTCGCGTATTTGCGGCATGGCCACTGGTAACCACTATGATTACAGCGTTATCCATCTCTAACGCGATGGCGCAGGAGGAGGGTGCCCCCGAGGCTGATCAAACTGCGACGCCAGAACCGATGGAAGAGGTGGTGGTCTACGGTATCAGGCAGAGTTTGGAGAGCGCGTTAGAGGAAAAGCGGCAGAGCTCCAATCTCATTGAGGTTATCAATGCCGAGGATATTGGCAAGTTACCGGATGAGAATCTAGCCGAAGTGCTCGAGAATATTCCGGGTGTTCAAATTAGTCGAAGCGCAGGCATTGGCTCTTCTGTATCGGTTCGCGGTAGTGAAAGTAACCGCGTGGAAATTAATGGGCGCGGCACCACGCCGTCCGGTGACAACCGCGGTGGTATGAGCTTCGAGGATCTGCCAGCAGCGTTGGTGAGATCCCTGAACGTAGTAAAGGTGCCCACAGCCGATATGGTTGAAGGCAGTATTGGCGGGACGATCGACGTCAAGACATATAGAGGATTAGCGCTCAAGGAGAGACTTGCTGTATTTCGTGCCAGCACTGAGTTTGCTGAAAATGCCGAGACTTGGAACGAAAATTTCTCCGCCACAATAGGTGATAAATT
The DNA here is from genome assembly GCA_902613175.1 of Halieaceae bacterium. Taxonomy (GTDB): domain Bacteria; phylum Pseudomonadota; class Gammaproteobacteria; order Pseudomonadales; family Halieaceae; genus Luminiphilus. The sequence goes on along the minus strand of CACMGJ010000005.1, from coordinate 66,817 downwards.
CGAAACAGCGCGTGGCGTTTTGGGCGCGATTCTAACTTTAAGCCATCTAAAGAAAACCGTACGCGAGGATTCATTACGCGTCTCCCCTGGTGTTCGTGCTGCCAACCAAAGCAACGTTGATTTTACAGGAGACGGGCTTGGCGATGCTTACTACAAGCCCGGTTTTGGCGATCTGCTATACGGCGTTCAGGAGCGTGAGAACACTGCGTTCACTGGTTCATTAGAGTGGCAGTTCAACAGCGACGTGAAGCTTTTTGCAGAGACTTCCTACACAGACTTTAAAAACTTGGGTCTTGGGCAGTCCATGTTCATTGGTTCAGCCGGTGGCGATCAAGAGTTGGATGGCACCGCAGAGGCGACCTATGGAGTGGTTTCGGTCGCAGGTATTGAGGTCCCGGTTCTGACCTCGGGCGTGATCGGCGGTGGTATCTTAAACGGGCGTGCAGATCAGCTTGCTGATACTGGCGCCCTTAACGACGGTCTACGTCTGCGGGCGAATAACCGCGCCTCCTCTCGTGAGACGGAGTCCTACGTGGCCGCCATTGGTGGAGAGTGGGATCAGGATAACCTTAAGGTCGAATTTGAGGTGAGCGCAGCGGGTTCAGAGACCCACAACCCGTCCTTCACCACAGTCTTCCAATTTAATGATCAACGTGCCGATAACTTCCACAGTGCGGGTGCTGCGGTCCGTATTCCTTTTTACTATGACTATCGCGACGGAGTGCTTGAGTACGGTCCCACAGGTGGACGCTTGTGGTCTGAACTGCTTGATCCGAATTATTACTCATTGTTTGTGGCTAAGGATCAGGAGAGCTTTTTTGATAACGATGAAATTGCCAGCAAAGTGGATGTGACATGGTTCCGTGATGGTGGCTTTTGGCAGGAAGTGAAGGCGGGTGTGCGTCTCAGTGAGCGCTCGATCAATAGATCGCGCTTGTCTCAAGTCTCACAAAACTTCCCAGGTTTTTCAGGCGCTGACTTGTCCGAATATTTGATAACAACGCCGGGCAATTTTTTCGATTTTCAGGGCAGTGGCATCTATCTTGACAATTTCCTCACCGGTAATTCGGCGGTCATTTACGGTCAGCGAGACAGACTTAGAGATATTCTAGGCTTGGATGTGAATGGCATCAGTGACCCGCTTCAAGGATTCGGCGTCGATGAGCGCACGATGGCTGGTTATTTTCGCGGAGACTTCGAAACGGAGATATTGGGTATTCCGGCGCGTGGTGGCCTTGGTGTGCGCGTCGTTAATACTGATCAAGACGCCGCCGGCAACGAGGTATTGGCTGACGGCGCCCTTCGGGATGTATCGGAGTCGCAGACGTACACCAATGTACTTCCGTCAGTGAGCCTGGTGCTGTCGCCTGCCGACGACGTTCAAATACGGTTTGGTGCGGCCGAGATTATGCGACGGCCGAGCTTTGGTGATCTATCTCCGACGGTACGTTATCCGCTGAATACGGCGCAGTCTGTGACCGTTGGCGATCCTACGCTCGAGCCAACTACTGCCAAGCAGTTCGATCTGGCCATTGAGTATTACCCTCGCAAGGGTAGCGTGTTGAGTTTGGGTTTCTACCATAAAAAACTCGATGGCGTGATTGGTAGAGAGACTATTTACCGAGGTGTGTGCAATCCACGGGCTGTTGACGCGAACGCCAATGATCCGACCCTGGCGCTTCCAACCTGTACGATAGGAGGTGAGGAAGGTGTTTTGGTCAACCGTATCTCACCGGTTAACCTGCCCGGGGGTGAAATTGATGGCATTGAAATAGCGTTTCAGCACTACTTTAGAAATTTGCCAAAGCCGTTTAACGGCCTTGGTGTCATCGCAAACTATGCCTACCAAGAGGGGAGCCGAGATCAGACGTTTAACTCTCCGGCGGCCATTGCCAGCGACGGATCGCAGCAGGAGCTACCGCTCAACTTCGTGAGACTGTCAGAAAACTCCTATAATTTCACAGCCTTCTACGAAAAACCGAAGTGGTCCGCCCGACTGCGATACACCTACCGAGATGTTTTCTTGGTCAGTGAGTCCACTGATATAAGTAATGGCTTACCTCTCTACACCGATGATCGTGGTCAGCTAAATGGGTCTATGAGCTATAATCTAAATGACACCACCGCAATCACGCTAAGCGGTGTTAATCTACTTAAAGAACGTACTATTCAGCCGGCCGTTTTCCCTGACGGACCCATCGCCCGCATGATGGATGCTGACCGGCGCGTCACGCTTGGATTGCGAGTGAAGTTGTGACCATAGTACTGCCGGTATGCCACTTTGTTGCGAGCACAGTTATCGCGACAATAGGGGAACTTGGCGGTCACGCAAAGGGTATTGCGAGAGTTGGGACCGGTGCATTATGTGCCATCGTTACGCTTGGCCTGACGGTAGTCGTCCCTGCAACCCAAGCGGGTACCATCTATTACGTGAGTGAATCAGGTAGTGATCGAGACGACGGCTTGTCGCCTGAATCCCCTTGGAAAAGCGTATCAAAAGTCAGCAGAACCCGTTTTCAGCCTGGCGATGTGATCAAGTTTAGGGCAGGTGACAGCTTCGAGGGGCAGCTCATTGTTTCGAGTTCGGGTGATGCTGACAACGCGCTCACGTTCACACGATACGGCGATGGTGCGAGGCCGTTGTTAGACGCTGGAAACGGCCGACGTGGTGCGCCGGTCGCTACGATTCTGATCGAGGATAAAGACCACATTATTCTATCGGGCCTCGAAGTACGAAACTTCCGTCAGCGTTCCCGAGACAATACCGACGATGCCAATGCCTACGGAATCTTGATAAAAAATACAGGGAGGCGTGCGCTAAAAGGGTTTGAGCTCTTTGATCTTGAAGTGAGAGACGTCTATCCAATCAAGCGTCGTAAAGCCTTCAATTTAAATACCGTCAGTGGAATTCGAATCGAGACCCGACCTTCGAAACCCGGTAGTCCAGTGGTTAATACGTCCGATATCTACATACACGATAACGTAATTCGGTACACAGGTCGCTTTGGTATTGCCGTTCGTCATCGGGCGCCCGAGAACAAGTCAGCGGCCAATCTTAAGGATCATTTTGACCAAAACATCAGAATCGTAAACAACCTTTGCGAGGACTTGGGCGGGAGCTGTGTCTTGCTCAACGGCGTCGATAAGGGGCTGTTAGAGAGCAACACCTTTCTTAGATCCGGCTCGCTGCGCAACAAGGCCATCTCTGTCACCCGCGGCAGTGGCGCTTGGTTCTTCAGGTCGAAAAATATCGTGGCTCAGTACAACGCAGCCATAGGTTCGCGCGGTCACAATGACTCGAGCGGTCTGCATGTGGATTTTGGTAATGAAAATATCCTGGTTCAATACAATTTCTTCTACGACAACGAGGGTTACGGGACAGAAATTCTGGGTAAAAACAAGAATGTCATCTGGCGTTACAACGTCAGTGTCGGGGATGGCAGTCGAGAGCCGAGAGTGGCCCGACCTGAGGGTATTAAAAGCCAGTTTCCGGGTAAGACTGTATTTGTCAGCGACTTCGCGTCGCCTAAGCGTATCGTCTCTGAAGACATCTACCTGTACAACAACACCTATGTAACATTCGAAAATACAGAGCCTCAGATAGAGCTTAATGGTCGCAACCTAAATCTCATTAACAATGCGTTTATAGCCGTGTCCGGAAGTCGGATCGGGAGTCGAGTGACCGTTGTTTGGAATGATCACAACGGCCCGCAACTCTCACATAATCTCTTTTCCGGACTGGTATCGCCGGCCTTTACGTCGTTGGACCGCTTTGCACAAACGCCTACCATTAAGATTGATGCTAACGGGTCGTCATTAGAAAATTTTGCGATGCCGAAGGGGCTATTGGGAGTCGCGGTTGAGCACCCCTTGTTCCCGGCGGCAGGTATAGGTATTTTTTCGCACATTAGTGCAATACCGCATAAAGATATTTTTGGTAATCCCGTGTCGCAAGACGCGCCTAAAGTTGGGGCAGGTTGAGGTCGTGAAGCTAGGGAGCAATAGGCAAGTAGTAAGCGCACTGGTTTTAATGACTTTGAGTTTCTCGCTTTGGGCAACACCTGCGGTTACGAAGCCGCCCAGTTTCATATTAGTGCTGACCGATGACCAAGGATGGTCTTCAATGTCGTCGTCAATGGACAAGCGTGTTCCTGATGCGAAGAGTGATTTTCATGTAACACCATCACTTGACCAGATTGTGGCCTCGGGTATTCGCTTTTCCAATGCCTATGCGGCATCGCCGGTCTGCGCTCCCAGTCGTTACAGCATACAGTTTGGCAAGTCGCCCGCTCGCTTGCTACACACACGTGTCTTGGGTGACAACAATGTCAATCACGATCAAGCGGCGATTCCTCAAGTCCTAAAAGCGGTCGATCCGAGGTATCGAGCTGCTCATTTGGGTAAGTGGCATATAAAGGCCGATCCGGCTCGGTATGGCTATGACGTTCACGACGGCCAAACTGGGAACAAGGAGGGAGGGTTCGTAAACGATAAATCCCAGTGGTATGGCGATTCGGGGGACGACCCGAAAAAGATGTTTTCTCTGACAGATCGTGCGATTGAATTCATGACCGAAAGCGTCAAGCGCGACACGCCATTTTTTCTTCAGGTTTCTCACTATGCGTTGCATTCAAACCTCGCCTACCGTCAAACAACTTTCGATCAAGTATCGCGTCAGACCCCGGGCAGTTTGCATGAGAATGTAGCCTATGCCTCGATGATGACAGATCTTGATGAGTCGATCGGCCGACTGTTTGATGCTTATAAGCGATTAGGCTTGAACGAAAATACTTATTTTATTGTCACCTCGGACAATGGTGGGATGCCCGTATTGCCGCAACAGGTAAACAGAGGACGGCCCTATAAAAATGGCCTTAATGCGCCCCTTCTGAGAGGCAAATGGGATCTAATGGAGGGTGGTATACGGGTTCCCTTTTTGGCAGTAGGGCCGGATATCAAGCCAAATTCGCAGTCAAATGAGCCCATTATTGGATACGATTTGATGGCGACGTTTGCCGAATTGGCCGGGTCGTCACAGCACGTACCGGAGGACTCGGACGGGGTCAGTATCGTACCGCTTCTCGGTTCACCGGATGCACATCTTAAGCGACCGCCCCACGGTCTTGTCTTTCACTTTCCGCACTACAACCAAGTGGGGCTCAATGAGCCTCATTCGGCCATTCGCGTCGGTAACTTCAAACTAGTCAGATTTGACCAATCGATGCGCTCGTTATTGTTCAATGTGGCGACGGATCTCGGTGAGGCGCGTGACATAGCGGAGTCTAATGCCGCGTGCGTGGACAAACTCGAGGCGCTCCTAGATACCTATTTGACTGCAGTTGGCGCGGAGCAGCCAAAGGACAGCAGTAGTTGGGTTAAACCAGGGAAAAAAGGAAAGACAAAGACGCGATTTTTGGAACGTTATCCAGTTAACGTGTCGACAAGTTATGAAGGCGAGTGCCTGACTGATGCTCTGATTTAGCGATCTGAGGGTCAACGGGTTCAAGATGCCGAGGTGCATCAATAAGGAGTAACGCAGTGAAGAAGATTAAACGTGAACGCATTCTTGCCCTTCAATTAATTGCCATGTGTTTATGTATATTCAGCGTAGTGCCACTCCGGGCGGGGGACGCAACATCTAAGATACTCGATGTGCAATGGCAGACCACCACTGAGTTAAGCCAGCAACTGAACGTCATATTTATTCTGACCGATGACCAGCGCTTCGATGAGATGGGGTTTATGAATCCGATCATAGACACCCCTAATATAGATCGCCTGGCACGAGAAGGTGTGCATTTTAAAAATGCGTTTGTGACTACGGCTTTGTGCTCGCCAAGCAGGGCGACGATACTGACCGGGCAATATATGCACAACCATGGGGTCGTAGACAACAACGCCCCCCCCAATCCTAACAGCGTTTTCTTTCCTCAATACTTGCAAGCGGCCGGCTATGACACGGCATTCGTCGGTAAATGGCACATGGGCGAGGCGGCATCGGCATCGAGGAGCTTGGACGATCCTCAGCCAGGTTTCGACCACTGGGTTAGTTTCGCGGGGCAGGGACATTACTATCCGACACAACTGCGTAATGGTCTCGTGAATCAACTGAACATTAATGGTGAGCACGTCCCACAAAAGGGTTATATCACTGATGAGCTCACCGATTATGCGCTAGATTATTTGTCGGAACGGCCATCCGATAATCCGTTCTTTCTCTATGTGTCACACAAAGCCGTCCACGCCAACTTTTCCCCAGCAGAGCGGCATGCCGAGCAGTACGCTGACCGCGAGATTCCGATTCCGGCCAGTCAAGCTGATACGGATGAGAATTACCATGGAAAACCCATGTGGGTGAAAAATCAGCGTAATAGCTGGCATGGCGTGGACTTTCCCTACCACAGTTCACTGGACGTACAGGCATACAAGATGGAATACCACCGGGCCATGTCGGCTGTTGATGACAGCATCGGTCGGCTACTAGCCTGGTTAGCGGAAAATGGTTACGCGGAAAATACGATTGTTATGTTGATGGGCGACAATGGCTTTTTGTTTGGCGAGCATGGCCTGATAGACAAGCGAAATGCCTACGAAGAGTCTATGCGCGTACCTCTTGTTGCCTGGGGCCCCAGCCTGCTGCCAGAGAACCATAAGGTGGATGAAATAGTCGCCAATCTGGATATCGCACCGACCATGCTTGATATTGCCGGCTTGAAGTCGCCGGTCCAGTTTGAAGGTCAAAGCCTGCTTCCATTGGCGCGTGGCATGTCAGTGTCAGACTGGCGGAAAGAGCTTTTGTACGAATACTACTGGGAGTTCAATTTTCCCAGCACCCCCACAACATTCGCACTGAGAACCGACGACTACAAGCTCATTCAATACCATGGCATTTGGGATACGGAAGAGCTCTACGATATCAAGAATGACCCCAAAGAGATGAATAATCTTATCGGAGACCCAAAGTATCTACCCATAGTTGCAGCCATGCGGCAACAGCTCTTTAAGCGACTGGTGAACAACCAAGGGCAACACGTCGTACCTTACACAGAGAAGTTTAGTAGCGGCGCGGTCTTTAGGGAGCGTGATCGATCCAAAGCTGCTGAGTTTCCAGATCGGTGGCTAAAGAAAGATAGCGATCCGGGACTAACCAACTTTTTTGTTCCCGACCATAGACGTGTAAAGGCTCAGAAGAAAGCGGCAGAGGTGGAGGAACCACAGCTTAATTAATTTGGGCTGCAGACGGTCGTTGCGTGTGCTTCGGGCGTGTCATTAGTCAGTCGGTGTTGGCCAGTTTCGGTCTGGCGGAAGTCAGGTTATGGCCTTAGAGCAGATGCTAAACGGATGCCAATCTCGAGTTGGCATTCGTGGAGGAGGCGCCATCACTGTGTGTTAAACCAAATGAACATAGTGCAACTCGCGACTGGAGAACAACACTACATGAAGCGATATGCCCCGCTACTGTTTCTGATCAGTACGCTGATAAATCCGGCACTAGGATCACCGATGCCGGCTTATAAAAACGCCGATTTAAGCGACGAGGCGCGACTTGAGGACTTGCTTAGTAGAATGACGCTGGCCGAAAAGATCGGGCAGATGTCTCAATATGTAGGACCAAAGCACATTGCCCGTTCCGAGAAAAATTTGACTCTGGAAGAGATGAAAGCCAGTGACGCGTTTGGCATGTACCCCAGCCTGCACTCCTCACAAATCCCGGACGTCATAAGAGCCGGCAGAATAGGTTCTTTTTTACATGTCACCGACCCTGAGGAAGCAAACCTCTTACAGCGTTACGCGAGTGAGAGTCGTCTGGGCATTCCATTATTGATTGGCATCGATGCTATACACGGTAACGGTTTGGTTAGGGGCGCCACTATTTACCCCTCACCCATCACCATGGCCAGTAGCTGGAATCTGGATTTAGTCAGACAGTCGTCTGTGGAGACTGCGCGAGAGGTTAGGGTAAATGGTGCCCAATGGACGTTTACACCGAATATTGATATCGCGAGAGATCCGCGCTGGGGGCGGGTGGGCGAGACTTTCGGGGAAGATGACTTTCTGGTGGCCGAAATGGGCGTCGCCGTCATTGAGGGTCTGCAGCAGGGAAATTTCGATGAAGAGGGTCAGGTGCTAGCTACAGCTAAGCACTTTATCGCAGGCGGTGATCCAAGTAATGGACTGAACTTGTCGCCAATGGACCTATCGATCCGCTCGCTTCGTGAGGATCACTTCCCGCCTTTTGAGCGTGCTATCAACGCGGGCGTTTTTTCGGTAATGGCTGCGCATAATGAGGTGAACGGCGTACCGGCGCATGCCAACCATTTTTTACTCTCAGAGGTCTTGCGTGACGAATGGGACTTTCGGGGCTTTGTTGTAAGTGACTGGATGGATGTCGAGCGCTTACACACCTATCACCGTACTGCGGAAAATTTTAAGGAGGCGGTGTACCAGAGTGTTAGTGCCGGTATCGATATGCACATGCATGGTCCAAAGTTTTTTGATCCGTTGCGTCAACTGGTCACTAATCACAGAATCAGTGAGGCAAGAATTGACGCTGCGGTAAGACCAATATTGCTCGCCAAGTTCCGACTCGGTTTATTTGAGAGCGCACAGGTCGACCTATCCGACGTAAAAACCGTCATGTTCAATAAAGAACACCAGCAAACCGCGCTGCAACTGGCAAGACAGGGCATAGTGTTGTTGAAAAATGATGCCAATACCTTGCCTCTCTCTGCGGGTGCACGCGTCTTTGTCACGGGCCCCAACGCTAGCAATCACTCGCTGATGGGCGACTGGGTGTTGCGGCAACCCGAGGAAAACATTACGACGATTATTGAAGGCTTGAGAGAAGTTGGTAGCAACATTGCAGAGATTGATTATTTTGACGTTGAGGGTACCGTAAAAAATATTGAGCCGGACATGATTGCGACTGCAGCAAAGCGGGCTGAATTGGCCGATGTGGCAGTTGTGGTCGTGGGAGGCAACCCCCTACGATACGAGCGCAAAGAGAAAACGTCGGGCGAGAACGTTGCTCGAAGTTCAATTGGTCTATTCGGACAGCAACTAGCCCTAGTGCAGGCAATTCATGCCACAGGTGTGCCTACGGTTGTGGTTTTGATTAACGGTAGGCCACTAGCAGAACCTTGGATTGCTGAAAACGTGTCTGCACTGCTCGAAGCCTGGGAGCCCGGTGCATTGGGCGGTAGGGCGCTTGCTGAAATACTTTTTGGACACGTCAACCCCAGTGGCAAAATGCCCATTACGGTGCCTTACTCAACAGGTCATCTGAAAGCCTTTTACAACCACAAACCTACGGCTAGGGTTCGTAAATATGTTGATGCGCCTAGTCACAATCTGTATGAGTTTGGTGACGGCTTGAGCTACACGGACTTCGCCTACTCGGATGCTAAGTTATCGTCTTCAACGGTGTCAGTGGACGAGTCGACACGACTTTCTGTGGTGGTGAAGAACGTAGGTGAACTGCCTGGCGATGAGGTTGTGCAACTTTATGTTCGCGACAATTTTTCCGCTGTAACGCGACCAGTGAAGGAGCTCAAGGGATTCCAGCGCGTTTCACTGGCGCCGGGTGAGGCGCAAGTGATTCACTTTGACATTACGTCTGAGGCGCTTGGTTACTACGGTATCGATATGTCGTGGCAGGTCGAACCTGGTGACTTCAGCATCATGGTTGGTGGATCTTCCCGGAGTCCTGAACTTGAAATGGTCACACTGCGGGTTATGCCGAAGTGATGCGGTCAAATTGGCCGCTGTGACTCAGCTTATTATGCGCGGATATACGTTAACGCCTGTCAATCAAGGGATTCTCTAAAGGGTTTTCATATGTTCTCTCCAGGAAAGCTAATAATCGGCAGTGTTGTGGTTCTTTCGACAGTCCATGCGGTTGCACAGGCGGACGATGTTGTAGCGTCGGATAAACAGAATATTTTGCTGATTATTGTTGATGACCTTAGAGCCGATCTAGGCATCTACGGAGATTCGCAGGCTAATACGTCTAATATCGACGACTTGGCTCAGCGCGGCATTGTGTTCGACAGAGCCTACGCACATCAGGCGATTTGTGCCCCGTCCCGAGCATCGCTACTCACTGGACTCAGACCGAAAACCACCGGGATCAGACGCCTCGACCAGCCAGTGTCTGAGTGGGTTCCCGACTTACCGACACTTAACAAAACATTTAAAAATGCGGGTTATAAGACGCTTGCCTTTGGTAAGGTTTACCATCATCTTGATGATGACCTTGAGGGCTGGAGCCAACCCCCAATTGATCACGAGCCCGCTATGCGAATGCGGCGAAAGGAGCCCGGCCAACCTAATCCTGTGATCGATATTGTGGCGTCAGATCAAGGGCTGCCTGATCGTCTTAATATCGACCAGGCGCGTGCGGCACTTGTATCGCTATCTTCAAGCAAAACACCTTTCTTCATGGCTGTGGGGACACACAAGCCCCACTTGCCGTTTAGAGTCCCACAATCTGCATGGGACGCAACGCCTCAAAAGAGGTCTATCTCGCAGGCATTACAAAAATCGCCTGAAGGCGCACCGCCGTGGTCTGTAGTCGCTTACGAAATTTGGAACTACGATGACTTGCCGAAGAAACCCGGCCCTATGACGCCAGCTCAGACCCGACGCCTGCGTCGTGCTTATGCGGCCTCGATTACTTATGTGGACACCTTAATAGGAGATCTAATGCAAACGTTAGACGAGACGGGGTTGTCTGACGATACGCTGATTGTGTTGTGGAGTGACCATGGTTACAAGTTGGGTGAATACGGAGCCTGGTCAAAACACACTACACATGAGGTCGATCTAAAAATTCCATTGTTCATGGTTTCACCGAGACTGATACCCCAGAGTTCGCGTAGCCTCGCTATTATCGAAACGGTGGATATCTACCCAACGGTCCTCGACCTTGCAGGGATAGAGCTTCCCAGTCATCTCGAGGGTACTTCATTTAAGGGCGTCACATTGGGTCAAACGGATGTGGCAAAAAAGGCAGCTTATTCCGAAATTACGCGCTGGGTGTCTGGGGTTAAGTTGCAGGGGCAGTCGGTAAGAGATGATCGATATCGCTATACCGCTTGGGTTTCAGTGCCTTCAGGTAAAATAGTGTCCAGAGAACTCTATGACCATCGTACCGAATTACTGCCAACGCTTAATCTTGCGGATAATAAAAAGCTGGCACCTGTTTTGGACTCGCTTGAGGCGTTGCGCTTTAAGCATTGGCACGGTTCGTAGACATGCAAAGCACCCTGAAGTTAGCTAAAACGCGTTCGAAAAGCGCTCATTCAGTAACGATACCTGCTAATAGACCCAAGCATGGGTGCCAAAAATAATGAGACTGAGTAAAAGTAGAGTACTTCATTTATTGCTTTTTGCGGCGTGCGCCAAGCTCCTAGGTTGTTTGCAATCGATAACTGACTTGAGCGAGTCAGTGCCCCGTGAAACCACTTTGTCTGAACAGCCCCCGGCTGTTCTGGGGAGCCGTCAGGACCAATCGCAGCCAAACATCGTCATTTTTCTTGCTGATGACATGGCTTGGCACGACGTGGGTGTCTATCAGAGGCTGACGAGCTCATTAATGGGTGCGAATAACACTCCGAATATCGATCAGTTGGCAAGTGAAGGCGTCGTTTTTGAACGTGCCTTTACCGCCACAGCGATGTGTTCAGTGGCACGACATCAAATTTATACGGGGTTGTACCCTGTTCGAAGCGGCGGTTATGGAAACCATTCACGTGTTTACGAGGATACAAAGAGCATCGTCAGTTACTTTTCAGAACACGGGTATGCGGTGGCACTGGCTGGCAAATCTCACGTGTATCCCCGCCACGTATTTTCGTTTACAAAAGCAGGAGGTGAAAACAAAGGCCCCGCCGGCGAGACCACCTTTGGTATTGCAAAAACTAGGGCGTTCTTGGACGGTATTGGACAAACACCTTTTGTGCTCGTTGTGGCGTCAAGTAACCCGCATATCCCATGGAATCGTGGTAACGCGAAAAACCACCCTCCAGCCAGTATTACGGTGCCACCGTATCTACATGATTCGCCTGAATTAAGAGCCAAATTATCTTCTTATTTGGCAGAGGTTTCCGAGCTAGATAGAGAGGTGGGTTTGATTGATGAGGAGCTTGATAAGAGAGGATTGACCGACAACACCATTTTCGTATTTTCATCCGAGCACGGAAGCGATCTGCCCTTTGCAAAATGGACCGGCTACGACGCGGGTGTGAGGGTGGCTTTGGTTGTTCGGTGGCCCAATAAGATAAGTCCAGGTATTTCTTCAGCGATCGTGGAGTCAGTCGATCTGCTTCCGACGCTTATGGAGCTATCCGTCAATGAAGTCCCAACGGATTTAGACGGTCGTAGTTTTTCATCGCTGCTAAGCGGGACTGGCGATACCCATAAAGAGTTTGCCGTCGGCATTCAGACGAGTAAAAACATCCATAATGGCGTCCCTTACCCGATCAGATGGGTACGCACAGAGCGTTATAAACTGATTGAAAATCTCCGTCCTGAGACCCAGTTTTCAAGCTTCACAACGGCGAGTACCTGGTTTCAGCAGGAGCTGGCAGATGAGGTGGAAGCGGGTAGCGACCGTTATTTAAATTATCTAAAAAGACCAAAGCGTGAGTTTTATGACCTAGAGCGAGATCCGTTCGAATTACATAATTTAGTGGGACAACTTAATGCCACGCAGACAAACGAGCTGGAGCGAATGCAGACTCATTTACATAAGTGGATGCGTGAACAAAATGACCAAGGTGTTCAAACTGAGATGGCGGTCTGTCAGCGAAAAGGCTTTTCTCACAAAGGATGTCCTTAGCGGCGGGATGCTACCGTTTGATTGCTCTATAGATTCTAAGGTCGCGTTTTTCGAACTGGCGACCTCTACCATGTCAATATAGACGGGTGCACAAACGTACACAGCTCATTCCCTAGGTTAGCGTTGCAGCGGTTTAACTTGATTCCGGAAATTCGTCTGCCTCTGCTGACCTTTGGCGAATTCTTGAGAGTGCCGTCCACTTAGCCTTCCGGTGCGGTTTGGTCGTTGTTTAGTGCGGGATAGATCGGGCTCTGCTCTTTGACATGCAGACGACGCGAGGTTAGAGGTATTATTGGTAAGGAGCGTAGCTTTTCTCTTCGGTGAGATTCGATTTAGTGAGTATATTTATACGTTTTTTGATATCCGCTCTAGCATCATTTTGTATGTAGACGGAACGAGCGAGTTGTACAAACGTATCACCAAAGTCAGAGATATTCTCACAGGTACGGATCTGGTCCTCGATATCCCAAAGGTTTCTATTAACCATGCGCAGTTCCTCCAGAAGGGCGCTTAATTCAGTCCGGTTATTAAGGTCAAATGGATTTTCAGCTTTGAGCGAGGCAAGTTCTTTGCGAACGTTTATTAATTTTTTTGGGTCGCTGATTCTTTCATTTTTGATCTCTAATATCGTGATCTTGTCGAGTAGCTCACCGGCAGATACTTGTATTTGAATCATTGATCACTGCACCTTGCTATTAAGTTATTTTTTATGTCGACGAAAACTGAAGACCAGTCTCCAAATTCTCTCTGACGGAACAACCGCATGTTCCCATACCAAAACGTTTCTGTTCCCTCGAGCCCCCAGCGCCAATCGGGAACTTTACTCAGGGCAAGCCATGTTTCCACCCCCATAGCTCCTGCTAAATGAGCAATAGCAGTGTCCGATGTGATGAGCAGGTCAAGATTCGTTAAGACAGCAGCAGTGTCGACAAAAGCATGGCCTTGGCTATCCAAAGCTACGCCCAAATTATCTAACCTAAAATCTGTTTTAATATTATCTAGCTGCTCTAATCCGTGCTGCTTTTGAAGACTTACGAAGTGAATATTAGGAAGTTCGAGTAAAGATACGAAGTATGTGAGTGGAATTGATCTTTGGTAATCCGCCTCGTACATTGGATTACCCTGCCAAGCAATGCCTACCCTAAGACATTTTTTGGACTCCAAATTCTGTAGGTGAGTTCGCCAACTTTGTTCCAGTTGCCGATCTGCAACTAAGTAGGCTTTTGATGAAAGTTGCTGTTCGCTCTGAAAATTGAGCAAGAAGGGGGCGCTCATCAGGTAGATGGTGGCACAAAACTCTTCTGGTTCGTCCTGCTCAATGTCTATGATTTCATCTACAGCGCTGAGCCCTGAGGTAAGTAGTTTTTTTAGCCTACTATCGACAGCCAATGTCAAATGATCAGTGAGTTTTTTTAATTCAGGTAGAAACCTTACAAATTGGAGCACATCTCCCAAACCCTGTTCTGCTTTAACAAGTAACTTTTGCTTGCGTTTATAAGAGCCATGCCGTTCTTCTCTTAGTCGCTCCAAATCGCTGGATCGCTCGTGCCTAAATTCATAAAGAGACCAGCCCTCTTTATAATTACCGACTAAGAGCAAGGTTAATGATAGGTTCCAATTGGCAATTTTATTTGTTGGGTCAAGTTGCACCGCATTTTGGTGAGACAAAAAAGCATCTTCGTAGTCCCCTAATTGTTTTTGAACCGTACCAAGATTTATCCAGGCTGGAACATAGGTTGGATCCGAACTGGTGGCCTCGGCATAACACTGTATGGCCTCGCGAAGTTTTTTCTGGCGTTGCAGCGCAGATCCTAGACCTGTTAATAGTTGAGCACTGCTAGGATTGATTTTTAAGGCATGACGGAAGCCTAGCTCAGCGGCCTCTGGCTTATTCCAGTTGAGATATGTTTCAGATAAGTCGTACCAAAATTTAGGTTCGCTAGGATCCAAAGCAATTGCTTCTTGATGCAAATCGATAGCGTCTTTAAACTTGCTATTTGACCTGAGCTCGTTTGCAAATCTGTTTTTTTCATCCGCCAAATAATTGTTAGTCATATCCGCGTGTCGCAACTCACTTCAATCAACCTACCGTAACATACATTTTTAGTTCAGCGTCTTTGTGCTTGCACCTTCATAACACAAGGGTATGCGAGGTTTTAAATGAATATTTAGTGAGTTGGCAGGACCAGCCAGATTCGAATTGATGATCTCTACCATTTCATTGCTCCGGCTAACCTTCAAGATCGGCTGTCAAATAATTATTAAGGAGTAATGACTCTCAAGAGCGTTGAGTGCGCGAAGCACCCTGCTTTCTCAAGTCTTTATTGTTATCCGATCATTTAATCGGAACGTTCGCTAGATTGATGATACCTTTTTTACACGACGGCCGTAGATGAGATTAGGTTACCCGACGGCCGCAGGTGAGACGAGTTTATTTCAAAAGTTCTGTGCCAAAATATTTACGACGTTATTAGCTATGATATTGGGAGAGATATCCATACAGTCAAAATTTCGCCTCTCGGGACATTGTTTCTCATGGCCACAGTACTGACAGCTTGTTTGCCTGGGTGGGTAGAATTCGGCGCCAAGTAATGAGGGCGGCATGGGTCCCGGCAGCATGAGGGATGGGCACCCTGCCAAACGCCCTAGCCATTGCGTAGAGGTCGGCACGGTTACGATTAACTTACTGCTATGTAGCCGGTTGAGGGTGACCTTGATCGTTACAGACCCATCAAACTCGCTCCAGCAAAAGATACCTTTGTCGTTCAGGGTTTGGATCAGTTCATCGCTGTACCGATACTGCTTATAGTCGCTACGACCGCGAGTGGAGATTGCAACAATAGGGCGTCCATCGGCTCGTTTTAACAGGTCGGTGTCTGCCTCACACGGAAGTCTCAGCGCCGGATAATCGTCAAATCCACAGCAAAAGCGTAGATAGAATTCCGGGTAACTTATTTCAGAATATCTCGTCCACCAAGGGCAACTCCACTCGGTCATATTCGGGAACGTGCTATCCATATAATTTGAAGGGAAATCAAAGTAATCCTGTGACAGCTGATGAGTAAGGGCGCGTGAAAAGAGTTTCTCAGCGCCCTGATTTAAATGATTTCCAATAGCTGTAACTCCGGCGTCTCGTAATATTTGTGTCAAGAAGCATGGCATAAACCAAGTATCTAGATTCACTACTAAATCAAAATTTTTTGCGGCAATGAACTGCGCCAAACGCATAAACATGTCTACAGCAGGGACTAAATCATCGGGCCAGTCTTCCTTTTTAATCGTTATTACATCATCCACCTCTGGGTGGAGTTGCATAATTTCCGCACCGGCTTCATAAGTGAGAGTAGTAATCACTGCGGTCGAGTAATGATTTTTATAGATAGATACGGCTGGGGCCAATATCGACGCAACATCTCCCAAACCCATACATCGGATTAGTAGAATCCTCATGATCTTAACCTCACTAACGTCATCCAACCTCCATGAAGCAGGTAAACTGAATATCTATAGGTATTGATAAAGTTTAATTTGTAACGCGTTTAATCTTCTGTCGCGTCGCTAAGCTCGGGATGTGTAGCAAGCTCGCTATCAAAGCTTCTGACCGATTCATTTAGCAAGAAACGTCTCCACATTTCTCTGAAACAAGACTCCAACTCCTTTACCCGCTCATCATGATTTAAAAACGGGCTTGTAATCATCTTTTGGCGAATAGTTGATCTGAGCTGACTTATAACGCTGGGATTTTGAATCCAATATGTTGCCAGATCAACGTATTGATTGATGTTATTTGTGATGCCCTCAGATAGGCCAATTTTACTTAAAACATTAGCTGTGTATGTCTGAATAGCAATTTTGTTTCCGGGGCACATCGTGAGTACCGGTAGTCCCATCCAAAGGCTATGAAATGTCGTTACTCCCCCGGATATTGGGAAGGTATCTACAGCAAAATCCGCTACTGATGCCACTCGCATGTACTCCAACATTGTTAGCTTGGGAACTGCAGCAACTCTATCCATTGGCAAGTTACTCTCCGTGAGCCGCTGAACGAAATAGTTATCTTTTTGCAATTCGGATACTTCACCGGTGACGATAATCAAGCCGGCGTTTTGGTTTTTTTCTAGGATTTCTCTCCAGGTATTCAGAGCAGCGTCACTAATTTTCCTTGTGTGGTTCAGACTCACCATAGTAACAAACTGGTTCTGACCCCATGGTGAAGAGTACTCTTCTTCGCAGCCGACTGGGGGAACATATGCTGTAAGACAGGCCATTCTACACAGCGCTTCCGTGTAGTGGTCTTCGGCATCTGGGGGGCACGCCTCATAATCTGTTAATCTATAGTCTATTTCTCTTATTCCTAGCGTATGGACGAATCCCCACCAAGTTACTTGCACGGGTGCAGCTCGTGCGGCAAATACATCTAGCTTCGAGTGTTCGGTATGGCCTGACAGATCAACAAGGATGTTGATCCCCAGAGTTCGAATATAGCTTAAAAGGGAATCACTATTGAGGTCTCTTACGTTATGCCAGTTAGGTACCCATTGCTTGAGAATCTGAGATATTTCGTCCTCTTCTGCAGTCATGAATATGTGTAACTCTATTCTGGAGCGATCGTGTAGCTTCAAATAAGGTTCAATAAAATAGCGGACTGCATGATTTTTCAGATCTCCTGACAAAAAACCGACTTTTAAAGTTTCTGACTTCGATCTTTCAAAATCGTGGAAGTTTTTCATGGGAGTGGTACATTGCGTTGGCTCAATATATCTTGAAGCCCACAACTCAAATGCGGTTTTTATAGCAGGCCCGTTACTACTGTAGTTACTCTGCCAGATTGTCTTATTCAAGGCCGTAATTGCATTATTCGGAGAGAGTTCTAATGACCTTTTTGCTCGATCAATTGCTTTTTTGTGGAGCCCCATTTTCATCGCGAGTTCAGATATTTGCGCGAGCGTCGCTGGATCTTCACCGTATTGTGCCATGGATGATTCAAGAAGCGTGACTGCATCATTTAGCTGGCCGTTAAGTTCATCAATATATGCGACATAACGAGCGGCAGTAGATGCTGAGTTCTGATCACGAATCCATATTTCATAGAATATGTTGCGCGCTTCTACAAAGTTTCCATCGGAGAGTAACTTTAGGCCGTTCTGAAAATTAATTAAATCGAGCATCGCTTTGCCCTCCAACTCAAAAAACTCTTTTTTTTAAGAGTTGTTTGTCTTTTTCTCTGTGCGGTTTTTGAGCGCATTGCTCGTGTAAAGTTATTTGGACTTGGGTTCAGTATATGACCTAAGCGTGAGTCAATATAGATTTACCAACATTTGTTTACAGGGCGCGCTAGCTTACGCTGTTTTCGCGTCGCATTGGTGGAATTCAATGATCGGCAGAAGCTATGCACAGCAGGTTGGTTGATTGAATCTTGATTTGGTAGGACCAGCCAGATTCGAACTGGCGACCTCTACCATGCCAAGGCTCACAGAACTCGTCAGAACATCGCGCAGACTAGCATCGAAAGCTGCTCTATAGCCTTAATCGTTACCACTCATGCTTGATACTTATGGCGCAATATCTTGGTCAGATCGAGCCCAATCGCCGTTGCGAATGAGCTAACTAACTGATCTGCCGACACCTCTGGTTCTGTATGCCCAAACACTAGTCTGTCTGGCCTCAGAAGTACCGTTTCACCACTGGTTAATTCTGCAGGATATTTACCTTGCAGCAGTTCAATCTCGTCAAGATCAATAACTTTGATGCTCAATGCCTCGACTAAAGCCCTGCTGTTTTCGTTCAAGGCAACTGAGCCCTGTGTAATCAAGCCCGCCTGTGTGCCCAGGAGTTCGTCGAACCGTTGCTCTTCGCCTGTCGTATCACGAACCACCGGTTGGGCTAGCGAGTAACCTGTCGCGCCCCGGTTAGAAACCTGCTCAACAAGCACGACCCCTGAACGAATGGGCGGCTGCTCTCTGCCTTGGCCATAGCCAGACGAGCGCGATGTTTGCTGCATTTCTGGGGGTGCTTCGCCGACGCGCTCGGCCGCCTCGGTTGTCGCCAGGTGCTGCATTAGGTGGCCCATGTCTACTGCCCAAGACACCAGATCGTGAGCATGGGCATCACGTTCTGTTTGGTAGGTATCAAGCAGTGATTGTTTGCACACGCCCTTCAGCACTAGGGGCAGCTTCCAGGCCAAATTGATCACGTCGCGCATGCCTGAATTCATGCCTTGCCCCAAGAAGGGTGGCGTTTGATGGGCGGCGTCGCCAGCGAGAAAGACGCGCCCCTGCTGCCAAATATCGGCGATAGCCGCGTGAAATTGATACACGGTAGTGCGACGAAGTTTGTAGGTGTCACGCGGTGTCCAGCTATCTAAAAGCGCATGTATGGTGTCAGTCTCGAGCATCTGTTCCGCGCTTTCACCTGGGTTTAGCTGGAACTCCCAACGGCGGTAAGGGTCCTTGGTGGCGACATAGGTGTGAATTCGGTCAGGATCACAGACCTGCAGCACCTCATTGGGCAGATTGTGTGGTTTCAGCATTTCCACATCGACAACCAGCCAATCTTGATCATAGCCAAGGTCCCGCAATCCAACACCCAGTGCTTTGCGCGTTGGACTGTTTGCCCCATCGCAGGCAACGAGATATTTGGCAGTCAGTGAAACGCTTTTGTCGATGCTTGAGGCATTAAGTGTGACCTGGGTTGGACTGTTGAAAAACTCGGTAACTTCATAGCCTACATAGTGAGAGACATTGGCATGAGACATTGCTTGGGTGCGCAGGAAGGTCTCCAGTTCTGGCTGGTCAAACATATTGGCAGACTGCCAGCCACTGCTGCCTAAAGCCACAGCATTGCCGCCGAACAACCACTCCCGTTTAGAGTTCGCGAAGCCCGCCCGTTCGTTGGCGCGAATGGGCTGCATCATTTGATTAACCGTTTCTGCTAACCCTAATGGCTGCAACGCGCGGATGATTTCGCCATCTAAATTAACCGCTCTCGGCAGGGTATATACTTGTGCTTCTTTCTCGACCGCAACAACCGTAAGGCCTGCGTCGGCGAATAAAATGGCCGCCAAGCATCCCACCGGTCCTAAGCCGACGATGGCAACATCAAATGGACGGCTCAAGCCGTTGTGCGCTTCTGTGGTCATTGAATAGAGGCGGTATCTGGTTCCACAATCACCTCGTTCTCAATAAAACCCAGACCCTCAATTTCGACTTTCACTGTATCGCCGATTTGCAGCGTCGCTTGTGGCTGCATAGCTGCTCCCACGCCGCTTGGTGTGCCAGTAGCAATTAGATCGCCGGGTTCCAGGGTGAATGCGGTGCTCAAAAACTCAATAATGTCGTAACAGTTAAATATTAAGTCGTCGGTATTGGTCTCTTGCCGCAGCTCACCGTTGACGAAGGTTCTGAGCATGAGGTGATGAGGGTCAACTTCATCTGCGGTGACGATGGCCGGCCCGAACGGGTTATGCGTATCCCAAGATTTACCCATAGTGAACTGTGGTGGAGTTGAGAGAAACTGCCATTCGCGAACGCTGACATCGTTCAACACGCAGAAGCCTGCGATGACTTTGCTGGCGTCAGCCTTGCTAACTCGCCGGCACCGTTTGCCGATAACCATGCCTAGCTCACCCTCGTAATCCAGCATCTTGGTTTCTTGAGGCGAGTGAATCGGTGCGTACGGTCCGTTGGCCGAGGTCGCCTGCTTGGTGAAGACCACTGGATATTTTGGGATGTCCAAATTGCTTTCTTTGGCGTGAGCCTGGTAATTCAGGCCGATGGCAAGAATCTTTGGCGGTCTTCGCATGGGGGCTTCGATTACTACGTCAACAGCAGCAAAGTGTGTTGCGGCATCAACGTGCTTTGCGGCTTCCTGCAGGGCTGTATCGCCTACTTCAAGCAGGGTCAGCATATCGTCAGGCAACGCCGGGGCTGCCTGAGATAAATCGACGATTTGCTCGCCCTGTAGCAGTCCAATTCGGGTTCGTGAAGATTCGGTAAATGTAATCAGCTTCATAGTGGTTTCTCTGACGGGGTAAATAAATTGGCGACTGCATCCGCGTGGGCCTCGATCCTTTGCGGGTCTAACGGGTTTTGGCCAGACAATGCCTCGGCTTCAGAAGCGTTAGAGAACACCAGCGTCGCCGCTCCCGTTAGAATGTAATAAAAATGATGCGCATCCATTTTCGGCGCAGCGCCGAGGTCCTTAGCTCGATTAAATACGCAACATACTTGGCGATACCACGGTCTTACTGATCGCTCCAACAACCACTGCAAACGCCAGTTGTTGTCCATGCCTTCTTGAATCATCAAGCGGTTGAGCTCCGGATGTTTGGCGCAAAAGGTAACGTAGGCGTGCACAAAAAAACGCAGTTTTAAGTGGTCGTCTATCTGCTTAATGTTCTCTAACGCTCCGCCAAGATCCTGCTCGGTAATCGACATCATATGGTCTGCAGCAGCCTGCCAGAGCGCCTGTTTAGAGCCATAGTGATGATTGATTAAGCCCCGCTTAACGCCTGCGGCGGTCTCTATACTTCGCGTTGAAGCGGCATCGTAGCCTCTAGTGGAGAATGCGAGAAGGGCCGCATGCACCAGCTTTTTTTTCGTAGTCTGGGCATCGCGAAGTTTGTTTACGCAGTTGGCTGTGGGCGCGCGCCGGGCCGAATTCACATGGGTCCCTAGAATGAACTTGTATAGTATTTGGCTATTTTATATATTACTTGTCAATTGGCAAGTTAAACAATAAGGTAGCCCATGCCGAGCATCAAAGACATTCTATATGTCAGATTTCGTGTCACCGACCTACAGGCGCAAAAACAGTTTTTGGAGGATTTTGGCTTCCAAACGAAAATAGACGGCGATCTGTTGATGGCTCGGGGTACCGATGAAACCCCATATATCTATCTTGCTCAAGAGGCTGTAGAGCCCGGTTTTGTTTGTGTCGGCTTTGCTGCAGAGTCGGCAGATGCGTTGCGGGAAATCGCTGCCATCGACCAAGTGCCGGTAGAGACTAATCCGCTGGAGGGAGGCGGGCTGATTGCTCGTCTTACCGACCCCAACGGTTTCGCTGTAGATGTGGTGGCCAATATCTCGGCTGCGCCGTCGCTTACCGTGGCCGGACGCTCAGGCCTCAACAGTGGTAATGAGAAGCAGCGCTTGGGCGAACGGGTTGCTTTCGCAGACCCTGAGTGTTCGATCAAGCGTCTTGGTCACGTGGTGCTGATGGTGAACAACTTTCAGGAAACCTTTGAGTGGTATCAATGCCGTCTGGGGTTGCTAATTTCCGATGAAATTGTCATGGAAAAGGAAGGCGAAGAGCACACCCTGGGAGCGTTCACGCGCTGCAACCGAGGGGAAGAATTCGTTGACCACCACACGCTATTTTTCATTGACGCGGGGCATGCAGACTTCAATCATGCCGCTTTTGAAGTGGCCAATTGGGATGTACTTATGCGGGGTCACTATGAGCTGAAAAAAGCGGGTCACCAGCATTCTTTCGGTGTGGGCAAGCACTTACTAGGTAGCCAAACCTTTGATTATTGGAAAGATCCAAACGGTTTTATGCTGGAGCATTTCACCGATGGCGATCTCTTCAATGAGTCCTTTGGTTCGCATAAGCGCAGCCCTGCGGATTTGCTCGGTACTCACTGGGGGCCAGAGGGTATGCCAGGGCAATAAGTAAGTGGTAAACCAGCAGTTGCACGCATCCAGTCAACCTCGGGAGTAAGAAGCACCATGACTATCTTGCTTAGTCTGATTTTCGTCGGCATCACGTTGGCAATGGTTGTGATGCTTCGAGAGCGCTCGATGCGACAAACCCGGGTGGTTCCTCCGGGTTTGCAGTCTGATATCAGTCTGCCTTTTGAGGCTGAGTGGACGCTTTATCACAATCCGTTTTCGCTATGCTCCAAGAAGATCCGCGTCTGCTTAGCAGAGTATGGCGTGGTTTTTGACAGTATTGCGATAGATCTCATTGAAACCGGTAGTTATCAGAACATCAGTCGGGAATTTCTCAAGGTGAACCCCGGAGCAACTGTACCGGTACTCTTGCATAACGGGCATCCAATTTACGAATCACACGAGCAGCTAAAATATGTTGCCGCCACGGTTGATGTGACCGGCCTGTTGGTGCCAGACAGCACAGAGCAACGACAAGTGATGGATGCATGGGTGCATAAAACCTCCCTAATTGGCGACGATCCAATCGAGTCGCCAGAAGCCACGGCCGGCAACGCGGTTCCCGGTCTCACTATCCCAATCTTTGCTTCCATGGTGGCAAAGATCCCGGTGCTGAACATTTTTGAGGGGCTGTTGTTTCATCGTATTAAGCAGCGGGCGTTCTTCTTTCTGATGATGAGACTTGTTGGATTGCCAAAAACGCTGACCTTGAAGCCCGTAATCCATATCGTTAACCGAGCATCCGAGGCGATGACCGCACATCTGGATGATCTTGAGCAGCAACTTGTTAGCAGCCAAGGGCCGTGGATTTGCGGCCAACAGTTCAGTCTTGCCGATGTGGGCATGATGGTGGTTTTTGATCGTCTGAGAGAGGGAGACTGGCTAACTCTGCTGGTAAAGGACCGGCCGGTCCTAAATGCTTACTGGAGCGCCCTGCAGCAGCGGCAAAGCTATCGCGAGGGCTGTCTAGAGCACGAACATCCCGCTGTCGTTCAGGCGACCAAGGAACTTGTGGGTCTTAAACAACTGCAGCGATGGCCTTCGGAAATTCCTCAGTAAGGCTCAGCCGGCCAGACTGCTTGGATCCTTGCAATCGTTTACTCAACTGGGCTTTGGGTTGTTGAGCCCTCATTGCGCCGACTAGCAGCCTCGGCCCAGGGTGGACGGGTCTCCTCGCCCCCAAATGTGTCCCAAGGCTGATCCGTCGCGAATTCCACCGGCTTGCTCCGCGGCACTGCGAGCAAGGCTTCGCGCATTTGTGAGAATCGCTGAGGAAATTGTTCCTTTAAATCTTCTAGCTCACGGGGATCTGTTTCGATGTTGTGAAGATACCAAGTGTCGGACTTCAAAAAGTCAGGCATAACGGGCAGTGAGCCTTCGCGGACCACCTTCCAGGGCCAATCTATCAGGGCCTCGCTATCGAAATTAGCAACAACAAAAGGCTTTGCTGGTAAGGGCGATTCGCCTAAAAGAGCGGCTTTGATGCTCCGTCCATCCACATTGTTAATGCTAAGACCCGCTATATCGGTAAGCGTTGGCAACACATCGGCAATGTGAATAGCCTGAGAGAACGGCTCGCTGGACTCCATTTTACCCGGCCACCAAATTGCAGCAGGGACACGGATACCACCCTCGAATACAGATCCTTTACCCTGTTTAAGGCTACCATTATCGCTAAAGCCATCGCGCATCGGTGGAATGAGTAGTTCGACTAGCCAGGGCTTCGGTGAGGAGCCACCATTGTCACTGGCAAACAAAATTACCGTATTCTTGCCCCACGACTGATTCATTATAGCTTCAACAACATCTCCAACCGCATTGTCGAGGGCTGAGATCATACGCAACAGGGTGGCACGTCCTTGATGTTCGACGCTGGCGTCTTTGGGTTCTTCAACAGGCGTGTGGATAGCATTGAAGGAGACAAATAAGAACAGTGGGGCGTCGCTTGCGGTGCGGCCTTCAATGATATTGATGGCTGCGTCTTTAATTAGGTCTGTGGTGTAGCCCTCCTCACGTAGGGTCGTACCATTTTTTTGCCAATCCAGACCGCCAGAGAACACATGGTCGAAGTAACCTATGCCGCCGTTGAGGTGCCCGTAAAAAGAGTCAAAGCCGCGCTGCTGAGGCCAGTAGGCGGTATTGGCGTTGCCCAAATGCCATTTGCCAACTAAGTGTGTCTGATAGCCCACGCCTTTGAGATACTCAGGCAGCGTTTGCCATTGCAGCGGTAATCCCTCGCTAGAGTGCGCTTGTATAGGGCCTTTAACGCCATGGGTGGTAGAGAATAGGCCTGTCAGCAGCGAGGCTCGGCTGGGTGAGCAGGTAGGGTTAACGTAGAATCGATCAAACTCCACACCTTGTGCAGCGATGCCATCAATATGAGGCGAAACAACATTTTCATTGTGATAGCCGACGTCACCCCAGCCGAGATCGTCAACCAAGAGGATCACCATATTGGGTTTGGATATTGATATTGCTTCGCCGTCCGCGGATACGATGTCGGCCGTAGTCGCCGTAAGCGCTGTGTTGCCGAGGAAAAAGAAGATACAAATCGCTAAGTAGTGTTTGAGCAGTGGCATCGCCGGGAAGACCTGTTGTTTTTTATAATTCGAGGCAATGTTATATGTTGCTTGTCAATTGGCAAGTTAAACATAAGGGAACCCATGCCGAACATCAAAGACGTTGTATATGCCAGATCTCGTGTCACCGACCTGCAGGTGCAAAAATAGTTTATCGGTGAAGGCTACTCCATCTGCCAAAGAGAGCTGCCTTTGAATTTCAAAAATCTCGAGGAGCGCTTGCTTGAGAAACTCAACCGTTTGCGTCAACTCGAGTCGAGTGTCGATAAAGCGCTGCAGAGCCTGGCACGATAGCCGATTTATTTTTGGCCAAATCGTTTGGAGGTCTAGTTGAAAAAGCAACGGAGTCCGTGCCGAGACATATGTGATTTCTCTGGACCCAAAGGTTGGTGCCTGGGGTGCGGACGGACAAAAGCAGAAGCACGGACTTGACAGGGCTTGAAACCATACGACCGGCAACGGACTGAAAGAGAGTTGATCAAGGGGCTGTCGAAAATTACCGCGGACCAGTCAGATTAACTACTAGCGACTTTGGCAGCTTCACGGCTTCACACGGCGCTGGCAGGGCAGATCACTACTTTTACAAGGCAATTGCCCGATCACTACCTTTCTAAGGTAGAGGTAACTCGCCAGAACACGCGACGACTCAGTGAAAACGAAAAATAAAATCGAGGAAAAATAGAGACTTAAAAATTTGGTAGGACCAGCCAGATTCGAACTGGCGACCTCTACCATGTCAAAGCGGTTAGTGCACGGCGTCTCACGAATATTAGCGCTACCGCACAAGTCTCGCTAATACAAACCCGGGCCAAATAGCTATGACGGCACTCCCAAATTGTCACACTGTAACGACAACAATTGCGATTGCTCGAGGCTAGTAAGCTACATAGAGCTCTCTGAGTTTACTGAGGTCGTCTTCGCTGAGACCTAATTCGGATTTTAAGTAAGCATCGACTGTGCCATATTGTTTTTTTATACCCTCGAGTGTAGCGACAATGAACGGCACGCCCTCGGCAGTTACCAGCGGACTGGGACGGCTTGGATCCTTCCCTTCACCGTACTGCAGCATCATCGCCGCGAACCCGTTTGTTTTTGCCGCCTCCGTAAGATCAACACTGCCCGCCTCAATCAGTGGTCGCCTAAAATCGGTAGATAGCAGATAGTCTTCAATAATTTGCTCTCGCGACACACCAAGCGAAGCCAACAAAAGCGCTGAGGTCACGCCAGTCCTGTCCTGGCCGGCAGAACAGTTAACCACTAGGGGGGCTCTTCCCTGGAGGAGCGCCTTAAAATAGAGCTTTAGCTGCGGTTTGATGGTGGTCAGCAGCGTGTCATACATTCCACCATGACTGTCGCCATCTTTCTGTTCCGAGACCTCAACCGCTTGAGCCATCATTTCGAGAATGCTGTACGGCACCCGCAAATGGTCGATGTTTGACGCTACTGCCCAATGATTAGGATAGAGCTCGACCTCTTCGGTCGATCGGAGATCAATTATGGTTTTAAATCCAAAGTTATCTAAGTAATTCTGGTCTGTGTCAGTAAGCCCCGTCATGGCGCCGGATCTAAATAACAGTCCTCGCTTGACCTGCCCTCCATCATCGGTGGGATAGCCACCCAGGTCCCTAAAATTACTCCCACCCTCCAACGGTAACAATCGTCGATAACTAAAACTGAGTACTTCAGCGTTGTCGCTGTCCTCGGCAGCAATAACCTGATTTGAGAGTCCAGCTAATAGGCCAAAAGTCACTGCGATTACTGCCGATACACATAAATAAGTGAAGTCATTACGTAATGTCATCAGTGTTTTATTCTGGTTGCTATTGTCAGCGCTAACAAAAACGGCGCCGTACGGCGCCGAGAGTCTGAGCTTCGATTTAGTAGTTTACGCGTATTCCCACCAAGTAATGCGAGCCATAGCTCTCTGACTGATTAATAGTACCGTTGCCAGCAAATCTCACGTCCGTTTCGTCCGTAATGTTGTTGAAGTTGGCGTAAATACTGACTTCACTACCGGCGATAGGCCGTTGAAACGTGTAGGAGATCTGGGCGTCTAGTCGCTCCATCTCGCCCCAAAACTCCTCTGGATCTTCAATAGGAGAAATCCATTCGTTACGATAGCTATAGTTGACTCTTGCGGACAAACCAAAGTTCTCATAAAAAACTACGGCATTGTAAATGGAATCTGAAGTGCCGGGTAAACCTACTTTCTCACCATTGACGCGCTTGAATTCGCCATCTGCCAAAGTGATATTTACACTGACACCCAGCCCTTCCACGATCTGGTCCGCAAAGTAGACCGCGTTCAACTCAACACCCGAGAATGTGCCGTCTGAACCGTTCAAAAATCCTGTGTATGCCCACTGCTCACCGGCGTATTCGACTATGTAGGCTCCTGCATCCACTGTACTGGAATCAGCGTAGATCACATCATCGATACTGCGTGTGAACGCCGCGACTGATAGTAGCGACCCGCTGTCTAGGTAGTACTCCAGCGAGGCGTCAAATCCAAATGAAGTTTCGGATTCGAGCGAGGGGTTACCTCCTGAGATCTCCTTTTCAATAACGTCGATGCCTGCTGCAGCGCGCCACTCGTTGTACGTAGGGCGGTTGACACCAGAACTAGCAGAGAGGCGAAGCTTCATATTGTCCGAGAGATCAAAGTTGATGTGGGCATTGGGTAGCACATCCGTAAAGTCTGTCGAATACTCAAACCCATCAACTCCTTGATTGGTCACATCAGTCTGTTCTACTCGAACACCCACAACGTAGTTGCCCCAATCAGTCGACTTCATGTAACTGACATAACCTGCAAGGATGTCTTCGTCTATCGCCACGGCATTTTCAGGGTCAACCGAACCACTAGGATAAATGTCGTACGACTGCCAAGCTCTATCCAAACCAGGGTTGTCAAAGTAAGTGCCTCCAATGGAATTGGTAGTGTTTGACACCCATGGTCGGCCAGTGTCGAAGTCATTTACTCGCAGGGCCAAGTCCTCTGGGTAGCCTCCAAATGCGACAGTATTAGCGCCACCGATGGCTTCTCTCTGGTCTAACTGTAGGCCAAACTTAAGTTCGCTTTTGCCCATTAACGCTCGCTTAAAATCTACTTTAAACTTATCGACTTCCTGGTCCATTGGGCTGTAAAAGCCAATACCGAAATTGGCCAAAAATATAGCGTTAGCTGGGTTCCCACTCAGGGTAAGTATTGGGTCGGTGATATTGGTCACGTCAAAATCACCGAAGTAAGGCACGGGTCCATCTGCAGTAAGTCCGGCAAATCCCGCCAATTGATAGGTAATCGGCAAGTTCTGCACGAACTCCGTTTCCGTGAACGTGTAATAGGCAACTACGTCAAACTCTGCAGCAGTAAACTCAATACCAAGGGTGTTAGTAGACGTTGAGTTTTCGTAGATACCATCCTCGAGCGCACGTGTTAGCTGAAGCGGCGCGTTACTGCCCGTCTCTCCTGCTGTAGGTGCAAGGAATTCGAAGACGTACTGATTACGCTCTTCCTCGTCAGTGAACTCCGAATACACGCTGTTCAAAAATACTCGGGACACAGCACCAGTACCACGATACTCAGCGTTGAACCCGTAGGCCTCATCGGAGCGCTTGATGAAATAAGATCTGTAATCAAGCTCGTTAACGACTAACGCTGAACCCTCGAGGCCCAAATCGTACTCACGATTGTCCGTAACCTGCTCCCGACTATTCTCGGAATAAAAACCGAGAATGCCGAAGTTATCGTTAGAGAAAGAACCGCGTAAGCTGAGCTTATTGACGTCTCCCCCCCCCCAACTCTTGCTCACCGAGGCCCGCGTCAAACGCAAAAGACGCACCTTCTTTGTCGAAGGGGCTATTGGTCTCGATATTGACGAATCCTGAGACCGCTTCACCTGGCATATCTGCCGTTATGGCCTTGTTCACCGTGAGCCTGCGGGTAATCACCGCTGGAAAGCTGTCAAAACGAGGAATTCGACCATTTTCCGCGCCCGGGACATCGATGCCGTTGAACGCAATTGCGGTGTACCTAAACGGAGCGCCACGTAGATTTACATAACGTGCTTGTCCTTGGTCTCGTTCGATAGCGACGCCAGGCACTCGAGCCAACGAGTCTGCAAGGTTTTGGTCTGGGAAACGTCCTATGGTGTCAGCAGAAACGGCATCAAGAACATTCACAGCGAAGCGCTTTGCCTCAATCGAAGCCATCTCTGATTGCTTAATTGGCGAGCTGGTAACGATCACTTCTTCAAGTTGACGATCTTGAGCCAAGGAACCGTGCGATGCGATCAGTACCGCTATTGATAAAAGGTTTAAAAAGTTTAATCTGGGTGAGGCGAACATTAAGGTGTACCTGCTTAGGAAAAACTTTCTATTGTTATAACGACCATCGATTAATCTGGAGTTACTCGAATGTTAACCTTCGGTGACTCTTTAGATTTGGACGTAAAGCTGTCCACCCATGGATGACACGCCATGTGAAAAACCGTCCGGGTTGTCAGGGTTTTTATCCAACCACATTGGGTTTATTCTCCGCTCACAAAAACGATCACTCTGGGCAACTAATAGGTATCTCATGCGCAACATCTTATCCGCAGCAGCCGTCATAATTGCCATGGCGACACAGCCTGTCATCGCAGACGAACGAGCTGTCATTCTCATTATTGGTGATGGATTTGACGACATTCACGTCACGATGGGCCGTAATTATCTCAAAGGACAAGCCGGACAATTACTGCTCGATCAAATGCCCTTTCGCGGCGCTGTGCAGGTTGAAACGGTCAACAGCGAAGGCACACCGATTTATGTTGCGGACTCGGCGAATACAGCGACAACCCTGGCGACGGGTGCCATCACACAGATTGGTAGGATTGGCAAAAACGCGGCCGATCAGTCTGTAAAAACAGTACTCGAGTCTGCAGCGAGTGCTGGCTACAAAACGGGGATCGTTAGTACCGCGTCCATCACAGATGCATCACCCGCAGCCTTTGCTGCTCATGTCACAATTCGCGCTTGCGAGAATCCAGTCACGATTCGCGGTGGCGAAAAATACGGCGTGACGTTCGACGGCTGTCCCGAGGATCTAAAAGAGAACGGCGGCTTGGGTTCTATCTCCGAGCAACTCGCGGTCGCTAATGTAGACGTCATCCTCGGCGGTGGTATGGAGCACTTTGTCGCTCGTTATGAGTCAGATCCAACAGCACTCGCGTTGGCTCAGGAACAAGGTGTGACCATCCTGACCGAACGTAACGCGCTATACCAGCAATACTCGGGTCGCGTTATCGGTCTGTTTTCCGAGGACACCATGCCCGTGGCATGGCGCGGAAAAAATGGTCGAATCGCCGAGTCCATCGAGCGAAGCTGGCTGAACCACATCCATGAAATGATTGGCTCCATCACTCAACCGGAGGTGATCGAGTGTGAAGCCAACCCGAGCTTCGCTGAGATGCCTACCATGAAGGCGATGACACGGTATGCCCTCGATCACTTATCTCGCGACAATGACAAGGGCTTCTTCTTAACTATCGAATCCGCCTCTATTGATAAGAAGAGTCATGAACGTGATGCTTGCGGTTCAATTGGTGAAATCAAACAGCTAGAGGAAGCGCTCGCAGTTGCCATGGATTACGCGAGTGACAATCCCAATACACTCATTATGGTCACGGCTGACCACTCTCAAGCTGCCCAGATTGTGCCGGATCCCACCTTATACACCTCTTTACCCATTCCTGTGTTCAGTCCGGGAAAGGTCGCGCGTATTGTGACCCCCGAGGGCAGTGTGATGCGGATTAACTACGCTACAAACAATATCCGCTCAGAGGAACACACGGGTGCTAACGTACCCCTATTTGCTAACTCTGAGGCCGAATCAGTCTTAAGTCCTTTCATGCGTCAACGCGATATCTATGATGCGATGATGCGCTATTTGGAGCTGTAAACATGACGTTACGAACGATAGGCACTGATTTTCTCTTTGGAGACCCTGATGTAAGGCGCCACGCACTAGAGTTCTAGCTGATCTAGATGAGGCTACAGGCACTTGACTAATCACAATCGAGGTCGTTTTCGCTGATTACCCTGGCGTGCTTGGTGATCCATAGGCGGGTTGAAGGATCTTTAAGTCATTTTGCTCACGACTGAGTAGTCAAATTCCGTGACGCGAGTAGGGATTTTTTGTTTGTCAGTGAGAACGCTGATTCCGTATTCCTCACGGAGCTCCTTGAGCGTTTTACTCAAAAGTTCAGGAGGTAATTTGAGAGGCCATTTTTTTTTCATTCGGCGAGAGTGCTGAATGACCGACCAAATGACGCTCTTGTTCCTCCAGTATAATTTCGGGAGAAACATGATACCCATCTTCAATGTCAATGCTTTGGTCAGGTTTCCTATTTCTGGCACTTGTTGATACTTTCTCAGTAGCTTCCATGAAAACGAAGTACCGAATAAAACCCAAAAATCTAGGGCGGTTTCATCCTCTATGGTGGTGTCCTGTCCAAAAATGGCATGCGTCGCGTCGTGATAGAGCCAAATCGAATCGTCGTCCGAGACGGCGTCCGTTAGGACGTTACGCCCCATATACGTCAAATACCTTTGGTATTCCTCGATAGCCTCGCCCAACGTTTGCGTACTATCCTGACTCTGATATTTAAGTCGCATAATTACTCCTAAGACACCGACCTCCTAAACTTTCTAAAGCATTCCAGTTTTCAAGTCTATGCTAATTTTCAAATCAGTAAAAATCTTGATGTTGTGAGCGACTGTTTGTTTTTGGCCCAGTTTTTCATCTATCCGCGCTAACTTGAGAGGGCTTTTGCGGGGTTTCTCTGACAGTCCTGTAGAGGCTGAGTAAGGTTGGTAGGACCAGCCAGATTCGAACTGGCGACCTCTACCATGTCAAGGTAGCGCTCTAACCAACTGAGCTATGGTCCTATAAGGGCGGCAGAGTATAAGGGGTGTCTTGATGCACCTCAAGCACCCTGTGCCCATGTTACGCTTTAAGTCTGCAATGCTCTTTGAAGCGCTTCCAAATCACCCGGTCCGCCCATGCTGGAGAGATCCTTACGGATGCCTAATGCATATTGCGGTGGGACGACTTCGGGTGCCTCACCGGGCGCGCCCGGTGGTGTGTGGTATCCCAGTGCATACTGACCCATGGCGTAGCCGGCGAGCTCCTGTAACGTGCGGCTGAGATCCTTTGCCAGTTCTGGAGGGCAGCTCAAGTACTGATTTTCCTCTTGTCGCAACCAACCCAGTGCATAGGTGATATTGATGCCAATGCGATCGCCGTCGCTGCTGTTGGCACCGCCGCCATGGAAGACCGATCCCGAGTAGATTAGTACTGAACCAGCTTTCATCTCAGCTTGAGTGACTTGCTCAGGTTGTATGTCTTGGTCATCGGGCCATTTCGTGCTGCCGGCGACGACTTGTGTCGCTCCGTTCTCAGCGGTGAAGTCCGTGAGCGCCCAGATGGTGTTGAACTGAGGCTCAAGGTGCGACAAATGTTTGCCCCAAGCCCACTTATCACGGTGAATCACTTGCGCGGTTTCGCCGGGGCGAATGCGGATAATCTGAGTGAGGTGCAGCTGCACCTTCTCGCAGAAAGGCGTGAGGAACTCGCGGCAGGGGTTCAGAATCGTCGCGTGCTCGATGAGCTCTCGACACTTCTCTGAGCGTACTAACAGACCGCCGGTGCGAGTCGTTTTGAACCCTGCGAAGGGATCGTCACCGTTACTGGTGTTATCCATGTAGGGGTCAGTCTCTTCACGCAGTGCCGCGATAAATTCGGGACTGATGACGTTGTCGAGGATGACTGCGCCGTCTTGCTCAACTGCGGCTACAATAGTGCTGGCATCGGCATTGGCAGGGAGGTGTTGTAGTTCTGGCATGTCCAAGCTCCTCTTAATCCGCGATGGCAACGCACTTAATTTCGATCTTGAATGACGAATCGACCAGTGCGACCACCTGAACAACAGTTTGAGCGACCTCGGGCGTTTTACCGTAGATCATCTGCCGCGCGGCAAAGAGCGCCTCAACCTGTGACATACATTCATGCATGTCGGTAACGAACCATGTTTCCTCCACCACGTTATCCATGGTGCAATCGAACTCCTTGAGCACCGACTCAACGTGTTGATAGGCATTTTTCATTTGCTCAACGAGGCTGTCGGGTGCTTTACCACTGGCGTCGGTACCGACTTGGCCCGCCATGTGGAGCGTATTTCCGACCTGAACACCTTGGCTGAAAAGGTCGGCGTAAGGCCCGTCTCTATACAATTTTTTGTTGATTGCCATGGTTTACCCCTCTGTTTTTATTTAGTTCTTGGTAGGTGTAGCTTTCTCTATGGTCTATTTTTAACTGTACCTAATGGCTTTTGCGAGCAAACTTTGATGTCTATGTGCGAACTTTATCGTCCAGACTCTGCAGCGCGGTTCATCATGTCGACAAAGCGCTGATCAAATAAGGGCGGCTTGCGGGGCAGATTGGCTTTATGGATGGCGATGGCACTTAAAATATCCGCCACAATCTCTGGGTGTTTGTCAGCGATGTTGTCCTTTTCGCCTAGATCACGTCTTAAGTTGTAGAGCTCAGGTGTTTCTAGCGGCTCGCCACCTTGTGGTTGGTCGAATAGATGAAGTTTGAAGTCGCCTTTGCGATAGGCCCGTAGCTCACCCTTTCGGTAGAACGCGATTTCTTCTCGCGGACCTTTATCGCCCTCGACCAGTGCGGGAGTGAGGTTGTGGCTGTCGAGTGTTTGAGGGGTATCTAACTCGAGGATAGCTGCAATGGTTCGGTAGAGATCAAGTACGCTGCCCATGTCCGAGATGACCTCGGGTGCAATGGTACCGGGCCACCAAAAGATACCGGGGACGCGAACACCGCCTTCGTAAATTTCCTGTTTGGAACCTTTGAAGGGGCCTGTGCTTCCCGCGAGATGAATACTCGCTAATTGCCAGGGTCCGTTATCACTTGAGAAGAAGACGAGCGTATTGTCGTCGATGGTTGCTTTCTCTAGAGCACTAATAATTTCGCCCACGCTCCAATCGATCTCTTCGATGGCGTCACCGTAGGGCCCCGCCAAACTCTGTCCTTGAAAAGGCTCATCGACAAAAACGGGGAGGTGGGGGATGGTATAGGGCAGGTAGAGCAAGAAGGGCTCTTCTTTTACTTCCTCTATGAATCGAGTCGCCTCATGCGTAAGACGGGTCGTCAGGTTTGGCTGAAAGGTGGGTTGCTCTAACAGTTCGTCCTCACAGATAGCCTTGTCACAGCGACTTCGCCACAGAGGGACGTCGTAGTTTGATGAATCCGGGTCCTCAAAGGCGATCAGGAAGTCATTCAGGATCTTGTGTAACGCTTCCGTCTTACCGGTCTGTTGCATCATGAACAGTTCTTCGATACCCGGTCTTCCCTCGAACTTCATGTCGTTGGAGTAGGGGATGCCAAACCAGTAATCGAAACCATGGCGCGTGGGAAAGTGTTCAGGTGCATCACCCAGGTGCCACTTTCCCATGATGGCGGTGAGATAACCCGCGTCCTTGAGCATCTCCGCAAGCGTCACTTCACTCTCAGGGATACCGTACTTGTCGTCCGGAAATAACACCGGACTGCCCACGCCATAGAGCCCCGAGCGGACAGGATGTCGTCCCGTGAGCAGTGCAGCGCGGCTCGGCGAGCACACGGGAGCGGGCACATAAAAGTCGGTCCAGCGCTGGCCCTCGTTGGCGAGTCGGTCCAACGAAGGGGTTTTGATGTAGGGATGGCCGTAGGCACCTGTATCGCCCCATCCCATGTCGTCTGCATACAAGATGACAATGTTGGGTCGGACTACTGAGTCTTGCGTTGCCTCGCCCGATGCGGAGACTGCCCGCGCACCACAAATACAGGCAATAATGAAAATCCAACTAAAATTCAGTCGCCCATGGGGTGACGACCGCCATAACCTGGAAACCATCTAAAGGTCCTCGTTATTATTCTGCGGGGTGTTCGCTCAGCCCCTTCTCCACAAGGTCTCACAGGGACATCAATTTTTAAACGTTGGACGGCAAAAATAGGAGCTAAGGCACGGGTATGGGTGCGATTCGTGTATGCTCGTTTAGGGTCGATTGGGTATCGGCTGATACGCCCATTAAAACGACAACAAACCAACAAAAAAAATGAGAGGTACATCATGGCTATCGGTGCTATTGCCACAATTCCAGTCCAAGAAGGAAAAAATGACGAGTTCGAAGCGGTCTTTATGGAGCTTGCAGCGCAGGTCCTAGCCAACGAACCGGGCTGCAAGTTTTACGCGCTCAACCGCAGTAAGTCCGATCCGCAGGTTTACAAGGTGCTCGAGTCTTATGAGGATCAGGCGGCTTTGGAAGCGCACGGGCAAACCGATTACTTCAAGGCAGCGAACGTCAAATTGGCAGGTCTGGTCGGCGGACGTCCGGATATTGAGTACCTCGACGGCATCGAGTAAGGCTGCCCTTAATTAGCTATTCCTTGCCACTAGTGGCTGGCGGCTGAGACGCCAGCCCCTCTCCCTTTACTTCAATGCATTAAGCCGTGTCGCCACTCGCAGCGTATGGCTAGTGATATGGCCATCAACGTTCAAGCAAGTTCGTCAGAGTATCCAAAGTGAAAGCACTTGAGCTAAGAGTCGGTGCCAAGGCTGCCAAGCGCCTCGAAAACGAGGGTTGGCATGCCGATCTCATCGATGGACTCATCGGGGCATCTGGTGGACCCAAGTGGCTGATACTGGGGCGGCTCGATCGAGTCGTCATCAGTGAACTGCTGTCCGGACGATCAAGACCACTAGACGCTATTGGCTCCTCCATAGGCTCGTGGCGCCATGCGGCGATGGCGCAGCCCGACCCCATTCAAGCCTACGATCGATTCGAGCAAGCCTACCTCACGCAGCACTACGCGTCGGCTAAACCAACGGTTCCGGAGATCACCGAGGTTGCCCTCTGGCTTATGCAAACGCTGCTTGGTGATAATGGTGAACGTCACGTGGCCGAGCATTCGTGGCTTCGTTCCCATATTGTCACTGCGCGCGGGCGGGGTCTTAATGGTCGACAGCCGGGTAAGCGCCTCATTGTGGGCATGGGGATGGCTGCATTAGGGAATGCTGTCAGCCGCGGAACGCTTCCGGCTTCATTTCAACGTGTTGTGTTCGCCTCGCACAGCGCCAAGCCACTCACGCCACTGTTTGATGGGTTTGGCACGCGCTACATCGATCTTGCGGAAAACAATGTTTTCAAAGCTTTGATGGCGAGTGGTGCGATTCCCTACGTATTTGAGGGTGTCTATGACATCGAGGGCGCGGGAAAAGGTGCTTTCTGGGATGGTGGTATTATCGATTACCATTTTGACCTCACGCGGCTACCCGAGGATCAGGTTTGGCTCTATCCACACTTTAATAGCCGCACCACCGTGGGATGGTTTGATAAGTTTTTGCCCTGGCGTGCTGACCAGATGGTATCGGCCGACCAGCTCATTATGATTTGTCCCAGCGATGAGTTTTTGTCGCAGTTACCGTTTGGGAAAATCCCCGATCGGCGAGATTTTGGAAAGATCCCTGAGCGTGTTCGAGAGACCTATTGGCGACATTGCGTCAAAGAGTCACAGCGACTGGCTGATGAGTTCCATGAACTCATTAATGGCCCTGTCCCGCTGGCTGGTGCTATTCGGCTCTAGTCATCAAAGCGCCCGTGCGGGCCCGCAGCACAGTTCGTTTTTTTCGTAAACCAGTCGTCCGTTCGAGACAGTGAGATCAACCTCGATTTTGTGTATGGCATATGAGTCACTCAGATAGGGGTCGCGATCAAGCACTACAAGGTCGGCTTTCTTTCCGGGCTCTAAAGTACCAATCATGTCTTCCATGCGAATCTGCCATGCAGCATCGACCGTGTGCGCGCGAATGGCCTGATCGACGCTGAGTCGTTCGCTAGCGCGTGCTTGTACTGGATACAGCTTGTCGCCGGCTCGCTGACGGGTGACCGCCATTTCAATGTTAAACAATGGATTTAGGGCATCCTTGCCAATCCACGACACCGGATAGTCGCTGCCCAAGGTCACACGACCGCCGTTGCGCCGGATGGATGCAAGAGGATAGAGCTGCTCGAAACGCTCAGGTCCCAAAAACTCCATGGCAATCTCATCGTACTCGAACCAGGTGGGGGTCGTCTGGGCAACGACACCAAGCTCTCCGAATCGCTCGATATCTTTCTGATCCACCACTTCAATATGGCAGATGGTTGCTCGTACATCCGACGATGGATGCGCCGCCTGGCCTGCTTCGATGGCATCCAATGCTGTTCTGACAGCGCCATCGCCAATAGCATGTAGGTGTAGATCAAAGCCAAGGCTGTAGGCTTCATACACCGCGTTGAATACTTGCTCATCCGGCAACAGAGGCGATGCTTCATGACCCTCTGGGGCAATGTAAGGTGCGAGCGTCACCGCCGTTTTAGCCTCCACCGTGCCATCAAGCGAGAGTTTTAAGGTGGTCATTGAGAAGAGCTCGTGCTGGTACTCCTCACGCAGTTCAGACAGCCTCGCGTGCGCGGTTTTGAGGTCTTTGGGCTTGTTGATGTACAGCGAACCGACGAGTCGCAGCGGTAAGGTATTCGCTTGCGCAAGCTCATCGGCCACCTTCATCCCATACCGACCCGTGTCGATCATTCCGGCATCAAATGCAGCGGTTAAGCCGACCGCGGCCATGTCGGAAAAGAACTGAGGGGCCCGCTCTCTCAAGGTCTTCTCGCTGACTACGCCCAAGGCATCGGTGACAGGGTCAATGGCAGCGCCTTCAACCAACCACCCTGTTGGGGTGCCGAGCATGTCGCGCTGAAAGAAGTGGGCGCCCGGTACCGGATCTGGCGTATCTGCGGTGATGTTCGCGGCTTGCAGAGCGAGTGAATTGGCCCAGGCTGTGTGGCCTCCTTCATCAATAATCAGCGCAGGTCTGTCAGGAACCACGGCGTCGAGTTGGGCTGCGGTGGGGCCGTCTATGCCAAAGGCACGGGCCAAAAACCCTGAGCCTAAAACTGGGTTTTGCTCGGGATACTGCTCTGCATGCGCGGCGATGGTTTCTAAGACCTCATCGGCGCTCTGTCCCGGTGAAAGCATCGCTCCTTTGAGGAGTGGCAAGGTGTCCATCGTATGGATGTGTGTGTCGACGAACCCGGGAAAAACGACACGCCCCTCAAGCTCGATGATGCGCGTCGCTTCGGTCGTGAAGAGAGCAATATCCGCCTCGCTGCCGATGGCAAGGATTCGGTCGCCGGCGATGGCAATGGCGCTATGCCGGTTCCCCTGGGTGTCCATTGAGTAGACGGTGCCGCCACGCAACACGACATCGGCGTCCATGAGGGATGCCGATGCTTGCTGAGCCAAAAAAAGAAGACTGAAGAGGGTAAGGCTTAGAACGTTGCGCATCGATTATTCCGATTGGCTTTCAATGCGCTAAGTCTATTCCGGGGGGCATTTTCTCCCATACGCTATTGCTTAAAGCACTGGCTTACTTAATTCGCAAACTGCTTGAGTACATTCTCGATGGTGATCGTTTTAAGCACATTCCCTTGCTCATCGAGCATTTGCGTCAAACGGCCATTGGGTGAGTAAAGATTAAACAAGATGATGGCGCCCTTGGGGCCACCGCGCTCCATATGCACATCGCCTTCTGGCATGTGTGAGTAACTGCCGGCCTGTCGGGTGACCGTGGAG
The DNA here is from genome assembly GCA_902613175.1 of Halieaceae bacterium. Taxonomy (GTDB): domain Bacteria; phylum Pseudomonadota; class Gammaproteobacteria; order Pseudomonadales; family Halieaceae; genus Luminiphilus. Next base: position 28,012 of record CACMGJ010000005.1, on the reverse strand, counting down.
ACTTCAACACCGTCCTCAAAGGTCACGACCTCGAGGGAGCCCTGCAATACGGTGGATCTCACCTCGCAAAGGTGACGATGGAAATGGCAGTATTTTCCGGGCTCCCATCGATAGACTAGATCGATGTGGCCTTGCTCGTCATGAGCGAGTAAAGCACCGCCATAGCCGATCGGATAATTGAATCGATCATCTGGCCCATAGTCTTGCCAAGACAATTTTGTATTATCCAAAAGGTCAACTTTCATGTTGCGCTCTCCCACCCGACTGTGACGTTATACGCGGTAATGCTGACGATACCAAGCCCTGAAAACCGCAGACTCGTTGCTGTCTTCCGCCTGTTTCTTCGTCACGAGATATTAACTAGCTTCAAAAAATAGGCATAATGCACGGGTGATCGAGTTGCCATCCGCCTGCGTTTATCTCAGTCCATAGACAGCCCACAAACTTATCGCTGAAATCATGTTTAACCGCGCCATTGTTCGTAATGCCAAGACACATAGTTGGTTAGTGTATGAGCACTGCCAGGATGTTCTAGTGGCCGCGGAGCACAGCGCTGTCTTATCGGTTTTGAATCAGGCCGAGGAGCGAGCTCAGAAAGACGGAATGTACGCCGTGGGCTATGTTGCCTACGAGGCAAGTCACGCCTTTGATCGCAAGTTTCCAAAGCGTGATATCGATGTGCCTCTCGCATGTTTTGCTTTGTTCGCCGCCGAGACGTCCATCACATCCCTCACAGATCTCTATTCACCTGATGAGCAAACGAATGCTAACTGGCACCTTTTAGAGTCGCGGGACTCCTTCGAATCCAAGGTCGACCGTATTAAATTGATGATTGGCGCGGGGGAGGTCTACCAGATCAACCTCACGTCACGGATGTCGAATAAGGGGCAGGTGACGCTTGCGGACTTTGCTCGCTGGTCACAAGACATGCCGTATGCTGTTTTCATGAGCGGACCTGAGGTGTCGGTGTGCTCGGCTTCACCTGAGCTGTTTTTCGAGCGTGAAGACGGTGTCGTGTGGAGTAAACCCATGAAGGGCACGGTAGGGCGCAAACCCGAAACCCTTGCCGATGAAGCCAATGCACACTGGCTGCAGACTTCGATAAAGAACCGAGCTGAGAACGTCATGATCACCGATATGGTGCGCAACGACCTTGCGCGCTTGTCGTCCACTGGCAAGGTGTCCGTCGATCAGTTATTCGGGGTCGAGCGCTACCCCAGTGTTTGGCAGATGACCTCTACGGTTAAAACCGAGGTGTCAGCTAGTATCGCCGATATCTTTACGGCCCTGTTTCCGGCGGCGTCGATCACTGGTGCACCAAAGCACGCGGCAGTCGATGTCATCGATGGGTTAGAAGACAGCCCGCGCGAACTTTACACCGGCGCGCTTGGCATCATTCAGCCATCCGGGTTTGCTAGCTTTAACGTTGCGATAAGAACGGCTTGGAGCGATTCGCGCAGCGGGAAGAGCCGGTTTGGTGTGGGTTGTGGCATCGTCTGGGATTCGGACCCCAGCGACGAGTTTGAGGAGCTGCAGACCAAAGCGCGCATACTTAAGCAGCCCGACCCTGGTTTTCATTTGTTCGAAACCATGGGTATCAGTCACGGCAAGATTACTCGCCTAGCGCGTCATTTGCGCCGGCTCGAAAAATCCGCGCAGTACTGGTCCTTTGCGTTTGATAGACAGGCTGTCGAGTCGTACCTTCACGAGCTAATAAGCTCCATCGATAGCGCCAAACATTGGCGATTGCGACTACAACTCAATCGATGTGGTGTTCTGAGTCACAACCTTCATCCCTTTGTCCCAGACGAAGCGGTTACCGACCGTAAATGCCTACCTCTGTCGGTCTCACCGACACCGGTTGACTCTACGGACTCCTTCTTAATTCATAAAACGAGTCGCCGAGAGGCCTATGATCGCGCGGTCGCTGAAGTACCCGACGGTGTATCGCCACTTCTGGTGAATGAGTTGGGACATGTCACTGAGAGTGCTATTGCTAATGTCGTGTATCAGATGGGCGGTCGTTTATTCACACCGCCACTTTCTGACGGCCTACTGCCCGGGGTATTACGCGACGAGTTAATCGATGAAGGCACGGTGTCTGAACGGTCACTGCCTGTGTCGGATCTCGAGAAGGTAGAGTCATGGTGGTTAATTAACTCTCTGCGCGGCTGGCGTCGCTGCAAGCTTACGCAGTCCTGATTTTTTCGAGTACGAACCCGAACACAGCCCAGACGGCAGAGGTATCGCCTCTTTCAGAGTCTTACCATCCCGCCATGTCGATATCCAAGCACACATTAACCGAATCAGAGGTATCCCGCGTCGTTGAAATGGCATGGGAGGACCGAACGCCCTTTGAGGTTATCGAAGCAACCTTTGGTTTGAGCGAGTCTGAGACCATCAAGCTCATGCGTCGTGAGATGAAAGCGAGCTCGTTTCGGCTTTGGCGTAAGCGGGTCACAGGCCGCGTCACCAAGCATCGCAAATTGCGGGGCTTCGATGTCGGGCGTGGCTACTGTCCTACGCAATACAAACGGTAGCAGGTATCGATGCTGGAGTTCGCAAACGCGCTGGTCTTAATGCTATTGGGCGCTATGCTGTTTTTTCCCTCGGTCGTGGCACCGGTGGTTTTCAGCTCACTGCCTGAGGCGCAAGCCGGTGTGTTTTTGCGTTCGATGTTTCCCCGCTATTACGGTTTCATGATTGCCCTCAGTCTTATTGCGGCGTTGTTGTTCTTGGTGGCCAATGATGAGTCTGCTTACCAAGCGGCCATCGTTTGTCTCTTTGTAGGCGTATCGACGCTCTGGGTAAGGCAGTGGCTATTGCCGCGCATCAATGCGGCACGCGACGAGCAACTGGCGGGTAATGCTGAAGCGGGTCGGCGTTTCGATCGGGACCACAAGCTATCGGTCGGCATTAATATGGTGCAGCTGGTTTTGTTGGTTGGAATTCAGTTCGTCTAGTGGTGACTACCCAGAACCCGCGCACCGGTGTTTGAGTCCTTAAGTAAGCCGGCTACATTACTGGACAGCGCAAGTGTTTATTGGCCTACTGACGGTCTAATTTTTATAACAACAATAAGGGGCTCTTCATGAGTAAAACCATCGAAGTCATCTTTGATTTTGGCAGTCCAAACGCCTATCTGTCTTACTTCACTGTAAAAGACGTAGCCGAGCGAACCGGCGCCCAGCTCAAGATTACACCGTGCTTACTTGGCGGTATTTTCAAGTCGACCAACAACCAGCCGCCTATGATGAATTTCGCGGGTGTCTCTGGGAAAAATGTGATGTTCATGCGCGAAATCGAGCGCTATTGCGATCGTCACGGACTTAACAAGTTCGCGATGAATCCTAATTTCCCCATCAACACCTTGCTGCTGATGCGCGCCTGTGTCGCTTACGGTCGTGACAATGATGTGGCGCCCTACATTGAAGCGGGCGTCAAAATGATGTGGGAAGACGGTCTGAAGATGGACGATCCTGACGTGTTTGTCAGTGCCTTCAACGCCGCCGGTTTTGACGGTCAAGCGTTGTTGAAAGCCACTCAGGACCCCGAAGTAAAGGCTGAACTCATGGCGAACACACAAGGCGCTGTTGATCGAGGCGTCTTTGGTATTCCCGCCTTCTTTGTGGGTGATGAGCAGTTCTTTGGCAAGGACCATATCGAAGAAATGGAGTGGTGGCTCCAAAACAGAGCATAGTCAAAGGTCGGTGGTAGTGCCTTTGCATCCTTTTGTATGCGCGGTTGTTTTTTTCTACAGCCCTACATCAATCCGGGCGTGCGTCTTTGGGGCCTGCCAGCTATTCAGCCACTTAAGTGTTAGCTTCATGTCGTCGCTCGGTGCGTGATCGAGCACGACGATAATCGTCGATCCGTGGGATGGCACTGTGACGTACCCAGCTGATTTGTTGAGGCTCACATCGCTGAGCACTTCGAGTTCAATGTCGATGGGGCCTGCATTGCTGATGCGCACCGCGGTTTGTTGGCTGTCATTGCGGCGGGCCGGGAGGCGCTCGAAGCGCATCAGGCTATCGAACAAGGTTTGGAGTTCGGTCTCACGTCCAATGAACTGGCGGTCATAGACCGCAACGGTTTGTTTTTGGAAGAGGGCTGCTGCGATGCCTTCAACACTGCGTTCGTTGGCGAAGGCCAAAGTCACTGTACGGTGGCTGCCACCGTTTATGTCGTAGTCGTAGTCGATGAGGCCATGGATGTCTGAGGCGCCAATGATAGTTAGATCATGATCTAACGCGACTTGGAGCGATGAGTCATTGAAGTACTCGCCGTTGGCAACTTCGATACCTTGAATGAGACCTTCATCAAACAGGGACTGCTGCTCTTTGGATATCTTGATGACGCCATCGGGGAAATCGCGTGGCCAGGCAGGATGATTCCAGATCATAAAGCCCTGCTGCGCCTTTGCCGCTTTGAGCGCTTTACGCGCAGTAGCAAAGGTCTCCTCGCGCCGGAGCTTTACCGTGAGTAGTGGATTTGTGTCCTCGATAAACAGCGCGTTTACGTGACCCGGAGCGTATTTGCGGGTTATCTCAGCGCCAGAAATCAGTAGTAAATCGGTTCGTTCTCGGCCCTGCTTATTTTCCTTTACCGCGAGCTCGAAGGCGCGATTGCGGTCTGGATGAGGGATGTCGTCACGGTTGGGTTGATATTCAAGGTGCTCGGTAATAGCCATGGCGTCGAGCCGATCCTTATTGGCCTCCCAAACCCGTACCGTAGGCCAGACGTGCCCATCGGAGAAGACAGTGTGTGTGTGAGTGTCTACAGACAGTAGGAGGCGCCCATCCTTCAGCGGAGGAAAACGCAACTCGCGTGACTCTGTGGCCTCTGCGTGTTCTGTAAGTGACAAAACACCAAGGAGGACAGTCAGGCTAAACAGTGGAAGTGAGCGCATGATCATTCTGTGTTCCCTAAATCAATGTGCGCTGTGCGCGCGTCGTGTGGCAGCTTATCGCTATTTGCTTGACCGCGACTACGGGTCCGGTATGTTGGCTCGGCCAACGCTTTATAAGAATACGAGGTAGATGTGAAACCAAAGCCTATTAAAAATCGTGTGACCGACATGACTGGGGTGGATTATCCCATTTTACAGGCCCCAATGGGTTGGATTGCCCGAGCACAGCTCGCGTCTGCAGTATCGAACTCCGGCGCTATGGGTATCATCGAAACATCCTCGGGTGAATTCGATGCCATTCAGGAAGAAGTACGCAAGATGCACGAGCTCACGGATAAGCCCTTTGGTATGAACGTGGCGCTCGCGTTTGTTAAAGGGACGAACGTGATTGATTTCGTTATCGAGCAAGGCATTAAGTTCGTTACTACATCCTCGGGTAGTCCTGATCTCTGTACGAAGGTCTTTCAGGAAGCAGGTATCAAAGTCTTCCATGTAATCCCTACACTCGACATGGCACTCAAAGCTTTGGATGCAGGCGTTGATGGCCTTGTGGTTGAAGGCGGTGAAGGCGGCGGTTTTAAAAATCCGCGGCCGGTCTCGACGATGGTGTTGTTGCCGCTGATTAGAGAGCGTACGGATGTGCCGATCATTGCAGCCGGTGGTATCTGTGATGGGCCGACCATGGCGGCTGCATTTGCCATGGGTGCTGAGGGTGTGCAGTTAGGTACGGCCATGTTGAGCTGTTCTGATTCGCCGGTCCATCAGAACTGGAAAAACGCTATTTACGACGGAAAGGAGACAGACACGGTTTTCCTGAACCAGCAGGGCCGACCTGCACTTCGAGCGATGCGTACCGAACGCACAGGTGAACTCGAACTCCTAGGGCAGTTCCAGCCCTTTGAACACATGGCGAATATCCTGGATCTGTACTTCGGTGGAGATCTCGAGGCTGCTATTCCGCTAACCGGACAAGTCATGGGGCGCATTAATGAGGCGAGAACTGCCGCAGAGGTCGTCGACTCGACGATGGCCGGGTTCCACGAGTGTCTGTCGGGACTCAATACGTTCTAAGCTTGAGTGATGAGCTTTGAAGCAATCATCAGTATCAAAAAAAGCCGGCAACTGCCGGCTTTTTCTTTGCGCTTTACGGTCGTTTGGAATCAGAAGATTCGTGGAATTATGAGCGGTGTATTTTTCAAATAAGCTTGGTATTCCGGGTCGTCTCCCCAACGTGCACCCGCGGTTTTACGGAGGAGCGGAACACCACTAATACGAGTCAGTAACACGGCAACAAAGACGGGTGAGATGAGGAAAATCATCGCGCTGCCGCTGAGGGAAGGAAGGGCCATGACTGCGACACCCGCCCACAGCAGAATTTCGCCGAAGTAGTTCGGATGCTGCGCTCTTGCCCAGATGCCGGTCGTAATGAACTTATTTTCATTAGCAGGATCTGCCTTGAAGGCACTCTTCTGGCTGTCTGCGATGACCTCGACAGCAAAGCCTAGAACCCACATGGCGGCGCCCACATAAAATACGGTTCCGAGTGGGGCGGTATTGGGCGTCATGATGGCTGCCAGTGCCGCACCAGCGGTAAGGAAGACCCAGGTGCCTTGGAGGGTCCACGTGACTAGGAATCGGGGCGTCGACAGTTTGATCTTACGGAAGCGTCGGTCCTCTCCAGCCTTTTGGATGCGTCTGAACAAGAAGGGCCCAAGGCGTGCCGCCCAAACTATGACGACGCCAGCGACAATTTGTTGGCGTAACCCTATCTCAGCGGCTTGCTGAATGGCAAAAACCGTGACGGTGATATAAGTCAGGCTGCCAACGAGATCAAAATAGTGCTCGGTCTCAAACAGTCGCGCGTGAATGAGTCCAACCCATTGAATCGCAAAGATACCCAGAGCCATTACGGTCATGAGCGGGAGTCCGTAGAGCGTTGAGCCCGTTTGATCGCCCATCCATGCGACCGCAAACACGGCGGCGGTGACGATGATCGATGTAATAACCAGTTTAGGTCCCATAGTTACCTCGCCTATTGTTATTGCTCATGGTGAGTCATCTACTGCGTATTAATGAAGGGCCCATCAACGCAAATTCGGCGGCCATCAGGTGATGCACAGGCACCGCAGATACCAACGCCACATTTCGTGGTGTAGTCAATTGCACTGAACATCTGCGAAGCCTCAACAAACTCGCGCTGGACTACTTCAGCTGCGTGAATCATTGGCTCTGGTCCGCAGTTGTAGAACTCGGTTTTTGCCAATGTATCGGCATCGAGGGTCTCAAGGTAGCCACGGAGCGCATCCGTTACCCGGCCGTTAAAGCCAGCACTGCCATCATCGGTTGCGATGTGCACCTCGGCGATATCCTTGCATTCCTCAGTGAAATACAAGCGATCGGCACTGCGCGCGCCAGCAAACATCTGTGCCGGTTTGTCGTTGGACCCAAAGTCTCGTGCCACCTGATACACAGCGGCCAAACCGGTGCCGCCAGCCACGCAGATAATATTGGCGTCATCCTTCGGCATGACCGGTGCGCCGTGCGGGCCTCGGATGTAAACATCGTCGCCGGGTTTTAGCTGGTAACAGGCGCTCGTGAATTGCCCCACATCAATCACGGCTAGCCGCAAGGGCGAGTCAGTGAGACAGGAAAACGGTTTTTCACCGACACCGGGTATCCATATAAACACGTACTCGCCGGCTTGAATGTTGATGTTGCCATCGAGTGTAACCACAGTGATGTCGTCACAGACGGGGTCATTAGCAACGACCTTGTAGGGCGCAAAGTCCATATCAAGGTCGAGGTTGAGCCCTGCCTTCGCCTTGTTGGTCCCCTTATCGAGGTCGGTCTGAAGCTGGCGGAAGTAGGTATTCATGTCTTCCGTGTCCATTCCACTCAAGGCGGAACCAACGCCAATGATGGATGCACCGGCGCGGATCGCTGCGCGGCAATCATCGGCAGTCGATAGACCGCCACAGCCGATGATGGGCTTGTCAGTAATGGTTTTGAGCGCACGAATGCACTTGAGGGCTGTGGGTAGAACGCCGCTACCGGACATGCCGCCCATGCCATTACTGAGTACAGCGTGTCCGTGACTTTCTGTGTAGCCGGGCCCCACCGTATTGATGGCACAGAGCCCGTCCGCGCCCGCCTCAAGTGCTGCAAGGCCAATGTCCTCAATGCGATCCACATTGGGTGTGAGTTTTGGAATCACGGGAACATCAACGGCTGCTTTGACCGCGCTTACGATCGCCCTGACCATTTCAGGGTCCTGACCTATCGCCATACCGTAGCCCTGAGCGTGAGGGCACGAGAGGTTGAGCTCCAGACCGTCAGAGACAGGAGCCAGAATTTTTGCGACCTCCACAAACTCCTCGATACTGCCGCCAAAAATAGAGACAAGGAGGAAGCGATCTTCGGGAATGGTCAGCGATTCGAACCCTTTTCGAGCCTCTTCGGCGCCCGGGTTGGTCAGTCCAACCGCATTGACAAAGCAGCCCGGAGCATACTGGCTGTAGACAGGCTCACGATTACCTGCGCGCGGGACTGGCCCCACACTTTTGGTGGTGATTACGCCGATTTCAGGGAGGTCGTCAAAGATTCGCTGAATAATGCTGGGAGCCGTCGAGACGATTCCAGAGGGAATCGTGAAAGGACCGCTGACTGTTTTCCCGAGGAACTCTGTTTTCACCCGACTCTCCGTTCTTGCGACGGCTAATTATACAGCCCCGCACCCTGTTGAGCCATGAACATACTCAGTAAACAGTGCGCATTATGTCCCGCAAAATGTCCGAGTAACGCGTTCAGTTGGCGTGGGTGAAGCGGCCCATAGGCGGTCATCATCTTGCCATTCGAATGGGGTTTTCCAGCGCTCAACGGCTGCCTGTAAGTACTCATAGTCTTGCGCCTCAGCGTCGGCAATAGCCGCGGCGACATGGTGGTTTCGCGGAATCACCACAGGATTAGCCTGACGCATGCGTTCCGCCGTGTCCTGAGAGTCCGACTTGTTGCTCGCTCGTCGTCGCTCCCAGGCAAAGCGCCAGTCGAGCAGCTCGTCACTGGGGATAAATAGGTCTCCGATAGGCGTGTGGCCGCTGTCTTTCAGCGCTTGGTGAGTCAACCAGCGGTAGGCGAGTGACAGGTCTAGCTGATCTTCTTCTAATACCCTTAAGAAGCCATCGTGAAGTTCGGCGTCTTCAGGTCTAAAACTGTCCAGACCCAGTTTCGCGGCAATGCGTATTTTGAAGGCATCAGTGTACCAACGCGGAAACTCATCAATCACCGATTGGGCGTAGGCAACAGCGCGATCCTCACTGGGGCCCAAGACTTTGAGGAGGCATGAGGCAAGAACACTGGTATTCCAGTGGGCAATACCCGGTTGATTGGAAAGCCTATACCGCCCCTGGCTATCGATGGCACTAAACATGGCGTCGGCCTTAAAAGTGTCAACGAAGGCACAGGGGCCGTAGTCGATGGTTTCGCCAGAAAGGAGCATGTTGTCGGTGTTCATAACCCCATGTACAAAACCAAGGCTCTGCCAATGTGCAACTAGAGATGCGATCCGCTTTACGGTTTCTTCCAAGAGGACCTCTGCTTTGGCGGCCGTGGATTCCGCGCTCTTTGCACTAGTGATCTCCGCGAAGTGACGCTCTGCCGCGTAGTCCACCAGTTCACCAAGTCCGTCACCCTCTCGTGTCATGGCGAAATACTGAATACTCCCGAAGCGCAAATGACTCTTGGCAACGCGCACCATCACGGCGCCGGGCTCGATGGTATTTCGAAAGACTTTATCGCCAGTGGCAATCGCCGCCAGTGCGCGGGTCGTCGGTACTCCAAGATGATGCATGGCCTCGGAGACTAGATATTCCCTAACAACAGGTCCTACTGGCGACTTACCGTCGCCCCCGCGGGAGTAGGGTGTCTGCCCCGCACCTTTTAGCTGGATGTCGTAATGCTCTGAAGGACTCAGCGCCCACTCACCCAATAGGATGGCTCGCCCATCACCCAGTTGGGGATTGTATTGACCAAATTGATGGCCTGCATAAACCGATGCACTTGGACTTGTCCCTTCCAAAGGGTGTTGACCGGCAAAGACCGCCAAGGCCTCGTCAGTTCTTCTCAGATCTTTCGGCCACCGCAGTTGTTCGGCGAGGGCCTCATTCCAACCCATCCACTCAGGAGAGCTAGCCGGATCCGGGTTGACACGACTGGTGTAGCGGCTTCCTAGCGCTTGAAAGGAGTGCTGCCACTGAGGAATAGCCATCGTTACCGTATCCTCTTAAGTAGTGACTGAATGAAATTAATGCCATCGTTGAGCATCGATCGGACTGTGACTTGTGCGGATAGGTAGGTCAGGCCAGCCGAGCTAGTGGTAATGATTAATGTCCGCATGTTTACTCCGAGTCGTGAGCGACTCCCCCTCGGGCAGCAGTGTGCTTTGATACGACGACGTCTACTGCGATGACGCTTGCTGGTCGAGCAAGTTAACTCGCTTCCTTTTCCTCGAAGCGTTTTTGGTGACGTCGCTCAACGTGTTGGTTGAGTATACGCTCTCTTTCCCTTCCAACCATTGGATCGGATTTTAATTTCCATAGCGTATCGCGGGCGCGTTTGTAAGATTCCTTCAGGTCAACAATGGGCTCCGGGTAGTCGATGGGTTGGAGCACTCGCTCGATGGGGGACATCAGCCATGGTTGGTGAACCAGAGGTATCGGTAAATCCTTCAGTTCTGGCACCCATTTGCGGATGAATTCACCGTTCGGATCGTGATCTAAAGACTGCTTGATAGGGTTGTAGATGCGTATCGTATTGATGCCCGTGACCCCTGCCTGCATCTGCATTTGTGGGTAGTGAATACCGGGCTCAAAGTCCAAAAACAGCGAACCCAAGTGGGTTACCCCGGCCCGCCAGTCCTGCCATAGATGATGGGTGAGAAAACTCACTAATATGGCGCGAGACCGAAAGTTGGCATAGCCGGTGGCCTTGAGCGCGCGCATAGTGGCGTCAATTAAGGGATAGCCTGTCATTCCCTCTTTCCAGGCGGTGACGAGGTCCTCATTATGACCTCGTGGCTGCGCCGCATAGCCTCTGTTGATGTCCTCAAATTCCATCCGGCACTCCATTTCGAACTTCTGGATGAAGTGACAGTGCCAGTGGAGCCGTGATTCAAAAGCACTCATCGCACGCCCCCAGCCCTGCTTTTTCTCCTGTTGCTGGAGGGCTTGGTAGACCTGCCGCATGCTGAGATTTCCCCAGGCAAGATAGGGAGAAAGCCGAGAGCAATGCGTCCGGCTTTTCTCGGGTTTGGAAATGAATTTTTGATAGCCCCAGCCGCGGTCAGTGAGAAAGCTGTTGAGCACTTGTTGTGCTTGATTGGGTCCGCCGGCTTGCATGTCGCCGCTGTGTTTAATCCATTGTCGATGCTTGGTACTACGCAGAGCATTGAGTTGCTCTGAAGCCTCCGAACTGATGGACTTCATTGATCCAAGCTCAATCTGGTGTGGGTCAGCGGTCATAAAACGGTGCCATGACCGATTCCAGCCTTTTCGATCCCGCCGGCCTCGCTCGACTCCGTTGGTTTGGAATTCGCGCCACTCGATACCCGCTGATCGGCAAAACTTGGCTACGGCTTGGTCTCGCTGGAAGGTCAGATCGAGACCGGTCTCTTCATAGGAAAGCAAACGCGTTATACCGAGCTTTCGGTGAACTTCATTAAAGACCTCAACAGCCTTGCCTTCGAGCACTTCTATTCGATGACCTGAAGCCTCGGCAGTGCGCTGGAGGTCTTCGAGCGACTGACCAATGAACTGCCAATGGCGGCCGCGATAATGCGGATTGCGAAGCAGTTTCGGCTCGATGAGATAAATAATCAGCGTTGGCTCGTCTAACTTGAGTGCAAGCTCCAGCGGCGCGTGATCGACGAATCGCAAGTCGCGTTTAAACCAGACAATGTTGACCGCCATTAGTCGAAGTTCTCTCTAATCAGCGGGTTATCGACTGGTTGCATGGTTGCCGCATCGACGAGTTCTAATTTCCCCTGGCGTAAGGCACTCATCAGCATGCGATAGGCATCCCGGTCGAAGACCGTTTGATGGTTATCCTGAGATGCTTTGCGTGCCGCCTCGGTATTGTCGAAACAACCGAGCCAAGACCAGTGGTTGACGAGATGATACTGCTCTGCAGGTTGCTGATCTTGCGGCCGGATATTGCGTTCCACCAGGAACAGAGGTCCTGCGAAGGGCCAAGCAGCGATTCGGTCGCGGTCGAGCACGGACAGTAGGCGAGCGTTGTGTTCTTCAGGGGTTTCATCTTCCGCACAAGCGCCATCGCAGCGTTTGAGCTGGTACTGAAAGCAAGGCCCTTTGCCCGAGTCGAGCCCAAGCATACGCAGGCAGAGTCCATGGTCACGGGCGTGGCGGCGAATGGTGTTGTCGACGTGGCGGCGGTTATGAAATAAGCCATAACTGTCCAGTGCTCGTTCACCCCATGGTGAGAAGTCAGCGCTAACGGGTTGCAGGAAATTGTCGCGAGATCGATTCAGATGAATGGTCCACAGTTTCCTGACCTGCCGCTGACGACGGTTGTAGAGCGGTGTCTCCGCTTTGATTGCTGCGTTTTCAACGAGAAGCGCGCCAATTTCACCTGCCGTGGACTGAGCCTCGATTCGCGAGACCTGCGACATGATGCGTTGATGTCGCCCCGGCTTTCTGCCTTCTTGAAAATGGGACAGAACGCGAGCGCGTATGTCGATGCTTTTGCCGACGTAGAGCAGGGTGTTCTCGGATGAGAAGAAACGGTAAACGCCGCTGTACGTTGGAAGTTCGTCCAGAGTTTCTCCTTTAGAGGTAATGGTGGTCTTGGCAAGCTCTGGCATCATGCGCGGATGATTCCCCAAGACGATCCAATGACCCAGAGCCGTCCATCTTTTGAACGGATAGAACAGGCTCCGGCGTTTCTTCCCCACTGTAACGATCCACGCATTGTTGCGATGGGTTTAGCGCCGATGCTGGGTTCATGGGTCGACACGACGCCATCGGACGCGTGGCGCGCGCACAAGACAAGCGTCCGTGAGCAGCTGGGCAGACGGGTTTATGCGGTTCTTGACGAGGGGGTCGCCGCCGCAAATGAATTTACGGGACTGGTCTTTGACGTCGTAGGCGAGCGATCCAGGTTGGAAAAATCCGAACTGCCCGATACCGAGGCGTTGTGGCGCGCTTCTCTGGAGGTAGCTGACGATTTGGTAGTGATGCAGTCAGATGATCACGGTAAGTATCGACTCGTAGCGGCTTCGTTGTGTAGTCCCAGTGACTTGAGCCTGGAAGAAAAGCTAGGTGCGACCATGGCGGAAGTCCATAGTCCGATTCCTCGGTTGAACGATGAGATTGGTCATCAGATTGACCGGTTCTTCACTCGGTTACCTACCGACCGCTTCACCCAGCGATTCAATTGGTCGCTCATGCCGCATCCTGATCTTATGTCACGCGATGAATGGCAGGTGAACCCCGCCTCTGATCAGCTGTGGTACCGCGCTGAGCGACAGTCGCTTCGGCGACTTCCTAGATCGGGTGCGATTGCGTTCACAATTCGCGTCCATATTTGTGATCTCACGGCCTTGTTGCCCATCGAGGGGGCCCTGGAGTCTTTATGGTCTGCGGTAGAGACGGCTCCCGACGATCTCCGTCGCCACAAGGGCCTCGATATTCTAACTCCGGTCATCGGCAATTGGCGGCGGAAAAACCGAGTCTGAGCGTTTTTCGTAAGACTAGACTTACGAGGCATGAAAGGCTGGGTCATTAAGGTCAGAAACGATGAAGCTCCGACTCAAAGAAATCAGGTATAAATCCAATATTGACCGCTTTGTCATCGAGTCGGTCGATCTAAGTCTCTACATTGCGTTCGTGCAGATAAAAGGAGAGGAGCACCTGATAGCTGACAATACCGGTAAGCCCTTGAAGACCACCAATCTGCCGTCAATGCAGCGCCAAATAAAGCAGTTCGGCAAGGTGGAAGCGGTACTTCGTCAGCGCAGCGCTTATGACGAAATGGTGGGGAAGAGTGCGTCATCGTCAGGCGATAACACCATGGAGCTGTCGCTGGGTGACCAGCCGCTACCGGAGTGGCTGAACTGAGCGCCTTAACCGACGGGTGGGGATCAGTCAGATTTAACCGAGGTCGTCCTCATCGAGTCCGTGGCCCCATTCGCGCTTCGCTTCTAGATAGCGTCGATTGAAGTCGTTAACCCCTGAGACGTGCTTAACGCGCGTAAGATTTTGTACGCCCATGGCTGTGAGGTCTTCCATCTTCTTTGGGTTGTTGGTCAGCAACCTGAGGGGTCTTTCCTGCCCAAAGTACTTGAGTAGGGACGCCGCATCACTGAAGTCGCGTGAGTCGTCGGGCAAACCCAGCGAGCGGTTAGCTTGATAGGTGTTCTCGCCCACATCCTGAAGCAGATACGTCGCTGCCTTTGCCCATAAACCAATGCCGCGACCCTCATGTCCCGCCATGTAAATTAGATAGCCACCCTCAGGGTTGCGTGCGATTCGATCGATGGCTGCCTCGTACTGAGGGCCGCATTCACAGCGCTGAGAGCCGAAGACATCGCCGGTTAAACAAGATGAGTGGACTCGGACCAAAGGAGATTTGGATGTCGCCGCGGGACCAATTTCTAAAACACTATTGACCGCCATACTCGACGCGAGGTGTGCAAAGAGATGTTGACCACCCTGCTCACGAAGGTCAGATGCAAGATTTTCAACTTCAGCCAATTCGGTTGCACGAACCGTCGCATACCACTTGGCCGTCGGGTGCTCCTCACCCCGCGCAAGCGGCAGTGGGATAGGGCCAAGCAAGTTGACGATGCGCTGCCCTGAAGAACCGGCACTCTCTGCATCGAGACGGTTTCCGTCAGCATCGATTCGGAATAGCTTGTTCTCGCGGACAAGGCGCTCTCGTATGCCTGGCTTTAGATATGTAAACATCGATTATCCCTTTAAGCTTTGTATGAGAGCCCGCAATCCTCAGGGTAGGGCGGGCTCTTGCTGAGTGATGCAGTGTATACCGCCACCCATGGCAAACAGCACTCGAGCGTCCAAATTAGTTACGTGGCGATCGGGATACAGATCTTTAAGGATCTCAAGGGCATGTTCGTCTGTGCGATCTTTGAAGGCGGGCAACAACACGAAGCCATTCCCTACGTAGTGATTGACGTAGCTGTAATCGACCCACCCGTTGTTGTCCTTCGCTATCCGTGGTGCTGGTAGTGCCCGCACTGTGAAGCCGGCTGCCTCTAGGGTCTCGCAGTGGTCCTGCCAAAGAGCATTGTCGGGATGGTTGGTATCAAATTGCCGATGCAGGAGTACTGAGCCATCAGGGACAAAGATTGCGATCATATCGACGTGTCCGCGTGTGCCATGGTCCTGATAATCTCGCCACAGACCGCGATCAAACCAGATGGCTCGCTCAGTACCCAATTTTTGATGGATCGCTGCTTCGACAGTGTCCTCCGTTGCCGTCGGATTTCGGCCGGGATCGAGCTGCACCGTGCGGGTAAGCAATACGTCGCCATCGCCGTTTACGTGAATACCACCACCCTCGTTCACCAAGTCCGATCCAAGGCGTTTGGCACCCGTCAGCTCGGTAATGTGACTGGCCACTTTAGCGTCTTGGCGCCAATCGAATGCAGTGTGGTCGCCCCAGCCATTGAAAACCCAGTCCACGCCGCCAAGGCCCTGCTCGCTTGTGACAAAGGTAGGTCCTGAGTCCCGCATCCACGCGTCGTCAATCTCGAAGGCATGCAATGTGACAGCACTTGCTAATTTCTTTTGCGCAATTGTCAGCTTTCCCGGATGGCAGAGCATGTGAACAGGCTCATGCTCAGAGATAGTGTTTGCGACCATAGACCAAGCATTAAAGACATCGTCGTCGCTGACACCGGCAGTGTCGTAGGTACCGGTTGGAAAGCCCATCCAGGTGGCAGAGTGGGGTTGCCATTCAGGCGGCATGGTCCACATGGTCAATGACTCACTCGACTGAAATGCCTGGGATAGGCCCCATCGACCCCCGCCCGTCGGACTGTCGAGGGTTGGTCATTGGCTCTGTGAGCGTGGCGTAGGTGTCGGGCCGTCGTGTTGCAAAGAACGGAAAGAGTTGCAGCCAGTCTTGCCGGTGACTTAGATCAATTTCAGCTACCAGTGCGACTTCCTCGTTTTCGGGGGCTTCCACCAAGATTCGTCCGAACGGATCGGCAATGAAGCTGCCGCCATAGAATCGGATCAGGCCTTCCATACCCGTTCGGTTCGGCACGGCGATAAAGAGCCCGTTGGCAATCGCGTGCCCAATGATCACCGACTGCCACAGCGGGCGTGTATGAAAGTCAGGGTGATCAGGCTCTGATCCAATGGCAGTCGGGTAGCAGAGTAGATCTGCACCTCGAAGGCCATAGTTACGCGCAACCTCCGGGAACCATTCGTCCCAACAAGTTGGTAAACCCACATTGATGTCTGCCGAGTCCACTGCAATCCGATGGATGGGGTAGGGGTTTTCACTGGGGCCTTGAGCGAAATAACAGTCCTCGAAATAGCCCTCGGTAACGGGGATATGCAGCTTGCGCGTTTGCGCGGCGATCTCACCGTTAGGTGCTACCAGCACCGCCGTGTTGAAACCCAGGCCATCATCTCGCTCAACTTGCTCGTAGAGGGAGACCTGAACGAAGACGTCGTTCTTGCGCGCAGCGTCTTTCGCAAACGCAACGGTCGGTCCCGTCATAATATTTTCTGGTTGGCGATCGTCCTGGGACTTTGGTCGTTTATCCGCTGGGTAGCGACCGAGCGTGAGCTCGGGCAAAAAAACAATCTGTGCGCCCGCATGTGCACAGGCGGTGACTCCCGCATGAAGCTGTCGGAGGTGCTCGCTCGCATCGTCATACCACTTCATCTGATAGAGGCCGACACGCAGTTGCCGCGAGTCCGACTCTCCCGTCGCACATAGGCTGGGTTGCAGTGTTGCTGAAATGACCTGAATCATGTCGTATCTCTAATCCGTGTGTATTGTCTGGTAGTCGATTGGCTCCGCAATGGGCGCTCAATGCCCTAGGTCGAATATATCAGAGCACAAGGTGGGACATGACCCCTCTAACTGGGTACCTAGCAGGCATTAACCGTCTTCTTTATGACGGCAACGTGCTCTCTCGTTGCAGCGTAAAGCCGATGAAGCAGTGCATCGCGCTCGGTAACCCAGTCTAAATAACGGGGCGGTAACGTCGATGTCAGGTGAGACTCCAGCGCAATCAAAGCCGATTGAATCTCGTAATGCCGCTGCGACACCTGTGCAGACCATCGCTGCACGTCTGAAGCAAAGTATTTGGCCACCACCGTTTTTGTGATCGTCCCCGCTTCGGTCATGGCCTCATTTTTACAGTAAATGCCTTCTTTACCCGCGCTGCGCAGTACGTCGTTGGCGTGTTCAAGGTAACCTGACTGAAGTGCAGCGGCTGCCAGCAGCTGTCCCCCTGAGTTTGCCCTTATTGAGGATAGCAGCGGCTCGAGATCCTCGTCGGCGGCAGACCAGCTATGGTCCAGAAAACGCTGCACCCGCTCGGATAGCTCCCACAACGCTTGTGCCGAGTCACCACTTGCCGACTCGGGATACGACCCTAATAACATGGGCTGGTCCCAGAATTTTTGCCATTCCGGACCCCCGAGGGTTGCCGCGAAGATGCGTATAGGCAGATTGGTACGTCGTAATTCAATATTTTCCCCCAGCGTTTCGGCAACGCTGTTTTCCTCTTTCTCTTCCATGAGCGTTACGCAAGCAGGTGCCAGTCTCAAAAACTCAAGATCGAAGATAAGGCGTTGTGATGCCGATGCCGTCCGTCCCATCGACGTATTGCGTTTGGCAATGTTGGCTTGCAACTTACAGCCACTCAGGGACAGGAAGTCGATTAGCGATAATGAGCCGGTAGCCGTCAAGGGATCCACATCGAGGTCAGATGGGAGGTCTACTCGCTGCCAAGTATTTTGGTCCCCTTCGACTATTCCGATATCAATGTCGGCGGCGGTGCTCAGACGGTCAACGTAATTTGCTAGCTTTGCGGCACCGACCTCGCGCTCAGCACAACTCGAAATCACGAGGCTTGCGATGAGCCCGATCCAAAGTATTGAGATCCGCATACCCGATCGCGATGTCTGTTGGCCTAGTAACACGGTTCCACGTTTCTCTTTTTACATCAGGGCTGTATACGTCAGTGCTTTATGCATTAGTGCTGTCTCAGCCGAGTGCCGCTTGCGCTCGCTGACGCCAGTCGGATAGCGCGGTAAGTGACTGATCGGGCTGAACCTTTGCCGCCCAGCCAGCAAAATGCATTGATACGAGTAAGTCGATGTCCGCCATGCTGAAGCTGTCACCAGCCACGTAATCTCGGGAGGAAAGCTCATCATTCATGATGTTCAGCGCGTGCACGAGTTGACTTCTTCCGCGCTCGGCGAGCGCTGGAATTTGTTCGGTGTCCAGTGTTCCGGGGAGCGCGCGCCCTGCAAATGCCGGATTAGTGTTTCGGAAGAGGTCGGCAATTGCCTTGAACACATCGGTAAAGATACGGTGATTCCAATCTAGGATAAGCGCTCGTTCTTCGTCGGACGTCCCTAAAAGCGGACGATCCGGATGTAACGCTTCCAAATATTGTGTGATCGCAAACACGGAACTTAGTACGCGCCCTGAATCAAGCACGAGTGCTGGAACCGTACCCGTGGGAACAACGGCCTTATAAGCATCGGTCCGCTGTTCGCCCTCTTGAAAGTTAACTTGCGTGGCGTCTAACTCAATACCTTTGTAATCGATGAATATCTTGAGGCGCTGTGGGTTGGGGGCAGGGTCGAAGGTGTAAAGTTTCATAAGGAGTCCTATTGGGGTTGGGCTGCTGTCTAGGGTGCACTGTCTTAATCATAAAGCCTGTTTTTTTTGCAGTGGCTACCTAACAGAAGCTGGGTATTAAAGATCATTGTTATAGGCATTATCTGGACAACAGAGTTTTTTCAATGCCACTTTAGTCTGTATACTCCGCGCTCCAGAAAAACTGCCAAACGAGTTCCCAGAGCCATGCGATACCTTTTTGTCACTACACTAGCTCTTTCTGCTTCAGCTTTTGCGCAGACAGACGAGCAACGTGCTGCAATTGCTCATCGAATTAAGTCATTTTCAAACGTCTGCGTTGCAGGACAGGGTTGCGGCGGCGCATCTGTCGCTGATGCGGCGGTAGCCTCTCTTCCCGGTGAAGCAAAATACGCAGGCTGCGCTGCATGTCATGGGCCAAATGGCGGTGGCGGCATTGGCCCAGCACTAGCAGGGCGCGAGGCTGATTATATTGTGGGCCGACTGACGGCCTACCGTTCAAACGAGACGGTCGGCGCTCAGAGTGCACTCATGTGGGGACAGGCCGCTGCGCTGAGTGATGACGACATCCGAGATCTTGCGGAGTACGTCACCAGCTTCTGATGCATCCGGCAAATTCGAGAACTATCCGGCTGACGTTTGCGGATTCAAGGTACTACTTTTTAAGCTTTAATTCCGTTCAACGCAGCGTCGCCCGCTGTAAAATTCGAAGTATGGGATTAGTTGCTATACCGTTAGCAGTCATTCCGTATTTGTGTAAGGAAGCTAGAGAAAGGGGTCATTCATGGACCCCTTGTTTTGTTGAGCGAGACGACCAAATGGTCTTTACTTTGTATAAGTTGTGCCGCGCCAGATAAGATTTCTTTCTGGGTTAGCAGCAGGCTTCATAGAGCGGCGCTTCCAATTCACACCTCGGTACACGCCCGCGCCCAAAATTTGGGTGCCTGCCTTCTGAGATGGGTGATACTCTGCGCCACGATAAGTGCATGAAGTCATGTCAACCTCCAACATTACGATTGATTAAACACGCGCTGCCTTACGACAACACACCTTCTTTCAATGCGTTCCTTCGGTAGATTGTTTAGTGCAACAAGCGAACGCTTGATGCGAACCTCTCTTTTTGAAGAGATGTATTTTTATCTGCCTACTTCCGTCTGACCTACTTTTACTCGTGCCAGATGAACGTGTTTTGCCCTTTGGGCCACGTTAGAATCCACGCTAAATTGGTAAAGGTCAAGCTTTTTTGCACGATCAGGCATTGTCAAAAAAGGAGTCAGCAGCTTAAAGAGCCAGTCGCGATTATTTCAATCGTTCGATTGGTTTTGGAGTTCATCGATTTTTATAAGCAGTGTCGAAATCTCAGACTCTAACTGCTCCACGCGCTCTCTCGTCCTCCTCAACATTGCGACTTGACCGTCAAATTCATCACGACTTACAACACCGAGATTGCCCAGGGCTACTCGCGCAACCGCCTTTGCGTTATCTGTTACCTCGTCAGCTATGGATTTACCGTCCGCTAACATATCGCCGAGCGTTGATGATACCGATCCAATTGGGTCAGGCTTAGGTTTCCGATCACTCATGCCATGTGACTCGCTTAAAAAGGGTACAGGTTAACTAAATTTGAGGTCTCGGTGTCGCATCATTTTTGCGCATCAGTGATTTCGACTCGCACTATCGTGGTGCAATCCAACTGCTATCCACCATTTTAGACGGTCTTAAAAAACGATAACTTATTGTTTTTGTTAGGTTTAAATTTATTGGCGCGCCACTCGCAAGAAGAAATATGTCCAAAGGAGCAGCACGGGGTGTTGTCTTCTGGATTTGTCTTTATTAAAGGAGAGCATAATGTCTTTAAAGAAAGTGGCCTTCGCGGCAGCCCTAAGTTCCTTCCCTATCACTCAGGCGTTCGGAGCAGAAGTTAGTGGTAACATCGCTTTAACAACGGATTATAAGTTCCGCGGCATCTCGCAGTCAGATAGCGCGCCGTCAGTGCAGGGCGGTTTCGATATCGCTTTTGACAACGGGGCATACATCGGTACATGGGGCGCGGCGGTCGATTTTGATTGCGCGATCGATACGTGTGGTGGCCTAAATGGCGGTATCGAACTCGACTACTACGCAGGCTTCGCCTCCGACATCAGCGACAGTGTTTCATTCGACATTGGTTATATCTACTACGACTACCCTCAGGACGAAGGTTTGCTGGGCGATTACGGTGAGATTTACGGGTCTTTGAGTTTTGGTGATTTCGGCATTGGTATGAACTACTCCGATGAGTACTGGGGCGAAACTGGCAAGTTTACATACACTTATGCCACCTACAGCATGGCGCTCTCCGAAAGCGTGGCTTTAGATTTACTCGTAGGTTCTGGCGATTACGATGAAGCTGGCTACTTGGATGGTGCAACTGAACACATGAACTGGTCAGTGGCGTTGTCTACCTCAGCCGGCGGCCTTGATTTTGCTATTACGTATGAGGATACCGATTTGGATAAGGAAGACGCCTACGGTTATGACTGGGCTGATGCTGCTTTGATTCTATCGATTGGTAAAAGCCTCTAAGGAGCCAGCACTTTCGGCTATTACAAGGGAGAGAAGCAAATGAAAATGGTAACCGCGGTCATAAAGCCCTTCAAGTTGGACGACGTCCGCGAGGCGCTGTCCAGTATCGGTGTGCAGGGCATCACGGTAAGCGAAGTGAAAGGTTTCGGCCGGCAGAAAGGACACACTGAGCTCTATCGGGGAGCTGAATACGTGGTCGATTTCTTACCGAAAACTAAAGTCGAGATCGCTGTTTCAGACGAGATTCTCGATCAGACCATCGAAGCGATCTCGGCCGCAGCCCAGACCGGCAACATTGGAGACGGCAAGATCTTTGTCACGTCTCTTGAACAGTCCATTCGTATCCGCACCGGTGAGACCGGTGTTGATGCGCTCTAAATTTTAAAAAAGGACAAGAACTATGGAAGCAACAGCAGAGTTAAGTTATGCGTTAAACACCTTTTACTTTTTGGTGTGCGGCGCGTTAGTTATGTGGATGGCGGCAGGATTCGCCATGCTGGAAGCCGGCCTTGTTCGAAGCAAGAACACGACCGAGATTCTGACTAAAAACGTAGTGTTATTCGCTATCGCGTGCACCATGTACATGGTGGTTGGCTACGACATTATGTATGGCGGTGGTGTACTCCTAGATGGTCTCGCGGGAGATGGCGTCACCGGAGCGGACGAGCCGGCGGGCTACGCTCCGTCAGCCGACTTTTATTTCCAAGTTGTATTCGTTGCAACTGCAATGTCGATCGTGTCCGGCGCTGTGGCCGAAAGAATGAAGTTATTTGCATTCCTAATTTTCGCGGTCGTAATGACATCGTTTATATATCCTATGGAAGGATCGTGGACCTGGGGTGGCAATCCAGTGTTCGGACTCTACACCCTTGGTGATCTTGGTTTTGTAGACTTTGCTGGCTCAGGAATCGTACACATGGCTGGTGCAGCAGCTGGCCTGGCAGGGGTATTAACGATCGGGGCGAGAAAGGGTAAGTATGGAGCAGACGGTTCCATAAATGCCATGCCTGGCGCGAACATGCCCTTAGCGACCTTAGGTACGTTCATTCTATGGATGGGGTGGTTTGGCTTTAATGGCGGATCGGTATTGGCTACCGCCACAGTCAGCGACGCAAATGCGGTTGCAGTCGTATTTTTAAATACTAATGCTGCCGCGTCAGGCGGGTGCATCGTTGCTCTTTTGGTTGCGAAAAGTGTGTTTGGTAAGGCAGATCTGACTATGGCACTTAACGGCTGTTTGGCTGGCCTGGTTGCGATTACGGCTGGTCCTGATACACCATCACCGTTAGTGGCTACCATTATCGGGGGCTTGGGTGGTGCCTTGGTAGTTGGATCAATTGTCACGCTAGACAAGCTGAATATAGACGATCCTGTAGGAGCGATTTCGGTTCACGGAACTGTAGGATTATTGGGTCTGCTAGCTGTTCCCTTCACCAATTCAGACGCAAGCATCTCGGGTCAGTTAATTGGTGGTGCAACAATTTTTGTGTGGGTCTTCGTCACGTCCTTCCTCACCTTCAAGTTGATCGGCATCGTTATGCCGGTTCGTGTTTCCGATGAAGAGGAAGAGATGGGTTCAGATATTGCCGAGTGTGGACTCGAGGCGTACCCAGAATTTAAGGCTTAAACCGCCCGCTAGATGTTTGAGTGAGACGTTGGGGGAGCTTTGCTCCCCCTTTTTTTTCTGCAAAAAACGTGTGTCAGCGCGGGTTTGGCCTGCGATGCTTACCTCTTTGCGACCCGCGGCACCAGCCTACGTAGCAAACAATGCCTTTTACGATTAGCGTGATGTTTTTCTTAGATCGCAAGGGACGCCCCTATGTTCTCAGCTGCTTGCGCTACCATCGCCTCGAAACTTGTCGCCAACGGACAGTCCGTCTCGGTCGCAGAGTCGTCCACGGGCGGTCTCATTGCGGCAAACCTACTATCCGTCGCTGGCGCATCCAGCTACTTTCGCGGCGGTAGCGTTATTTACACCCACGAATCGCGACACGCCTTTCTTGACCTTGATGTGGTCAAACTGAAAGGACTCAAACCCCTCACGGAACCCATGGTGGCCGAATTCGCTCATTCTGCAAGACTGAAACTTGATGCCACTTGGGGCATCGCGGAGCTCGGCGCTGCAGGGCCTAAGGGAACCCCTTACGGGCATGCGCCTGGCACCAGCGTTATTGGGGTCAGTGGGCCCGTCAACGCTTCCATCATAGTAGAGACATTCTCGGCAACCGTGAAGAAAACATGGCCCGGTTTACCGAGGCTGCGCTGGCACCCTTCAACACCACGTTGATGCGATCTCTTGAGAGAACGTCAAAAGCCTAATTATCAGCTATGGGCTGCATGCTTTGACAGCGTATCCAGCCTCCCAAATCACTGATTAGAAATTTCGATCAAGTTCGACAGATATTCCGATTGGAACGCTACCGACAAGAGGACTAGATTAGTTGTCATGGGAGGACTGGTTTCAGTCTCTTCCAAGAAAACAATAAGTCTCTTTTGGAGGTGGTATTTATGAAAGCTCTCAAGCTCGCCGTCGCTGGCCTCGCGGTTTTCACCGCAATGTCGGCACCGGTTCAGGCAGAAAACACGTTCGCCAAGCCCCCTAAGTTCTGGTGGCCTGACCGTATTGACTTGACTCCGCTGCGTCAGCACGCACCCGAGTCAAATCCTTACGGGGCGGACTTTAATTACGCGGAAGCGTTTGCGCAGGTTGATTTGAATGCCTTGAAGGCCGATATCCGTGCAACGCTGACAGACTCACAAGACTGGTGGCCGGCTGATTACGGTCATTACGGTCCCTTCTTTATCCGTATGGCCTGGCATAGCGCAGGTACTTACCGTGTGGCCGATGGTCGAGGCGGTGCTGGTGGTGGTCAGATGCGATTCGAGCCGCTCAACAGCTGGCCCGATAACGGCAACCTCGACAAAGCACGTCGTCTACTCTGGCCAGTCAAAAAGGCTCACGGCGCCAACGTCAGCTGGGCTGATCTCATGATCCTCGCTGGCAGCGTCGCGATGGAAGATATGGGCTTTAAAACATTTGGTTTTGCAGGCGGTCGTACTGATGACTGGGAGCCCGATCTCGTTTACTGGGGCCCGGAAAAAGTCATGCTTGCAGACGAGCGTTACACGGGTGATCGCAAGTTAGATAGCCCGCTTGCTGCGGTTCAAATGGGCCTGATCTACGTAAATCCAGAAGGCCCCAATGGCAACCCGGATCCGGCGCTGGCGGCGCACGATATTCGCGATACCTTTGGTCGAATGGCCATGAATGATGTGGAAACTGTGGCGCTCATTGCGGGTGGTCACACCTTCGGTAAGGCTCATGGCGCGCACAAGCCGGGGGAGTGTGTGGGCGTTGAGCCTGCAGGCGAGGCTCTGGAAGAGCAAGGCTTTGGCTGGAACAACCGTTGCGGCAAAGGTCACTCAGAAGACACAGTTACATCTGGTTTTGAGGGTGCGTGGACTGCGTCACCCACCCGCTGGAGCATGATGTACCTCGCAAACCTATTCGCGTTTGACTGGGAAATGACCAAGAGCCCTGGTGGTGCCATTCAATGGGTGCCCGTGGACGGTCAGGCTGCGGGGACAGTCCCTGACGCGCACCTTGCGGACGTGAAGCATGCACCGATCATGTTCACCACAGACTTGTCTTTGAAGGCCGATCCGGCTTACCGAGCAATCTCTAAGCGATTCCTCGAGAACCCATCTGAGTTTGAAGATGCATTTGCGCGTGCTTGGTTCAAACTGACTCATCGTGACATGGGCCCTCGAGCTCGATACGTGGGTTCAGATGTGCCGGCTGAAGTGCTTCTTTGGCAGGATCCAATCCCTGCGGTTGATCACGCGTTGGTTGATGCGAATGACGTGAAAAAGCTTAAGAAGGCGATTCTTAAGTCGGGAGCAAGCGAAGCTGCTCTCATCAAAGCGGCGTGGGCTTCAGCGTCATCGTATCGGGATAGCGATATGCGTGGTGGTGCTAATGGTGCCCGAGTTCGCTTGGCGCCAATGAACAGCTGGGACGTAAACGATACCGATGAGCTTGCAGCGACACTCTCTGCCCTGGAGAGCGTGCAAAGCAAATTCAACGCGAAGGCTCGCGGTGGCAAGCAGATCAGCATGGCTGACATGATTGTCTTGGGCGGTGCGGCTGCTATCGAGAGTGCGGCTGCGAAGCGTGGTCACAACCTGGAGATAGCGTTTGTACCGGGTCGTATGGATGCGTCGCAAGCTGAAACCGATGTTGCTTCATTTGGTGCATTAGAGCCCGTTGCTGACGGATTCCGCAATTACTACGATGCGGATCGTAACTACATGTCACCCGTTGGTGCGATGATCGACAAGGCGAGTTTGCTCGACCTCACAGTGCCTGAGATGACCGCGCTCACCGGTGGCTTGCGCGTACTGGGTGCTACTGCCGGTGGTTCTTCACATGGTGTGTTAACTGATCGCGAAGGCGAACTCAGTAATGACTTCTTCGTGAATCTGCTAGACATGGGTGTTGAGTGGACTGCATCAACGGAGTTCCCGGGTGTGTACGTTGCGACTGACCGTGAGACGGGGGATCGTCGATGGACAGCTACGCCCGTTGATCTAATGTTCGGATCAAGTTCCGAGCTGCGATCAATCTCTGAGGTTTACGGAGCGGATGACGGCGAGGCTAAGTTCGTCAGTGATTTTGCTGCGGCATGGAGCAAGGTCATGCAGTCTGATCGCTTTGATCTTGAGACGGTAAGTTCTAAAGGTTCGGTCGCGAACCGCTGATCAGTCAGCGCTTGAATCGAAACCCGGCTTAATTGCCGGGTTTTTTTTATCTGCGGCATTAACTCCTGCCACGTTACTTCATAAACGCAGCCGCATACGCCATACTCTGGCAACGACGGCGCTCAGCCGTGAAGAAAAAAATAGGTGTGAGGTTTTCATGAAGTTAGTCACCGCAATTATTAAGCCCTTCAAGCTGGATGATGTTCGAAGTGCGCTTTCAGAGATTGGTGTGCAGGGGGTAACGGTTACCGAGGTGAAGGGTTTTGGTCGCCAGCGGGGGCATACCGAGCTCTATAGAGGAGCAGAGTACGTCGTAGATTTTCTCCCGAAGCTAAAGCTGGAGATAGCAACGTCGGCCGAACAGCTAGATCAAATCGTCGACACGATTATTTCTGCAGCTAGTACCGGGAAGATTGGTGATGGCAAGATCTTTGTTTCGGAGTTGGAGCAGGTCGTTCGTATTCGTACCGGTGAAACGGGCGAGGAAGCAATCTAAGCAATTGCTTCGTAAAGCTTAGTGCCTGTCGCTAAGCTGCTGAATCATTGAAGGGAGCTCTGATAGGGCTCCTACTTCATCAACTCTTAGCGTGTTTTGTTCCTTATCAGGGTTGTACCAAATAGGTGTCACTCCAGCATTGATCGCACCCTGAACGTCATTTTCAATACTGTCGCCTATGTGGATAACGTCGCTTGATTGGCAGCCAAGTTTTTCCCAGGTCAGGTCGAAAATGCCTCTATCCGGTTTTGCTATTCCGGCTTCATCAGCCCGAATCGAAAGGTCAAAATAGGGCCCGATCCCGGTCTTGAAAACATCCGCATTGCCATTGGTAATGGCTACGACAGTGTAGGACTCCGAGACGCTTTCGAGCATTGGAATTGTCTCTTGAAACAGAATTACGTCATTTCTTTTTGCCATAAAGGCCTCGAACGCCATTCTTGCGGATTCATCGGCCTCTGCTGGCACGATATCGAGAGACAGTAAGAGCCTATACATCACTTCAATTCGCAGCGCTGTTACATTACCCACGATGGACGGCGCATCGGTAAGAATCTGCTTTCTACAAACGAAGATTTGGTCCCGGGTAAAGCGCTCGGTGAGATCGGGGTAGCGGTGGGCGAGTGCCAACCATTGCGCTTTGTCAGCCGCGATGAGGGCAGGTCTTGGATCCCAGAGTGTATCGTCAAGATCGAATGAGAGGGTTGTGATCATGAGTCCGTATTTCGCTTACCGCGCTTTTGTGCCCGCGGGTGCGCCTGATCATAGACTTTGGCAAGGTGCTGAAAATCGAGATGGGTATAAATCTGGGTCGTTGCAATATTGGCGTGTCCCAGGAGCTCTTGTACCGCGCGCAAGTCGCCACTGGATTCCAGTAGATGGCTCGCAAAAGCGTGACGCAACACGTGCGGGTGCACGCGTTGGGTCATGCCGTGTTTAATTGCTAGCTGACGAATTCTATCTTGTACAGCTCTTGGACTGATTCGCCTTCCGCGTTGAGTAACGAAAAGCGGCGAGTCGTAGCCAAGCGCTTCGTCCCCCATTGGTCGATATTTCATCCACTCTGCCAAGGCAGCCAACGCAGGGCCACCTACGGGAACAACGCGGGTTTTCTGGCCCTTACCAATAACCGTAATGATCTTATCGCTTCTATCGCAGAGCGAGGCTCATACGAAGATCTCGCCACGTTGTTTTGTGATCTCGTCAGGAAACGTTTCGGCGTTGAGCTTGTCGCCTTTCACTGGTGCGATGCAGAAATCAGCTCCGACGCCATTTCGGTAGCTTCGCACCTGATGGGCAACAAAAATGCCTCCAGCGGACCGCTGAGAGCGCATGAGTTAAACGCGCTCTTCGGAGAGGACAAGGGCGAGGGTTCGGCTGCTCTTGCTCGGCTCAGC
>CACMGJ010000004.1 GCA_902613175.1 Halieaceae bacterium | reverse complement strand
GATGCATTCGGGGCTTCAGTCGGTGGTCCCGTGGCGATGGCGTTTGTTCAACCGGCCTGCTCCCAGGTGGGCTCGGATCTTCACGTGATGGTGCGTGGTAAGCGCGTTGATCTGACGGTCGTTAAACTACCCATGGTGCCTAATCGCTACTACAGAGGCTAAGTAAGCTACCGACTTGGTTGCGCTCTTTGGTGCCTTGGTTTACGAGCCCAGTTAATGGGCCCAGTCGCGATCAGCTCTAAACTGAGTCGACAGGTATTCCATTTGGTCGGCCAGCACCCGATCCTTTGTAAGAAAGTGCCATTCATAAGAGTTGGGTTTAAAGGGAATGGCTAGAAGCGGCATGTTCGCTTCTTCCGGTGTCAGGCAATCTTTAAGCCAGTTACAGCGTTTGCAAGCAGCGACAACGTTTTCCCATTTATCCCCGCCGCCTCTCGAAGTTGGCACTACATGATCCCGAGTGAGCTCACTTCTTGGAAACTGATCCCCGCAGTAAAGACATCGGTGATCATCACGCCTAAAAAGCGTTCGGTTACATAGCGGTGGTGTAAAGTGGTCAAACACCTGGCCATTGAGCGCAACGATGGGTTGAAGGATAAGCTTCGATCGAAGACCGGTGAGTCGCTGTGTGCCACCAAATACTGGGGGGAGGGGATCCCCGATGCCGTAGATGACATCGCCTCGAGCGTAGGCAGAGATCGCTTCCTGGAGGCTAAGCCAGCCTCTGGGTTGCCCTGCCACATCCAGTTTTAGGATTGCTTGCATGCCATCGCTCTCATGTTTGTTAAAAACTACTATCTAGCCGGTGGGAATACAACGAAACTTTGCTGTCTTTTCCATTTCATCGTGGCTAGTCGGGATTATGTCGACATATCTGCTACTGTGACTTGAACGCTGACGGGATTCGTGGCGTACTTGGGGGTGCGTTAAATAAAAATAAACGCGTGCTAACTAGCAAAATTTCTAAAAATAAGGAGCGGTAATGAAGCGGAATACCCCATTTGCGGTGGGTGGCAGAGCCATACCATTCGTACTGAGCCTGTTGACGGCTAACATTTTGGTTGCCAACACAGCCTTGGCGCAGGATGACAACAAAAATCTCGAAGAAATCGTAATCACGGGATCGTACATTAAGGGTTCGAGTACTGATGAGGCGTCGCCTATCGAAGTATTGGATAGCGACTACATTCAGAAGCAGGGTGCCTTGACCATTGGTGAACTAACGCAAAAGCTATCGGTAAGCTCGGGCGCAGAAAACAACCCGGATAGTTTCACGTCTGGCGAGATACAGGGCACGTCCAATGTTAACCTCCGCGGGTTAGGGCTGACCTCAACCTTGGTACTAGTAAATGGGAAGCGACAAACACTAGCTGCAACGGTGGCAAATGATGGTTCCGTCTTTGTTGATACGGCGACTATTCCGATGGCTGCACTTGAGCGCGTTGAAATCCTGAAAGAGGGAGCTACAGCAACTTATGGTTCGGATGCTATTGCAGGCGTCGTTAATTTCATTCTCCGTAATGACTTCGAAGGAATTGAGGTCACAGCGGGCCATCAGTCGGTCGAGTCTAGTTCGCAGACTACCGACGATGTCAGTGTTCTAGCTGGCTTTGGCATTGGTGATAAGACAAATGTAATTTTGTCGGGAAGTTTCCTTCAGCAGGATCCGCTGAGTTCAGCTGAGCGCGGATACACCACAATCAACTCCATTAGTACCTTGGGCAGAAGCTTTTTGAACTTGGGCGGTCTGGCGCCTGGTCTGCCGGTCTTTATTGAGGGTTCAGGTGCCTACGCTGGCACATATGGTCCCGGAGAGACAATCCCTGACGCTAGTTGTGAGGCCAACGGCGGTATTCTAGGCACCCCTTTTATAGCCTCTCTTGGTGGTCAGAAGTGTGGATTCCTCTACGGACCAAGGTTTAACTTGGTCAATGAGGAAGAGCGCACTAATGTCTACGCAGCAGTTACTCACGAGATGGATAGTGGCGTCACGGTTCGTGGTGAGCTAGGGTTTGTTAAGAACGAGGTACTGGATAATCCGCAGTCACCATCCTATCCGGCGTTGAATTTCCCTACGATTGCTCCAGGGCAAGCGGGAAGCCCCTTTAATGGCTTCGTTCGCTGGTATGGGAGACCATTGGGTGCTGAGGCGCCGTCGCCATTAGCGCCTCGAAATTCCGAAACACTTCGCGCGTCCCTTGATCTGTCGGGCTCGCTGGACGATGGTGCCTGGGACTGGAATGCTTCGGTTACCTATTCTGAAAATGACCGAGAGGCTTATCAGCCTGATACGATTGCTTCGCGCCTGACGGCTGCACTAGCTGGACAGGGTGGTGCGAGTGGGACTGAGACTTTTAACGTCTTTGATCCAAGCCAAAATTCTTCTGAGCTTATTGATTACATCAGTGCCACGACCTATAGCAATCGACAAACAGAGTTGATGGTTGCCGACCTTGTAGTGTCGGGCCCATGGTTTGATCTTGCATCAACAGGCCGCACAGTAAACCTTGCATACGGAGCGCAATTCCGGAACGAAAGTTATTCGGTGAATAGAAACGATATATTTACCCAGCGACCCGACCCGCAAACGGGTCAGCTACAGGACGTCGATCTTATCTTTTTGGGCGGGGGTGCGCCCGTAGATGTGGAAAGAGATTCGTTCGCCGCTTTTGCTGAGGCGTCGGTTGAACTATCCGATGCTGTTGAAGTCAATGTCGCTGCACGCTATGAGTCTTTGGAGACGGACAGCAGTTTCGATCCAAAGCTCTCGCTTCGCTGGCAGGTAACTGACGACTTTGTGCTCCGCGCATCGATGTCCACTGCGTTCCGCGAGCCATCTTTGATTCAGCAGTACAACGTTGGCACAAGCCTGCAGCAAATTAGGGATCCACTTAGTCCTGGTGGCTCGCTTTTCATTCGTGTTAGAGCTGAAGGCAGAAATGATCTAGTGGCTGAGACGTCAACCAATACTAATTTAGGCCTTCTCTGGAGTCCTAGCGAAAATCTTGATTTCCGCGTTGATTACTGGAGTTTTGAGTATGAGGATGTGATCACCGTTGAAAATGCTCAGGCCAAAATTAACGCAGACCCGCTCGGTGACTTTGCTTCTCGTGTTGATGGTATTCTCAACGGCATCTTGGTCGAATACTTAAATGCTGAAGAGGTAAATACCGACGGTATCGATATTGCGGCTGACTGGAGCGTCTCATTGGATGATATTGGAGACATTGGCTTACAGTTTTCAATGAGCCGGTTTATAAGCTACGAAATCCCTGATGGCAGTGGCGGCTTGACCGATGTTGTAGGGTCATTTAACTATGATAACTTCGTGAGAAGTTTGCCAGAGACAAAGTGGAATTTTACGGCTGATTGGGAGCGAGGAAACCATAGCGCGGCAATGGTTGTTTACAGCGTCGACTCTTACAAGACTAATCGTCCCCTTTCCGCGTACGCTGAGAATCTAGGATTCAATAACCACATCAATACATGGCGTACAGTTGACCTCAGTTACAACTACAACTTTGAGTTAGGAGATACTCAAGCCGTCTTTACCATTGGTGGAAAGAACATCTTGGATCGAGAGGCTCCAATGGTTTGGGACGATACGAACCTCAGTTATGATCCCAAGCAGCATGATCCGCGCGGACGTATGTACTTCGCCCGCGTGAAGTTTGCTCTGTAAGCGAATCGAGTATGATAAAAGCCGCCTTAGGGCGGCTTTTTTTGTCTTCAGGGAACGGTATGCCAGCTAACTTTGGTTCTGATAATTCGTCGGGTGTGCACCCTTTGATCATTGAAGCGCTTGCTAAAGCCTCGATGGGTTCTGCGCCTGCTTACGGTGCTGATGCACTAACCAAAAAAGTGGAATCGCGATTGGCTTCTTTGTTTGAGTGTGAGGTGACGGCTCTACTGGTGAGCACGGGCACAGCTGCCAATTGTATTGGCCTTGCAACGCTGACATCTTCGTTCTCGGGCATCTATGCGCATGCTGAGGCACATATTGCGAATGATGAGTCGACCGCGCCCGAGCTTTATACCGGCGGCGCTCGCCTGTTCATAGTTGGTGGCGATGACGCAAAACCTGATCTTGAGGAGTTGGCGCAAAAGATTGATGTGTCAGGTGCAAGGGGAGTGCACTCTGTCCAACCTGCGGTGATTTCCATCTCTAACTTGACGGAGTTGGGTGCTCGACTTTCTCCCGATGAAATTGCCGCTTACTCTGAACTCGCAAAGAATCGCGGTATGAAGCTATTCATGGATGGTGCCCGATTTGCTAACGCGGTCGCTGGTGGGAGCGAGAGCCCGGCCGACCTTACTTGGCGATCCGGTGTCGATGCGCTCAGCTTCGGTGCAACAAAGAACGGTGCGATGGCGGCTGAGGCACTGGTATTTTTCAATCCTGATGAAGCGATCTTGGCCGAATTCCATCGGAAGCGCGGTGGCCACCTTTGGTCGAAGCATCGATATCTCGCAGCACAGTTTGACGCCTACCTTGAAGGTGATCTGTGGCTTGAGCTAGCTACAGCTTCAAACACAAGCATGGCTAGACTTCGAGACGGTATCTCGTTGTCAAACAATGCTTCAATTCTGGCTGGTGGTGATGGCAATGAGTTATTTATCGCCATGGAGGAGGATGTTGCGGAGGGACTCCTGCAACGCGGACACATGTTTTACGCCTGGCCATCCTTACCCAAGGCGTATCGCTTGGTAACTTCGTTCACCACGACGACTGCGGAAATCGACGACTTTATCGAAGACCTGAATTCGTAAAAGCGGAGGCTGGTTAGCGCTCTGTTGTCCTTAAAGTTGTCTTCACATTGCGCGCCATGAAGCGTTAACCAATTCCGTATGGGCATGGAGTAGTCGCGTTTCAAAAAGCGAACCTCGCTCGGCTGGACCAACCCCGGAGGGTGCCCCTGTCATCACAATATCGCCATCTTCAAGCGGTATAAAAGAGCGGAGCTCTTTCAAGATTGTGTGTGGCTGATAGAGCATTTGTATTGCGCCACCCCGCTGGCAAGGTTTTCCATCAACGCAGAGCTCTAATTTGAGATCAGTCAGGGAAGCCGGTGCATCGACAAAGTGGCTGAATACTGCCGAGCCCTCAAAGGCTTTAGAGCGCTCCCAGGGGAGGCCAGCATCTTTGAGTCTTTTTTGCGTTGCTCTCTTGGTGAGATCGAGTCCAACACCCACTCCCGCCACAGCACCGCCTTGAATGAGCAAACAAATTTCCGTCTCGAAATGAATTTGTTCCCCACGGTGGGCTATTAGTTGATCGCTAATACAGGCGTTGGGCTTCATGAACACGGTCATTTGGTCAGACGGTACACTGCCCATTTCTTCGATGTGTGCCGCGTAGTTCTCACCAACACAAACAATTTTGTTGGGAATGATCTCGGTCTTCTGAAACGTCACGCTACGCACGGTGGCCCTCACTCCTTTTGCCCAATGGCTCGTCCGTGCCCAATAGTACTTTGAGTCTCGCTCGAAGTACCAAACGAAGTAGAGAAATCTCTCTCTAGGAGTCGCCATCAACGACGTGAGGCAGTAACCTACGGCGACTCTAACAATAAAGGGTAAAAACCCATGCGCGTTATATTCTTTCTGTTGAGCTTTGTATTTGCTGGCCAAGCATTGGCGCAAGACAAGCCCAACATGCTGATCATCTGGGGCGATGACATTGGCTTTTGGAATCTCTCCACCAACAACATGGGGATAATGGGCTACGACACGCCAAATATTGACCGGATTGCCGAAGAGGGTGCTAAGTTCACTGACTACTATGGTCAGCAAAGTTGTACCGCTGGACGCTCTGCGTTCATCTTAGGTCAGTCACCGATTCGCACAGGACTGACGAAAGTTGGCTCGCCAGGTGCTGACCTCGGTATTAGGCCCGAGGACGTCACGCTGGCGTCGCTCCTAAAGGACGAGGGCTATGTCACTGCGCAATTTGGTAAGAACCACTTGGGCGATAAGGACGAGTTTCTTCCTACAAACCACGGATTTGATGAGTTTTTCGGCAACCTGTACCACCTGAATGCAGAGGAGGAGCCAGAGGATCCTGACTACCCTCACGACAATGAATTGCTTGTTAAGCTCTTTTCACCGCGTGGTGTGATCCACAGTTTTGCTGACGGCGATATCGTCGATACTGGCGCTTTGACCCGCGAGCGCATGGAGACTGTGGACCGAGAGTTCAAGCTTGCGGCGCTCGACTTCATGACGCGTGCAGTCGATCAGGGCAAGCCCTTCTTTGTTTGGTACAACACAACACGCATGCACTTCTTTACCCACACGGCCGATGATGAGCGTGGGCTTTCAGGCCAGGGCTTCTATAACGACGCCATGGTGGGTCACGACATGATGGTTGGCGAATTACTCGACCATCTCGATAATCTGGGCGTTGCCGATAACACTATTGTCATGTACTCGACCGATAACGGCCCGCACTACAACACCTGGCCGGATGCAGCGATTACGCCGTTTCGAAGCGAGAAAAATACGAACTGGGAAGGTGGCTTCCGCGTTCCAGCGATGGTCCGCTGGCCAGGTCGGATCAAAGAGGGAAAAGTCATCAACGAGATTATGTCCCACGAGGACTGGGTGCCGACCTTAATGGCGGCTGCGGGACGCCCCAATGTTGTCGCCGAGCTCAAAGCGGGTGTCACGGTTGATGGTAAGCCTTATAAAAATCATCTCGATGGTTTCAACTTCCTTCCGCTATTGGAAGATAAAACAGATCTCGGTCCACGAAACTCGTTCTTTTACTGGAGCGACGACGGTGTCTTAACGGCGATTCGAACAGGAGACTGGAAGGTTGTTTTTGCTGAACAGCGTGCTCAAGGCTTTGCGGTATGGCGAGAGCAGTTTGATGAGCTCCGCATTCCGAAAGTCTTTCATTTACGACGCGATCCTTTCGAGCGAGCTGATGTACATGCCGATAACTACGAAGACTGGTGGGTACGCAAAGTACCTCCGCGCATCGCTGTTGCGCGCATTGAGCTTCAAAAGTTTCTGACCACACTGGCCCAATTTCCACCGCGCCAGCGTCCAGCAACGTTTGGCGTTGATCAGATGATGGAGCCGCTCTACAACCAACAGAAGTTGCAGGGCCAGTAAAACGTGGCTCTACAGCGCTCCTTCATCACTGAAGAAAAAAAAGCCCCACTCATATCGACTGGGGCTTTTTTGCTTCTGTAGGTCTGGACTTTAGGGGCTGATGGTTTCTGCGGCTGAGCCGTACACAACGCCACCATCAACGGCAATCGTCTCGCCGACCACGTAGTCTCCACTCCGGGCAGCCAGGTAGATGGCCACTGCGGCCATGTCCTCATCACGGCCGATACGACCTGATGGCACACCATTACCGACGGCATCGCCAAAGTCTCGCGCAGCTTTATTCATCTCAGATGCGAAGGCGCCGGGTGCAATACCGGTGACGTTGATGCTGTCTTTGATGAGACGAGTGGCCATGCGCTTTGTAAGCTGAATCACTGCCGCTTTCGACGCCTGGTAGCTGTAGGTTTCCCAGGGATTAATCCGAATGCCGTCGATAGACGCGATATTAATGACCTTACCTGGCTGCTCTTTTGTTGCCGCTGCTTTGAGCGGTCCATGGAGTGCTTGCGTGAGGAAGAACAGTGACTTAACGTTCAGATCCATCACCTTATCCCAACCACTCTCGGGAAAGGTTTCGAAGGGCTCACCCCACGCGGCGCCGGCATTGTTAACAAGAATATCGAGCGATTTCTCGTGCTGGAAATACGCGTCGGCCAGCATCTGGCAACCTGCTACGGTGCTTACGTCCTGCGGAAGAGAAATGCAGTTTGGACCAAGCTCTTCGGCAACAGCATCACAGACATCGGCTTTTCGCGATGAAATGTAGACCTTTGCGCCTTGGGCAATAAAACCAGCAGCGATCATTTTACCAATGCCGCGCGATCCTCCGGTGACTAGTGCCGTTCTGCCCTCGAGCGAAAAAAGTGTTGATGTATCCATGTACTGAAACTCCTAGATTCATTATTTAATGATGATTATTTGATTGACGCGTTATCTAACCATGTATCGACGACTCAGACATCTATTGCTCTCGGCCAGACTTCCGGTACTCAACATTTAAATGGGTGATAAGCATCAAACCAGCGGTGGCTAAACTCAGTGAGCTCAAAAGCCATAGCACGGCACTTTGGCCCAGGTAAAGCAAAACCCAGCCTAGTAGCCATGGGCCCAATGTTGCACCGGTGATTGCACTCAGCAGAATTTTAGCCCCGGTGGTCGTACCGCCGCCGCCCTTGGTGAGCATCCATGCGTAAGCATTGGGAAATATCAAACCCATAAATGCCCCAGTAAAACTGGTATCTGCCAGCGGAACAGTGCCGGCCAATACAAGGATCAGCGAACAGAAGATACCTGCGAGTCCGAATACGGCGAAACCTAATGTCGAAATCCAGACTGCGAGGGCAGCGGCGGTGAGCCTGACGATGACAAACCAGAAAAAGAACCGCGCCATGTAGGCAGCGGCCGCTTTACCGTCACCTACTGGATCGCTGAGTAGTGATGGCATCCAATAGGTGAGACCAGCCTCGATGAAGAGAATGGCAAAGGCGGTAAGCAGTAACGGCAGGATCGGCGCTACTTGCTCGTTCTCAGATGTAATAGCTGAGCGCGTGGGTATTCGGTCGTCAATATTCCAGGCGCCGAGGCAGACAACCATTGACGCAAGAGCAATAGCGACAAAAAGCTCGCTACCTGTCAGAAGCCCCTGGCTAAGGAGCCATGGCGCAGCGACAGCGCCAAGGCCATAGGTAGCATTCAATACATTGAGTAGCCCTGCGTTCTTCTGTGAAAAATGGGTTACGAACAGTGTGTTAAATGACATCGAGAGACCACCAAACCCGAGGCCAAGCAGCGGCGCCGCGATGAGTTTTAGAAGCCAGTAATCGCCAGTCACGACAAGGAAAGAACCGAGACACAGTGACAGGCTGGCGAGCGCTATGCGTTTGTTATTTCGCTGCTCCATCCATCCAATAAGCGCCGATCCGGTTACGACAGCAGAGCCAAGACCATGGAGCGCAAAAAAGAGCCCCAAGTCCTCAGGTGACTTAGCGAGCTTCGTGCCGAGCTCAGCGACGAATAGGCCTAGAAGGCCATGCTCCAGACCAATGAGAACAAAGGCGATGAAGCCAAATGTGAGGATGCGCTGTGTTGGGACGGTCAACATCGACAAAGAATCGTCATAACTGTCATGAAGGGCGGGTACCCTAAAAGAATTTGGCCTAGAAGGATAGCCAGAGAGATAGTTAGCAGGGGCGACGGTAGGGTAAGACAAGGGGTACCTAGAACAGGAAAGTAGCTAAAAAAAGTAACTAGAAAGAAGATGGCTAGAAAGAAGATCAAAGGTGGTCGAAAGCGAGTAGAGGTAGTTGGCGACAAAGCGAAGCAAGATAAGTTTTTGCTTGGTACGATTCTCCCCGAAGCGGCTGAGCAAGCTATGTAAGGTGAGCAATGACTCGAGCAGAGTTGGCCTCAGGCAAACTACCGGGTAAGACTGAAATGGTTGGCTCATTAATGGTCACGAAGTTAGGACAGGATGGGAGTAAGTAGGTGGTAAAACCGTTTAATCTGTTGTTTATCTGTACTCACAATCGATGCAGAAGCGTGCTTGCCGAGGTAATCGCGAACACTCAGTTTGAGGGCGTGTTTCGCGCGTTCAGTGCGGGGAGCCAACCCGCAGGAGAGATTCATCCTCTTACACTTAAGTTCCTAGCTGCTCGTGGCCTTCCTACCGATGGCTTAAGCAGCCAGTCGTGGGATGAGTTTGCCGATCAGGAGTTTGACTTGGTGGTCACTGTTTGCGACAGCGCCGCTAACGAGGCTTGCCCGCTTTGGATGAGCGATGCGCCTCGCGCACATTGGGGTATGCCCGACCCATCTCGCGCAACGGGCGATGAAGCTGCAATAGAGGCTGCTTTTTACACCGTCATGGATGCTCTCGAATCGCAGCTGGCGGCTTTAAAACGAGAACTACTTAAATAGGTTCGGAATTGAGCCCGATGAAGTGACATCGCCAACGAGCGGACTATTGGCTGCGCTCTCAAAACATTGATCGATCATCGCATAACGTTCTCGAACGCCGTCTCTGAACGATGGATGTGTGAAAATATAGGTATCTTTCGCCTGTAATGACTCGATGACACGTGCCGCAAGTAGGTCGGGGTTAAGCCCGTTTTTAACTTCATTGGATGAGCCTGTTGCCATTGTGTCCGGGTCAAGGTCGTCGTCTGAAACAACAAGCTCTCGATGGCTATCATCGTAATCGGAGGGTCTGACTCGGTCAGAGAGATAGATTCTTGTCCGCACAAAGCCAGGGCAAAGCGCTGCCACATGGATGCCAAACGGGGCGAGCTCCATTGACCAGCCTTCGGATAAACCAGCGACAGCGAGTTTGGTGGCGTTGTAGGCGCCACCGTAGGGGAAGCCATTCATACCCGCCATGGACGCGACATTAACTATCCAACCACCGCCCGCGGCTTTGATGTGTGGCACAACAGATTTCATTCCGAAGACCACCCCCATTAAATTGACGTCGATCGTCCAGCGCCAGTCTTCCGCTGAGTGGTCCTCGATCGGACCGCTGGAACCGCCCCCGCCAACACCTGCATTGTTCATCAACGCATGAATAGAGCCGAATCGCCCGAGTGCAGCGTCTGCAACCCTACCCCAATCAGCTTCACTTCGTGCGTCCGCCGTTAATGCCAAAACGGGAATGCCCTGCTCGTTCAAAGTCGCTTCAGCGTTGGCCAAGGTATCGGGGGAAATATCAGCGATGACCACGTTCATGCCTTCTCGCCCCACAGCCTGTGCGACTGCGAAGCCGATGCCCTCAGCGCCTCCTGAGACGATCACTGTTTTTCCTTTGAACAAGTCCATTCCGACCTCCAGACATACTTTGATTGTTGGGTGCCAATTATCATACGGAGCGACACCCAGTGACGTCACAAACTGCAGCGACTCAAGTTCGATTATTCGAGGTTGAAAAGCTCGGTATTGCCACCGAGGGCGGTCACATTATCGGTTACCGTGTGCTCGACGACTAACTGTCTCAGGTAGTTCGGGCCACCGGCCTTGGGTCCGGTTCCAGAGAGGCCATGACCCCCAAAAGGATTACTCCCAACTACGGCACCTACAGTGTCTCGGTTGACGTATAAGTTACCCACTAGATGCTCTCTCGCGAGTCGCTCATGTACACCTTTCAGTCGACTGTGTATGCCCATTGTTAGTGCGAACTTGGAGCTGCGGATGTCCTTGATGATCGTATCCAGGTCCTCCGAGTGATATCTCACAATGTGCAGAACTGGGCCGAAGACCTCCTCTTGTAAGGCTAACAAGCTCGAAATCTCCCAGGCTTGCGGTTCCACGAAGTAGCCATTCAGTTCTGGGTCGGCCGACGGACTTTTTGCGATAAAGGTAGCTGTTTCCTGTAAATGCATCAGGTGTGCCGAAATGCGATCATGGGCAGCCTGATCAATAACCGGACCCACATCGGTCGATAGTTTGTGAGGGTCGCCTACCTTCAGCTCTCTCATTGCGCCTGCGAGTAGCTCGATGACCCCATCAGCCACGTCGCTCTGCAAAAAAAGCACGCGAAGCGCTGAGCATCGTTGGCCTGCAGATCTGAAGGCAGAGGTTATAACGTCATCGACAACTTGCTCGGGCAAAGCTGTCGAGTCGACGATCATGCAATTGATTCCGCCCGTCTCCGCGATGAAGGGAATGATAGGGCCGTCGCGTGAGGCGAGCTGCCGGTTAATGACCCGGGCGCTGGGGTGACTCCCTGTAAATGAGACGCCGGCAATGCGCTCATCAGGTAGTAGCCAGCTCCCAAGAGTGGGACCATCGCCATTGACGAGATTTAAGACGCCCTCAGGAACCCCAGCCTCTTTGAGCACATCACAGGCTAATTGCGCGACGAGAGGGGTTTGCTCAGCAGGCTTTGCTATTACCGTGTTACCCACGGCGAGGTTTGCCACAATTTGACCCGTAAAAATGGCCAGTGGGAAGTTCCAGGGACTAATACAGAGCCATGGACCGCGGTGCGCATAAGAAAGTCGGTTGGTTTCACCTGTGACACCTGGGAGCTCGAGCTCAGAGTGCATGAGAGACATTGCTTGGGCAGCATAGTAGCGACAGAAATCGACTGCCTCTCGAACTTCGTCGACCCCGTCATTGAGGGTGCGCCCCGCTTCTTTGGCGATTAGCGACGTAAACTCAGCGGTCCGGGCTTCGAAGAGTTCGGCAGCCCTCTCAAGGATGGCAGCACGCTCTGTGACACACCGTGAACACCAATCGGTTAGCGAGTTCCGCGCGCGTTCAATCGCGGCAATGACATCTGCTTGAGTCGCCTCCGAGTACTGTCCGACAACGCTCGAATCTGCCGGTGATGTTGACGAACGAAGGTCTCCGGTTGAGTTCTCAGTCATATCTGTCTCGCACTCGGGTTGCTGGCTTCTGTCAGAGCTCAGCTCGGTCATCTGAAAGTTGGCCGTCTCGAACTTTATGACCGTTGATCGCTCATCGAGATCAAACCCCGCTGACGACAACCAGGGAATATCGCTGCCTTGGAAAATATTCCGAGGCAGGGGTATGTGTGAAAAGCTAGAAGTAGCGTTGCTAGGCAAGGTGTTTAGTGGGTCTAATACTAATTCACTGACGGGGAGGTCTGCATCGAGAAACCGATTTACGAAGGAGCTGTTGGCCCCATTTTCGAGAAGCCGTCTGACAAGGTAGGGGAGTAGGTCTTCATGCTGCCCTACAGGTGCATAGGTTCTGATTCTCAGGCTGGGATCTTGCTCCTCAAGGAGCGCATAGAGCAAATCACCCATGCCGTGAAGTTTTTGGAATTCAAAGGGTCGGTCACACTCGCCGGCGGCTTCACGGATTTGAGCAATTGTCAGGGCGTTATGCGTCGCAAACTGACAGTAGATCTTTGGGCAGGCTATCAGAGTGCGCATGCAGGCTTCATAGGACACATCGGTATGAGACTTGCGGGTGAACACTGGGTAGTCAGTTAGCCCTCGCTGTTGGGCTATCTTAATTTCGGCGTCCCAGTACGCGCCTTTTACCAATCGCACCATTATTCCCGCCGGTCGGGATTGCGCGAGCGCGATTAACCATTCAGCCACTTTAAGCGCACGTTTTTGATACGCCTGCAGGACAAATCCTAGCCCTTGCCAGTCTTCAAGCTCAGTTTGCTCGCATAGCCATTCGAATACATCCATCGTTAGTTCGAGTCGAGCGCATTCCTCAGCATCTAAGCTCATGCCAATATTGGAACGGCGCGCCGTCACGGCCAAGGCTAAGACCTTCTCCCTGAGCGCTGGAAGACAAGTTTCGCGATGGCTTTCCCAAAACCGCGGATGAAGCGCCGATAGTTTTACTGAGACGTTGTGCCCATCGAATAGGTGTGAGGCAGTACTGGTATCCCCCACCGTTTCTATCGCTGCGAGATAATTATGGAAGTAGCGATCAGCATCTTTTTGTGTTCGCGCGCCTTCGCCCAGCATATCGAAGCTACAAAGGGTCCCGTTTCTTCCTGCGCGCTTGAGAGCAGAGTCTATGTCGCGGCCGAGAATAAATTGTCCACCAAGAATCTTCATCGCTTGGAGTGTTGCCAGCCTAACTGTGGGTTCACCAATACGGTGCGTTAGTTTTGCTAGCCAATTCGCCGGTACCTGCTGGAGGAGATCACCCGGTCCAACAATCTTACCGGCGAGCATGAGACCCCAAATGGATGCGTTTACTAGATTTGAATCAGATGCGTTCTGGTGCGCGCCCCAGTTCCCCTCTCGGATTTTTTCCGAGATGAGAGCGTCCAATGTTG
Organism: Halieaceae bacterium; assembly: GCA_902613175.1. Classification (GTDB taxonomy): domain Bacteria; phylum Pseudomonadota; class Gammaproteobacteria; order Pseudomonadales; family Halieaceae; genus Luminiphilus. The sequence goes on along the minus strand of CACMGJ010000004.1, from coordinate 63,960 downwards.
GCTCATCAGGAACCCTAAGAAGCGCCTCGGCCAAGCACATCAGCGCAATTCCCTCAGCGTTTGAAAGACCAAATTCGCGCAAAAAGGCATCCAGCGTGCCGGAATCGCTGGCACGTGCTCTGCTAAACTCAACTAGTTGGGAAGCCTGTGTGGAAATCGATGTTCGGTTGGTGTCGAATGACGTAATGATAGCACCTAGCGACTGTAGCGCCTCGCTTTCGAGCGCATAGTGCATAGAGCGGATTGAGTCTCGACTGAGTTCGGCCATCCATTTTCCCCGATAATGTCATGGCGCCTACATTCTGCTTAAATATAGGGGCTCGATACACAGAACCAATAACACTAAGTAGGTAAGGAGCAGGTATGTCACTCACACTGGAATTTCAGGAAAACGTTGCTGTTCTCACGCACGACGATGGCAAGAGAAATGTGTTCTCTCCCGACGCGATTCGGGATTTTAACGAGGCGCTCGATGAGGTTGAGGCTAAGTCAGCGTCGCTGATGTGGTTAGGTCGGGACGGGTGCTTCTCAGCGGGCTTTGACTTGAAGGTCATCTCGAGTGGCGATGCAGACGCCGCGGCAGCCATGGTCAAAGCAGGCGGCGAATTGGCATTTCGTATTTTTACCTTCCCGCATCCCGTTGTTTGTGCGGTAACAGGCCACTGTTTGGCGCTGGGCTCTGTGATGTTGGTGTGTGCTGATAAGCGGATTGGAATCGAGGGTGATTACAAGTATGGCTTGAACGAAACGGCCATTGATATGGACTTACCGGCGTTTGGTTACGAGCCAGCGGTTTATCGACTTTCGGAGGCGCATCGGTTTGAGTCCATTGTGGCGGCTCAGATTCACTCTCCAGAATCGGCGATGGCGGCTGGTTTTTTGGACGAAGTCGTGCCCTCGGCGGCACTCGTCGACCATGCGATGGAGCATGCGTCTCGTTTAGGCGCACTACCTCAGCGCGCATTTGCCGCGAATAAGTTACTGAGTCGCTCGATTCCAATCGAGCGGATTCGTGCCGTGATGGCTTGAACTAGGCCGCGTAGACCACAGGAGTAAAAATTATGCTCGCGAGGTTATTAGAGTGGTTCCTGGGGGCGTTACCCTTTTTATTTGGATTGGCTTTTTTGGCTCCACTCTCGGTTCAGGTTATGGCAGAGTTCGGAGTCGACGCCATTGGTGGCGTTGATATATGGATTGTGGCACTCATCATTTTTGGTGCCTGGGGAGGCGTAGCGTCATGGACGGGACGATGGATATAACGGCAAAGACAGAGCTCGAGCTTCGTGCGATGGAGCGCGAAATTGCGAAACAGCATCTCGATAAATTCCCTTATCTATCCCTTATCTGGGCCTTTGGTAACTTAGCGTGTTGGATTACGGTTTGGGTGCTGTGCCTCAACGGTATGATGCCGCTCTGGCTGGGCTTCATCATTGCGACTGTCAATGTCGCCGCTTCCTACCTGCCATCTCATGAAGCCCAGCACTCGATATTTGCGATGCCTGGTAAACCAAAGCGTTGGCTTAACGAGCTCGTCGGCTGGTTGAGTCCCATTCCTTTAGTCATTCCTTATTCCGTATTGCGTGCAACGCATATGGAGCACCACAAGCATGCGAACAATCCGGAGCTTGACCCAGATTACAGCGAACATTACGACACGATAGGGGGCTTTTTTTGGTCGAGCATGCAGTGGCGCCAACCTAAACCCCGCGGCGGTGAGCATCCCTACGTGCGCTGTCTGAAGCGGATTGGTCGTGAAGATCTCATTCTTCACTCGGTGGCTTATCAGCTCGTATATATGGGTGTCCTGTGTGGCATGGCACTCAATGGGTTGGCGATAGAGGCAGCGCTACTGTGGTGGCTTCCAAGAATGGTCGCGGTGTTCTATGTTCAGTTTTATTTGTCGTGGGCGCCGCATTACCCGGATTGCGGTACCGACCGATATAACGACACGCAAAGCTTTAAGTCGCGTTTTGGTAATATCTGGTCGTCAGGTATGCAGTACCACGTTATCCACCATTTATATCCTCGCATCCCCCTGGTGCGAACGCCGGAGGCCTATCGGCAGATGAAGCCGATCTTGAAGGCTCAGGGTGCGCGGGTCGATGCGATCTAAGGTGGTATAGATCTCCCCATGCTGTAGCACTAAGCTTGCTGGACTGTGATTGAGTGGGGGCTTGATGATGTCTTCTCAGGAATTGAGTTTTACAGCGAACGTTGATCGGCAATTTTTGCGAGCGGCTAATCTGCTTGACCTGCCCCCAGGTCTGGCTCAACAAATTCGAACCTGTAACGCAACCTACACTGTCCGGTTCCCAGTGCGCCTCCGCGAGCGGATTCACGTGTTTACAGGTTATCGCTCTGTTCACTCTGATCACATCACTCCGGTCAAAGGAGGCATTCGTTACTCACTCGCAGTTAATCAGGACGAGGCTGAAGCGCTTGCCGCTTTGATGACCTATAAGTGCGCCGTGGTGGATGTCCCGTTTGGTGGATCTAAAGGCGGTCTTTGTATCAATCCCAAGGACTTTGAAGATCACGAGATAGAGCAGATCACTCGACGGTTTGCCTACGAGCTCATAAAGCGAGACCTGATTCACCCAAGCCAAAATGTCCCGGCACCGGATATGGGCACCTCGGCTAGGGAGATGGCGTGGATTGCAGACGAGTACCAGAGACTGCACCCAACCGAGATGGACGCGCTGGCCTGTGTCACGGGGAAGCCCGTCTACAAGTCGGGCATTGCCGGTCGAGTGGAAGCAACGGGCAGGGGGATTCAATTCGCTTTAAGAGAGTTTTTCCGCGAGCCATTGGATGTCAAGCGTGCTTCCCTAGCGGGCGGCTTGGATGGAAAGCGCATTATTGTGCAAGGCTTGGGTAATGTTGGCTTCCATGCCGCAACATTTTTATCGCTTGAAGACGGCGCTAAGGTTGTTGCCATTATCGAGCGCGATGGTGCTCTTATCAATGACAGCGGACTCGACGTCGCCGCAGTCAAAGAGTGGATTAATACTACCGACGGAGTTCAAGACTTTCCTAACGCAACGTTTATTACAGACGGAAACTCCGTGCTTGAGTCCGACTGTGACATCCTTATCCCTGCAGCACTGGAGGGCGTTATTCATGCCGACAACGCGGCGCGCATCAAAGCAAAGCTGATCATCGAGGCGGCCAATGGTCCGATTACGGCAGCTGCAGATGAGGTATTAAGAGCGCGCGGTGTGGTCGTTATCCCCGATCTCTATGCCAATGCGGGTGGTGTAACCGTCTCTTATTTCGAGTGGGTGAAAAATCTGTCGCACATTCGCTTTGGTCGAATGGAGCGCCGGGCTCAAGAGGCAACGCAGGCGCTGATGCTGACCGAGTTAGAGCGATTGAGCAGTTTGGTTGGCTCAGATAAATGGGCGCCTACGGAGAATTTCCGGACGAATTACGCTAAAGGGGCCGATGAACTCCAGTTGGTTCGCTCTGGTCTGGATGATACGATGCGCGACGCGCTACAGGCCATGCGGGTGCGATGGCATGAGGACGAAAAGGTGGATGACCTTCGGTTATCGGCTTACATCATTGCTATTAAGAAAATCTCGCTCAGCTATCAGTCAAAATCGCTGATATAACCGAGCACTCTGAACCGATAGTTTCGAACCACAGCCAGTTTTGCGCAGGCGAGCTGAAGCCAGTAGCGTCAGTCGGCGTCTGACCCCAAACCCTCGGCTGAAGCTGTTTCAAACGTTGCTATAAACACCTCACCTATTGCAATAAACATAATGGGAAGTGCCCAGATTAAGCCAATGAGGATCGGTATCGTACCGACAATGCAAAGCAGCAGTAGGATCAGCATCAGACCAAAATAACGCCACCAATAGGCGGTGATGGCTTTTCGAGACGTCTCGAGTGCTTCCCAGACCCCCATATTTTTTTCAACAATTAAATAGGGAGCAAATGAGTAGGCTACGGCGAGGTAGATACCCGGTAAAATGAGCAATAAGAGGCCAGCGACAATGAGAACGCACATCAGTACAAACATGACGATCAGAGGAATGAATTGACTGTAGGGCTCCCATAGCGTGCTGACAGGGGTGTCCTTTCCTAAAGCGCGCCTAATTCCCAAAAGACCGAATCCCAAGCCAAGCGGATACAAGAGGATGTTGATAAAGATGTCGACCAATGATGAGGCAACACCGGTCCCCATACCTACGGTGACCGCTTGAGCCACGGCAATTGGAAGTCCAATGAGGATGTAGAGGCCCACGGTAATAAAGAAAGTAAGCTTGAAACCCACCTGTTTTTCGCCTGCGGCTTTAAGTACGTCGCCGATGCGCCAGTCAGTGTTTGTAGACATGGAATCCCCAGATGCTGTTTTTGTTAATACCAGGATGGTACGTAGGCGGGGAAACCGCAAGTTTATCCCAGCATGGTTTTAGGCTGGGTGCGCGTTGATCGGGTGTTAGAGTGACACTTCTACTGAACCTCGTGTTGATGTGCTCATGAAATACGATTACGACCCGATTCCTCTTGATTACCCCCATGCACTTGAGTCACAGGAGATGCTGGCACGGGCGCAAGACTATGTTGACCTGATCTCGCGTCGCCGATCGGTTCGCCATTTTTCCCAGAAACCCGTACCACGGGAGGTTATAGAAGCCTGCCTTCAAGCGGCCGGATCAGCGCCTTCAGGTGCCAATCATCAGCCCTGGCACTTCGTCTGTGTGAGCGATTCTGATATCAAGCGGAAGATTAGAGTTGCTGCAGAAGAGGAGGAGCAGGCCTTTTATGGTGGACGTGCGGGCGATCAGTGGCTCGATGATTTACATGGTCTGGGAACCGATGCCCAAAAACCCTTCTTAGAGACTGCGCCATGGCTGATAGCGATCTTCGCAGAGCGGTATTGTTTTGATGATTCGGGTGAGAAGCAGAAGAATTACTACGTTCCTGAGTCCGTTGGTATTGCAACGGGACTCCTCATTAACGCGCTACACACGATTGGTCTGGCTACGCTGACGCATACTCCTAACCCGATGAAGTTTTTGAGCAAGATACTGGGTCGTCCCGAGAACGAGCGCCCCATGATGTTATTAGTCGTGGGTCACCCGGCTCCAGATGCCAAAGTCCCGAGAGCTGCGACGGTGAAGAAGCCGCTCGAGCAGATTTCTTCGTTTTTTGAATAAGCGAGCAGCCCTGTTGTCACTCAATGGCAGTCCGTGTCTGTCAATAACTGACGCATCAAGGGGATATGCGCGCGCCCCATGAACATGTGCCCCTCAATAAAAAACGTGGGCGCATCAAACAGTCCCTGCGCCTCCGCTTCAAGCTCGATTGACGCCAGATCGACTGTATCTTGAGTTCTCACCAGACCAAATTCGTCGGTGAGTTGCTCCAGAAATTTCGGGTCATTGATATCTGCATGGTCAATCCAATGCGCAGAAAAGAGTCTGCTGACAAACAGTGAGGTGTCGCCTTCTAGGTTTGCCAGCCAGCGTAATGCATCGCTGGTATCCACTTGGCCGCGATTAGGATCAATCTCAAGCCCGCGTAACTCGGCATAGTGCTGCTGTACGCGACGCTCGGACTCTGCTCTTACTCGGTGGTGTGTATGAGTGACTGTTTTGTTGACCACTTGTGTGGGTAATGCACGCGCTTTACTGCGGTAGGGCCGCCAGTTCACCTGAGTGCCGCAGTCAGCCGCAAGATCGAGGATTGGATTGATGGCGAGTAAACAGTCCAGCGACTTAAAATCGATGTGGGCGGTAATCATACAGTCACCTCATTACAGACGTCGGGCGGCGTTCCTTGTTTGCCGGTTAGAACCCAGCGAATGTAAGACAAGTGCTCGCGGCCAAAAAAGACATCTTCTCCCAACACATAGGTAGGGACACCATACATCCCGGCATCGAAGCGATGCGAGAGGATGTGATCGTGCATTTTTTTCCCCTCTCCGCTAATGAAGTCATCAAACCCGGTTGATTCGATCCCGGCCTCCTCTAGACAGCACTTAACGACTTCAATGTCTTCGATGTCGAGTTCGCGACGCCAGAAAGGTGGATAGATAGCCTCTAAATAGGCGGGTATGCGATCTCGAAAGTATAGATTCACGAATAAAATGCCCATATTGGCAATGTTTGAGTCCCAGATCTTTTCGGTACCCTTAAGCATATAGCCTTGGATTTCTGCATAACGCCGGGCATCTCTGTAAGCGTAACGAATGGCATTCCATATTTCGGGACTTCGTCCACTCGACTCGACTACTGCTCCCTTTTCTTTGCGTGCCGAACCGAGATAGCTCGGTATATCAAGCGTGTAAGGTCGCCAGTCGAATGTCAGTCCGAGGTCACGCTCCAGCGCTAGAGTCGGCTTCACGGAGATAAAGGCATAGGGGCTTTTGACATCGAGGTAGACAATGAGGGGGCTGTCGCTTTTGAGAACATCCATGTGATACGTCGCTTATTCTTCTTCTGTCCTAGTTTGCCTACCAAAGGCGACTATGCAACCGCCGATATCCTGCTACTCTGGGCCAGCGTAATAAAGGAGATGTTGACGTGAGCACTGCTGAGCGACTAGGCACAACTGCTAACTACCCACGGTTGTTTGAGCCGTTAAATCTCGGTTTCACCACCATCAAAAACCGCTCAATCATGGGCTCAATGCACACGGGTTTAGAAGAAATGCCCGATGGATTCGAGCGGATGGCGGCGTTCTATGCCGAACGCGCGGCTGGTGGTATTGGCATGATCATCACGGGCGGCATCTCGCCCAATGAAGAGGGCGGTGTTGCGGTCTATGATGAGAACGGCAATCCCGTCTTTGCCGCCTCCAAGCTCAACACTGACCGCGAGGCTGACGGACACCGACTGGTCACTGATGCCGTTCATAGCGCCGATCCCGATGTGAAAATTGTGATGCAGATACTGCACATGGGCCCGCTGGCGCACAATCCGAACCTCGTTGCTCCATCAAAAATCCGATCCCGCATCAGTAAGTTAACGCCGAATGAGTTAGAAGCTGAGGGCATTGAAAAGCAAATCGCAGACCACGCGAACTGCGCTCGACTGGCGAAACAGGCGGGATATGACGGCGTTGAAATCATTGGTTCGGCGGGATACCTCCTTTCGACCTTCCTGGTAGAGAAGACGAATCAGCGCACCGATGAATGGGGTGGGAGCTACGAGAATCGTATGCGGTTTCCACTCGAGGTGGTTCGACGTGTTCGCGAGACTGTTGGCGATGACTTTATTGTTATCTTCCGCATTGCCGCAATGGACATGCTTCAGGGTGGTATGAGCTGGGATGAGATTGCACTCCTGGCCAGGGAGCTCGAAAAGGCCGGCGCTAGCATCATCTCAACGCACTTTGTTTGGCACGAGGCGAATGTCCCTACCATCGCCACGATGGTGCCCCGGGCAGCCTTTACGCGCGTCACTGCGAGAGTCCGAAAAGAAGTCAGCATTCCCGTCATCACCTCTAACCGCATCAACATGCCGGAAGTGGCTGAGGAAGTGCTGGAGAGAGGCGACGCTGACCTGGTGTCCATGGCCCGACCCATGCTGGCCGACAGTGAATTCATGAACAAGGCTGCAACGGGCCGGCGCGATGAGATCAATACCTGTATTGCCTGTAATCAGGCGTGTCTCGACCATACCTTCAGCATGAAAACGACCTCATGCCTTGTAAATCCGCGGGCCTGTCACGAGACGATGCTGAGCTATGAGCCCGCGCAGTCACCAAAATCGGTAGCAGTGATTGGCGCAGGGCCTGCGGGTCTCGCGTACGCGACTGTTGCAGCAGAGCGTGGCCATAAGGTCACTTTGTTTGATGCCGCTGATGAAATTGGTGGCCAGTTCAATCTGGCTAAGCGTGTGCCCGGCAAGGAAGAGTTTCACGAGACGCTCCGTTACTACAGCAATATGCTGGACAAGCTCGATGTCGATGTCAGATTGGGTGAGCGAGTGTCAGCGGCGGACCTTGAGGGGCAGGGATTCGATCACCTTGTCGTTGCAACGGGCATTACACCCAGAGTTCCCGATATCAAAGGTATCGACCACCCCATGGTCGTGAGCTACATCGACGCCATCATGGGACGCAAGTCCATTGGCAAAAAGGTCGCAGTGGTAGGCGCAGGAGGTATTGGCTTTGATGTGACCGATCTTATCACTCACGACGGACCCTCGGCCGCTCTCGATATCGACGTGTTTGCGAGAGAGTGGGGCATCGACTTTGAAAACCACCCACGAGGTGGTGTGACCGGGGTTGAGCCTCAAGTCGCTCGAGCGGATCGAGAGGTTTACCTGATTCAACGCAAGTCCACACCCGTCGGCCGTGGTCTGGGTAAAACAACGGGTTGGACGCATCGAACCACGCTGGGCCGTCGAGGCGTCAACATGATTAACGGTGTTGACTATCGGTTGATAGATGATGATGGCCTGCATCTGATGATTGAGGATAAGCCGGTCAGTCTCGATGTAGACACGGTGATTGTTTGCGCGGGACAGGAGCCGCTTCGTGAGCTCTATGATTCGCTCGACGGCACTGGTGTCAGTGTTGAGCTGATTGGCGGTGCATTTGAGGCGGCTGAACTGGATGCGAAGGCGGCGATTAACCAGGCCAGCTGGTCAGCTGCAAAGCTATAAGTCAGGAGGTTACGGATGACGTTCTGGTATCTCAATGTAGCGGCGCTCATCGCAGCGGTTGGCGCCGTATTTCACGGCTACGTGGGTGGTCGCATTTATCTGGGACACATCTACAGCAGTGATCTTGAAAATCTGACTAAGTCATTGAGTGTTGTCTCGTGGCAGGTGTTTACCATCTGGCTTGCCGTGAGCGCGGGCGTATTGGTCTGTGTCTCGCTCGACGCTAGTCTGGGACTCATGGTTTATCCCATCATTGCAGTGAACGCGTTATGCGCTCTGCTCTTTGTTTACCTTGGTTTAACGGGACACGGACAGCTACTGAAATTACCAGGTGCTTACATCACGGGTGCAACTGCTCTTTTGGCCTACTTGGGTTTGGCTTAGCCAATCTCACTTGCATCCCTCATGTACTGTGCAAGGCACTCGCAAGGCTGGGAAAGCACTTGCGGGCGCAGTGTGCTATAGATTGTTGAATACGAGTTGTGACACATAGGAGTTGGTGTTCGAACAATCCATCAAGAGTTGCATGCCTGATGCCACGTCAGGATTTTTCTCTAAAAAGCCACCCCAGTTATTTGCCATGTAGCCCCGTGCTTCGTAGGAATACCAATGGTTCATTTGTACGAAATCGTATTCCGCATTTTCAAAACCTAGGTACGGGAAGAAGTAATGGATACCCCAACCTTTAAAGCCGGCCTTATCCATTTTCTCTTTGTTTTTCTCCGCTTGGGCATACAGTTGTGACATTGATGCACCATCTTTGAGTGAGCACTGAGTAAACTGCACCGGCTGTCGCTCGTCGCGTTCTTTCAGCGGTATGCGATTATGAATAACGGCCGTGTTGAACATTGCAATGGAGCGATGACAGCTTCCTGCTTCCTCGCTTGGTGCGGTACCCGAGTTTCCTACAGCCCAGCCCCCATACCCGTTGACGAAGCTGCCCCATTCCTCATACATCGCTGCGCCATCGGGCCAAGTGCCCCATAAAATATAGTCGTAATCAGCAGTGTCGCCTGCGTGCATGGGAGTCAAAATAGCTTGCGCGTATTTGGTGCCCATATCCGTGGAAAATTTCCCATATGCTTCGCTTTGAGCGACGACGTCTTCCATCGTTTTGCCCTCATTGAGAGAACAAAAGAAAAATTCGCTCCTGGCTTCGTATTCCTGCGCTTGAACCGTCATGGAGAGTAATGCCGCTGTAAGAAAAAAGATCTGTTTCATAAAATGCCTCTTGTTTAGATAAAAACACACCGGATGTTCATCATCAGTCTAGGATAAGAGTTTAGGATTTCCAGATATTCATCAGACGTGCGTGAACGCAGGGGCCTTCGTCTGTATCACCCTTGAGCCAACGCGGTGGCCTGTTGTCAGTTTCCGCAGGACGACAGGCTCGGTGGAATTGTATCGATCAACGTGACAGGCAATCCCTCAGCACATAGATCTATGGCGTCATTCAGCGCAAGAAAATATAACTGGACGGGCATTTGCAAAAAGTTTTTAGGATATCCGTCGGTCCCGCAAACTAGGCCATATTGCAATCTGCTATCTGTCAGCCGGGAAGGACTGTTCGGGATCACCCTCTTTCCATACTGGATATTTCGCCATAACGCTGGTGAATAAGTTGCTTGTTAACAAGACCTCGAGCCACTTGCGGGTCATGGAGTAGGGAGCTTGCCGCCACCAGATGGGGTCGACAGCGGCAAACTGTCTGATAAAGGGCATCACGGCAACATCCACCGCGGACAGCGAGTCGCCCCTTAAGTAACGATGATGAGTCAGTGGTTGCTCAAGCTGATCAAGAAAGCGCTCACCTTGCGCTCGGTACCACTGCTCGCTCTGCTCGGGGAACCTCACCGCGTATTTATAACGATCTAGCCAATGCTTAAACGTATTATCACAGCTATCGATTAGCGGATCCTGCAGACCCGCACCCTTCAACCAGTGATCCGAATCCTGCTGGTCGAGGGCCCACGCCATCACATCGAGACTTTCGTCGATAACTCGTCCATTGGTGTCAATGAGAACAGGTACAGTGCCCTTTGACGAGGCTTCGAGCATAGCTGCGGGCTTATCTTTTAGGACCACTTCGCGTAACCCAACCTCAATACCCGCATAGGCAATGGCCATGCGTGCTCGCATCGCGTAGGGGCAGCGTCGGAATGAGTACAGTTTTGGCACGGACGTCATGCCTTGATTGTAGGACCCGCACACTAATGATCAAAATAAAATGAATAATGGCGTACATCAGTCGCATCATTACGGGGGTTAGGGCATTATGCGTGGCCCCAATTTGGAGGTCGTCATGTCATCTAGCTTTCATCCGCCCGTTCGCACACTCATGGGTCCCGGTCCTTCGGACGTATCGCCACGAGTGCTTGCCGCGTCTGCGCGTCCCACCATTGGTCACCTCGATCCCCTGTTCGTCGGTCTTATGGATGATGTGAAGAGGCTCTTGCAGTATGCCTTCCAAACTAGCAATGAGTTAACAATTCCGCTGTCTGCCCCCGGATCGGCTGGTATGGAGGCTGCGTTTGTCAATTTGCTCGAGTGCGGCGACAAAGTCATTGTTTGCCAGAACGGCGTCTTCGGCGGGCGTATGAAGGAAAACGTCGAACGTTGCGGGGCGACTGCAGCCATGGTGATGGATCGCTGGGGTGACCCCGTTGATCCCGAGAAGCTCGAAGCCGCGATTAAAGAGCACCCTGATGCGAAAGTCGTTGCCTTTGTCCATGCCGAGACATCCACTGGTGTTCGAAGCGATGCGGAGACACTGTGCCGACTGGCAAAAGACGCGGGCATGTTGGTGATTGTCGATGCGGTGACGTCACTGGTAGGCATCGAGCTAAAAGCTGACGAGTGGGGTGCGGACGTCGTCTACTCTGGGACTCAAAAGTGTCTCTCAGGGTTGCCCGGTATCTCGCCTATCACGTTTAGCGATGCCGCTGTTTCAGCCATTAGTGCGCGAACTCAAAAGGTCCAAAGCTGGTTCCTGGATATGAATCTCATCATGGGCTATTGGGGCGAGGGCGCGAAGCGCTCGTACCACCACACAGCCCCTGTTAATGCGGTCTATGCTATTCACGAGGCATTACTTATGCTCGAGGAAGAGGGCCTCGAGGCGAGTATTGCGCGGCACAAAGCGAATCACTTAAAGCTTGCCGCTGGCCTATCAAAGCTTGGGCTCGAGCTCGCAGTGGATGAAGCGTGGCGACTCCCACAACTCAATGCGGTGAGGATTCCTGAGGGTGTCGACGATGCCACCGTGCGGTCGCGTCTACTGAATGAGTTCGATCTCGAGGTGGGTGCTGGTCTTGGCGAGCTTGCCGGTAAGCAATGGCGAATAGGGCTAATGGGTTCGAGTAGCAATGACGTCAATATCAATCGCTGTTTGAGCGCCCTCGAGGCTGTGCTGGGTAGCTAGAACCGAGCGGCGAATCTCGAGCGTTAAAGGCGTCTGAGATTCGACGAGTCGAGTTCAGTGCTTGTGCTTTTGAATCAGCCTAGAGCGCTGAACTAACGCCATGCAAACCGCGGCTGATCGTAGTGAAGCACGCGTGTGTGTTTCCCGAGGATACCGACCTCACGGAACTGGTACAGAAATGCCGCCGTGGGTGCATAGATCTGGTCGACACTTAATCTCATCGAAAGGACTGCTCGATCGCTATCCGGTACCTCGTCAAACTGTGGGGCAGAAGGGTTCGCTAACTCTTTGAAGCTGACAGTGTGAATCGACGCTACTTCATCAGGGTTGGGCCTTAATTGATCTGATTCATGGCCCGACCACAGAACGATGGGAGTGATACGATAACCCGAGCGTGTAATGTAGTCATCTAACCGCCCGATGACGGCATCGTGAGTCAGTGACAGGTTTATCTCTTCCTCAAGCTCCCGCAAGGCCGCGTCTTCCGCCGACTCCCCGGCATCCAGTCGACCACCTGGTAGTGCCCACTGACCGCTATGGGCGCGTAACTTGCCGGACCTTCGGGTGAGTAGGATAGTCGGGCCGCCTCGGTGTGCCGCGATGACGATAGCGACAGCGGCTGCGCGCAGGTCCTCCAGAGGCTGGCTTTCATAAGAGAAGCTCGAGATGTTGTCGGAAATAGAAAGCCGAGTCTGGTGATCATAGGATTCAAACTGCGTGGTAGATATCATGACGATTATTGGCCGAGTTTATTGCAGCCGCGGTGACAGTCAGTCGCGCCGGTGCTAACACTCGCAAGTACACTAAGCGCCATAACTATCCACTGCAGTCAGCATGCGGGTAATCAGCGCTTGCTCTGCTTCGTTGAGTTCGGGTTTCCAGACTTCGAATATCAAAACGAAACGATCTTCCGATGAGTGGTTCCATGCCTCGTGTTCGATTGTGTCGTCGAACAAGAATGCCTCGCCTAAGACCCAAGGGCGTGTCTGGTTGCCCACGCGAAAGCCACAATCATCTGGGATGATCAATGGGAGGTGACCAATCAACCGACTGTTGATCATGCCGTTATGAGGGGGGATGGTCGCGCCTGCTTTCAGACGCGAAAATAGAATATTGGGACAACGCTCACCTGAAAAGACCAACGGAAGCGCGTTCATGGCCTTGGTGGTTTCCGGGCAAAGCGTCTGATTCTCAGTGATCGCCTCGCCGTTCTTCCAGAGGTAAAACGCGCCCCAATCGTCATTACCTGACATACCGTGTGTATCAAAGACAGGGCGTTCGTTGTTCTCGGTGAGATATGGATCGAAGGCTGTACCGTGCGCGATCAGCCTATTGATCTCGTCAAGAATGATAGACGTTTTGGCTTCCAGGTTTTCAAGCCATGGGAATTGATCGCGTGGGTAGAATTCGTGAACGGGCAGATCGGGAATCATGATGTGCCGCGGCTCGGGATAGTAAAGACGCCGTTTGCCGAGCAGCAAATCGACGGCGCCTTGCATACGAGGCGTACAGCGGTCGGTGTCATCAAGCAGCGGTTGCACCTCTTGGGTCATGTGCTCGCTGAAGGTTTTCTGCAAATCTTGCAATCGGGTCTGTGCCCGCAGAAATTCCACTCGGATTTCCTGAACCATGTCAGGGTGCAACGGACTCAGGGTTAGACCTCGCTGATAAAACGCTACCGCCGCGCGGGGGTTATTCTGTGCGAAAAAGGCATCACCCTTTACGACGAAAGCCCGGGCATTACCCCCGTCATGGGCGATTGCGCGGTCTGCCGCCTCGTGGGCCGTCTTGTAATCGCCCATATTACGACTGGCGAGTGCAATGACGCCCCAGACCGTAGTGTTATCAAGGCCGAGCTCTACCGCTTGCCGAGCCAGTAAAACAGCGTTCTCGAGTTGTGTTGCGCGAAGTGCCGCAATGGCATCGCCCAGAAGTTGTTGCGGATTGGTGGAGGATTGAATGCCGGTTGTCATCGGGTGTGTCCACGTAGGTTTGATACTGGTTGCCATTATGCAAAAAAAAGGGGGGCTTTTGCCCCCCTGTTTATCGCCTGATAAGTCAGCAACTTAGAACTTAACGGTTACACCGGCGAACAAGTATGTGCTCACCTCAAACAAACCAGGGTAGGTATTGTTGTTGCCAGGCGCTGTGCCAGATGACGTTGTGACGGGCGCGTCATCACCGAGGATGTTGTTCGCACCAATTCGCATCTGGATATTTTCGTTGTAATCATAAGTTGCAGCGATATCGACGTAGTTACGCTCTTCCATGGAGTCCTCTAGGTAGCCACGTGACTCTTCCAGACCATATAAGTCTGTTTCACCGATATGGCGCCATGTTGCTGAGACTGTGACGTCATATGGAGTCGCCCATGTTGCTAAAAGACGATGCTTATACTCAGATCTCGGCAGTTCACAAGGTCCTGCGTATCGACCAGCACACTCAATGGCTGCATCACCCGGGATAGCCACGTTGTAAATGGTATCCAAGAAGGTCGCTGCGTAATCGATGTTGATATAACCCATATCGCTTAGATCAAGCATGTAGGTTACATTTAGATCGATACCTTCCGTTGCAAATGTCGCAACGTTGATGTTTTGCGTGCTAATACCCGAAAGACCACCGTTAGCCCCCTCGCTTAAGAGGTGAAGCGTACCAGCAGCGTCACGATTAATATTGCCACAGAACGCCGGGTCGCCGGTTTCGAGGCAACGATCCAACGAAGTTTGCCCAGGTACGACTCCAATAGCATCAGTTACTTCAATATCGAAGTAGTCGATTGCGATGGAGAGGTTCTCGATCATGCTTGGAGTGATCACCACACCAAATGTAGTCGTCTCACCGTATTCCGCCACGAGGTTAGGGTTACCACCTGTGATCAGGTTGAACTGACCCGCAGCTGCTGGACTAACACTTCCGTACTGAGACGCTGGAAGACCGGTATTCGCACACTGCGCTTGTGTGGCTGCTGGCGTTGGTCCTGAACAAGGATCGCCGTCACCATTAACCGGGGCTAGCTCAAAAAGACCAGTATTGATGCCCACATAAAGGTCAAACACGTTTGGTGCGCGAATCGCCACTGACTGGTTTACACGGAAACGCACTTCGTCGTTTGGTGACCAGCTCAAACCAGCGAAGTAAGTATCTGTATCGAACGAGTTCGATATGCCGTTACCGTTGGTAGTGTAGTCAGAGAAACGATAGCCAGCCGTAAGGCCAAGCTCCTGAATCATGGGCTGACCCGTGATCAGAGGCATAGACAGTTCCATGAAGACTTCTTCGACCTCAATTTCACCTGCGATAGGCAGTGTGGCACCACCCGTACCAGTGAGGCCCTGGCCACCCCCGATCTTAGAGATGTCGTCTGACAAACGACCCAGGAAGTCTTCACGATACTCGAAACCTACCAGGCCTGTCATACCAGCGTCTGCCATCGGGCTCTTGATGCCAAAGTTAGTGAGATCACCTTCGATCGTACCACCGAAAATAGTCTGCTCAGTGTCACCCGTTACGATACCAACACCGGCGATGAATGCAGCTGCTTCGTCGGTTACGTTCGTAGAGCCATCCGCATTACGCGTGAAGATGTTCCAGGCAGTACATCCACCACTCGAATCACGACAAACTGGGTTACCGGAGCCGTCGTCAACGATGTAGAGCGCCTGCTGCACACGGTTAAAGTTCAAGTCATTCTGCGAAATGCGAGTACCGTTAGTTGCCGCATACTGGCCAAAGATGTCGAACGCAAAGTCATCGTTGATGTCGCCCCGAAAACCGAAAATGGCACGCCAGGAGCTGTTCTCGTAAGTGCTCCTACGAGGGCCTCCTTCGACGTTTCGGTGCGAGTTGATGAACTGTACGTCAATTGATTCGTTGCCAGCAGCCAGCCAATCAAGGCAGCTGATGAAGTTACCGTCCGCGTCAAATGTACCAGTAAAGTCACCCAAACGAACACCATCTGCATTGTTGTTGGGGTTTCCGCCCAACAGCAGAGGATTGTCACAGTTTGTCTTGAATGAACGGTTGAATGTTGCGGACTCCGCAATCTGAGAGTCAGACTTGTTGTTCATGTACGATATATCGAAATACGCTTCGACGTTTTCAGTTAACTCATAATGACCGCTTGCGCCTAGGTTCCAGCGCTCAACAGGGCGCTGATAGTGATTGACCGCGCCGTAATTGTAGCGCTGATCCGAAGTACCAACGAACGGTATCAACTCACCATTCGGTTCTTGGTGCATAAATCCCCCGACCACTCCGTTATTGACAGTGCCGCGAAAAATTCGGAAGTTAGCAGAACCACCACAGAACGGCTCAGAAGAGCCGAACAAGGTACATGCGCCTGTGTCACGGTCTTTGCCTAGCATCTCTTCCTGATCTTCGTATGTGCCGAAAAGCGTGATGTTGCCGCGACCATCTGAACTGTTGACGCCCATAAGTATCGACATCAGACTGGCTTCACCAGTTGTAGTCGCGCCAGGATTAAAAAAGCCTTGAGCGTCTAGCAGATCACCCATGTAAGCGTTGTCGTTGGCGTTGTAATTCGCGCCGTACTGGTAATCGAACTCAAAACCTTCAAAGTCTTTCTTTGTTATGAAGTTAACAACACCTGCAACGGCATCAGAACCGTAGACCGCAGACGCCCCAGCAGTGAGGATGTCAACTCTTTCGACCATACGAGCGGGAACCATATCTACGTTCGCTGACGACGAGAATGGGCTACCGAATGGAAGGCGCTTTCCGTCGATTAATACAAGCGTGCGGTTTGATCCAAGACCACGAAGGTTGAGTGTGGAAGTTCCAGTAGCGCCGTTTGCTACGTCCGTTGTCTGTGAAACGAATACGTTTGGAAGAATGTTGACCACGTCTTCGACACGGGCTACACCACGGCTATTGATTTCTTCCGCACCGATCTGAACCAAAGGTACTGAAGATGTAACGTTTGATTTGGTCAAACGCGAACCGGTTACAACGATTTCTTCGATTTCAGAAGCTTCATCGTTTTGTGCAAACGCAAAGCCCGGAAACGTCGAAGCAACCGCTGCGGCTACCGCGTGACTGAGGTAGTTTTTGCTAAAAGATTTCATGAGAAACCTCCCGTAGTTAATGTAAATTCAAGGACTCGTTGCGGTGCATATTTAAAACACCATGCGCGGCACTTAGACAGCTCCACAACTGAACAATAGCGAAAAGGGGCATCGCCGTGATACCCAAGACGCATTTTTATGACCATATTTTCAATTTTTTGTGAATTTTTCACGTCCTTTTGGGGAACTTTTTGCGACAAACGCGAATTTGGGCT
Source organism: Halieaceae bacterium (assembly GCA_902613175.1). Taxonomy (GTDB): domain Bacteria; phylum Pseudomonadota; class Gammaproteobacteria; order Pseudomonadales; family Halieaceae; genus Luminiphilus. Next base: position 46,616 of record CACMGJ010000004.1, on the reverse strand, counting down.
GTTCCCAGTAAAAACTCACACTTCAGTGGTGGAGTCGCGGATAATCAAATCCGCCGCGTAGTCTGGTGCCCATGCCTGTCTGCATCAGCCTTTTTCTCGCCGTAACAAGGCTATTGTTAGCGATCTAGTCGGCGCGACTGATATCCTTACTCGAGCAACAGTGTGATGAGTTGAACGGGCTAATTTCGGCTCGGCGGGCAACGAGTTTATGAAACGAGATCTGAGACAGGATGTGCAGAGCATCCAGGCGTATTTGATGCGAGGGCGTTTTGATGCAGGCATAAAGCTCTGCCGCGAGGTTCTGTCTTACGCGCCGCGAGAGCCCAATATCTTATACATGCTGGCTGTGGCAGCCGCTCAAGTCGGTGACGCAGCCACCACGCGTGATGCTTTCTCCGAAGCGTTGAAAGTCACGCCTGACCGAATTGATCTCTTGTTGAATTTCGGAAATTTTTTACGTGAGACAGTGGCACCAGCGGAGGCACTGCCTCTCCATCAGCGGGCTGCTACCCTTGCTCCACAAATGCCCGAAGCGTGGAAAGCATTGGCAACGACACAGCTGCGTTTGGATCTTTGTGACGAAGCACTGTTTAGTGCCAACAAGTTGATTAGCGTTTCCCCCAAGGATGAATCGGCATGGGAACTGGCGGCCGGCGCCGCTCAGCGCCTTAAACGTCTGGATGAGGCGGTCAGCATGATCGAGCGGGCAATCCGATTAATCCCTGGCTCGGCTATGCTGAATTACGCTTTAGGCCAGCTCTGTCGGGAGCAGGGAAAATTCAAAGAGGCGGCGATCGCCTACCAGACCGCCCAGACTTTGGGTTTCGACTCCGCCGACCTGTACCGAAATACCGCGGAATCTCTTTTGGAATCTGGACGGTCTCACGATGCGGTGGCGTTTGCACGGCTCGGGTTAGACCGCCATTCAACCGACCTCGAATTACATAGAGTAGCGACGAGACTCCATGTTGAAAGCAACTCGCCTGGCGACCCCGTAGAAGATTTGATCATTGCGGCTCGAAAGCATCGGACAAATCCATCACTTTGGGAGACAGCAATTGGGTTTTTGAAGTTTCTCGACCGCAAGGATGATCAGCGTGCATTGTTGGCCGAGGCGTTGGCTTCTGGATGCCCATCGACTCTGGGTCTGCAGAGCCTCAAGGCGATTGGGCTGGCCGATGAGGGTAAGCATGACGACATGGTGTCTTCTTATGAAAGGTTACTTTCACTCTATCCGTCTGAGATACAGGTTAAATTTGATTTTGCATTACAGCTCCTAAAAATTCGTGAGCCAGATCGTGCCGAATCCCTGCTGGTAGACGCTCTAAAAATTGACCCGCAGGACCAATTGGCGCTTGCGTTTAGGTGCTCCGCACTGCGCATGATGAATGACCCACGCGAAGCGGCGCTGGTTGATTATGAACGCATGGTCTTTGACGTGCAGGTGCCGGTACCGAGTGGCTATGGTAGTGCGGCCTCTTACTTTGGTGAGGTGGCCGAGGTGCTGGAAACGCTGCACCATACTCAAGCACATCCCATAGATCAGAGCGTTCGTGGGGGCACACAAACGAATGGCTTTTTATTTCGCATCGCAGAGCCGCTGGTGAAAAGCTTGGAGCAACAAATACGATTGGCCGTTGTCGATGCGATCAGTCGTTTTCCCAGTGATCCACGACATCCTTTCTGGGGCCGAAATGTGCAGGGAACATCTGCCAGTGACGTTCTTTTTTCCGGCGCTTGGTCCGTGCGACTGAGAGCTCAGGGTTATCACACGAACCACGTTCACCCCAAAGGCTGGATTAGCTCTGCACTTTACATCGCGGTTCCAGATGAGGTTGCAGGTGCTACAGACGATGCCGGCTACATTCAATTTGGCGCGCCTGAAGATAAGTTGGGCCTCAATCTCCCCTCAGTCCGAACATTGAAGCCAGAGGTTGGGAAGCTGGTGCTCTTTCCCTCATATATGTGGCACGGCACGGTTCCGTTCGAGTCATCGCAGTCGAGAATTACGGTTGCCTTTGACATAGTGCCGCATAGGTAGGGGCTGCCTGTTTCACTGGGCGCCGCTGTGGGTGTTCGACTATTGAACCTTTCTGACAAGAACAGTTTTGCGGCTTGACACCACAGTCATCTCCCAGCCACCCATCCAGTTCTTTTTGAATGTGACGCGCCTATCGCTACCACGGTGGCGATAATTCGCTGAGGATCGCTGTCGCCAAACCTGCCCGTTGTCGAGCTTGAAAATGGTTTTGCCGGTCCACCCCGTAAAGTCGCCAGTCAACCTTGCCTCAAAGACCGAATCAGACTGTTTTGCTTTTTCACTTTCGCGTTCATCTGCAAGCTTCGCGGCCACGCGACGATCGACCTCGGCCTCGATGGCCTCGGGCGTTGCCTTCAATTTCGCTGGCTGTTCTGTCGATTCACTCGGCTTATCCGCTGTAGTTCTGGCGACAGCACTTTCAGTGTGGCGGCCGTAGTTCTCCTTTAACCAGTTATTAAGGAACTGCCGTTGCTCGGCGGTGAGCGTGTCCACGCCCGATTTCAGGCGTTCCTCCGTGCTCATCACGCTCTCGATGTTGTCGGATTCCGATGCCAAGGCTGGGCCGTTAAAGATCATCATGAAGGATGTGATTCCTATCGCTGTTATGGATACTAGGTGGCGCTTTAACCAGCGAGAAGTGCTCATGCCAATCGTGTTGTTCATCGTTGCGGAATGTCTCTTCAAATCAGTTTTAAATACCTATTAATGATCGGCATACTGACACAAATCCGAGAGTGAGGGCATCACGATGCACCAGCCAACAGCTCGAGCGTCTCACGAGGGCTGGAATAGTCTGATGCGGTCCATCACAAGCGAAGTGAAGTGGTGGGCCCAGTAGGACTTGAACCTACGACCAATCGATTATGAGTCGACTGCTCTAACCAACTGAGCTATGGGCCCTAAAAACGCAACTGATTTGCGGGCGGCGAGTGTACCACGGCGAAAACTGAAAAAGTGGGGGGCGGACTTTACTTGCGTTCCACTTTCTCCCAAATTCCCTTTCGTATCGATGCCACATAATGATAGCGATCGCCGAAGTGTTTTTGAGCAACCTGTAAGCAGGTAATAATGAAACAGTTCGGGAAACGTCTTTTGGTATTTGTCATCGCCAGCTTGGGCCTCGCGTCGTCGTGTGCGGTCAACGAGTTTGACCTTGATCGCGAGGTGTACGAGCGACAGATAAAGCAAGTTACTCTCGGCATGTCATTTGATGAGTTTCAAAGCCTATTTCCCCAGCGTATTTCTCGAGGAGCCAATAAAGGCGACTTCGGAACATTGGTCGCCTATGAGGTGGCCTACGCCTATTACTCTTGTGCGGCAACGGGAGCGGAGCGGCGTAACGACTTTACCGGTACCGAGCGGGCTGTTACCTGGTTCTTCTTTCTGAACGACCGATTGATTTAGGTCGGCGAAGAGGATTCATGGCCCACAGAGGCTGAGCTCAAAGCTGCGCGCTGAAGTGTTTACCCTGTCGCTTCAGCCCTAATAAGGGCAGCTGTTCTCTGCACGGAACTTCCCTACCCACCCCTTCTAGCCGTCATCCAGGCTGAAGCGGCTTTTTGCTGCGCCATCGTTGCGGAGAAGACAGTGAGCGTCGGGTCTGTAGCGCCTGTTCGGCCGATATTGGCTATCTGCTCGTAGAACCAAAACTGCGTCGCAAAGGAATTTATGGTCCTTACTGCATTGAACCTCGTCAGCCACATGAGCCAGTCGGGAAGTAAGGAGAGATTATCCTCGTAGCGAGCGAGCTCGTCTTCTCCGTTCAGCAATCGGTTCGGACCGTCCGCATCAATACATAAAGGGCGGCCCAAGCCAATCATATCGGCACCGCCTGTCTCTAACACATGATTCATGACTTCTCTGCGACGAAGACCACCTGTCACCATGATGGGTATGGAGAGCTCTTCACGCATGGCCTTCGCAAAATCAACAAAATAGGCCTCTCGTGCCAGTGTGCTTCTGGCAAGTGACTGCTCTTCGATAGGCTCGACACCATCTAGATTCAGCAATCGTGGCTGCTCGTAGGTGCCACCGGAAATTTCCAGTAAATCAACGCCTGAATCCGCTAGCCACTTGGCCACCGTTAAGGAGTCATCAAAATCAAAACCACCTTTCTGAAAGTCTGCGCTATTAAGTTTCACCGAAATGGGAAAGTCGGCCCCGAGTGCCTCCCGTGCTTTAGTCACGATCGCAATGAGGGCTCGAGCGCGCTTTTCCAATGTGCCTCCCCACTCATCTTCACGTTGATTCGTTAGTGGGCTCAAGAACTGAGAGAGTAGGTAGCCGTGTGCCGAGTGAAACTGCACCCCGGTAAAGCCCGCTTCTTTGCAGGTGACCGCGCAACGTACGAAGCGCTCAACAACCGATTCGATCTCTTCCGCGGTCAGTGCAACGGGGTCTCCAAACTGACTCTGCGGCAAACGCAATCGAACAGCAGACGGGGCCTTAGGCGCTGGATTGACGATTTTTTGCGTTTGCCTGCCGGCATGGCTTATTTGAGCCCACAAATGATTGCCGTTACGTGTGCCAGCGGCTGCCATTCTCTGCAGTGCCGCGAACGCATCAGCGGATAGTGCGCTGCCGACAATCACATTCCCTGGTCTTTCGAGGTGATCACCGTCGAACTGAATATTGCCGGATAGCAGGATGCCGGAGCCGCCATCACTCCAAATACCGTAAAGCCGCTCTAATTCTGCTGATGCGGTCCCATCGGGATGCGCTAGACCCTCCGTCATAGCGGCTTTGCACATACGATTAGGTACCACCGCGCCGCAGGGCAGTGTCAGGGGCTGGTTTAGCATTGGCTTACTCCGAGTTTATTTATTTTTTTGCGTCAAGCAGTACGTGGCAGCGCTGGTCATGTAACAGCTCCTCCGACGCCGTATCATAAACGAAGTCTTGCCGGTATTTGTCCATAAACTCGTTGTCCTGCATCCGGAGACGCTTGCGTTGCAATGCACTTAAGAACCGGCGCACGTCATCGTGAGATTTTAAAATGAGGGGTGGCACCTCAGCCGTATTGCCATCGGCGCTTTTGGCAACCATGGTGAAGTAGCAGGTATTAGTGTGCTTACTGATTCCTGCCTGCAGGTTTTCCGCCACCACTTTGATACCTACCACGAGCGACTTGCGGCCTACATAGTTGACGGATCCCATGAGCTTGATGACCTCTCCAACCTCGACAGGCTGGAGGAATTCCACGTTATCCACCGATACGGTCACGCAATAGTTGCCCGCATGCTTACTGGCACAGACATAAGCTACTTTGTCCATTAAGGACATCAGTGTGCCACCGTGGACCTTGCCGCCAAAGTTGGCGTAGCTGGGCACCATCAGTTCGATAATGGTGCTCTGAGAGTAGGCAACTGTGTGTCCTTCCACGATGGACTCCTTAAGAGGTAGGAGCTGTTTTTACAGGGTCCTGGGAGGGATGGATCAGCGTTCGTCTTCTTGAGCGGTGATGCCGTAGGGCTCGGCAAGTTTCCAAACGTGCTCAGGGATCATGGTGCGCAAGCGCTTCGGCGCTGCACGTCGCAAATGTAGGATCGATTCCGCGGCCTTCATCTCAAGTCGGGTCCTCGCGAATTCAAGACCTTTCGGGCCGGTGAGTGGCATGATTTTCCCCGCAATGGGGCGCAGCCACTGTGGCATCTTTCGCAGAGGCAAGCCGCCTGTGGCTTTGCGCGTATTCTCTATGAAGCCTTTGACGGCCGAGTACCGTTTTCCAGACGATGTCGGTGACGTCAGGGATAACTCTGACTGGATATGCTCCAGCACTGCCTTGCCGCGCTGATTTCGGACGAGTAGCCACTGCTCGCCACGTCCGCCCATGTAGCCCACAGTAATGTCTGACAGCGTGTTCACGTAATCGACACAGGTACGGCAGGTTAAGGGGAAGAAGTCATCGCGTAAGTCGGCAATAGGAAGTTGCAGGAACGGTATGCGTCGCTTTGAGCCGGTTTCATACCGGAGTTCCACGTGAAAGTCCGGCATAAATTCTAGGTAGTTAATCTGCTCGGGATCATCATCGAGCAGCGAGAGGAATTCGTGAAAATTCTCCGTCGTGGTGTTATCTGAGCAGGGTGTACCAATGACCACCAAATGCTCGAGGGCTAGCTCCGATTCAAGGGCTCGAAGCGCATATATCTGGCAGGGTATGCCAATGACCGCGAGCCGTTTGTGACCAGCTGCAATCGCTGGTTCCAACAGTTCCAAAAGCGGTGCATAGCCCATCCGCATGCCTCGGCACGTCGCCATGTCCTCCGTGGCAGTAATGAGTCGGGGTACGGGGCGCCATTTGTCTTCTGGGTCGGGGCCGACGCAAAGAACCGCGGTTACCTCACCCGAGGCCAACAGTGCTTCTCCAAGGCGTGTTGTTATGCCCGTCCACTGTGCACCCTGGCGCGCAGGCTTCAGGGCTGCTTGATGCATCTCCTCGATGACACCAAAAAAGGGCTCAATGTCGCCCTCGGTACCACGGAGACGGCCATGGATCCTCTGTTCTAATTGAGGGTAGTCGGGATTGATAAATTGGCAGGCGTATCCGCAGCGACCCGGATCATCCGTTCGACTGACACCACAATCGGTGCAGAGTTTTCGGTGCGGTGTCTCATCTTGCACCGCGATTAAATTCACCCGTCCAGCCCCAGCATGTACTCGGCCACCAGTAACCTCATCTCTTCTGAGATATGCCCTTGAGGCGGCATGTTCGGGAAGTCGGGCCGTCGTCGCACAGGCTCAGCTACATAGTCGGCGATCGCCTGTGCGTCGTCACCGTACTGCGCTTGAATCACAAGGGCGGGTGGTCCGATCAGTCGCACGTTATAGGCATGGCAGCCCGCACAAATCCCGTTGTATACCACTTCGGCGCCGCCGGCATCGGCGGTGATGATTCTGGGATCAGCCGGCGCCTCAAGCATTTTTGTGGTGAGCTGTCGTGTCGTACCAATATCAGAGGCAGAGGCAACCGCATCGGCTGCTCGCACAGTCGGCGCATCGCAGTCGGCCCATTCCTCAAGCCCGTAAGATCGGTAGGCCTCGCGCCTGGAGATGCAACTTCCACGCTCTTTCTCGGTGGCACTTTGATAGGCCAGGATGTCAGGGCCTTTGGTGCTGAACTTGCTCAGCATCAGTAGTTTCATTTCACCATCAGGGTCATTCCCGTTATCAAACATGATGTTGTTGCGTATTTTGACCTGATCGGAGTGGGGGTCTGAATCCTTGTCGCTGGCCACTTCTGTCACAAAGTCGCCGCTCGTTATGATAATCCCGCCTGTGTTATTGCCAGTGATGATGTTGTCTTCGATAACGACTTTATCGCCAGACATCACCAAAATGCCCGTTCCCGATGGGATACCTGCCACCAGCGAACCGGGGATGGCGAAGTTGGGTGTATTGTTATTGGTGATGAAGTTACGTCGAACAATGGCGTCGTAAGACGACTTGATGGGCAGCCCCGGCGTAATAAATACCAAGATACCACCAGTGTTGTTTCGTGCCACGTTGCCTTCGACCAATACGTGCCGGCTGTTTTCTACTTCGATGCCCGCAACGTTATCGAATACCTGATTATTTCGAACGTCGATGTAATCAGACATGCCGACGTAGATGGCAGCATCCTCGATCCCGCTCAGAATATTGTTTTCGATGAGCCCGTTGTGACCGAATTCTGGAAAGATGCCATACAGACCAGTATCAATGACCCAGTTGTTGCGGATCGAGAAGTTATTCCCCGACTGCCCCATGATGGCATTGCCCTTGTACTTCGTGATCTTGAACCACTCGACACTGAAACCATTCCCTGAATACAAAATGGCGTCGTTCAATATTTTTTCACCATCGAGGTTAGGCCATTGGCCATTTTCCACAATGCCGATGAGTGAGATGTCATCTTTATCGACATAGATAGTCTCGTGGTAAGTGCCGGGGAAAACTTTGATTGTGTCACCGGCCTTTGCCTTGGCCACGGCCGCCTGGATAGATTGGCCGTCTTTCACTTCATGAACCGCACCGATCGCCAGACTGCTAAAAGCGAAGCAGCAAAGCCACAGCCCCCTAAAAATGGTTTTTCTAATCATTATTCTTACCTCGATGTCAGGTTATTCCTGTTCATTGCGCGGCCCGGAGGTAACCCAGAGGGCAGGCGCTTAGGTATTTCGGGCATAAAGCCTTCATCCGTCAGAGCGTGGAGGAAATCGACGAGTCTGTCGAGTTCTTCCTCGCGTAAGTCAGGGTCCCAAATGTGCCAGTGAATCAGTAAATTCTCGTCTTCAGGGACTCCATGGCCTCGCCCACCGTTATAAAACGCAACGGTATCCCTGAGTGACTCGAAATTGCCTTGATGCATATAGGGTGCCGTTTTTGCAATGTTGCGTAAGCTCGGAACCCTAAACCCTCCGCGCTGATTGGGGATGCCAGAGGTTGCTCCAGCACCCGGATCAAAGGGCCGCCCCTCAGGTTCAGGCACGCCGATGATGGCAATCTCCTGATTACTAAACAGGGGTGGTGTATGGCATTCACCACAGCGAGAAACGAATGACCGAAACACGTTGAGTCCCTCGAGTTCACTGGGTGATAGCGCGGCTTGAAGGCCGTGCGCGTAAAAATCGTATCGGCTGTTGAGCGAGAGGAGCGACGATTCAAATGCGGTTATGGCCGTGTACACCTGATCGAGTTGTATCTCGCCTGGCCCAAAAGCGACCGTGAATAGGTCTCGGTAGATTGCATTAGATCGCAGGTCAGTAATCAGCTGGTCGGGGCGATTCCCCATTTCATTGTCAGCATAGAGAGGACCAATCAATTGCTCTTCAAGCGAGGATTTACTGCCATCCCAAAGTAGCGTGTCGAAAAAGCCAATGTTCCACAAACTGGGCGCAGAGCGGTCGAGCACGGCCTTGTTAATTCCCCTCGCCCGTCCAAGTCCGTCTGCGAAGCCATAATCGGGGTCATGGCAGCTCGAGCAGGCAATGCTGTTATCTGCCGAAAGCAGGGGGTCGAAGAAGAGATAACGGCCGAGATCAATGACCTGTGGTGAGAAACCATCGCGAATCTTGGGTAGGCCTGCTCGAGGACCGCCCACACCACTATCGTGTGGAGAACGATAATTATCGTACAAGCTATTTAACTCGCAACGACGCTCCTCGATAAGTTTGAAACCGGCGGGGCACATAGTGGCGAGCTCAAATGAATGGTGATGTTCGTCTGCCGTTAGTGACTGAGACAGCCAAAGAAAAAAAGTGCAGAGCCCGAGCGCTCTCGCTCTCGGGCCATTCAGTAAAAATTTACTGAGACAGCTGTGCCACATAAACACTGACATCATCGATGAGGGATGGATCTTTGAGCGAGCGCGACAGCCGGTTCATCTGCTTCCCATAGCGATCATCGACATGGAAGCCACGCCGGCCCTCACTAAAATGACGGTACTGACGTGCCAAGTAGTGGGCATCGAGCCCCAACAAACTGGGTGCACCTAATGCGTCATTACCACCTGCATTTGTTCCATGACAGGCACCACAGTAGGCAGTGTACAAGTCTGCACCGCGATCCGTGTCGCCTGCTGCAGGTTTGGCCACCGAAATTTCTCGTGAATCAGGGAGCCGATCAATCGCGAGTAATGCCTCAGCGACTTCACCCGCATCCAAAGCACCGACTGCTGCGCTCATCGTCTGAGTGTAGGGGTCAGTTGTATCTCGCCATCCCTTCTGGAATCCCCGCAACTGCCGCTCTAGGTACGCATTGGAAAACAGCGTTAAGTTCGGCGCGCCTAATGACAGGTTGCCGGCGCCTAATGCGCCATGGCACGAAGCGCAATGTGTCTGGTATGCATCATCAGCTAATGCAGACGCAGATAATACGCTGATAGCTAGGAGTAGTGCGGTGAGCTTGTGGCTTAATTTCATGTGCCAGCTTCTTATACCTTGGCTTTAGTCTAAAAGTATAAACGGCGCTCTTTACGGAAAAAGCTTTGTTTAGAAAAAGCTCTCCATAGAAAACGCGCGCGCAATACTGAGTTGATCCAAGGGCAGCCTCAAATAAGTCAGCCGTCTCTCTGCCACTGCATGCCATCTCAAGTGTACCTTTTCTGTAAGGTGCAGGCTTTGCGAGGATGCAGGCTTTGCGAGGGTGCAGAGCGCAATCAAACGCGCTAGGCTGAAAGCAAAAAGACGGGGGGCGGTATGCAGTTCATGCAACAAAATTGTCGTTTAACCCTGCGCGATGGCCTTGAAGAATTGTATCGGCACGCGCCAGAAGTGGCTGTGGTCTCGCAACGCAAAGGTAAGATGTTCGTTGATCACGATCTCACTCATGTCCTGTTTGGTTGCGATACGTCGCTTCAGGGGGAGATTCTTTTGAAGCCATGGATTCTTTTTGGCACGACTATCGACCGTGACGAGCTAAAGGCCTACGCAATGGATCCAGACGTGCAGATGCTGAACGAGGAAGGTATTCAGTTAATGGGCGGACGAGTGAAGACCTATACGCTTTTGCTGACGTATTACCTGCCTTTGTTCTTCTGGATCTGGGTTCGTCGCGTCCGAAGTATGTCGGCTAAGTGGCCGCACTCAGACGTCACCGAGGACATGATGAATACGCCACTGGACGAGTTGAGGCGCGCCTACGGAATTCGTCTGTATCAATAGCGCTTTAGAATAACCCGTCGTTCAACCGACTTAGTCGTCGAGGAAGCTTCTCAGGTAATCAGACCGAGTCGGGTGGCGAAGTTTTCGCAGCGCCTTGGCTTCAATCTGACGAATACGCTCACGAGTCACGTCAAACTGCTTACCGACTTCCTCAAGAGTGTGGTCCGTATTCATGTCTATGCCGAACCGCATACGGAGCACTTTGGCCTCACGGGCAGTCAGACCGCCTAGGACTTCACGAGTCGCTTCGGTCAGGCCTTCGTCGGTGGCGGCATCAACGGGACTTGCGATCGTGACGTCCTCAATGAAATCGCCAAGATGCGAATCTTCATCATCGCCAATGGGCGTCTCCATAGAGATAGGCTCTTTAGCGATTTTCAGGACCTTACGTACTTTGTCTTCCGGCATGTCCATGCGCTCACCTAGCTCTTCAGGCGTAGGCTCACGACCCATCTCTTGCAACATCTGACGAGAGATTCGATTGAGTTTGTTGATCGTTTCGATCATGTGCACAGGAATTCGAATGGTGCGCGCCTGGTCGGCAATCGATCGAGTGATCGCCTGACGAATCCACCACGTCGCGTAGGTAGAGAATTTGTAGCCGCGTCGATATTCAAACTTATCAACCGCCTTCATCAGACCAATATTGCCCTCTTGGATGAGATCCAGGAACTGGAGACCGCGGTTGGTGTATTTCTTTGCAATAGAGATAACCAGTCGAAGGTTTGCTTCTACCATTTCCTTCTTCGCCCGCCGCGCACGCGCTTCGCCCATGCTCATGCGACGGTTAATTTCTTTGATCTCGAGCGTGGATAGGCCTACTTCGTCCTCAATGATGCCAATGCGTTTCTGCAGTCGGACAATGTCTTCTCGATAATTTGCTAAGCGCTCGGCGACGTCTGCCTTTTTCGTCGCACCGTCGATCCAATCGAGGTTGCTCTCTGACCCCTGGAAGCTCTTGATGAAATCTTTCCGATCCATGCGGCATTCGCGCACCACAATTCGCGTGAGTTCCCGCTCTGACTCTCGAACGACAGCCAGTACGGCTCTGGGTGTTTCAACCAGCGGATCAAATACACGCGGTGTCAACTTGAAGAACTTAAAGAGTTCCCCCAGCTTGGCCATCTCTTTCTGAGCTTCTTTGCTGTCGTAGCCTTTTTCTTCCAGCGTCTTTTCCGTCTTCGTGCACTGACGCTTCAATGCCGTGAAACGCTTTTTAGCTGCAACAGGATCGGGCCCTGTATCTGCTGATTCTTCAGAATCATCGCTGTTATTGTTCGCGTTCTGCTCCGCAATTTCCTGTGCTGAGGGCACGTGATCAGCTGGGTCCAGATAACCCACCAGGATGTCGGCCAGTTTGCGCTCTTCTTTGGCAACCAGGTCGTACTCATCGCAAAGTTTGCGAGCAATGCACGGGTAGAAGGCCAAGGCAGCCATCAGTTCACGAATGCCTTCCTCGATACGCTTGGCAATAACGATTTCGCCTTCACGCGTTAGGAGCTCAACCGAGCCCATTTCTCGCATGTACATGCGCACAGGATCGGTCGTTCTTCCCGCCTCGTTCTCAACGGCCGCCAGTGCCGCGGCAGCCTCAGCAGCCGCAATTTCATCAGCGGAGCGATCGCCCTCGGTTAACAACAGTTCATCGGCATCAGGCGCCTGTTCGAACACCTGAATACCCATGTCATTGATCATCTGAATGATGTCTTCGACTTGGTCCGGCTCTGAAATATCCTGAGGAAGGTGATCATTCACCTCGGCGTAAGTTAGGTAGCCTTGCTCTTTGCCTTTTGCAATCAGTTGCTTAAGGCGAGATTGTTGTTGTAGCGAATCAGACATGTATCGGTCCGGAGAAAAAGGGGTCGAAAAAAAATAAGCCCGCAATAATAGCGGTCGCAGGTGCAATAAGCCATGTCAAAACTTGGACTTTGAATGTTTTATTCAATTTTTATCAGTATTACCGCGCCCTGAACGATCAGCGCGTTAATTTCGTCCAGAGAGTTGTCTTATCTCAGTCGTCAATGTTACGAGCTCGCGCTTTTGCTCGTTGCTCAAGTCAGTGTAGGCCACAGATTTCAATGTTTCAGCGCGTTTACGCAAAAGAGTGACATGCCGATCTCTCGAAAGCTTATTTAGGATCGCCATCAGGTGTTCGCTAATGTGCTGTTCATCATCGATGACCTCTTTCGCAACGGCCTCACTCAGCAGTTCGCCTTCATCTGTACCCATCCAGTAGCCGAGTAGGGCGGCTGTGCTGAGCTCAGGGGTTTCACGTACCTGTCTTACAACATCACGAAGCAAGTTACTCAGCATCCCGCCTTGCTCAGGAAGCAGTTCATCCGTTACCGTGCTTGCAGAGGATGGCTTCAGGACGAGTAAGCCCAGCGCTCGCAAGAGGACGGTACCGTGAGGCTCCATCTGCGCCGGGGCCCCATAGTGATCTTCACTGTCGGGGAGCGGCTCATATCCCTCAGGATAATCAAAGGGCGGGTCAGCTTCGCTTTGCATCTCGCCGGACTCTGTTCCGGGAGCGGAGTAGCAGTCTGCTGTCACGGGCTTTTCGATTTCTCTCAATCGCCGCAAGCTCTCGACATCCATATCCGTGCGAGTCGCGAGTGCCTTGAATAAGAGCGTTTTAAACACCCCATCAGGAATGAGGTTGATGTAGGGCGCTACCAATTTTGACAGCCGCGCTTTGCCATCCATGGTTTCGAGATCGATTCCCTGTGCCATTTGATCGAATAGGAAAGTCTCCAGAGGATCAGCGTTATCGAATAAATGCTCAAGGTGCTGGGAGCCTTTGTTGCGCACTACACTGTCCGGATCCTCGCCCTCTGGGAGGAAGAGGAATTTCACTTGGCGGCCGTCTTCCATCATGGGTAAGGCGGCTTCCATACCTCTGAACGCGGCTTTCCTGCCCGCTTCGTCACCATCGAAGCAAAATACGACTTGATCTACGCGCCGGAAAAGCATTTCTAAATGCGGCTTGCCCACTGACGTTCCCAATGTCGCTACGGCGTAATGGATGCCAAATTGCGCTAGCGCAATAACATCCATGTAGCCTTCCACGACCACAATGCGCGAGAGGTTCTTCGCAAATTTGCGGATATGGTGGAGACCGTAAAGCTCATGCGATTTTGAAAACAGCGGCGTCTCGGGCGAATTGAGGTACTTGGGTTTTCCATCTCCCAGTACTCGGCCACCCATGGCAATGACTTTGCCGCGTTGATTTATGATCGGGAAAATAACGCGATCTCTGAAACGATCATATTTTCGTCCCGAGTCATTTTCAATCAACAGCCCTGCCGTTAGTGCATGCTCAATATCTTCTTCCGACGACAGGGTGGCCATGAGGTTATCCCACCCTTCAGGCGCAAAGCCCAGTCGAAAGTCTCGGGCTATCTCACCTGATAAACCGCGTTGTTTCAGGTAGTCGACAACACGCACCCGAGTGGGATGCTTCCGCAGAAGCGACTCATACAATCGCGTCGCGTTCTCCATGGACTCATAAAGGGGTTTTTTATGATCTATGTGAGTAGTAGCGTCAGCTTCTGCTGCTGGCAGCTCCATGCCGGCTGCTTGTGCGAGGGACTCAATGGCCTCGCGAAACTCCATCCGCTCGTAATCCATTACGAAGCCCAGCGCGTTGCCACCTGCTCCGCAACCAAAGCAGTAGTAGAACTGCTTTTCGGGATTAACAGAAAAGGAGGGTGTTTTTTCCTGATGGAATGGGCAGCAGGCTGAGTAGTTCTTACCTGCCTTTTTTAGCTTTACCCGGCGATCAACCACATCAACGATATCGGTCCGGTCAAGGACTTGGTCGATAAATGCCTGTGGAAGTCGGGCCATGTTGGATGACCTTAGCCGGTGGTTAAGACGTCAGTTTAGCCTTAACTAGCTTGGATACGGCACCCATGTCGGCGCGACCCTGCAATTTGGGCTTGATGATACTCATTAGCGGTCCCATAGCAGCCATGCCTGTCGCATCAATACCGCTTAGCGCATCGTCGATGATAGCGAGGATTTCATCTTCGCTGAGTTGCTGTGGGAGGAATTCTTGAATGACGTTGATTTCGGCTCGCTCAATAGCGGCTAATTCGTCACGGCCTGCGCTCTCAAACTGGCTAATGGAATCCCGACGCTGCTTGACCATCTTATCCATGATCGCAAGCGCTCTTGCGTCATCGATTTCGATTCGCTCGTCAACTTCAACGCGTTTGAATTCGGCCTGAACCAGCCGGATGGTGGCGAGACGCTCTTTTGCGCGTGCCCTCATGGCCTCTTTCATTGAGGCCTTGATTCGGGCGACTAAATTTTCGGAACCAGTCATCTCGCTAGTCGGTAGGGTCTTAGTACAAACGCTGACGCTTCCGGTTTTCCCGAGACATTTTCTTGAGGTGACGCTTCACAGCTGCAGCAGCGGCACGTTTGCGAACTGTGGTCGGCTTTTCGTAGTGCTCGCGCTTGCGAACTTCGGCCAGAAGACCGGCTTTTTCGCACGACCGCTTGAATCGTCGTAAAGCAACGTCAAAGGGCTCGTTTTCTTTTACCTTTACTGAAGGCATTAAACTAATCCTGTTGTTTACTGATGAGCGGGTAGTCGCCGCATCAAATTTAAGGGCGCGCAGTATAGGTAGGCCTGCGACGTTTTGCAAAGGCTAACATCGTGCTAACTTCCGCATTTTTTGAGAGTCACTGAATTTTGGTTGTTTTGGGCTTAGAAACCAGTTGCGATGAGACAGGTGTTGCACTGTATGACACTCAGCGGGGTTTATTGTCCGAGGCACTCTATTCGCAAGTGGCAGTGCACGCAGAGTATGGTGGCGTGGTGCCGGAGCTGGCGTCTCGAGATCATATTCGAAAGACCTTGCCGCTCATCGATCGCGTTCTATCGGATGCGTGTCTTGATAAAGCTGATATCGATGCGGTTGCTTACACTTCGGGTCCCGGGTTATTGGGTGCACTTATTGTCGGTGCAACTGTCGCTCGTTCCATTGCCGCAGGATTGGGGGTGCCCTCGTTGGGTGTTCATCACATGGAGGGGCATTTAATGGCACCCCTTTTATCCGATGAGCCGCCCGACTATCCCTTCGTAGCGCTGCTAGTGTCAGGTGGTCACACGCAGCTGATTAGAGCAGATGCGTTAGGAGATTATCGGCTCTTGGGTGAGTCTGTTGACGATGCTGCAGGGGAGGCCTTCGACAAGACGGCTAAATTGCTCGACCTACCCTATCCGGGTGGCCCGCAGGTGGCGGCCTTGGCTCAAACAGGCGATCCGGATCGCTTCGATTTCCCCCGGCCCATGGTGAAGCACCCTGGGCTGGACTTTAGTTTTTCGGGATTAAAAACTCATGTAGGCACCTGCATCAAGCAGCTATCGGATGCTGACTCACTCGATGAGCAAGCCAGGGCTGATGTCGCCCGCTGCTTCGAGGAGGCGGTTGTGGATACATTACTCATTAAGTGCAGAAGGGCGCTCAAGCAGGAGGGGGTATCCACTCTCGTCATGGCAGGCGGCGTCAGTGCAAACCGGCGATTGCGTGAGCGTCTTGCAGAAGCACTGGGGAAAGATGGCGCGCAGGTGATATATCCCGCCCCAAGTCTGTGCACGGATAACGGCGCCATGATCGCCTATGCAGGGGCGCTTCGTATTGCTCGCGGTGAGCGTGATTCGGAGTCGCCATCGGTTCGTGCGCGCTGGCCAATCACTGAGCTGCTACCACCGGTTAATGGTGAGGCCGCATGAACGGAGTAGTTAGGATTTGCGGATTGCAGCCCGAGACAATTATTGGCTGCTATGACTGGGAACGGACCGTAAAGCAGCGCCTTGAAATCGACTTGGAGTTGACAGCAGATTTCGGTTTGGCTGCTCAAACCGATGATCTGTGTCACGCGCTCGACTACGCCGCAATATCCGAACAAGTGATGTCGTTCGTCTCCGCCTCGCAATTCGAGTTACTCGAGGCCTTATCCAAGGCAATCATCGATGAGATTTTTGACCGTTGGCCGGTGAGTGAGGTAACCGTGCATATCAATAAGCCGGGCGCCGTTCCAGCCGCTTCATGCGTCGGTGTATCGCTGACACTTGCCCGTCGCCTTTAGCGATAAAGGTTAGTTATCAAGCAGCGTGTTCAACTGACGTAGACGTTCTGCTGACATGGCTGTATTTATCTCAGTCCCTTTCAGTCCCTGCTGGACAAAGTGCTCGCCGCGAATACTCGCCACTAACTGATTTCCTTTTTCAATGCGGGTCACCTGGGTTTCGTTGAAGGCTTCGTCAATGGCGCCAAGTACAGCGAGCCCATCGGATAGTTGCGATCCTTGCCTCAATGCGCCGAAATGCTCAAGAAATGCGAGCGTATCCTCAGGGGTTTGTGGAGGTTTGCCTCGATAAACTCGAACTCGCGCGGCCAATTGCTCATAGCGTTTTGGGATGTTGATCGTTGGGGCCATTGCTTGCTTAATCGCAGCGCCAAATGATGCCAGCCCAGCCCACCGGTGAAGACTGTTTGGTGCGAGATTAGCAACTGAGTCCAGCGCATCGAGCGAGTCGTCGGTGATTAAAAAGGGGAAAATGATGCCGTCCGCGCTAAGCGTCCGTATTAGCGAAAAATAGGTCCTTGGCGTTTTCTCGTTAAGCGCTCTCTCTGTCTCGCGCCACACTCGATCGGGAGCTAGTGCTGACAACTCGCCGCCCGTGACAATATCCCGCATCAGCGTCAGGGTTTCCTCGGCCACGGTAAAGCCTAGGTGGTGGTAGCGTGCGGCAAACCGGCAGGTGCGCAGCACTCTCAATGGATCCTCTGAGAAATTGGCGGAAACGTGTCGCAATACCTTTGCATCGAGGTCACGCCGCCCCCCATAAGGATCGATGAGATCACCGTGCTCATCCAACGCCATGGCGTTAATAGTGAGGTCGCGACGACGTAGATCTTCTTCTAGCGTCACGGAGGGGTCAGCATGAACGACAAATCCGTGATAACCCTGACCTGATTTTCGCTCGGTTCTCGCCAGCGCAAATTCTTCACCGGTTTTCGGATGGAGAAAAACTGGAAAGTCGGCGCCCACCTGCTTGAATCCGGATGCCAGCAGCGCCTCAGGCGTGGCACCGACGACCACCCAGTCGGTCTCGTTGTGTGGGTAGTTCAAGAGGGTGTCTCTGACTGCTCCGCCTACCTTATAGATCCGTGCTGTTGGCGCCAGATCAAAGGTCATCATTAGCAATTGCACCGATAGAAGGTCTGGGTCTCGAGCGCCATGAGTGTCATTTGATTTCCCCAGACACAGCCGGTATCGAGTCCGATGACGTTGGGTGAGTCAGTCACGCCATCAATAGACGCCCAGTGACCGAAAATCACAACATCGTCTTTTGTGCGTCTAGCCTCGTGGCTAAACCAAGGCGCGACTTTTTTTCCTTTGAGCGCATTAGCCGTCGGCGTTGGCCCATTGCTAATAAGGTCCAACTTTCCTTTCTTTGTGCAATAGCGCATGCGGGTGAGGTAATTCGTGATAACCCGAAGCCGAGTCATACCCGTGAGCTGATCGTCCCAGACGATTGGATCATTGCCATACATGGCATTGAAGAATCGAATGCAATCAGGCCCTCGCAAGACCTGCTCGACTTCGGCCGCGCGATCAAGCGCTTCGCTAACCGACCACATGGGTGGGATGCCTGCGTGTACCAGGGTCACATCATGCTCGTTGTGCATCAGTGGCTGATGATGAAGCCATTCGATCAGTGTCTCTCGGTCTGGCGCATCGAGAATGTCATCAAAATTATCTGAGTTACTCATTTTTCTTGCGCCTGCTGAAACAGCCATCAGGTGTAGGTCGTGATTACCCAGGACAACCACTGCATTGTCACGCCGCTCTTTAAACCAGCGTAAGGTTGCAAGGTTGCGGGGTCCGCGGTTGACCAAATCGCCCACACTCCAAATCACATCTTTGTCAGGATTAAAACTGACCTTTTCCAGCAGACACCGGAACTGATCAAAACACCCTTGAATGTCGCCCACCACGTAGGTCGCCATGCTTAATCCTGTTCGTTTAGATTTGGCTCGCCCTGAGTGTAACTGGGCGGCAGAGAATCAGATAGCCGCCTTGGGAAGTTCGAGGCTCAAGTCCATCAGTTGATCTAGCGACAGGGTCTCCGCACGGCACGTCGGGTCAATCCCCAGTTGCTGCATGACGGCATCGTCAATAACACCGCGAAGATTGTTCCTCAGCGTCTTTCGGCGTTGTGCAAACGCTAATTGAACGAGTTTTCCAAGCTCCTCGCGAGAACACTCGCGACGGTGAGATGTCATCTTGGGCGTCAGCCGCACGATCGCCGACTGAACTTTGGGTTGCGGATAAAAAGCCTCTGGTGGCACTTCGAATAAATGCTCTACATCACAATCGACCTGAGTCATAACGCTCAATCTTCCCCAGTGTTTACTACCGGGGCGCGCCGCTAATCTATCGACCACTTCTCTCTGCAGCATGAAGTGCATGTCACGAACGATAGGCAAATGCGTGAGCAGCT
Organism: Halieaceae bacterium; assembly: GCA_902613175.1. Taxonomy (GTDB): domain Bacteria; phylum Pseudomonadota; class Gammaproteobacteria; order Pseudomonadales; family Halieaceae; genus Luminiphilus. The sequence continues at coordinate 27,412 of CACMGJ010000004.1, read as the reverse complement.
TGAATATCAACGGAGTCGAAATATTATAAGGAAGGTTTCCGACAATTCTTAAATCGTGATGACCATCCGATAATTCGTTGAAATCAAATTTAAGCGCATCGCAATTGAACAGTGTGAAGTCCCGATTAAAAAACATGACTCGCAATTGAGATTGCAAATCACGATCTATTTCAATGGCCTTGATGGCACAACCACTTTCAAACAGCGCATCAGTCAGCGCACCTTGGCCGGGACCAATTTCGACGACGTTGTCATCTTTTTGCGGATTAATAGCCCGGGCGATGGCGGAAATAACACCCTGATCGGTTAAAAAGTTCTGACCAAAACGCTTTCGGGGCGCATGCGTTTTCGGCCGCGATGCGCCGCCGCGTTTTGATGCCTTGGGCATGGGCGCCTATGTCTTAGATGAGACAGTCGTCGAGCGAGCCCCCGTTTTCAACGTGCGACCTGAAGACGACAGGTGTGCGACCCCGCCCCGTCCATTGGTGAGTCACGCCGTCCAACGTGATTTGATATTTGGGTGCAACCTTGTTGCCCTTCTTCGGACCGGTCGCCCGCTTACCGTTAGTTTTTGGTTTCAATGACCCAGTAATATCCGCAGCGGATATTCCCAACTCGTCCATCATCGATTTTAGTTTTTTTACCGCCACTTCCTTCTTTCGTTGAGCGCGTATTGATTCACGCTCTTTAATTGTTTCTGCAGCGGCTGATAAATTAGCAAGGGCTCGCTCAATTTGTTGAATGTCGAGCGATTTAACTGCGCGGTTTGCTGCAGCTTTTGATTTGGCAATAGATTGAAGAGCAAGTGCTTCGTTCATGCAAATGAAACCTTAGATGTCTTTCGGCGTAGTGTAATAGTATCGCGTTTTAAAATAAACTCATGGTTAAAAAAATAAGACACAGTTTGCATAACGCGAATAAATTAAATAATGGAATATGCGAAAAGTTTTATCTATTGATGGCGGTGGTATTCGAGGGATTATTCCTTCGCTTGTCTTAGATCACTTGGAACGCGAGTCGGGTAAGCCCATCTCTGAGCTATTTGATCTTTGTGTGGGCACGTCGTCGGGCGGCATTATCGCACTGGGCCTCGCTCAGGCCGATGCAATGGGGGCGCCAAAATATTCAGCGCACGATCTTGCAGATTTTTTTAAAAATAGTGGCGATAAAATATTTGAGCGAACTATTTGGCGGAATATTCGCTCCGCAGGGGGTGTACTCGATGAGCTCTATTCAGCAAAGCCGCTCGAGGCAGCTCTGAGAAAATACTTTTCCAATGCGCGACTGGGGGATACCTTAGGCTCGACCATGGTGACCACCTACGACATCGAAGAGAGACGGACGCTCTTTTTGAAGAGCTGGCATCCAGACCATGAAACGGTCAGGTGTCGCGATGCCGCTCGCGCCACCAGCGCAGCGCCTACTTATTTCGAGCCCACGCTTATTGATGTTCAGGGAAATTATCGAGCGCTGATAGACGGTGGGGTGTTCGTAAATTCACCCGTTGTGTCGGCATACGCAGAAGCATTGAAGCTATACCCTAACGAACCGTTGATGGTTGTCTCACTAGGGACAGGCGAGTTGGTAAGACCGATTCCGTATGAAAGCGCAAAAGATTGGGGGCAGGCTGGTTGGGTGATGCCCCTGCTTGACTGTATGTTCGACGGTGCCACCAAGGCAGCTAATCACCAAATGCGTATTTTTTTAGGTGATCGGTATATCCGTTTGCAGGTGACGCTTGACGAAGCCAATGACGACATGGATGACGCCTCCGAGACTAATATTGAAAACCTGAAGCGAATCGCGGATCGACTTATCCTTGAAAACGAGGCAATGCTAAGCCGAATTCTGTCGCTTAGTTTATAAGCTCTGGTTTTGAGCGCAGGCGATCGCTTCGGTTATCGCTGCTTTCATACTCTCAGATGAGGCCTTACCGGTGGCCGCAAGCTCCAAGGCAGTGCCGTGGTCAACGGATGTGCGAATCGTGGGCAACCCCAACGTAATGTTGACGGACGAGCCAAACCCTCGCGCTTTGAGTACTGGCAACCCTTGGTCATGAAACATAGCCAACACAACGTCGGCATCGAGTACCTGTTTGGACGTAAAAGCCGTATCCGCCGGGATAGGTGCAGTCACATCGATGCCGCGGCGCAGCGCTTCCTCGTGTGCCGGCGTAATGGTCTCTATCTCTTCGCGTCCTAAATGCCCCCCTTCACCCGCGTGAGGGTTGAGCCCCAACATTGCAATGCGAGGCTGAGTAATGCCGTAAAGGCGCGTTAGGTCGTTGTGGATGATATCGAGCTTGCTTAGAAGGGATTGCCGAGTGATTGCATCTGGAACCTCTCGCAGGGGCAGGTGTGTTGTCGCAAGCGCCACGCGCAGCCCATCATTCACCAGCAACATGACCACGTCCTCGCAGCCAAACTGCTCGCTGAAGAATTCGGTGTGGCCAGTGAAGCTCAGTCCGCTGTCGTTTATCACGGACTTCTGCACGGGTGCTGTGACGACTGCGTCAAACCGCTTGTCTTTTAGTAATTGAACCGATGTCCGTAAGGTCTGTAAGACGTGGCTGGCGTTCGCCACATTGAGCCGACCAGGCTCGACCGGGCTTGCGCAGGGTATGTGATAGACACTCACTTTTCCGGGGATGTGCGGCGGTGGCGCGTCGGGTGATAACATGCTGAATTGCAGGTCCATGCCGAGCGCTATGGCTCGCTGCTCCAATACCTGCAAATCGCCAACGACAGCAATTTGCGCATCAAAGGGCGATTGAAGGGCACCGAGAACAACATCGGGCCCAATACCTGCGGGCTCACCCAGAGTAATGACTAGACGGGCATACTCCGTCATAACAACTGCATCGTTATTTGATGTCGACAAACGCCTCGTCGCGAATTTCTCTGAGCCAGTTTTCCAGCTCTTCCTCGTATTTCGCTTCACGAAGGTAGTTTGCTATCTGGTTGCGCCTGACTTGCTCAGCGAAATTCTCGGTGCGACGTCCTGTGACCTCGAGGATATGCCATCCGAATTCGCTGCGGACCGGCTCTGTCACCACGCCGATTTCGGCGCTTGCCATGGCGGCCTCAAATTCGGGAACCATCTGACCCGGATTGGTCCATCCGAGTTCGCCGCCTTCCTGGGCCGATCCGATGTCGTCCGAGTGCTCTTTAGCGAGATCTGCAAAGTCTTCTCCGCTGTTGACTCGCTCTTTTAGACCAAGGACAAAATTACGCACCGCTTCATCATCCAATACCTCATTGGGCGTGACGAGGATATGACGGACATTGGTTTGCTCGACGAGGCGCTCTAAACCACGAGCCTCTGCCAAGTGGACAAGGTGTAGCCCTGAGTTGGACTGAACCTTTCCAGTGTCGCCTGCCTCAAGACTAGAAAGAATGTTAGCAAACATGCTGGGAATATCACTGAGTTTTCGCCAACCAAGGTCACCGCCGTTAAAGGTATAGGGCTCTTGAACACTGACTGCCTTGGAAAAGTCTGCTCCGGCAAGAATGTTGGCGAGCACGCCATCGACGAAGTCTTCTTTGGCGGTTCGCTGCTCAGCGCTATCGGATCGCTTAATCGGTAGCAACGCCTGTACTACTCGGTATTCCGGTTCAGTCAGCGCAATGCCTTCCTCCGTCGCCATGAAGTTATCAATTTCTTTCTCGGTGATATTGATATCTCGCATCACGCTGCCCTGCTGGACGCGCTGAATCGCGAGTTCATCGCGGAGGCCTTCACGCATCTCGACGTAATTTTGACCGTTTTGAATCAGGGCATCCCGGAATTGCTCGAGGGTGAGGCCGTTTTGGGCAGCGATCCTCGCCATCGATTGATCGAGCTGTGCGTCGGGCACGCGAACACCGTAGCGATCGGCCAATTGCAGTTGGATGCTCTCGAGGATTAATCGGTCGAGCGTTTCCTGCACCACGGTTTCATCATCCGGAAGTGTCATGTTGCGCTGGACAGCAGTCGCCTTCACCTGCTCGACTCGCTCGCGCACCTCACTCGCAAGAATAATGTCTTCATCGACTATGGCCACGACACTATCGAGCTGGACGACCTGCGACCATGCAACCGAAGATACTGACGATGCAAGAGCAGCGAAAACCCACCCTTTGAGCTTAGCGTTTAGCATTGAATCCTCTGATCATATCCTGCATGAGATTATCAACTCGATCTCCGAAGCCGCCTAATCCCTTTAAAACGAACTGAAATTGGAACGCTCGATCCCGTGTAAGTTCCGGTTCTGGTATTAACACATCGACGTCCCGAAGCGTGTCGAGGTAGCTCATATAAATCAACCTCACGCGCCAACAGCAGCCATCGTACTCGACACCGATCATATCTTCCACGCTGCTGCCGATCTCAAGAGAGTACCGCAGTGCGCCAAAAGCGCTCCAGTTGTCATTGATGGGGATGTAGGCTGATGTATTCACTTGTTCGGTAACGGGTCTCGCAGCAAAAGATGCCGGTGGCTCTCGCAACGTGTAGCCGACATTTACAATGGCATCCTTCTTTGGCCTGAATCCAACGCGGACATTGGCCGCGTCGAGTTTGTCCTTATAGCTGTCGAATAAGAGGTTACTATGAATACTCCAGCGCTCACTGGTTCGCACGTTGAGAGCAAATGCGAGCGCCGAGCCTTCGTCGGTCAGGGCAGCGTCGCTCTCCTTCAAGCGCACGCGTTGGTCTTTGAAATTTATCACCTGACCAAAACTCGCTGACACACGTTCTTTGCCCGTCGCGGTATCGATCAGGCGTGAGGTGACGCCAAGCGAAAGCTGGTTACCATCCGCCAGTCGGTCGTAGCCCGAGAAGCGTGTATTTCGGAATAGCTGCCGGTAGCTGAAGGTCAGCTCTGCACTATCAAAATCGGGAATGTCCGCATGATCATCGTACCCGGCATAAAGATACTGAACACGCGGTTCGAGTGTTTGTGTGAACGACAAACCAAAGAGCTCGGTATCTCGCTCGAACTCCAACCCGCCCTCGATCCTGCCCAGCCATGAGGATACTGACTCACTACGCGTCTCACCCGTGTCAGGCGTTGGCAGTCGATATTGGATGCTTCTGTGAATCAAGCTGGTATTTAAGAATCCGTAGTCGCGGGTGATGGGTAAGTTAAACCCCAACTCGTGATAAACCCGTTGACCCTTGACTTTGTCGAGGTCGGTATCAAAGTTAGCCGCCTGCAGTTTCAGGAGTGGTTCGAGCGGACCCAATTTAGTATCGCCCCGCCAGACCGCACTGATCTCGGGTAACCGCTTGTAATTGTCGGTCAGATCTTCAGCAATGCTCTGAAATTGCTGAGCTTCCAAACCAAAAAGCCAATTGTCTGCGAGCCAGTCCACCCTCGCCCTCTGCAGAAGCGCCGTTTGTCTCTGCGCGCTTAAGGTGTTGTTTTCAAGGTCTCGAAGGTATTCATTATCGCTAACCTTTGAGAAGTCGATGGACGTACGCAGGCGAGCCGACGGATCGCTTGATTGCAGAACATTTAGAAGCCAGCGGTTGTTGTCCGCGCCAGATACATTGAGATCGTCATCTCGTAAATAGGTGCCCGAGACATCCCAGAATCCGGTTTGCTTGCCCAAGAATCGGGTGTTGAGCTGATGCACGAGGCCGCGGTCCTGGATAATGCGGGGTGAGTAGGTAGCGTCGTAGTTTGGCGCCAGGTTCATATATACCGGAACCGTTATATCGAGGCCGCCTCGCGTATCGCTGCTGATGTCAGGAAAGAGCAGGCCGGTTTTGCGGCGATCATTCAGCGGAAACTGCACCCATGGTAAATAGGCGACAGGAACGCCTTTGATATCAATACGGGCGCTCCAGGCTTCACCGGTGTTGGTGTTGGGGTCGACATTTAATGTTTCGGCCGTGACTAGCCAGCTTGGATCTGTGGGCGCACAGAAAGTGAGCTGACCGTCTTCAATTTCAAGTGACCCATTGGCATCGCGTGTCACGCTCTCAGCAATACCGTAGAGCTGCTGCTCGTACATGACAAATTCGGCGTCGCTGAGCGATGCGCGTTGGCTCACGCTATCGTAGGTAATCTGATCGCCGTACATGACGATCCCCGGCTCGCGAACTTCGATGGGGCCTTGAGCAGACACTGTTTGCTCGACTCGGTCTATGATGACCTCTTGGGCTTTTAGGGTTCGATAGCCCTGGGACACGGTGACATCATTCGAGAAATACAGAGTGTCGTCCGTGATATCGCTGTCGCCTGCACTCACTTCGAGATCTAATTGGTTTGGTGGCGTTGAGCGATCAACGTTGGCCAATGGGTCCTGGTATTGGCCTCGGCACTTCAAGCAGCGTTCATCGCGATTCTCTGGCTTTACCTGGGCAAGCGGTACCCAGTTGAGCCTAGCCTGAATCCGCTCTTCCTCAATCGCATCGTTAGCATGAGCCGGCGGCAACATTGACACAACTAGAAGCGCAGCACCGATAATTCGTTGCATCAGTCTGGAGAGATTTTTGGAGTTCAAAAGCTCGTACACAAGCGTTTCAGCGCAAGGTTCAGGTTATTATGGTCTTCGACAGTGTAACGCGCTGAAGGCTTGGTTGTTCTCGGGTTTTTTTGGCAATGCTGCGGGTTAATCAGCCTATATAAGGAGAAGCTGAGGTGTCAGACGGGCAAGAACAACGCAGTTGGCTGGGCGAGATACTAAAGTGTGATGCAGCGGATGTGGCATTGCAGCTTATCGCCGGCGATGCGAGCCCCCGAAAATTCTATCGGGTCTATGGCCCTGCTTCTGGCTCCCGAGTGCTGATGGTGTCACCGCCAACCGAGAATAATGAGCGATTTGTGCTGATACAGCGCACCTTAGAGGGCGCTGGAGTGCGGGTCCCATCCATGGCCCGGGCCAATCTGGCTTTAGGCTACTTTTTACTTGAGGACTTGGGTGATACCACCTTTTCCCTGGCCTTAGAGCAGAATGATGTAGGTGCGCTGTATAAAGAGGCCTTGGATACCTTGGCGGTGATTCGTGCCATTCGCGCGGTGGAGTCAGAGCTCCCGCATTACGATCAAAAGGAGCTTCAGCGCGAGCTGGACGTCTGCCGAGAGTGGTTCTTTTCCAAGGCTCTGAGCTTGCCCTTAGACAGGAAGGCGCTCTCGATTTTTGCGGAGATGAGTGCCTGCGTCATCGGCGCTGCGCATCATCAGCCGCAAGGATTGGTGCATCGGGATTATCACAGTAGAAACCTGATGGTGTCCGTCGGAGATATGTCATTAGCCGTTATTGATTTTCAGGATGCCATTATAGGCCCAGTGGCTTATGACGCCGTATCGCTGCTCAAAGATGTCTATGTGGTTTGGCCGCGGGAGAAACAGTTAGTTTGGCTTGAGTATTATTGGGAGCGCTTGGTGCGCGAGGGTCAGCTGGATGAGGGCTCCTGGTCACAGTTTATTATGTGGTTTGACCTCATCGGTTTACAGCGTCATGTAAAAATCTTAGGTGTCTTTTCTCGCCTTTGGTTGAGGGACGATAAACCCAGTTATATGAGGGATATCCCTGCGGTGATCGCTTACATTCGAGAGGCCTGTCTTTTATATCGCGACACTCACCCAGCTATCGGCGTGTTCTGGGACTGGTTTGAAGGTTCGGTCATGCCAATAGTAGAGCGCCGAGATTGGTATGGCGTGTCATGAAATTCGCGATGATTCTAGCGGCAGGCGAGGGTCGGCGTATGCGTCCTCTGACCGACAAAATGCCGAAACCGCTTATTCAGGTGGCGGGCAAAACATTGTTGGAGCGCCACATTGAGGGTTTGGTGAGCGCTGGGTTTACCGACTTGGTTATCAACGCCTCTTACCTCTCCGATCAGGTAGTTGCTTTTTGTGGTGATGGTCAGCAATGGGGCTGTCGCATTCATCTTTCGCTCGAGGAGACGCCCCTAGAAACTGCAGGGGGTATTCGGAAGGCTTTAGCGCTACTCAAGGAAGAGTCATTTGCGGTCGTGAACGGTGATGTCTTCACCGACTACCCGCTTGCCCGTTTAACAGAAGTGGAGCTGGGCGACGACGTGGCGCATCTGGTCATGGTTCCTAACCCTGAACATCATCCAAGCGGCGACTTCGCAGTCAGTGATGCGCGTGTCGTTACTAGTGAGTCTGACAAGGCAACCTTTTCTGGATTGTCAGTCATGAGTCATCGGCTCTTTGATGGTCTGAAGCACGACTTTGCGCCACTTCGTCCGTTGTTTGATCGTGCGATTGTATCCGGTCAGGTATCGGGTGAGTTGTGGTCGGGAGTTTGGTCGGATGTGGGAACACCGCAGCGTTTATCAGAGCTTGAGTGTCGGCTGAGTAGTAACGCTCGATAGGGGACTTGGCTGGTGGCTTGGGCCGTCCCGCTTTACACTACGCACTTTTATACCTATGGAACTTCTCATGCGTGATTACTTAATTGCTCCGTCAATCCTTGCGGCAGATTTTGCGCGCTTGGGGCAGGACGTTGAAGCAGTCTTGGATGCGGGCGCAGATATTGTTCATTTTGACGTGATGGACAACCACTACGTACCCAATTTAACTATTGGACCCATGGTTTGTAGCGCGCTCCGAGATTACGGTATTTCGGTGCCGATTGACGTTCATTTGATGGTGCAGCCAGTAGATGCACTGGTAGGCATGTTTGCCGATGCCGGTGCTTCTTACATTACGTTTCATCCTGACGCGTCGACCCATGTCGATCGGACCTTGCAGCTCATTCGCAATGCGGGTTGCAAGTCTGGCTTGGTATTTAATCCAGCCTCGAATCTCGATGCCCTCAAATATGTGCTCGATAAGGTCGACATGATTTTGTTGATGTCAGTTAATCCCGGGTTCGGCGGCCAATCGTTTATTCCATCGACGCTCGAAAAGTTGCGCGAGGCGCGCGCTCTCATCGATGAGTCAGGCCTAAATATTCGCCTTGAGGTCGATGGTGGTGTGGGCCCGGCTAACATTGCGGCGGTTGCTGAAGCGGGCGCCGATACCTTTGTCGCAGGTTCAGCTATTTTCGGTAAGCCCGATTATGCGGCGGTTATCCAATCGATGCGCGACGAGTTGGCCAAGATCAAATGACCCAAACCCTGAGTCGAGCAGCGTTTGATGCCCTGGCAGCTGAGGGTTACTCGCGCATTCCCGTGACGAGAACCTTGCTGGCTGATACCGAGACACCGTTGTCGACGTATACCAAACTGTCTGATCAACCTTATTCCTTTCTCTTCGAGTCAGTAGAGGGCGGTGAGAAATGGAGTCGCTACTCCATTGTAGGGCTCTCGTCGCGAGAGCGATTTGTCGTATCTGGCAGACAGATTTCCCGCTATAAGCATGATCAACTTGTCGAGCTCTACGAGGTCGATGATCCGCTCGCTGAAGTCGAACGACTTCACGAGTCAACCAATAGCGCGCCGCTTGAATCACTACCTGTGTTCCATGGTGGATGGGTTGGCTATTTTTCTTATGACACGGTTCGGTACGTCGAGCCAAAGTTGGCACAGACGGCAAATCGGGACACGCTTAATACACCTGATATTTTGCTAATGCTTGCTGAGGAAGTGATTGTTTTTGACAACTTGCGGGGCACGTTGACCTTGATCGTCAGTGCGGATACGTCGCAGGAAGACGCCCTCGAGCGATCTAACCATCGGTTGTCGGAGCTTGAAGCGCGTCTTTCCGAGCCAATGCCATCATTGGCGCGTTTTGAATTAGGGGCCACAGACACAGCGGACATCGAATCAAGAGTGACGTTTGAGACCGATCAAGCGACATTTGAGTCTTGGGTTGCGCGAGTAAAAGACTATATTTTGGATGGCGACGTCATGCAGGTCGTCATCTCGCAGCGAATGACCTTGCCGTTTGAGGCAGAGCCGCTAAATCTTTACCGCGCATTGCGTCATTTAAACCCTTCTCCTTATTTGTTCTTCCTCGATCTTGACGATTTTCATGTCGTCGGTAGCTCACCCGAGATTCTGGTTCGCGCCGAACGAGGTCAAATTACCGTGCGCCCCATTGCAGGTACGATTCGACGCGGTGCAACGGAAGCGGAGGATGCTGCGCTCGCGGACAAGCTGCTCAGTGATGAAAAGGAGCGTGCTGAGCATCTAATGTTGATCGATCTTGGACGCAACGATTTGGGTCGTGTTGCGACGCCCGGGAGCGTGGAGCTAACCGATAAGATGGTCATCGAGAAATATTCGCACGTGATGCACATCGTATCGAACGTGACCGGAGAGTCTCGCGATGAAGTAACCGCTATTGACTCGTTAAGAGCGACTCTGCCTGCGGGAACGCTGAGCGGGGCACCCAAGATCCGTGCCATGGAAATTATTGATGAACTAGAGCCCGTAAAGCGCGGTGTATACGGCGGTGCTGTGGGTTATCTGACTTGGTCCGGTGATATGGACACGGCGATCGCGATACGAACGGCCGTGGTTAAAGACAGCACCCTGGTCGTGCAAGCCGGTGCGGGTGTCGTTGCCGATTCAGTACCTGCATCCGAGTGGGAAGAGACGCTCAACAAGGCCAGAGCGGTCCTGCGAGCTGCAGCCATGGTAGAGGCGAGTTGATTAGATGACTGCTCCTAACGTTTTAATGATCGACAACTACGATTCCTTCACTTGGAATGTTGTCCAATATTTCTGGGAACTCGGGGCAGACGTTGCCGTACATCGTAATGATGAAATTACGACGGACGAGATTGCCTCTGCAGCGCCTGCGCTGCTCTGTGTGTCGCCGGGACCCTGCTCGCCAACCGAAGCGGGCGTTTCCATCGCGTCGATCGAGCGATTCGCCGGTGAGATTCCTATCTTTGGTATCTGCTTAGGAATGCAAAGCATTGGCGCAGCCTACGGTGGCGACATCGTCAGGGCGCCTGAGGTCATGCATGGCAAAACAAGCGATGTTCACCACAATGGCACTGGTGTTTTCGAGGGGCTGCCATCGCCGTTTACGGCCACGCGATATCACTCGCTTGTGGTCGATCCTGCGACGCTGCCCGGTTGTCTGGAGATAACAGCCTGGACACTAGACGACTTCGGTAAACTCGATGTGATCATGGGTCTTCGCCACCGCGAGCTCAGCGTTGAGGGTGTGCAGTTTCACCCCGAGTCGGTTCTGACAGAGCATGGTCACGCCATGCTGCAAAACTTCCTGAAGCAAGCCAGCTGAGGTAATGCAATGAATATTCAAGCAGCCATCGCGCAGGTTGTAGCCGGACAGTCCCTGTCGCGTGCTGACATGGAAACTGTTATGCGCACTGTCATGCAGGGGGAAGCGACGGAGGCCCAAATCGGAGGCCTGCTGGTGGCTCTACGTATGAAGGGCGAGACCATTGATGAAATCGTGGGTGCCGCTAGCGTAATGCGATCGCTTGCGACGCCTGTCGATATCGATACCGATGGATTGATCGACCTGGCGGGCACAGGTGGCGATGGTGCGAACCTATTTAACGTATCGACGGCTGCTACCTTTGTTGTGGCAGGCGCAGGTGGTCGAATCGCCAAGCATGGTAACCGTTCGGTCTCGAGTTCATCAGGCTCCTCTGATGTGCTCTCCGCGCTGGGTGTTGATCTCTCTGTAAGTCCTGTCGCGATCGCGGACTCTATTGCGTCGATTGGCGTTGGCTTTATGTTTGCCCCCATGCATCACAGTGCAATGAAGCACGCTATTGGTCCGCGACAACAACTGGCGATGCGAACCATATTCAATGTCCTGGGTCCGCTGACTAATCCCGCCGGCGCACGACGACAGGTGCTCGGCGTATTCTCACCCGCCTTATGTGATGTTATGGCCTCTGCCCTGCGCGATTTGGGGAGTGAACATGTGATGGTGGTTCATGGGCTTGATGGTTTGGATGAGATTTCTGTATCGGCAAAGACCATGGTCTGTGAGCTTGCTAATGGCGAGCTGGCACATTACGAAATTGACCCAGCAGCCCTCGGGCATGCTTACGATTCAGTGGCTGACTTGTGTGTTGAAGATGCCGATGAATCAGCTGCCCTGATCCACGCAGCGTTGGGTGGTGATACGTCCGATCGATCAGTGAAAGCGCGTTCGATCATTGCCATGAACGCTGGTGCGGGCCTCTACGTTGGTGGTCAAGCTGACTCTCTCGAGGCCGGTATTGCGTTGGCAATGGACGCCATGCATTCGGGTAAGGCACTACAAACCCTCGAGGCGTTTGCTGAGCTAACTCAGGCCGCTGGAGGCGCCTAATGTTGAGCGATACGCCAACGGTTCTGCGCCGAATTTGCGACCGTAAGCTCGAAGAAATTCGGGAGCGGAAGACCCTCCGAACGCTGGAAACATTAAAAGAGCAAGCACTCGATCAGCCAGCGCCACGTGGGTTTATTGAGGCACTCCGGGCCCAAGTGAACGCGGGTCATCCGGCAGTTATCGCTGAGGTGAAGAAAGCAAGCCCGAGCAAGGGCGTGATCCGCGAGGATTTTAATCCAGCTGAGATCGCTAAAAGCTATGAAAATGGTGGTGCTGCATGTTTGTCAGTACTTACTGACATTGATTTTTTCCAAGGCGCTGACGACTATTTGAAGTCAGCGAGAGCGGCTTGTCAGCTGCCCGCTATCCGCAAAGATTTCACTTTGGACCCCTATCAGATTTGGGAGTCCCGTGCGCTGGGCGCGGACGCTCTTTTGCTGATAGTTGCCTGCTTGGACGACGCGCATTTGGTGGATCTCTACTCCGAGGCGCGCGAGGCACAACTGGACGTATTGGTGGAGGTCCACGATCGTGTGGAGCTCGAGAGTGCGTTGGCGCTTGATCTCGATCTGGTTGGTATCAACAACCGCGATTTACACACGTTTGATACCAGCCTTCAGACTACGCTCGATCTGTTATCGGACGTCCCTGCAGGCGTTACCGTTGTAACCGAAAGTGGGTTGCACACAGCGGCCGATATGAAGCTGATGCTAGATCACGGTGTTTCAACGTTTTTGATCGGAGAGTCGTTTATGCGTCAGCCGTCACCCGGAGACGCACTATCAGCCATGGTGAGTGACGCTACTGGTTGATTTTGCTACCGGTGCTGTTGGCGGGCTCTCGAAGAACGACGATCGTCTTTCCCGCTACGGTGATGTAGCCGTCGCCCTCGAGCATTTTTAGTACTCTTCCCGCCATCTCGCGAGAACAGCCCACCAGTTTTCCCAGCTCTTACCGTGTCACCAGAATTTGCATCCCATCAGGATGGGTCATGGCCTCCGGTAATGTGGTGAGCTGGATGAGCGATCGGTGAATACGCCCGTAGACATCGATAAACGTCAGGTCAGCAAGCTTGCGGGTCGTATTTTTTAGGCGTTGCCCAATTTGGGTTGTCAGCGCATACAGCAAATCCGGGAACTGCTGCCGAATTGCGTGGAAGTCTTGATAGCTGATGTGACCAAACTCGCACGGTGTGCGTGTAACAAGGTTAGCCGTACGGTGCTCTTCGCCAAATAGCCCCATCTCACCAAAGAATTCACCCGGATTGAGATAGCTCAGCACCATTTCCTGCTCTGGGTCTTCGATATCGTCAACGATCACAGACACCGAACCATCCAGAATGAGGTAGAGGTCCTCACTGGGTTCACCCTGACGGAATACGACCGACCTCGATTTCATCGAGAGTCGCTCGCAATGCACGAGGAATGCCTCGGCATTGGGAATACGCTTACTCACTAGGTAGTTCATCGGGATCGCCGTTATGTGATTTATCGCACACTTACAGTAGCATAGCGGGCCGCGCGGCGCGGTGCCACGCATTGCCGCACCGAGAGTTTCCATTGATTTGATCGAGAAGATTGGTATGCACGGGACAGTGAAGTGGGTAGATGGCGTCATGACGCTCGCCGAGTCAGGCTCGGGACACAGTGTTGTTATGGATGGCCCGCCAGAGCTTGGAGGCAAAAATCATGGGTTGCGTCCTATGGAGATGCTGCTTCTGGGAACGGGCGGCTGCGCACTTTTCGACGTCATCACTATGCTCAAAAAGTCTCGGCAATCGATTTCAAACTGTCGAGTTGAACTTCAGGCAGAGCGAGCGGATGTTGTGCCCGCGGTGTTCACTGCTATCAATTTACACTTTGTTGTTGAGGGCGAAGGTCTTAAGGACAACCAGGTAGCACGTGCTGTACAACTGTCAGCAGAAAAATACTGTTCTGCTTCTATCATGTTGACGACGGCTGGTGTCGAGGTGACTCACTCTCACGAGACATACACCCGATAAGGATAGCTTCGCACGCGAAGGACAGGCGCGCCATACATTGGTTTTATTGCTACAGCCAATAAGTGGTTTTGGTCATCACCTGGCTGGCGGTGCGCATCATGCGTTTCACGGGATCTGAAAATTCCTCGCCACCTTGCTCTAAGGCGTGCTCGCCATGTCGCTCTTCCTCAGCGAGCATTTGCTGCAGTACCAGTTGCGACTTGCGGTCATCCGCAGGGAGCTTCTGCAGGTGTTCCTTCAAGTGCATTGCCACACCTTCCTCCGTCGCGTGAACAAAGCCGAGGCTCACCTTGTCGCCGATAGTGCCGGTGAGTGCGCCCAGCGCGTAGGAGCTTGCAAAAAAAAGCGGATTAAGTCGGCTGGTGTGAGTACCCAACTCGTCGATTCGTTTTTCACACCAATCGAGGTGGTCTTTCTCTTCCTGAGCGGCCTCAAGTAGCGCAGTGCGTGTTTCCTCTGTCTTGGCAACAAGCGCCTGACCACGGTAGAGCGCTTGGGCGCAGACCTCACCCGTATGATTAATGCGCATTAAACCACCGGCATGTTTGCGCTCCGCCTCAGTAAGCTCGGCCTCTGTATGCTCGGCTGCAGGTGACGGTCGCTCACCAGCCATGGCATTCGTGCCATGACTCAACTCCCGCATCGCTGTGTCGAGTGTGGATATGAGGCGATCAAGGCTGCTGAGTCGTCGTTGCATGGTCATAACCGTAAAATTTAGGACCACAGGTTAACGCTGTAGTGCGCGCCATCCAATATCAGACCGATATTTCATGCCATCCCAGCTGATATCAGAGGCGGCTTCGTAGGCACGCTGTGCGGCAGTAGCGAGTGACTCAGCCTTCGCCGTCACACAAAGCACGCGACCACCGGCCGTCACTGTCTCGTCGCCTTCTTGACGAGTGCCGGCATGAAATACTTTGCTCGAAGGGCGCGATGAACTTAAACCAGCGATGGGAAGCCCCGTGGGGCTGGAGCTTGGGTAATGCTCTGAGGCTAGAATGACACCAACGGTCGCCTCATCACTCCAAATGGCTGTTTCATTTAAGAGTCGGCCTTCGCATGCGGCCAGGCAGTGCTCAGTAAGATCTGACTCCAGGCGCATCATAATGGGCTGGGTCTCGGGGTCACCAAATCGGCAGTTGAACTCAATCACTTTGGGTGCGCCGCTGCTGTCGATCATGAGACCCGCATACAAAAAGCCGCGGTAGCGATTGCCATCATCGAGCATGCCTTGGACTGTCGGGTAAATGATCTCTGTCATGACACGCTCGTGGATCTCTGTAGTTACTACGGGCGCTGGGGAATAAGCTCCCATGCCTCCGGTGTTAGGGCCAGTATCGCCTTCACCAACCCGTTTGTGGTCCTGCGACGTTGCCATCGTAAGCACATCAGTGCCGTCGACCATGACAATAAAACTTGCTTCCTCGCCATCCAAAAATTCTTCGATAACGACTCTCGCACCAGCATCCCCAAATGCGTTCCCTGACAGCATGTCGCGAGCTGCTTCTTCTGCCTGATCAACGCTGGACGCGACGATCACGCCCTTACCCGCAGCGAGGCCATCAGCCTTCACCACAATGGGGGCGCCTTGAGCACGGATGTAGGCGCATGCCGCGTCGGCTTCGGTAAACGTCTCGTATGCACCTGTGGGTATGCGGTGACGCGCTAGGAAATCTTTTGTAAACGCTTTTGAGCCCTCAAGTTGGGCTGCAGCAGCCGTGGGACCAAAACAAGCCAATCCCTCTGATGAGAAGTGATCAACAATGCCATCGACAAGCGGTGCTTCCGGACCAACCACGGTTAGTCCGCAATCGTTGTCGCGCGCAAACTGAGCGAGCGCGCCGAAGTCAGAAGGGCTGATATCCACATTGTGACAGTTCGGCTCGTTGGCTGTCCCCGCATTACCCGGTGCCACAAACACAGTCTCCACGGATGTCGACTGTGCCAGCTTCCATGCGAGCGCGTGTTCCCGGCCGCCGCTGCCTATCATCAATACGTTCATATCAGTGCCTAAAGTGACGGACGCCAGTAAACACCATGGCAATGCCGGCTTCATTCGCCGCGGCAATTACCTCGTCATCTCGAATCGATCCGCCCGGTTGGATGACAGCGCGGATACCCCGCTCAGCGGCATTATCAATGCCATCGCGGAAGGGGAAAAACGCGTCCGAGGCCATAACGGCCCCGGCAACTTCAAGTCCTGCATGCTCAGCTTTGATGGCCGCAATACGCGCTGAATTTACTCGCGACATTTGACCTGCACCGACACCGATTGTGCGCTGATTCGAGGCGTAGATGATGGCATTCGATTTCACAAACTTAGCGACTCGCCAAGCAAACAAAAGGTCCTTCATCTCCTGCTCGGTGGGTGCATGCTCCGAGACAAAACTGAGATCATCAGCAGTGAGGACGTGGTCATCCCGATCTTGGATGAGCAATCCGCCGTTCACTTTCTTCAGGTCCCAGGTTGGTGTTCTCTCGCCCCAGTATCCCGTGGACATGACGCGGACATTGGGCTTGCTGGCGGCCGCACTCAATGCATTTTCCGCGATGACTGGCGCGGTAATGACCTCGACAAACTGCGAGTCAATGATCTTGGTTAATGTTTCCTCATCTAGCTCTCTGTTAAAGGCAATGATTCCACCGAAAGCAGACTCAGTATCGGTTTCGAAGGCCTCTCGATAGGCTTCCAGAAGGGTCTGGGCGACAGCAACACCGCAGGGATTCTCGTGTTTAACAATGACACACGCGGGTTCGTCAAATGATTTAACACACTCGATGGCCGCATCGGCGTCAGCGACGTTGTTGTAACTTAGCGGCTTCCCTTGATGTAACGTCGCTGTTCCAACACCGGCTTCGGTGACATTCCGATCGATGTAGAACGCAGCGCTCTGATGCGGATTTTCGCCGTATCGCATGACTGAGCTACGGTTGAATTGGAAAGTGGCCGTGCGCGGAAATGCGTCTGGCTCTTCAACACCTACTCGGCGACCCAGATAATTTGCGATCGCTCCATCGTAGCCTGCGGTGTGTTCAAAAGCCTTTACGGCAAGGTCGAATCGCAGCGCATCGGATGTGCCGCCGCTCGAGGCAATTTCTGAGAGCACACGATCGAAGTCATTGTTATCGACAACGATGGTCACATCGCGATGGTTTTTTGCTGCTGCGCGAACCATGGTTGGACCGCCGATATCAATATTCTCGATGGCGTATTCGAGCGAGCAGTCAGGATTGGCGACGGTGGGTTCGAACGGGTAGAGGTTGACCACAACCAGATCGATGCCATCGATCGCGTTCTCTGACATTACGGCATCATCGGTTCCTCTGCGGCCTAAAATGCCACCATGAATTTTTGGATGGAGCGTTTTGACTCGACCGTCCATCATCTCGGGAAAGCCCGTGTGATCAGAAACCTCAGTCACTGGTATGCCTTCGGATAGTAAGAGGCGGCATGTGCCTCCCGTTGAGAGAATCTTTACGCCCTGTGCCGCGAGAGCTTGGGCAAAGGGTACAACACCTGTTTTGTCGGAAACGCTAATCAAAGCGCTGTTGATAGGGGCGACACTCGCCTCGGTCATTTGATTACCTCTGGGGTCTGATAACTCTCAGTTGTCTAAGTTAGTTATTACAAAAGCTAGGTCATAAAAGATTGTATTGGCGCAGTTTTTTTCTCAGCGTACCTCGGTTGAGTCCGAGCATGGCTGCCGCGCGACTTTGGTTATTGGCAGTGTATTCCATGACTACGCGTAAAAGGGGCTCTTCGACTTCCGCTAGGACCAGATTATAGAATTCGCTGGTCTCCTCGCCGCCCAATGTTTCAATAAACTGTCTGATCGCGTCTTCGGCGGCGGTCTTAAGAGCGCCTTTTGTATTCGTTGTCACGCTGCCAATCTCCCCACGGATGTCTCGTGAAACCGGCTCATTAAATTGATGATGGCACCTTGCTGAGCATCTAAAAAGCCTTCTTGCGCATCAGCATTTTCGAGAGCATTAAAGTCTCGCTTGATCGGGAGGTAGGCCTCGCCTAGCTCGGCCTCGAAAAACCAGCCTGCGTGCTTGCGCGCAATTTTATGGCCCATGACAGTCCCATGAAATGCCTGCACCTGCTGGATATGCTCGCGCATGATGGCAAAACGCTCATCCCGAGAAGGCGCCCTCTCGTCACTGTGGCGTAAGGCCCTCGCTATTGTGCCGGGAAGCCACAGTCGGCCCTGCGCAGCCCTGCCAATCATGATGCCTTCAGCTCCGGTGTAGGTCAGCACCCGTTTTGCCTTATCGGCGCAGGTAATGTCACCGTTAGCAATGACCGGGATGTTGACTGCAGAGACGATTTGGCGAAGCGTCTCGTATTCCGCAGATCCATTAAATTTATCGGCACGCGTGCGTCCGTGCACAGTCAGCATAGCAATGCCACTTGCCTCAGCGATGCGCGCAATTTCGACACCGTTTCGTTGATCGGGCGCCACGCCCGTCCGAATTTTCAGAGTCACTGGTACCGAGACAGCCTCAGTGACGGCGGTTAACAAGGTCTCTACCAGCTGCGGATCTGCCAGCAACGCAGATCCCGCCGCTTTCTTGCACACTTTTTTGGCGGGACAGCCCATGTTGATATCGATGACCTCGGCTCCGCGCTCGACGTTATACCGTGCCGCTACTGCAAGCGCGCTGGGATCATTCCCGACAAGCTGATTCGTTCGTAGTCCGGCCTCGGTACTGTGCCGAGCACGCAGAGTGCTTTTACGCGACTCACTGAGGGACAAGTCGGAGGTCATCATCTCGCCTACAGCGACGTCGGCACCGTGCCTCACGGCGAGCTGACGCATAGGTAAGTCCGTTACTCCTGCCATGGGTGCGAGGAATACTGGAGTCTCAGTTGAGAACGGGCCGAGCTGCATGCGTGGGACACTGTTTGAAAGAAAGCCTGTAGTTTAAAGAAGCCCTGCGCTCTGTTGAAGTCCGCTGGCGGTTGTTTTGTGTGGCCTTTTCTATCGACCGCTCTATGTTTCGTGAATCACGTGTAAAAGTAGCTATCTTCGGTAAAAAGGCACAGATTAGTCGGCTTTTTTCGAAAACAGTAGACAGAGCGGGGGTGCTGGTGGAGACTCCGCCGTCTGTCTTTTATTTTTGAATGGTCTGCGCATGGCTGACATTTTGGTGTTACACGGCCCCAACCTGAACCTTTTGGGTACTCGCGAGCCTGATGTCTACGGCCCGGAGGACTTAGCCTCGATTAATGCACGCCTGGCAGAGGCGGCCGCGGCTTCTGGGCGATCGCTCGACAGCTTTCAGAGCAATTCGGAAGCTGAGCTGATTGAAAAGGTACATGCGGCGCGAACCGAGCAGACACGGGCCATCATCATTAACCCCGCTGGCCTTACGCACACCAGCGTCTCACTGCGTGATGCCATTGTAGGCGTGGCCATTCCGTTCGTTGAGGTTCATTTGTCCAACGTCTATGCGCGTGAGCCCTTCAGACACCACAGCTTCTTTTCAGATTTGGCCGTAGGCGTCATCTCTGGTTTTGGAAGTGCAGGTTATGACTACGCACTGCAGTTTTTATTGAACCGAAATCACTGAAATGAGGAGTAACAAGAGATTGTAGAGGTGACCCTATGGATATTCGTAAAGTAAAAAAATTAATCGAGCTTCTGGAAGCGTCCAGCGTTGACGAAATTGAGATCAAGGAAGGTGAGGAGTCGGTCCGAATTAGCCGAAATACGGCTGCCCCGATCACAATGGCAGCGCCTGTCGCGGCACCTGCCATGCCCGCGCCCTTACCTGCAGCACCGGCGCCTGCGCCTGCGGCTCCCGAAGCGGCTGCCCCGAGCGCAGCCAACGCTGTGAAATCGCCAATGGTGGGTACGTTCTATCGCTCGCCAAGTCCTGATGCAGCACCGTTCGTTGAGGTTGGGCAAAGCGTCCGTGCCGGAGACGTTCTGTGCATTGTAGAAGCCATGAAGATGATGAATCAGATCGAAGCGGATCGTGCGGGAACCGTCACCGCTTTCCACGCTGAAAACGGTGAACCCGTAGAATTCGATCAGCCACTCATTACCGTTGAATAAACGCTCGCATCTCGTTTAAGGATTAACGCCATGTTGGAAAAGGTACTCATTGCGAACCGCGGTGAGATCGCTTTGCGAATCTTGCGAGCCTGTCGTGAGTTGGATATTCCTACGGTTGCGGTGCATTCAACTGCAGACAGCAGTTTGAAGCACGTGCGACTCGCCGATGAGGCGGTATGCATTGGACCCGCTCAGTCGACACAAAGTTACTTGCATGCGCCTGCGATTCTTAGTGCCGCAGAGATCACCGGAGCTGATGGTATTCACCCGGGCTATGGCTTCTTATCCGAGAATGCTGATTTTGCTGAGCAAGTGGAGCGTAGCGGATTCAAATTTATCGGTCCGCGGTCAGAGACCATTCGTCTGATGGGTGACAAGGTGTCGGCCAAGCATCAGATGCGTAAGTCCGGTGTGCCTACGGTACCCGGGTCGGACGGAGCCCTGCCAGATGATCCCGATGAAATTTTACGAATTGCGCGCGACATCGGTTACCCGGTGATCGTAAAAGCAGCAGCTGGCGGTGGTGGCCGAGGTATGCGCGTGGTGCACAACGAAGAAGTACTTCTGTCATCTATAGAAGTTACCCAGTCTGAAGCCGCGGCGGCGTTTGGTTCACCTGTGGTCTACATGGAAAAGTTTTTGCAGCGGCCTCGTCACGTGGAAATTCAGGTATTAGCCGACGGGCAGGGCAATGCGGTGCATTTGGGCGATCGAGATTGTTCATTACAGCGTCGACACCAAAAAATCATCGAGGAAGCACCGGCTCCTGGTATTCCAGATGACGTGCGCGAGGAGGTCGGCGCCGCGTGCGTTCAGGCTTGTATCGACATCGGCTATACCGGCGCTGGGACCTTTGAATTCCTCTACGAGGACGGACGCTTCTTCTTTATCGAGATGAATACGCGCGTACAGGTTGAGCACCCAGTGACCGAAATGATCACCGGTATTGATATCGTTAAGGAGCAGTTGTTGATCGCAGGTGGTCAGCCATTGTCGATCAAGCAGAGCGACATCAAGTTTAATGGGCATGCAATTGAGTGTCGGATCAATGCCGAAGATCCGCGAACCTTCATGCCATCACCCGGCACCATCAAAACCTTCCATGCGCCGGGCGGCCATGGTGTTCGTGTCGACTCTCACATCTACAGCGGTTACGCGGTGCCACCGCACTACGATAGTTTGATTGGCAAGCTCATAACCCACGGCGATTCACGTGACATCGCGTTGAAGAAAATGCGTCAGGCACTCGATGAATTCATTGTCGAGGGCATTCGGACGAACGCCGCACTCCACCGAGAGTTGGTTGTCGACTCGTCCTTCGTTGCTGGTGGTGTCAGCATTCACTATCTCGAGAGCAAGCTGGAACACGAGCATTGAGTTCCAGCGACTGGCAAGAGTGGGTCGTTGAGACCTACTCGTACCTAGTCGAACCGCTCGAGGAATGGCTGTTTGAGCAAGGCGCGTTGGCAGTGTCCCTCGAGGACAATGCTGATGAGCCTCTACTTGAACCCGGTCCGGGCGAGACGCCGCTCTGGCAAAACGTGAAGGTGACAGCCCTGTTTATAGGGTCGGTCAATCTCTCGCCCATTAAACAGGCGTTGCCTAGCTCGCTAATGGCGGATAACTCCAGAAACGACATCTCAACGCTCGAAGATCGCGATTGGGAGCGGGTTTGGATGGAGGACTTTACGCCGATTCAGATGGGACCGCGGCTCTGGATTTGCCCCAGCTGGACGCCCCCTCCGGAAGAGGCGCTCGTGCCTGTTTTACTTGATCCGGGGTTGGCATTTGGCACGGGTACACATGCAACGACT
The DNA here is from genome assembly GCA_902613175.1 of Halieaceae bacterium. Lineage (GTDB taxonomy): Bacteria > Pseudomonadota > Gammaproteobacteria > Pseudomonadales > Halieaceae > Luminiphilus. The sequence goes on along the minus strand of CACMGJ010000004.1, from coordinate 5,326 downwards.
GCCATGTGTCTCAACGCACTCGATGGATTGATCTGGGGTAACGAACGCATCGTCGATTTTGGGTGCGGATCCGGTATTTTGGCCATTGCCGCACTCAAGCTCGGAGCTGGGGGTGCGTTGGGTGTTGATAACGACCCGCAAGCGGTCTTTGCCAGTCGAGACAATGCGCAGCGCAATGGCATTGAGCCCGACGACTTTGCGGTGGTGATGCCGGACGACGAGGTTATCGTCCAGTGGGATGGTAGCGCCGATCTGATGGTCGCTAATATTCTTGCCGGGCCTTTAATGGAGCTCGCTGATCAACTGCTAAGCCTGACAGCACCTGGCGGCGCAATACTGCTAACGGGTGTTTTGGAGGCGCAGGCGCCTCAACTCATCGAGCGCTACCGCAACGTTAATCTTGAAGTGAAGCAGCAGCGTGACGGATGGGTACTGCTTGCAGGTAAAAAACCGAGTTAACCCTGTGCGAGCAATTCTCTTAAGTCGATAAGCGCGGCGTTAGCCCGCGAAAGATAGCTGGCCATAACAAGAGAGTGGTTCGCCCAGATACCGAACCCCGATCCATTGAGAATCACCGGACTCCAAACAGTCTGTTGCGTCGCCTCAAGTTCGCGAATGATTTGTCTGAGACTTACCGTGGCATTTTTCTTTTCTAGCACATCCGCGAAATCGACCTCGGCGGCTTTTAGAAAATGGATCAACGCAAAGGCGGCGCCACGCGACTCGTAATAGACATCATCAATTTCATTCCAGGGGGTTTTCACCATAAGTTCCTGGTTTTCTCGCGTGGACTGAGTCGCTGCTGCGTCACCTGCTAGGTCAGTATTGATCCGTCGCTGACCCACGCTGGCTGATAGGCGCTGGGATAAGCTGCCCAAACGCTTTTCAACCATACCCAGCCAGAAGCTGAGGTTATCTGCTCTTGCATAGAACTGTGCTGAGTCTTCACCACTCTGAGGCAGGCGATCGAGATAGGCCTGCAAATAACGTCGAGCATCGCGATATTCGGACTCGGTGGCGGGTAAGGCCCAGCTGGAATTTTGGAAGTTGATGCGGGGCTCGGCGAGCGTCAGATCAACGTCCTCTTTGGATTGTGATTGCGACCGGCTTAGCACTTCTCTCAAGGCTCTCGCTAAGTCCCGAGACTGGATTAAGACGCCGTACTCCCAGTTAGGCATGTTATCCAGAAAGGTGCCTGGAGGGGTGATGTCGTTGCTGATGTAGCCGCCGTCTTTTTCTAATAAGAGACGCGTAACCTCGAGAAGTGCTGCGGTGGTTGCAGCACCGGTGACTGATTGATCAGATGATTTCAGATACTTGGCTCTGTTTTCCAACACGTCAAAAGAGTCAGGTGTCATGCTCCAATAAAAGCCAAGTCCGAGCGTGAGCGTTAGGTAGATGGCAATGGCGGCAATGACGGCACGTCTACCGCCTCTACTTTGAAGCAGGACAAGAGAACCGCCCGACGGGAGAACCCCCCGGATCTTTGTCAACGCTTGCGATAACCGCTCGCTCAGTGTCATTTGCTATGCCGCTCCTTACGCGGTGATGCCATTCTCAGTGGTGGTGCGCGGCTTTACGGTGCCTCGCCACAGAGAACGCACTGCATAGGCTGTCATTGTTCTCCAGCTCGAGGCAGATGTCGATGCTTTGTCCATCAGTTAAGGGCTCGCTCAGCTTCATTAGCATGATGTGAAGGCCGCCTGGCTTCAGACTGACGCGCTCTCCCGCCTTAATCGATAATTGTGCTACCGGCCGCATAGTTGATCGATCACGCTTAATACGCGTCTCATGGAGCGAGGTGTGACCTGCAACCTCTGCTGACACACCGGTAATAGTGATGACGTCTTTGCTAACGTTTTCGATCGATGCATAGCCCGCGGTCATCATTTTTCCGGGTGGTGTCGCGCGCACCCACGCATCCGAGATGATCAGGTTGTCGGAGGCGCCCGAGGCGCTGGATGCCAGCGTCAATGCAATAACGAAAAGGGCTCGCAGCGTCATGGAGTGATTTCCTATCAGTACTGGCTTAGATATGGGGGTATCAACGCGCGTTTTCAATGGCACTCAGGACGATATCGCGCGTCAACAGTTGGGGAAGTATCTCGGGCGTGCTCCCGATCCCTCGTGGGTACATGACATACAGTGGGATGCCGCTTCTACCGTGCGACTGAACGAAGCGTCCAATGTCTGCATCGTAGTCGGTCCAGTCTGCAATCATGTAGGGAATATCTGCATCGATGAAGGCTTGCTCCATCTCTGGTGTGAAGAGTACCGCAGCCTCGTTCGCAAGGCAGGTGATACACCAGTCGGCTGTGACATCAACAAAAATCGGATCGCCACGTTTAATGTAGTCATCTAAAACGGAGGCAGACCACGCAATCTGACCGTCGCTTAGTGTACGGCTTGAATCATTGCTACCCGGCTTATTAACCGACGGTATTGCGAGGAAAACAGCGCCAGCGACAAGGATAATGCTGAACCCCTTACGCAAGCTGGTATCACCATACAGGTAGGCCGCCAGCGCGAGTAACACCAAGCCGGAAAGCGCCAGTGCCATGGTGTTAACCCCAGCCTGATTGCCAGCGACCCAGAGCAGCCAAACCGAGGTCAAATAGAGCGGGAACGCGAGCACGTTCTTTGCCGTATCCATCCAGGGTCCGGGTTTTGGAAGTGCGCGGACGGCGGCACTGCTGTGGCTTAGGATGACCATCGGTAGTGCCATACCCGCGCCAAGCGCCGCGAATACGATGAGCGTTACCATAATAGGTTGGCTTAACGCGTATCCCAACGCGGTACCCATGAAAGGTGCCGTGCACGGGCTGGCGACAACAACGGCGAGTACACCGGTAAAAAAGTTACCGGCATCACCGTCCTGTTCGGTCAAAGACTGTCCAACATTCATCATTGACGTTCCGAAATGAATCAGTCCGTTGAGGCTGAGGCCCATGACGGTGAACAGATAGGCTAGCCCAATGACGAACCCAGTGTTTTGCAGCTGAAAGCCCCAACCGATGAGCTGACCTGTTTGCTGGATGGCCACGAGCACACTTGCTAAGGCCATAAAGCTCACGATGACGCCCGCGGCGTAGACCAGGCTCGCTCGACGATGCTGGTCTGCACTGCCGTGTGTAAAGCTCAAGGCTTTGAGCGACAGAATGGGAAAAACGCAGGGCATGATGTTGAGGATAACGCCCCCGAGAAACGCGAAAGCAATGGCTGCTAGCAGACCTATGCCTGCACTGCTTGAGGTGTCGTCACCCGAGTTTAGTGCGCTTGACGTTGAGGCGAGGGAGCCAGCCTGAATCTCGCCGGATGCCATGTGCCACAGGAAGGATTTGATCTCAGGCGGGTAGCAGAGCCCGGCATCGGCACAGCCCTGGTAGGTCACTTTAATTTGTGCGAGCTCGGTAGTTCTCTCTAAGGCGACCACGGCCTCAAGAGTGTCGTAGTAGACTTCGACGTCACCGAAAAACTCGTCCGTTTTGGCGAGGCCATCGGGTACAACTAAGTTCGCGGTAATACTGCCCTCGGAGTCAGACACTTGCGCCTTGAATGCATGGCGATAGAGGTAGTACTCCGGCGCGATCACCCACTGCAACATCAGCCGCTGATCGCCGTCGGCGACGAGCGTCAGTTGGTAGGCTTCATCGACGGGCAAGAACTGGGTTTGTTGTTGCGTGTTCGCGGATAGCGCATTCTGCGCCAATGCACTGAGCGGCAACCACAGTGATAGCAGGAGACAGAGCTTTAGTGTTCGGCGAATCGCCAGACTCATGAGGTGTTCCTACTTGTTGTAGCGCAGACGTGTGCCGTGATCGAGAGAGAGACGAATCTCTTCAGGACTCAGTTCGTCAGGGAAGTAGACTCCTGATACTTTCGCATCAAGTAGGCTCGCGCCCTCAAGGTTGGTCTCGCGAAAATCGATACCTGATAAATCGCAATTTCTAAAGTAAGCGCTTGAGAAATCAAGACCTCTTGCATTCATTTTGCGCAGGTCACGCCCTCGGTAATCGCCGCCTGTCAGCTGACCACAGTCCATGGTGTCGCGATGCTTGTTGAAGCTGTCGACGTCCTCTTGTCGCAGCATCTGAAACAACGGATCGTCTTTAACCTCGGGTTTGATTTCTCTGTCGCTCATCGACTTCTCCTCGACATGCCTTGCTACTTTCTAAAGAGCTTGGTGCTTAACTATCGGTGCTGATTGCTAAAATACGCATCGCGAAGGGCATTGGTCGCGTCCAAGCTGAGTCGCGGACCCGCTTGGCAGACAACGGCGCCTGCGGCTTTGGCCGCAAATTCGCAGGCACTAATCATAGCTGCGCCTCGCCAGAGTGCGTAGAAAAAGGCGCCAGCGAACATATCGCCCGCGCCATTGGTATTCACCGCGGTTACCTTCTCCGATGCCACCTGATGCGTGCTCGTTCCATCATACAGAATGGCACCATCGGCGCCGCGTGTGATCACGAAGCTTTGACAGATCGCTTTCAGCCGCTCAGCCGCCTCGTCCAAATTATCGGTCTGTGCCCACTCCAGGGCTTCGATCTCGTTACAGAACACAAAGTCCACGCCGCCCTCGAGCATGGCATTCATGTTGTCGCGGAAAAACGTGACCATGCCGGGATCAGAAAAGCTGACCGCGATTTTTGTGTTGTTTGCCTCGGCAACTTGCTTGGTTTTGAGCGCCGCTGCATGACCGGTCGGGGAGGTGACCAAGTACCCTTCTAGGTAAACCCACGTTGACGCACTAATGGCAGCCTCGTTTACCTCGGTTACCGAGAGTGTCTCGGATACACCGAGAAAGGTATTCATACTCCGCTCGGCATCGGGCGAAATGAGAACCAAACACTTTCCCGTTGTACCTGTGCGACGCTCACTTTTGAAACCGTGGTCTACACCACAGGCCTCGAGATCTGTGATGTAGATGTCGCCGTCCTCATCATTTGCGACCAAACAGCTCATGTAGGTCGGTGCACCAAACTGCGAGGCGGCAATCACGCTATTGCCTGCGCTGCCACCGCTGGCGTGATTAGCCGATGAGAGCTTATCGGAAAGATGATCTTTAATTTCGGTCTGGCGGGCTTCGTCAACGAGCGTCATCATGCCTTTTTCAATCGAGAGCTGATCAAGGTCATTGTCAGATACATCGATTTCAGTATCGACCAAAGCAGCGCCAATCGCGTAGACGAAGTAATCAGACACAGTCATTCCGATAAATTGGTTTTGGTTCTATAGATTATCGCACGCTGGGCGATCAGGATCATTACTTGTCTTAATTGTAATCAAGCTTGAGCGATAAGTTTTCGATAGACTGGCGGCATCAGAG
>CACMGJ010000003.1 GCA_902613175.1 Halieaceae bacterium | reverse complement strand
GAACTTCCGTTGGAGGCGTCTCTGCACTACTGGGCATTGGCGGTGGTACGCCGATTGTCATAACCATGACGCTCTGCGGAAGACCTATCGTGGAGGCAGTTGGCACAGCGGCGGGCGTGGGAGTCATCATCGGATTACTGGGAGCCGCGGGCTTCCTAATCATAGGCTTAACGAAGGCAGTAGTCGGTGCGCCACCAGGTTCAATTGGTTTTATAAACATCCCGGCACTTATCGCCATTAGTGCCGTATCGGTCGTGACAGCGCCCTATGGTGCTCGTTTGGCGCACAATGTAAAAACAGAGTCGCTGAAACGCGGCTTCGGTGTCTACTTATTGGTGGTGGCAGTCATCATCTTGCAATAAACCTGAGTCATCAGAGGAGGAACTTTTATGACGGGTATATCTAGAAGGTCTTTTTTTATTGGATCTGCAGTGGCGGGGGTATCTACTTTAACGTCGGCGGGACGGGTATTTTCATTGGATGCTGCGCTGGAGAGCTTGTATGGGCCAGCCCCGGGCATTGCCAAACTTAATGCCAATGAAAATCCCTATGGGCCCAGCCCCGCGGCACTGAAGGCTATGATGAAGGCCTCTGCTCACGGTGCGTATTATGTTCGCGAGTCCGCTCAGAGGTTGCGAGAGATGATCGCCGAGCGACATGGGTTGACGACGGATCATGTTGTGTTGAGTTCAGGCTCTAGTGGCGTGCTCACTTATCTCGCACTCGCCTCCTCTCAGCAGGGAGCGATTTTAGCGCCAGATCTATTTTGGGATACGACATCACTGATGGGAGTCAGAAACGGCAGCAATGGAATCATGCGACTGCCTAAGAGCGCCTCGCTGGCGATTGACCTTCAGGCTATGGAGACGGCGCTAAATGCTGACATATCAATGGTTCATGTCACAAATCCCAATAATCCAACAGGTATGGTGCTTGATTCAGACGAGCTTCGCGCATTTTGCAGTCGTGCCTCAGAAAAATGCACAGTGCTTGTGGATGAGGCATATAACGAATTAACTGATGATCCAGCGGCGTCGACGATGATTCCTTTGGTCAAGGCTGGAAAAAACGTAGCAGTCGCGCGGACGTTCTCGAAAATATACGGTCTTGCTGGCATGCGTGTTGGTTACATGATTGCCAAGCCTGAGCTTCTTGAGAAAGTGAAGCAGTATGGCTTAGGCGATTACGGACTTAATCAAGCGGGCGTTGCCGCAGCCGTAGCGAGTTACAACGATGAAGCGTTCTTGGCGTTTTCAAAGACGAAAATTATTGAGGCACGTGAGATGGTGTCCGAAGCCATACGACGCAACGGGTTAACTGCGCTGCCCTCTGAGACGAACTTTATGTTTGTGAATTTGGGCTCTACAAATGCCGACTCATTTAGGGCAGCGATGGCTGATCGAAATGTCCTGATCAGAGGTATTTACCGCGATTACAATCATTGGTCTCGTGTGAGTATGGGTAAGCTTGAAGATGTACAAATGTACGTTGATGCCTTACCCGCAGCGCTGGAGGCTGCGTCCTAGCCAATATTTAGCCTAGAGTGCGCATTGTCTATGAAGCAATGATCATCGAAGTTTGACGATATGGCTAGTAAAAAAGGGGAGCTTAAGCTCCCCTTTTTTTAAAACACCATAACGTATCAGAATAGATACTCGGCTTTGACGTACCAGCGGCCACCCTGCCACGAGATGCCTGATGCAGAGGGGTAAATACGGCCGCAGCAATAGTCGCTGATGCTGTCTTTGTCAGGATATTCGTCAAAGATATTCATGCCACCTGCCGAGATTGTGTAACCATCACCAAAGTAGGACAGGGATAAATCGGTCATGAAAATGCTACCAAATGTTTGGATGGCCGAATCATCGTCACTATTTTGTCGATTTGAACCCTCGCCCCAATAACTACCTCGCAAATTAAGCCCGATATTGTCTATCCGATGGTTTGCTTGGAGGATAAAGCGGGTATTTGGGTCGAAATTAGCAATATCATGTTGGGCTTCAGCGTTTAAGAATCCATCCGGGCTGCTGTTAAACTCAAACTTGTTGTAGCCATATGTCAACGTAATGTCTGTTGTTCCCAAATCGGAATCGATCGGCAAGGTCACAACCGCATCAACGCCTGATACGGATACGTCATAGGCATTTGCAAACCAGTTAACACCACCAATAGTATTGGCCCCCGCTACCCCTGCGCCCTCAAGCGCTTGGAAATTAGCATAAGCCGCCACGGCGTCTTCGTAGGCACCAGAATCCTGTGCTCCATCATCATCCAAGTATGTATCGGGCGTGCCCGGTACTGTGCTTGACACGTCTCTTGTAGACACTGCGTTAAAATAATCGTCTACATCGATGGTGTAGTAATCGATTGTGAAGTCTGCCGACCCTACGCTGCCAGTGACGCCAATAGAGAATCCGCTTGAGGTTTCAGGCTTCAAATCGGTTGCCCCAAGTGTCTGAGCTACTGTCCCACTAGCCGGGAACAAGCCTACTGCAACGGGGAAGCCGTTTGGCAGGCGAGTCGACACATTGGTTGTTCCCTGTTGCCCAGGCGTAGGAGCACGGAATCCAGTATTGTATGAAGCCCTTAAGCTCATACTATCGTTGATGGAGTAGTTACCCGCGAGTTTAAAAATGGTCTCAGAACCAAAATCAGAGTAGTCCTCGTAGCGAATGGCACCTTGCACAAACAGTGAGTCGCCGACGTCTGCATTTACCTCCGCGTAAACGGCAAACGAATCTCGGGAATACACGTCTGAAAATGCGGGTGAATAGCCAGGGAAGCCGTTCGAGCCCACGCCAACAGCCCGATAAACTGGGTCGTCGGAATCAGAGCAATCCAATGTGCTTCCGGCATCGATTACCGCCTGACCTGCCGCGGTGGCTGAGTCTCCACTGCAGAAACCCCATGGGTCCGAAGCAGCATAAGGGCCGACACGATATGAATCGGCCTCGCCCTCGCCGATATCGTATTCCTCGTCCAGATATGAAGCTCCGCCAAGAATCGTCAGTGTGTCGCTTAACGCGTAGCTTAAGTCGACTTGAAACTGCGTTTCGGTGTTGGTCAATGTACCCGGCTTAAATGACGTTGGAGATTCGGGGCCCATAGATGGATTAATGGTATTCGCGAGTGTGTAGTCAATGGACGACTCGCCGGTGCGGACGCTGACATCCCAGCCTACGGCGCCCTCCGCCGAGCTCGTGAGCCCCGCCACTAACGATATGTCTTCCACTTCACCAAAAAAGCGAGGTGTAAAGCCACCGGGGTATTTTTCCAGTGGGAAGTAGATCGATCCGTCCGGTTCTCGCAGTTCCTCTATGGTGCCGTTGTAGGGGTAGCGGTAAAAAAAACTGCCGTCGCTCTCGCTATCGGTGTAATTACCGAATGCATAGAAATCGACTGTTTCAGAGACCGGCATCCCAGCGTTGAAGAAGATGCTTGTCCGCTCGGCATTGGGGTTTCCCCAGGGCTGTACGACGTCGCCTTCTAGCGATGCGCTCGCTGTCGCAGCCAGGAAGTCTGGATTAGTAGCATATGCTATGCGCTCAGGACGACCATCTGCGATAAATTCGTCATAGGCAGCTCCATCGGGGTCGAGACAAAACCACGATCCGCAGTATTGATTGCCGCGATAAGTTGCGTCAGCAGAATAATGCTCGCCAGATATGCTAAGGAAACCGCCGTCACCAATGGAAAAGCCGATATTTCCACCAATCGTCGTGTTGGAGCCATCTCCCTCGTAATACTCCCCTGACGTGACGAATAGCGATCCGCCTGAGTCATTGGTCTTGAGCTGGAAGTTCATGACGCCTGCAATGGCATCAGACCCATAGAGTGCAGCTGCGCCATCTCTCAAAATTTCCAGTCCGCCAATCGCGGCAGCTGGGATTGTCGCTAAGTCTGGTCCTTGTACGCCTGATCCACCAATTCTGACCAGCGCTGCACGATGGCGTCGCTTGCCATTAACCAATACCAGTGTTTTATCGGTAGGTAGACCACGCAGTGTTGCTGGACGAATAAATGACGCGCCATCGGAGATGGGTTCTCGAGACAGGTTGTAGGTTGGTACTAAGGTCCTCACGATGTCATTCATATCTGTGAACTCAACGTTCTCTAAATCTTCGGAAGAAAAGACATCGACTGGCACCGGAGAATCTTGGACGGTTCGAGGTTTTCCTCTGACGCCGGTGATGACCACCTCTTCAATCTCACTGGCTTCTTGTGCTCCGAGAGATAACGATAGTGCCGCCGCGGGAACGGCAAGGCTTAATGCAAGAAATTTTGATGCTGTACTCCGCATGGTGGGAAACACCCGTCGGAGCTCTAGATGTGCTGAACTAGTTTTCATGTGACTCTCCATAGGTTTGGCTGGTGGCTGAGTACGTTTCATACCGACCCACTTGATAAGCCACGGTAATTAAGCCGACGCCTTATCGAGTCTCATTTGAAAGCAACACCCACTAGGCTAGGTCCAAAGGGCGTGCCGTCTTATTTTTACGGCGTAAAATCAATTAGTTAATAGTTCTTTTCTGCGTTTTTTCATCAGAAAGCGCACTGATGAAGTGCAATTTATTTAGAGCTGCGCACCAAGCGCGAGCGTTTTGTTTAAAACAACATGGAAAAAGCTGATGTTGGGTCGAGTGGAGTGGAGTGCATGTGCTTTTTTAACCTCTGTATATGGGTCACGCCGCTAGGGCGCTTGGGGTAAACTGTGCTAACCAGCGCAAAACAAGGCGGTGCTATGAGTTGGAAATCTGAAGTTGATGAAATTCAAAAGCGTCGTGAGTTAGCGCTCGCACAGGGTGGTCCCGATGCCATTGCGAAACAACACGGGCAGCACAGGCTAACTATCCGCGAGCGTGTCGATCAGTTGCTCGATGCAGGATCCTTCGAAGAGCTCGGGCCTGTCGCAGGAACACCGGTTTATAACGAGTCAGGCGAGCTTGTTAGCTACGACCCTGCGAACTTCATTTTGGGCTTTGGAAAAGTTAACGGGCGTCGAGTGATCGTAGGTGGCGAGGACTTCACCATGCGCGGCGGCTCTCCGTCACCGGCAGGTCTTCGTAAGAGTGTCTACGCCGAGGATCTGGCAGTTCAATACAAAGTACCGCTGATACGCTTGCACGAGGGATCCGGCGGCAGCGTCGGTGGTACGGGTGGGAAAGGTCCAAGCCTACCTGGGCCCGTGAACGCGCCATCGCGTTTTCGCTCGGTAGCACAGGCCATGGCAACAGTGCCCGTTGCAACCGCTGCAATGGGCGCGGTGGCGGGATTACCCGCGGGCCGCCTGGTCGCCTCACATTTTTCGGTCATGTCTAAAAGCACGGCGCAAATTATTACTGCAGGCCCTGCTGTAGTTGAGCGTGCTATGGGTGAAAAAAAGACCAAAGATGAGCTGGGTGGCTGGAAGGTGCACACCAGGAACGGGACGGTGGACAACGGTGCGGACGATGAGAGTGCCTGCATCGAGGAGATAAAGTGTTTCCTTTCCTACATGCCCGATAACGTGAATCAGTTGGCTCCGGTTATTGAGTGCGAGGACCCGGTTGACCGCTGCGAGGAGTCGCTACTTGAAGTCGTGCCGCGCGATCGACGCGTAGCGTTTGAGATGCGCAAGGTGATCAAGGCGGTATTTGATGAGGGCAGTTTTTTTGAAATGGGCAAAGGCTATGGCCGCTCCCAAATAACCGGCCTTGCACGCCTCAACGGGCAAACGGTCGGGGTGTGGGGTAACGATTGTAAATTCCTCGCAGGATCGATGACGGCAGACGGAGCCCACAAAGCGCGACGGTTCATGGAGTTGTGCGAGACCTTTAGTTTTCCCATTGTGACCTTGGTCGATGAGCCGGGATTCATGATTGGGAGTCAGGCCGAGCGCGAGGCGACCATTCGGCACGGAACGTCTGCGGTGCTGACGGCGGCTATGACAACAGTACCTTGGGCGGCAGTGATGGTTCGGCGCTCGTTTGGTGTTGCGCAGGCAGCGCACTATGGTCCCGAGGCTTTCGTATTGGCCTGGCCATCGGCTGAGAGCGGACCTCTGCCGGTCGAGGGCGGCGTTGCGGTAGCCTTCCGTCGCGAAATTGAGGCGGCGCCTGACCCTGATGCCAAGCGCCGGGAACTCGAAGAGATGTTAGCCGCGAAACAGTCGCCATTCCCTCGTGCAGAGGCGCTGGCGGTTCATGATCTGATTGACCCGAGGGAGACACGACCCGAGCTGTGTAAGTGGTTGGCGCGCGTTCAGCCCCTGCTGCCTGATTTACTGGGCCCATCGGCCTTCGCCATTAGACCTTGAGACTGGGAGATACATTGATGACAAAGATTGAGCTGGAAACCGGTGGTTCTGTCTGGAAGCTTCTGGTCGCAGAGGGCGACGTCGTTGAGGAAGGACAGACCTTATTTATTCTTGAGGTTATGAAGATGGAGGTGCCTTACGAGGCACCGCACGCGGGTACGGTCGCTACATTACATATCGCCGAGGGTGACTCCGTCGCTGAAGATGATCTCGCACTCGTCATTCAAGCCTGATGGCTGTGCAGCCGAGCATCCATTGATTTTTCTGACACGTCTTGCTCAGTGACCTATCACTGACGGGTAACTGACACCCCAAAACCCTCTCGTAAAGTTGAGGGAGGTTTGTAGTGCAGAGTAAACTGTTGGTTCATTTCCGATTTCTACCCATCGCTCGCGTCGTTAATTCGCGACTACAGGATCCTGCATGCTCAGTTTGACTGATGTTACCCACGTTTACCCAAACAATACCCGCGCCCTCGACGGCGTCACGCTCGAAATACCTAGAGGAATGTATGGGCTGTTAGGTCCCAATGGCGCAGGTAAGTCCACGCTCATGCGCTCCATTGCAACCTTGCAAACACCGTCCTCAGGAGCGATTACCTTTGATGGGGTTGATGTCGTGGCTGAGCCCGAGGCGATTAGGGCTCGATTGGGTTATTTGCCGCAGGATTTTGGCGTTTATCCGCGGGTGACAGCCTATGACATGCTCGAGCATATGGCGGTACTCAAGGGTATTGCTGGCAGTGTAGAGCGCAAAGAAACGGTTGAGACACTCCTTAATCAGGTCAATCTCTGGAAGGTGCGTAAAAAGGCGATTGCCGGATTTTCCGGGGGTATGCGGCAGCGCTTCGGTATTGCCCAAGCCCTGATTGGCAACCCGGACCTCATTATTACCGATGAGCCAACAGCTGGGCTTGATCCGGAAGAACGCAATCGGTTCCTTAATTTACTCGCCGAGGTCGGTGAGAACGTCGTCGTTATTTTATCCACTCATATTGTGGAAGACGTCGCTGATCTATGTCCTCGAATGGCGGTCTTGGTGGGCGGTAAAGTGCAGTTGGAAGGCGCGCCGTCGGACCTTATTGCATCGACCGCAGGAATGATCTGGGAGAAAACTATTCCCCGCACCGAGTACGCGGCTTACGCCGCAAAGTACCAGATTATTTCTAGCCGATTGATGGCGGGTCAGAGCGTTATTCACATCATGTCCGAGGCGGATCCAGGTGAGGGCTTCACCTCCGTATCGGGCGGTTTGGAAGATGTGTACTTCACCACGCTGGCTCGAACGCGTGGCGTGTCTGCAGCGGCTTAACCGGGGGTCAGCACGTGTTTGCATCGATCTTTAGATTTGAGCTCCGCTACCAACTGCGAAATCCGGTTTTTGTCGTTACATCGCTGGTCTTTTTCCTGCTGACCTTTGGCTCCGTCACCATCGATAACATTCAGATCGGGGCGGGTGGCAATATCCACGTTAACAGTCCCGTCGCTATTGCTCAGACAGTGCTCATCATGACGGTGTTTTACATGTTCGCGAGCACGGCGTTTGTGGCAAATGTTGTTGTGCGGGATGACGAAAGTGGCTTCGGTCCTATGGTCCGCTCGACCAGGGTGACCAAGTTTGCTTACCTGCTGGGTCGATACGCAGGTGCCTACACCGCAGCAGCCCTCGGATTTGCCGCGGTGCCGCTGGCGATTTTGACTGGCTCCCATATGCCTTGGTTGGACCAGGAAACCTTGGGTTCTACGGTTATCGGTGACTACATCCGCATTTTTGTTATGTTCGCGTTGCCGAATATCTTGGTGACATCAGCCATTTTCTTCGCCGTTGCCTGCGTGTTCCGGTCGATGATGCTGAGCTACGTGGGCGTGCTCGTTTTCCTGGTTCTGTATTTCACATTGACCAGTCTGGCCGGCAGTCAGCCCGACCTGCGTGACACGATTGCCACGATCGAGCCGTTTGGCGCAGGTGCCTTTTCTGATGTGACGCGCTACTGGAGCGCGGCTGAAAGCAACAGTCTGGTGCCGCCATTTGAAGGCACACTTATGTGGAATCGGCTCATTGCTGTTTTATTGGCGGCGGCAGCCTTGGTCATCGCCTATGCACGTTACAGCTTTGCTGAGAAGGGTGTATCGGCTCGCAAACTTAAGAAAGAGCAAAAGCGCGAGGCTAAAGAAGCAGCTGAGCAGCCCGCGCTGGTGGACCGTCTGCCTGCGCCCAACCAAGCGGCTGCCGCATGGCCCCGATTGGTGGCAAGGACGCGGCTGGAGATGAGCCTCATATTTACCAGTCCGGCGTTTTTCGTACTGATCTTAATTGGCTTGTTCAACTCGGGTGGCGCGCTTTGGTTTGCTAACCAGGTTTACGGTACACCTGCGGTGCCCATGACGTTTGCTTTGCTGATGCCGCTCTTTGGCTCGTTTGGTATCATCCCTATCATCATAGCCATCTATTTCGCGGGTGAGCTGGTCTGGCGTGACCGTGATCGCGGTATGCACGAGATCATCGATTCAACGGCATTACCTAACTGGGCGTACTTCATTCCCAAGGTCATAGCGGTTGCGGCTGTCCTCATTGCAACGCTTTGCATCGCGGCGCTTACCGCCATCTTGGTACAGCTATTCCGAGGCTACACCACGATAGAACTCGATAAGTATTTGGCCTGGTTCATCCTGCCGTACTCGGTGGATATGCTAACGACGGCGATTCTGGCAGTTTTCTTCCAAGCGCTCAGCACCAGTAAATACATGGGTTGGGGCTTGATGGTCATTTATCTCGTGGCTTCAATCACTATGGTTTCACTGGGCTTCGAGCACCCGCTCTACAACTTCGGTGATGTTGGCTTTGTCATGGTGTCGGACCTTAACGGTGCTGATGTGGGAGCCGCCAAGAGTTGGTGGCTGCGCCTCTACTGGGGTGGAGTCTGTCTCATTTTGTCAGTGATTACCTACCTACTGTGGCGTCGCGGAGTCGCCGTATCGCTGCGTGCGCAAATCGCCCGGGTTCCGTCGCGCCTAAGGGGTGTTCCCGCTTTCCTTTTGCTACTCGGCTTGGGTATCTCAGGGGTCACTGGCAGCTGGATGTTCTATCGGATGAATATCGTGAACGAGTATGTGATTAGCGATGAGCAGGAAGAGCGTTTAGCTGATTACGAAAAACAGTTTCTTCAATACGAATCGGTAAAGCAACCGTCCGCGACACACGTCCAGTTAACGGTTGACCTATATCCTTATCACGGCCGCGCATTGGTGAACGGCAGTTACACGCTGGTCAATGATACGGGTGCTCCAGTCGAGGAACTGCACGTGCTCTTCCAGGATGGGTATTCAGAGCTGACCGAGCTGGAGATTCCCGGAGGTTCCCTGACGCTTGATGAGCAGGAAGACTATGGCTATCAAATTTATAAGCTAGACCCTGCGATGGCCCCCGGTGACACGCTGCAAATGCGATTTGCTACCGAGCGTGTGCACGATGGGTTTTCAACCCGTGGTGCCGATACGCGTTTGGTGAAAAACGGAACGTTTTTGAATAACGCTGAGTTTGCGCCTCAGCTCGGGTTTGATCGTTCGGCATTGCTGCAGGATCGATCCACCCGCCGTAAGTACGATCTTCCTGCCGAATTGCGTATGCCGAAACTCGAAGACGAGTCAGCTCGCGATCGGAACTACGTCGGCAACGTGGATTGGGTGATGTCAGATATCACTGTAACCACGCGCGCCGATCAAGTCCCGATCGCGCCAGGAAAGCTGGTGTCGGACTTGACCGAGGGCGATCGCAGAACCGCGCGCTTCAAGTCTACGAACCCCATTCTCGGCTTCTTCTCGGTTCAGTCAGCTCAGTATGCCGTGACCAAACGCGAGCATACCGGTATCGACATGGAGATTTACCACCATCCCACGCATGGGTTTAATGCGGAGCGCATGCTCGATGCCATGGCGGTGTCGCTCGACTACTTTCAAGAGAACTTTGGTCCCTATCAGTTCGATTACGCCCGGGTGATCGAATTTCCGGGTTACGCGAGCTTTGCACAGGCCTTCGCCGGTACGGTGCCGTACTCGGAGCGTATTGGCTTTATCGCCAATGCGGCGGATGAGGACGATATCGATTACGTCACCTATGTGACGGCCCACGAATATGGCCATCAGTACTGGGCGCATCAGCTCATCAGCGCCTACATGCAGGGTGGGACGGTGATGGTCGAGACGATGGCGCAGTACTCTGCGCTCATGGTCATGAAGGAGATTTATGGCGAGGAGCAAATTCGCCGCTTCCTGAAGTACGAGCTCGATGCCTACCTGTCGTCGCGCGGCAGCGAGGCTATCGAGGAGCTGCCACTGAATCGCGTCGAGAACCAGGGGTATATTCACTACCGCAAAGGCGCGGTCGTTATGTATCTACTGCAGGATCGGCTGGGCGAAGAGCGAGTGAATGACATGTTGGCAGAGCTGCTGGATCGGTTTAAGTTCAAGAGTCAGCCCTATGCGAGTTCGACCGATCTGGTGGATGGCTTCAAGGCGTTGGCGCGAGATGAGGCAGAGGCTCGTTTGGTCGCGGACCTTCTTGAGAACATCACCTTGTACGATTTTGCCGCTTCGGATGCGATGGTTGTGCAGCTTGAAAACGGTCAGTTTGAAACATCGTTTACAGTGACCGCGTCCAAGCTCTATGCCGACGGAGAGGGTGAGGAAACCGAGGCAGAGTTCGATAATCTGGTCGACATTGGCGCCTTCACTAAGCGTCCCGGCTATGAGGTACTGGAGCCCGAGGACGTCATTAGCTTCCGGCTGGAACCCTTAAGGTCCGGCGAGCAGATCGTCACGGTGACAACAGCTGAGAAGCCGACCTTCGTTGGCGTGGATCCGTACAGCAAGTTTGTCGACCGACAGGGTGACGACAATATTACGGCGGTTGAGGATGCCGATTAGCGACTTGGACTGGCATCGAGCGGGCTTGTCCAAAAAAAGATCGGGTTTGAGAACTGAATCAAAAGGGCGCCGGCTCGGGTCGGCGCTCTTGGATGCTCGGTTCGTCAGTAACTGAGACCCCAGCCATAAGGGAACAGCGGATTAGCCGTATCATCGGGTACGTCCTCCAGCTGGGCCTCTACTTCAGCCATCGACGAGGGCAGTTCAAACGGTAGCTTACCCACCGGACTGTGGTTACCGAAGACGACATCAAGCATGGCTTCATCGGATACCCCAAAGGTTCCTACCAGCGCGCCAGTCATGCCCTTGAGTTCGGTCAGGACCGCGGGCCGATTGAGGTCAACCAAGGTCACCAGCTGACCGACATCGCTGTAGGACGCGGCTTTGGCAAGAATCTCATCGCTAAACGCAAGATTGGTATCGGGAAAGCGTGTGGCCATCATCTGATCGAGGGTGCTGTCGGTACCGGCTGGTTGGTTGCCATTAAAGACGGTGTTGAGGAATAGCAATACGACGTCGGCCTGCTCGGGCGTATCGACTACCGTTCCGTAGTTGGCTGCGACACTAGGCTCTAGGCCATCGACGAAGATCCGTGTCTCTGCGGCTAACGGTAGCGCGCTACTACTGTTATCGAGCAAGACCACAGCGTTTCGCTGGGCTGTCATGCCGAGTGAGACGTACTGGGGCAGGTTCACTGCGTCTTCGACTGCGGTTTCGTCGACGAACGGCGATTCGAAAAGCCCTAGGTCGAATTTGTTTTTCAAAATTCTGCGAACTGACTTATCGATGCGCGCTTCGCTGATGACGCCTTGATTCACCAATTCCAGGATGTATTCGGGCTCACTCTCCCCGCCGTATTGATCGACACCAGCCTCGATCGATTTTAGATAACGTTCTTCCACGGTGAGTGGCTCAACGCCCCATATGCGACCCGTAATAACCCCCCAGTCTGTACAGATGACACCCTCAAAGCCGAGCTCATCGCGGAGGAGGTCGGTCAAAATGTAACGATTGAATGCCATGGCCACGTCCTCATCGGTTTGTCCGATGGGAATGCCGTAATAGGGCATAACGATACGCATGTCGTTCTCAATGGCGGCGATAAAGGGGGCGAGGTGATAGTCAAAGTTGTTACCCGGGTATACCTGACTCTCGCCAGATTTGAGGTGTGGGTCTAGACCATCCAACTGGGGTCCGCCGCCTGGGAAATGCTTAACCATGGTCATGACGCTTTGGTTGCTCAGGCTCTCCCCCTGAAAGCCCTTCATATAGGCAACGGTCATTTCAGCTGACAGCTCTGCATTTGAGCCAAAGGTGCCAAAGTTTCTTGCCCATCGTGGCTCGGTCGCCATGTCGCTCATGGGGTGCAGCGCTGTGGTGAAGCCCATCGCGCGGTACTCAGCAGCAGCGATTTTGCCAAAGGCCTCGAGCATGCTCGCGTCGCGGCCGGCAGCGAAGCCTAGCTGCGATGGCCATTTAGAGACGCCGCCCAATGTGAAGGAAGCGATCCCACCGCCCCTGGAGACTTCGTGAACCGGGTCACTGCTGATAGAGAGTGGAATACCGAGACGCGTCCTTTCCGCAATCTGCTGCAATTCGTTGAGTCGCTTGGCGATGTTCTGGGGACTGGCGCCGCCATAAAAATTAAAGTGAGTCAGTGATTTCCGTGTGATGAGTTCCTCGATGGCCGTGCCTGCATTCATGGCTTCGAGGAAAACGCGAAAGAGGGGGTCTGGCTCAATCAGCACGGGCGGGTGAAACATTTGACCGACTTTTTCCTCGAGGGTCATTTGACTCAGGAGATCCTCTACCCGAGCGGTCGTTGCGACGCGATAGTCCTCGTAGGGGTCCAGCTCGCCGTTGCGGTTTAAGTCGCGAAAAGCCTCTCCATCCGCGCTGATGGGCGCGGCGATCGATGTTTGTGCGAGCGACGCCTTCATCTTACTGATGGGTTTGAGGAAAAGGTTAGCCACGTAAAGTGCTGCAACAACGACAGCGATGATCAAAACGCGAACCACAAGCTTAATTATTGTTTTCATATGAAGACCTCCTGCCCCCGTCGAAAGTATTCAGTCACGACCGGTTGGGTTAAGGTAAAACGCATGGCCCCGAGCGTCCAATAAAAACAATGGCAAGAGGCAAGACAACATGCTGAATACCAGCGCTAGAGAACTTGCTATGCGTATGTGGATGGGAGAGCTCTCATCCTTTGAATTAACACAGTTCTACATAGACCGAATTGAGAAGCACAACCCAGCGATCAATGCAGTGATTGCAGAGCGATTTGAGGCTGCACTCGACGACGCTCGACAGGCGGATGAGAAGGTGCGACGCGGAGAGCCTTTGGGTGCTCTTCATGGATTGCCGATGACCATCAAAGATGCCTACGAGGTGACCGGTCTTACCTGTGAGGTCGGGCATCTTCCTTTCAAAGGACGAGTCTCTGATGCGGATGCGGTTGTTGTTCAGCGATTGCGAGCGGCTGGCGCTATCATCCTTGGAAAGACAAATACGCCGCTTCACTGTGCGGATCTACAGACCTATAACGATATTCACGGTACGACGAATAACCCGCATAACCTTGCCCACACGCCGGGAGGATCCTCTGGCGGCGCGGCAGCGGCGCTGGCCTCGGGTATGACGCCCATGGAGTTCGGCAGTGACATCGGTGGATCCATCAGAACGCCTTCGCATTTTTGTGGTTTGTTTGGTCACAAGCCGACCTTCGATATTATCCCGCAACGAGGGCATGTGCCCCCAAGGCATGGTGCAAGAACAACAGGCGCCTTAACTGTAATGGGACCATTGGCGCGTTCCGTTGATGACCTTGAATTGGCGTTTGACCTCACAGTGGGTCTCGATGAACAACGCGGCTCAGGTCTGCGGCTGGAATTGCCGGCCTCACGAGTAGATTTACTGAAACAGGTCCGAGTTGGGCTGTGGCTAGGTGATGATTATTGTCCTGTAGATAGAGAAATTCTTGTAGGTATCGAGCAAGCTGCGCGCTCGCTTGAAGTCAGGGGTGCCCGTTTGGAAGAAGCGAGGCCCAGTTTTAGTTTGGCTGAGCATCATGAGACTTACCTGATGCACTTGTCGCCCATTATTGCGTCGGGATTTGGTCAACGCGAAATAAACCTCATGCAGCAGATTGCGGGTGCCAGTGAACCTGAAGATAAGTCGCCCAATACGCTGCAGGCTCGCGGCGCTCTCTTGGCGCATCGGGAGTGGTTATTATGGAATGAAATCCGTGCGCACCTAGTAGATCAATGGCGTTCTTTCTTTGACGATTACGATGTCCTCATTTGTCCTGTTACCCCCACCACTGCCATGCCACATGATCAGGAGACGTCGTATGGCGCCCGTAAAATATGGGTCAACGGAGAAGCTCGCCCCTATTCAGATAATGTGGTCTGGGCCGGGGTAGCGACCCTCTGTGGGTTGCCATCCACAGCAGTGCCCGTCGGCAGGCACAGTGATGGCCTTCCTTTTGGGCTTCAGATTATTGGCCCTGAATATGCGGATAGAACGACGATGGCGGTTGCGCGCTGGTTAGAGGAGGCGGGATACGTCACGAGGTTGGCAGAGGGCTACCAATAAGAGCCATTATTTAGAGCCATCAACAAATGCCCTCGATAAGAGCGGTCGATAAATGCGACTCACATTAGTGTGTGGATTGCGCGGCTGGTAATGAAAAGCGACGCAGGTAAACTGCCTGTGGAGATCAAACAAACCATGGCGCGTTGAGTCACTCGATTCAGCGACTGGGGAGCACACCATGAATACGTCGGCGAGCGATGCCCAGCAGGGCATGGGTGGATTTTTAGGTTGGATTGAGCGCAGCGGCAACAAATTGCCAGATCCTGTCTTTTTATTTTTCTGGCTGATTCTCGGCCTGGTTGCCATCTCGGTATTGGCGGCAATGACCGGTGTTTCGGCTGCACATCCGACAAAAATTGATCCCGCAACGGGGACCAATCAAATCATTTCTGCCACGAGCCTTCTGTCCGCGGAGAACATCGCCAAAATCTGGGTGGATATGCCCAAAACCTTCACGCACTTCCATCCTCTGGGTTATGTGCTCGTCGTGATGTTGGGCGCCGGTGTTGCTGAGCGCGTGGGTCTGTTTGGTACGGCGATGCGAGCCGGCGTTCGCGATATGCCTAACGCGCTCTTAACCCCGACGGTTGTGCTCGTAGGCATGCTGGGTAATCTCGCCGCTGATGCCGCCTACGTGGTGCTTATTCCACTGGCGGGGATTATTTTTCACGCGGCAGGTCGACACCCCATCGCTGGAATAGCGGCAGCCTTTGCCGGTGTTTCAGGTGGCTTTTCAGCAAATTTACTCCCGGGTCAGCTCGACGCGCTATTGTTTGGTATTACCGAAGCAAGTGTCGAAACGGTCTTCGGTGATTTCACTGCGAACATTGCCGGCAACTGGTTTTTCATCGCTGGAATGACCTTCGTGTTCCTACCGGTCATCTGGTACGTCACCGATAAGATTATTGAACCTCGCTTGGGCGCATTTGACCCTAGTCTCGCCTCGGCAGCGAGTGCTGATGATGAAAGTGACCGCGAACTGACAGAGGGTGAGCGACGCGGACTGCGTAATGCCGGTTGGGCGGTCCTTTTTGTCATTGGTTTGTGGACCTTGTTCACCATCGGACCGGGAACACCACTGATCGATGAGGCAGCCTCAGCGGAGGCGCAAATGGCACCGTTTTATAAAAGCTTGGTTGCCGCATTCTTTATTCTCTTCCTTGTCGCGGGTTGGGCCTATGGCAAAGGTGCAGGCACCATCAATGACCACCGTGATCTGGTGAAAATGATGACAGGTGCAATGGAAGACCTGGCTTACTATCTCGTTCTGGCGTTTGCCGCAGCGCACTTTGTGGCCATGTTTTCGTGGTCCAACCTAGGGCTCATTTTGGCCGTTCACGGCGCCGACTTTCTGAGCTCGACCAACATGCCGGCGTGGGCACTGCTAACGTCGATCATCCTGGTATCGTCACTACTCAATCTGTTTGTAGGTTCGGCGAGTGCAAAGTGGGCTCTGATTGCACCGGTGATGGTGCCGATGTTGATGCTTCTTGGTATCACACCCGAGATGGCAACCGCGGCTTACCGTGTCGGCGATGGCGCTACCAATATCATTACACCGCTCATGGTCTACTTCCCACTCATCCTGATTTTCTGCCAGAGATGGCAAAGTAACTTTGGTCTGGGGAGCCTAGCGGCCACGATGCTGCCTTATTCCATTGGCCTCTTGGTGTCGGGTCTTGCGATGACCATTGCTTGGGTTGTCTTGGATTTGCCACTTGGCCCGGGTGCTTCGGTGTTTATGGAGATCCCAACAACCGTTCAATAAGACCGTAGCTCAACGCCTATGCGGTGACGGGCAGCGGTGTCCACAGGTCTGTGATGTGACCGCCTGAGAAAACAGCGATTATTGGGAACTGGAGGAACACGGCTTCGCTCTGTGTCGGTCGCAAGAAAACAAAGTCATCGACTTTGATCGATGCGTTTTTGGGGGCGACCAGCATTTCCTGGTTGCTTGAGCGACCAAAGAGACTGCTGTTTTTCAGGCCGCCTGGGTAAACGGGTTCCGCTTTCCAATAGCCGCCGTGCAGAAACACGGTTTTTCCGGATTGTGGTTTACCCAGTGCTCGGTTGGCATATTCGAGGCCGGGCAAACGAACGCCTTTGCTTACCTTGATGGCCGGTGTGGCGATGAAGCTTGCAGGTAAAAATTCTTTCAGTATCGGCAAATCGAAATCGCTGGGCTTTACGAGCGCTGAGCCGGCGGCAATTTCATTGGCTAGCAGCGTATCGGAGTAGAGTCCAAACGTGGGACTGCCGGCCATGTTCCTCACCATGTTCCTCGCGAAGTCTTGACCAAAGATCGCCGCAGTTTGCGATAAGGCCAGTTGAAACTGCCTAGCTGCGCCTTGTTTGGCGCGTTTGGGCCAGCCAGCAATATTGGGCAGTTTAGTCAGGTGTGGCTCATAGCCCATGAGGCCAGCAAGGGCCAGATTGTCACTCTGATGAATGCCGTTCAGCGACGCTTCGAGATCAGCTCCCGGCTCCATTCCACCTCGGTGGAGGCCAACATCGATCTCGAGATTGATCTGTAACTGGATGCCCGCGGACTCGGCGAACTCGGCGTACTCTGCGAGTCGGGTCGGCGTATCGATCAGCCATTGAACCTGATTTTGCAGCTGGCTGCGCAATTGGGCGCTTGCCCCCTCGAGCGTTCGCCTCAGCGCCTGCACTGGAATCGGCTTGCCAAGCAGCTGATTTGCTTCGGGCATTAGAGCAAGGAGCTGCATGACCATGTTGGTATTGAAGCTCATGAGCCGATGGGTCTCAGTATGGGCTGCAACGTACTCAAGCAGTTCGGCACAGGGCAAGGACTTCGCAACAATGCGGTAGCCCATACCCGTGGGGAGCATGGCTTTTAACGCAGCGATATTGGTGTCGAGCCGATCCCGATCAATGACTAATACCGGCTCCGCGAGCCCTGCGTTAGCAAGTGCCTGTTGCAGTTGTTGAAAGTAGCTGGCAGACAGAGGGGTCATATCAGGCCTCAAACAGGTCCGATAGATAACCGTTGAGAAGTCGGCCATCCGGGTCTAGCTCGCGGCGCAACGCGGCGAATTTTTCGAAGTCTGGATACCAGGCGCGTGCTTGCGCTGCTGTCATGCTGTTGAGTTTGCCCCAGTGAGGTCTACCACCGTATTTCTGGAAAATCGGTTCGACATCGGTGAACAGGAAGTCGAAGGCATCCTGGTGATAGCAATGCACGGCCACCGAAATCCGATTGCCGCCGTTGAATGGTGATAGCCAAGCGTCATCGCCCTTGGTCTGTCTCACCTCAAAGGGGAAGAACACATCAGGGCGCTTGGTTTCAATGAAGTGCCGCACTTCCTCTAGCGCCTCGAGCCCTCGCTCCACAGGGAGGTGATATTCCATCTCGTTGAAGAGGACATTGCGCTCACTCGCCAGTAGATCCCAACTCTCGCCAATCACATTCTCAGTTGGCTCGTTGTTAACGGCGCGCTTGAGCAGCCAGCGTCTGAGGGGCGTGAACCATTTGAGTGAATCCCTAAGACTCTTTAGCTGCATCATGCCCGACGTGCTGGTGTCATCGTTGGCAGGCGTTGATGACTCGGTGGTTACGTTGTGTGTCAGTAGCAAGCTGGTGTCGGAAAATGGGATGTAAAAGAACTCGAAGTTGCGGTTCTCATTCCAGTAGCGCTCTGCGTTTTCCAGAGTGTGTTTGTTTGAGGCAGGCCACACCTGTCGATGTAGTTTAAAGCGCTCGACAAGCTGCATTTTTATCTCAGTAATAACGCCCAACGCACCCAGTGCGACACGTGCGCCATTCAGCCACTTACTATTTTCCTGTTCACCTATTTCTATATGCTCGCCCGTACCGGTTACGAGCCTCAATCCATGGATTTCCGCAGCAAGACCTTGCAACTCTTTACCCGTGCCATGTGTCCCTGTGCTTGTGGCGCCAGCGAGGGTTTGAACATCGATATCACCGAGGTTTCTAAAGGCGTAGCCGCGCTCGGAGAGCTGGGGAGACAGGTCATGTAGCTTGGCTCCGGCGCCCAACCATGCCTGATGCGTCAGAGGGTCGATATCACCCACGCTTGAGAAATGGTCGAGTTTGACGATGGCATGCTTTGTTGGCACCAGGGGCATCCAACTGTGACCAGAGCCCACAGGTCTCACCCCCTGACTGTTCGACAGCATCAGTGCTGCTAATTCCTGCACAGACGAGGGCGTCGCCACAGGGGCTGGTGAGGGCGGTAGCGACCTCGACCAGTTCTGCCACTGTGTCTCTGCTTTTTCCGTCATTGGTTTTGAATTATGAGTAAGCGGACTCGACTGACGTTAGCACACTCGCAGGCAACTGGGAGGTGATTTAGATGAGCTACAAAGTACGAATGCATTGCGCGAAAACCGAGGCCAACTTTTCACTTAAATTTTTGATGCAAGACTCTTGCTCAGGCTGGTTTTTGTCTTTAGTTTGGCGGCGAAGTGACGGCCACATAAAACAAACCCAACAGCCTCGCTCGGGGACCCACGCCATGGCATCAGATATCGAAATCGCACAGGCTGCGACGCCGCGTCCAATCTCACAGATTGCAGATCAGCTCAGTATTCCTGAGGAAGCACTGGAGCCGTATGGCCGCATTAAAGGCAAGGTGAATTTGGATTGGTTGCTAGAGCAACCGGTTCGCGACAGTGCGCGAATGATCCTAGTCACTGCTATCAGCCCAACGCCAGCCGGTGAAGGTAAAACCACCACAACAGTGGGTCTAGGTGATGCGCTGCAGAAAATCGGCAAGGACACAGTCATCTGTCTCCGTGAGCCCTCGTTAGGACCCGTGTTTGGTATGAAAGGAGGCGCTGCAGGTGGTGGTTACGCGCAGGTCATTCCCATGGAGGACATCAACCTCCATTTTAATGGTGATTTACATGCCATCGGCGTTGCCAACAATCTCTTGGCAGCGCTCCTTGATAATCACGTTCATCACGGTAACACGCTCGACATCGACGTGCGGCGCGTCACCTGGAAGCGTGTGCTCGACATGAATGATCGCGCGCTGCGGGATATCACTGTTGCGTTGGGTGGCCCCGGCAATGGCTACCCACGGCAGGACGGCTTCGACATTGTTGTTGCCTCCGAAATCATGGCAATTTTCTGTCTGGCAACTGACCTTGATGACCTAAAAGCACGTTTGGCCCGCATCGTCGTTGCTTACACCCGCGACCGTCAGCCGGTCACGGCGGCTGATCTCAAGGCTGAAGGCGCTTTGACAGCAGTATTGAAGGACGCGTTGGCACCCAACCTCGTGCAAACCCTTGAGGGCACACCTGCTTTTGTTCACGGCGGACCGTTTGCCAACATCGCGCATGGTTGTAACAGTGTCATTGCGACAACAGCAGGCCTCCGACTGGCTGACTATGTGGTTACCGAAGCGGGTTTTGGCGCCGACTTGGGTGCGGAGAAGTTTATTGATATCAAGTGCCGCTCGGCTGGTATTCGTCCATCGGCAGCAGTGCTCGTGGCCACGATCCGTGCGCTGAAATTCCACGGTGGTGTTGCTCGAGAGAATCTGACCGAGGAAAACCTTGCGGCACTCGAGAAGGGGCTGGCCAACCTCGATCGTCACATTACCAACATCCGTGATAACTACGGCGTTCCTGCGGTTGTCTCTATAAACCAGTTCATCGCCGATACGCAGGCTGAGATCGAGCTCATTGTCGAACACTGTCGGGTCAGAGGCATTCAGGTGGCACTATCAAGCCACTGGGCAAATGGCGGTGCGGGTGCGACAGAACTAGCAGAGATGGTGGTCTCGCTGTGCGATGCCGACGAGACACCCGCCAACACTCCCCATCAGTCATTTGTCTATCCAGATTCAGCTACCTTGTTCGAGAAGGTCGAGGCTGTGGCAACCAAGATCTACGGCGCATCCGAGGTGACCGCTAATGCCAAGGTCAGAACGCGACTTAAGGAACTGGCTGATGAGGGCTACAGTCATCTGCCGATTTGTATTGCTAAAACCCAGTACTCATTTTCCACTGACCCCGCATTAAAGGGTGCGCCGTTGGGTCATGCGATGGATATTCGTGAAGTGCGTTTGTCCGTCGGTGCGGGCTTTGTTGTAGTCATTTGCGGCGACGTCATGACCATGCCAGGACTGCCTAAGGTACCTGCGAGTCAGAGTATTGATGTGGTTGACGGACAGATTGTGGGTTTGTTTTAGCACCGCCAAAAAAAAGCCCGCTTTAGCGGGCTTTTTTTTTGGCGGCTACTTGGCCGTCATTTCGAATAGTATACGGGGAAGCCTTGGATAGACCCGACGGGGGTGGCTTGCCCCGCCGCAGAGGCCTGAAGTGCTCGGAATTCCGGACTTGCAGCGATTGCGTCACCTGACGTAGCCATCGTCGCCCAGTCTTTCCAGCTCATCACGTAGTGAATGTTCCCGGAGCCACCAATACCTTCATTATAGATGTTTACCCTTGCTCCCAGCTTTTCGTGAATTGCTTTTGCTTCCATGAATGTCTGGTAAACGTCGCCCATTCTCCCTTGAGTTGGCGTCCAAATGAAAACGCGAAAAGGACCATCGTTTGCAAAGCTTGCCGCGGTCACTGACGCATCCCAGTTCAATCCTTCCAGCGACATCATTAGTTTCCCCGAGGGGTCGGCACCTGCCTTCGCGAAGAAAGCCATGAACTCTTCTCCGCTGTTATACGCCTTGGTCTTTGCCCATGCTTCGCTACTGTCCCAGCGAAGTACATAGTCAAAGGTTGTGTTACCCGAGCCGCCAACGTCCATTTGAAAAACACCTACCCTGGCACCACTTTTTTCGTGGAGTTTGGCGGCCTCAACAAGACTGCTTGCTAGTTGTGCGGCTTTTCCATCCAGCGCTTGCCAACGAAAAACTTCCAATCGCTCTGCCAGTGCCGAAGTTGAGCTGAGAATCATCGATAAGACGATAAAAACTTTAGTGGTGTGCTTCATTTTTATTCTCCCCAATTAAAAAGTTTGGAGGTCATCAAGTGGCCTCAGATTGAAACGTAGACCTAATCTAAGAATTTGCCAGTCTTTTTGCGCCATCCAGAGGTGCTCAAGTACTTGCTCTAACGGATCTAAAGAGCGACTCTGTGAGCGGCATTTTGGAAATTGAATAAGATTGAATAGGAAGGAAGCGAGATGAAAAAAACCGGTGGATGTTTGTGCGGCGAGGTACGTTACGAAACCAAGGCTGAGCCAATGATGACAGGTGTCT
The DNA here is from genome assembly GCA_902613175.1 of Halieaceae bacterium. Taxonomy (GTDB): domain Bacteria; phylum Pseudomonadota; class Gammaproteobacteria; order Pseudomonadales; family Halieaceae; genus Luminiphilus. The sequence continues at coordinate 79,859 of CACMGJ010000003.1, read as the reverse complement.
GTCATTGCAAAAACTGCCAAAAGCAGGCTGGATCAGCCTTTTCAACCCTCGCAGCCTTTCAAAAGACCGATATCGAATTCACGGGAGATCTGGCGCTCTACGAGGACAGCGATACGGACACGGGAAATACCGTTAAGCGTTATTTCTGCGGTACCTGTGGATCACCTCTGTACTCACAAGTGCCTGCACAGCCCGACATGGCCTACTTAAAGACAGGTACCCTCGATGACACCGAGGGTTTTGTCGCCATGTTTCATTGCTGGTCGAGTACCAAGCAGAACTGGGTTGAGCTATCGCCCGATGTGCCGGCTTTCCCGCAAAACCCAACGGGCTAAACGAGAAGTATCGAAGCGCCCGAGCGAAGTCATAATCCATCGCTGTTTTACAGCGGTTTGATTTTTAGGCCTGGCCCTAGACTCTAGAGGCTTGGGACACGAGGATTGGTAAACAGAGGAGAGACGATATGTCAGCAATCATCATCGCGCATTTCAAGGCGCAAGAGGGCAAGCTTGCAGAGATGGCCGAAGTATTTAAAGCGTCACTCGGCGCTACACGGGGCTTCGATGGCTGTATTGGCCTCGATGTGTATGTCGAAGAGTCCGCCAATACCTACACGCTGATCGAAGAGTGGGAGAGCATTGCTCGTTATGATGCGTACCTGCAGTGGCGGATTGATACAGGCATTAAAGAGGCGACGGCCAGCCTCATTGAAGGTGGCTGGGACAACGGTGTGACGATCCAGCGCCTCGGAGCCAAACTCGATATATAGTTGCGGCGTGCGCTACTCGTCCGGCTAAAACGTGTCTTGTGCGGACGTTACTGAGGAAGAGATTTTCTGATGAGCGAGTCGGCGCTTCATATTGTTCTTTGCCAACCTGAAATCCCGCCTAATACGGGGAACATCATTCGCCTGTGCGCCAACACCGGAGCGTCGCTTCATGTCATCGAGCCTCTCGGGTTTGAGATGGATGACAAACGACTGCGCCGCGCCGGGCTCGATTATCATGAATTTGCCAATGTCAAAACCTGGGATTCGCTGCCAAGGTATATTGACGCTCATGGGGATCGCCGCCTCATCGCTGTAGAGACCAGCGGCGAATTAGCTCACTCTGATATCGCTTATCGGTCCGGTGATTCATTGGTCTTTGGCTCCGAAACCAAAGGCTTGTCACTCGAGTTGCTAGCCCTGTTTGATGTTAGTCATATTGTTCGTTTACCCATGTTGCCAGGCAGTAGAAGCCTGAATTTGTCGAACGCCGTTGCGGTTGCCGTTTATGAGGCCTGGCGACAGCTGGGGTATGCGGGTAGATAAACTATCCCGATAAAAAGCGCTAGCTACAAAAGGCTGTTGTTTGAACTTCAATGAGGTAGTCTTGTTCTCCCAACGTAAGTAAATAATAACGAGGCGCTTTAGCCCAAAAAACGCGGAGATTACCCATGACTTACGGAGAATGGATGACGAGCGCATGTATCCTTTGTGAGCTGAACTGTGGCATCAAAGTTCAGACCGGCGGCGAAAATGATCGCGAGATCGTGCGTATCCGTGGGGACGAGGATCACCCCGCTTCGAAGGGCTATCTCTGTCAAAAGGCGTCGGGGCTGAATCACTATCAGAACGGTAAGGACCGAATAACATCGCCTTTGCGACGCAAGCCAGACGGTACCTTCGAAGTCATCGATTGGAACACCGCGACCCGCGAGATCATGGAGCGCTTTGCCGCCATTCGCGATACGCACGGGGGTGACAAGATCTTTTATTACGGTGGCGGCGGTCAGGGAAATCATTTGCCGGGCGCCTACTCGAGTGCGACCCGGTCAGTGCTGGGTAGCGTCTACCGCTCCAGTGCTTTGGCGCAGGAGAAGACCGGTGAGTTTTGGGTCAACGGTCAAATGTTCGGATCCATGGTCAAAGGTGACTTCCACCATTGTGACGTCGCGTTTTTCCTTGGAAAGAACCCCTGGCATACCCACGGTATCCCCCGAGCACGTGTGTTCCTGCGCGACTTCGCGAAAGATCCCAGCAAAACCATGATTGTTGTCGATCCAGTAGTCACGGAGACGGCGAAAATGGCCGACATTCACCTCCGAGTGAGGCCCGGAACGGATGCGTGGATGCTCGCAGCGATGGTGGCCATGCTCATTCAGGACGAGCGCTATGCGACAGCCTGGGTTGATGAGCACACCCAAGGAATTGTAGACATCAAGAAAGCGTTTGGCGCCATTTCGGTCTCTGACTATTGCGCGCACGCGGGTCTAACTGTTGAAGAAGTTAGCGCAGCGGTAGACGCCATTGCGAATGCCAAGGGCATGGCCATGTTCGAGGACTTGGGGGTTCAGATGAACCACCACTCGACACTTATTAGTTACCTCGAAAAATTGGTTTGGGTCCTGTGTGGTCATTTCGGCAAGGAGGGCGGCCACTACGTCCCTGCTTACCTGCAGAATATCGCGGGCAGTGGTCGGAGCTCTCGTAAAACGCCTGTGGCTAAGGCACCCATTATCAGCGGTATGGTGCCCTGTAATGTCATTGCTGATGAGATCCTCACGGATCATCCCGACCGTTACCGAGCCATGCTCATCGAGTCGGCGAATCCCGTGCACTCATTGGCTGACAGCAACCGCATGCGCGAGGCGCTTCGCTCAATGGAGCTGGTGGTGGCCATCGATATCGCAATGACCGAAAGCGCACGCGAGGCTGATTATGTACTGCCTGCCTCTACGCAGTTTGAGAAGTGGGAAGCAACCTTCTTCAACTTCGAATTCCCCGAAAATTATTTCCACTTGCGTAAGCCCTTATTCGAACCGCTAGGTGAGTCGCTGTCTGAGGCAGAGATTCACGCGCGCCTCGTTGAGGCAGCTGGGGTGATGCCAACTGAGTTGGTTGATGAGCTGCGCGGCTTGTTGAAAGACGAGGGTCGTGCCGTGTTCCGCGAACGGTTTATGCAGGCCATGGCTGAGGATGGCATGGTGTCCAAATTGGCGCCGGTGATTCTCTACCGAACGCTTGGCGAGGTACTGCCCGAGGGTGCCAAAGAGGGCGCCGTTATGTGGCCGCTAACACTCGGTTTCGCCATGCGTGACAGTGCTAGTTTGGCGCGTGCTGGCTATGAGGGTGATCCCATTACTCAAGCGGAAAAGCTCTTCGACGCTATCATTGCGGGGCACTCGGGCGTGGTGTTCTCAAGAGATGATATGTCGACTGCCTGGGCGCGAATGGGACAGGAGGGAGTTATTCAGCTAGTGCTACCCAGCTTGTTAGAAGAGCTCACCGTCTTGGAAGCAGGACCTGTTGACCGTTCAAACTCCAATTTCCCCTTTGCCTTGAGCGCGGGAGAGCGTCGCGACTATACCGCGAACACCATTTATCGTGACTTCGGCTGGCGGCGCAAAGACCCCGATGGGTCCTTGCGTATTAACCCAGATGACGCTGCCAACCTCGGTATTGAAACCGGCGATCAGGCGCGGATTGTGACTGCAGTTGGTTCAGCGATGGCGCGAGTTGAGGTAACTGACCGTATGCTACCGGGTCACGTTGCGATACCAAACGGATTTGGCCTTGATAACGAGGACGGGACTCGATCAGGTGTTGCACCTAATGAGCTCACCTCGCTCTGCGATTGCGATAAATTCGCAGGCACGCCACACCATAAATTTGTGCCTGCGCGTATTGAGGCGGTGGCTTAGTTGTCAGTTATCACTGCGAATTAGTTGGGGGAGATTCAGGTCATTGAGCGTTTTCGACCCTGAGGAGCATCCGCATAGGCGGTTCAACGCGCTAACCGGAGATTGGGTTCTCGTATCCCCGCACCGTACCCAGCGGCCCTGGCAGGGAAAGGAAGAGTCCCCATCAAGGGCCTCGCTCGCAGCCTACGATGCTGGATGTTACCTGTGCCCCGGCAATGAGCGTGCAGGGGGTCAGACCAACCCTGACTACTCAGGTCCCTATGTGTTTCAAAACGACTTTAGTGCGCTGCTCTCGGATACCCCTGAGGGTCGCAGCGAGGACCACGATTTGTTAGTGGCAGAGAGCGAGACGGGCATCTGTCGTGTTATCTGTTTTTCTCGGTGCCACGACCTGACGCTGCCTGAAATGTCCGTTGCTGAAATTCATGCAGTCGTCGATCTTTGGACCTCACAATACATCGAGCTCGCCGCGATTGACGGCATTAATCACGTTCAAATTTTCGAGAATAAGGGCGAGATCATGGGTTGCAGCAATCCGCACCCTCATGGGCAGATTTGGGCTCAGAAAACAGTGCCCGATGAGCCTGCCAAAGAGTCGGCACGGACGCGCGCGCATTGGGAAAAAGCGGGACGAACTCTATTGGGTGATTATCTTGCAGTGGAGCTAGAGCGTGAAACTCGCCTGGTCTGTGCTAACGAGAGTTTCGTAGTAGTAGTTCCTTTTTGGGCAACATGGCCCTTTGAGACCCTAATTCTCGCTAGACGCCGGGTGCGTCATTTGGGTGATATGACGCCAGCGGAACGCCACGATCTTGCCGATATTATCAAGCAGCTGACCACACGCTACGACAACCTGTTCGAGTGTAGCTTTCCCTATTCGGCTGGCATGCATCAGTCGCCAACCGACGGTGCTGAGCACCCAGAGTGGGATTGGCATATGCACTTTTACCCACCCTTACTGCGATCTGCTGAGGTTAGGAAGTTCATGGTGGGCTACGAAATGCTCGCGACACCTCAACGGGATATCACGCCCGAGTCGAGTGCTGCCCGCTTGCGAGCTGTGTCAGAGACGTATTACGCCGAACGCGAATAACATCATCACACCTTAGCCCGGCTTATTACCTGATGGGCAGGCGGAAAAGCGTCAGAATTCTGTTTGTTGAGGGGTAATCACACGAGCCTGCCCTGGCTCCAAGGCCCAGAATCGTCCTGTGCCGATTGGATTGGCTTGTAGCGCAGTATCTAGGTCAGTCACCGGCTGATCGACTGGCTCCCAGGTGAGTTGAAAGACACCAAAATGCATTCCCAGACTTTGCTCGCTGTTGAGATCGATGTGCGCCTGAACGGCTTCTTCAGGATTCAGATGGATGTCTTTCATAAACCAGCGAGGCTCGTACGTGCCAATCGGGAGAATGCTGAGCGCAAAGGAGCCAAAGCGTTCACCTTGCTCCTTGAAGTGCGGTGAATAGCCCGTGTCCCCCGCAAAATAGATATTCCCCTGGCTTGTCTCAATGACAAAGGACCCCCAAAGGGTTCGCATTTGATCAAAGATGCCTCTTGCTGAGCGGTGCTGGCACTCAACAAAATGCACGGTGGTGCTCTCTACAGACGTGCTGTCACTCCAGTCGAGTTCAATCGCTTGGTTGTAACCGAGTGAGCGGAGTAATGCCGCGTTGCCAAGGCCTGACACAATGACGGGTTCTTTGTTTTGTTGCTGGCGTAATTGTCTTAGTGTCGCTGTGTCGAGGTGGTCGTAGTGATTATGGCTAATCAGTACGAGATCGATTTCAGTTAAATCGCTTATGGCAATGCCGGGCGGTCGAATGCGTTTCGGACCAGCAAAGGTGACCGGGCTGGCGCGCTCGGACCAGCTGGGATCGGTCAAAATATTTAGCCCGTCCACTTGAATAAGAACGGTCGCGTGGTTGATGTAGGTGGCACGTATGCCTTCGTTCACCCTGTCCGAAATAGTTGAGGCTTCAGGATTGGATAGCGACTCTGGCCATGCGGACTCATTCCAGAGGCTTTGCCAGAGAAACTGACTGATGTCACTCAGCCCTTTATCTGATCCATCGCGGTTATAAAAACGCTTCCCGTCCGAGTGATCGCTGATCGGATAAGGTTTTTCGGTGAGTAGGTTGCAAGTGGGTAACAGAGACGCAGTGAGCAAGGCCAATGAGGCACGGCTGATTCGTTTTCGGTACATCGTTATTTTCATGGCCATTTTACGTCGGCTTCCAAAGAGGCGATCATTCAAGTTGAGTTGCTCTAAGTGCACCTCTATACGCTGGCAAGAGTGACACCTCATCATGTTTGAGCACATCCGATCGCAATTCGCGGCAACGTTTGGTGACGACAACGACCTTCAGGTCATTATGGCTCCCGGTCGTGTAAACCTCATCGGGGAATACACTGACTTTAACGATGGTTTTGTCCTTCCCATGACGGTCGATCGCGGCGTTTACGTGGGTATTAGAGCGCGCAATGACCAGCGAGTGAGGGTGGCCTCGAGCCGGTTTGGTGAGCTTATTGATTATCGGCTCGATGACTTTGAAAAACCGGAGCCGGGTCATTGGTCCTGCTACGTTCTCGGTGTTGTGGAAGAATTACGGTTACTGGGATTGGTCTCGCACGGGTTCGATACTGTTATCGACGGCAATTTAAATCTGGGTGCAGGGCTCAGTTCATCCGCGGCACTCGAGACAGCGATGGCCCTCGCGCTTCAGTCCGTCTTTGGCTTTGAGATGAGTCGTATTGATATCGCGACCTTATGTCAGCGTGTTGAGCACCGCTACGCCAACGTGATGTGCGGCATCATGGATCAATTCGTAAGTGGTCTTGGCCGCTCAACTCATGCGCTATTGCTCGATTGTCGAACCCTGTCACACGTGAACATTCCGACCAATCTGGATAAGTACCGCATTGTGATTATCTCGAGCGAGGTCAAACGAGAGCTCGCATCTTCCGCATACAATGAGCGTCGCGCGGAGTGCGAGGAGGGCGTCGCGTTAGTCAGGCAGCACGATCCTACGATAGTCTCCCTGCGAGATGTGACGCCGGACTTGTTTGATGCTTACGGTGACCAGTTGTCTGAGGTGGTCTTTCGGCGCTGTCGTCATGTCATCACCGAAAACGCGCGCGTGCTCGATGCATCGGCCGCACTTTCAGCGGGCGAGCTCGTGCACTTTGGTCGACTAATGACGACATCGCATAACTCGTTGCGAGACGACTTTGAGGTCAGCTGTGATGAGCTCGATTGCCTAGTCGCCATTGCGAATGAAACCGATGGTGTTCTGGGGTCACGGATGACCGGCGCAGGGTTTGGTGGCTGCACCGTGACACTTATTCACATGGACGCCATAGAGACATTGAGGGCGAATTTGCTCCCCTACACTGATCGCTTTGGCCTCAATCCAGAGATGTTTGTTCTTCAGGGTAATCTTGAGGCGGGTCCGGTCAGCGGTTCGTGACTGACACCACAAAAAACCACCTTTAAATCGGCTGTATTTCGCCTAAACTGATAGACACGCAGTGCTGCGTAGTGTGGTAGTCCCTCACTGAGCGAGCAATACAATAATGAAAACAACAAGTCGTGCGTTATTACTGTCGGCTCTCATACCTGTCGTTTTTACTGCCTGCGGTGGTGGGGGCGGTTCTGCGTCTGCACCTCCTGCGCCCGTGGTCACTCCACCGCCGCCCAGCTCGGGTGGTGGCTCATCCGGTGACGAGGAGCCTGCTGAGCGTGGACCGCTCGAGACAGACCTCGAGCTCAACCAGCGATTGATTTCGTCGGCGTCGACTGACATGAGCCAGCCGGGCTCTCAGCTCTTCATGAGTCCTCACGTTAATCCCATTTTGGCATTGGGTTCTTATGTCTACGTAACAAACACGCCTAACGGTACGGTTGATGTACTCGATGCGGACACTCGAGTAGTGGTTCAACAGATTGAAGTTGGCTTGGAGCCAATGAGCTTGGCAGCGAAGCCAGACCGCAGTGAGTTGTGGGTCAGTAATCACGTATCGGACAGTGTGAATGTTATCGATACCGCACCCGATTCACCCTTGTTGCACACGGTTATCTCGGTTATTGATCACCTCGATTTACCCGCGGGCGAGGAGGTGTTTGACGAGCCGGCAGGTATTGCCTTTGCGAGTAATGCGAAAGCCTATGTGGCGCTTTCACAAACCAACCAAATTGCGGTCATCGATGCATCGACGTACGAGGTCACTAAGCTTCTTCAGGTCCCTGCTCAGGATCCCCGGGCCATCGCGGTGGTGGGAGATAAATTGCTCGTCTTGCCCTTTGAGTCGAATAACCAGACGCAGCTCTCAGGATGTACCGCCGATGGCATTGACGGTGATGTCTGCACTTTCGATGCTATCGAACATGTTTTTAATAACAACAATGTGTTGTCGCTCAACTACACGGCAGACATTGTTCGTAACACGGATCTTCCAGATCGCGATCTCATCGTCTATAGCACAGAGAATGAACAGCGCCTTCAATCGGTGAATCACCTAGGGACACTGCTCTACGGCCTCTCTATTGACGCGTCCGGTGTCGCATACATTGCTCAAACGGATGCGAGGAATACGGCTAATGGTCGTGCAGGTTCACAGCAGCACGGCCTCGCTGAGCTCGAGAACCGACCGTTTTTCAACCAAATTACCCGAGTCGATTGTTCGGGGCCTGACGGCTGTTTACCTCAGATACGACGTTATGAGTTAGAGCCACGACCGCCCGCTCATCCAGCACCTGATAGAGCACTCGCAACGCCCTACGATCTAGTGGTCCTGCCTGAGGGTGACGCACTACTTGGTATTGCCGCTGCCTCTGACACCGTTTTTCGGATGGATACCACCTCCGGTGATATTCAGTGGCGACTGACGGTAGGCGCGACACCGCGTGGCATTACTCTAAGGGGCAGTGATGAGGCGTGGATTTATAACGCCAGCGACTCCTCTGTCAGCGTTGTATCACTGAGCAATGGATCACTCGACCTACAGGCAACCATTGCTCTCGAGGATCCGACCCCGAGCGAAATTGCAGCGGGCAGACATTTGTTTGAATCGGCGAAGGCGTCGAGTACAGGCACATTCTCGTGTGCCAGTTGTCATATTGATGGCAATACCGATCAACTGCTGTGGGTCTTAGATACACCCATTTGCGATGTACCTGGTTGCACGCAAATCCAGCCGCGACTGACGATGCCCATGCGAGGGTTGAGAGACACCGCACCCTATCATTGGGACGGTGTGATGGGTGACCCTCACGGTGGCAATAACACCGCCAACATCAACGGTTCTATTGAGCCCGATTGCGAAAGCGGCGCGGCGCTTGATTGCTCTCTCGTCCTCGTGGATCGCACGCTAGGATCGACCATGTGCGGCGTTGGCGAGTGTGAGGACGGACCCTCGGGGCGAGCCGGCAAACTGACTGACGAAGAGCGCCAATCGCTTGCCTTGTTCAACTTGTCGGTCGCATTCCCTCCACCACCAGAGCGTCCAGAGACCAACCGTTTAACTCCGTCGGCTTTCCAAGGGATGCTCCAGTTCCACATGGAAAAGGACTGCGGTAATTGCCATCGCATGCCGTTTTTGGTGAGCACCAACACACCGGGAACAGGTATGGATGCACCCACCTGGCGCGGTGCCTATGACCGATGGATGATCCTGCCTCAAGGCCGCCTAAACATTTCGGATCTTTTACGGATCCTCAGTATTCCTGATCACTTTCCGGAGCAGGACATATGGCGGGTAGCCGGGTCTAGCGAGAAGATTTGGCGCATGGTACTGGAGGGCAGCACGGGTCACACGGGTTCGCTGGGCTCACAAATCGGTATGACACCCGGGACAGCGTTATCAGCTTCGGAGGTTGAGAAACTAGGGACTCTCTTGTCGGCGGCCGATGCGGGAACGGTTGCCTTGCGAGCATCGCTGTTCAAGCCGGAGACATGGGAGATGCAGCAACTGCGGTACGAGAACGGATTGTTCACGGGCATCGAATCGGGAGAGTCATTCAGTGATCAGCAACTGCTAGAACTGGCCGATTCAAGTGAGCTTCAGGCATTGATTACCGCTCATCCACCCGCGAATGTCACAGCGCTGCACCCCCAACCCGGGATTTGGCCTGAGTCACCGATTGCGCGGCAGGCTGCCACGCTTAACGTAGCCGAGTTGGATGATGCGAATCGATTGGAGATGAGGGGTCGTCACATCTACCCGGGAGCGCGGATTTTTGTGGATGGAGAGTTAGTTGACGGATCGGTTAACTGTATCAGTGGTGAGCTGCCTAATTGTGTGGGTGAGCAGATTGAGGTCGTGCTAGCAGAGGCGTCCGATCGGGGTGGTTTCTTTCAGCTCCAGCTACAAAATCCGCTAGGTAAGTTCACAAACGACTCCTTCTTTTTCTCAGAGCAAGTCGAACCCTCGTTACGGGAGGGCTCTATTTTAGCGAGCCGCGGTGATCTCGTTGACTGCGGTTTGCCCTCGAGTAGTTGGGAGTTCACCGAGTTCAATGGTACGGCTCGTTGCGAGCGGTCCAATAGAACGATTATCGCTGACATTGACACGGCTAGCCAGCAAGAGCCCTGGCGTGTGCAAGTGTTCCATAGAGTGCCCATCTACAAAGGTCGAACGTACACCGCCTGTTACTCGGCGAGGAGTTCCTTGGATAAGCGAATTTACACCTACCTCGACCGTGGCGCTGATGTCTACCAGCTATTGGGCGCGAGCCAGAAGCTCGCTTCTAACGTCACCTCTGATTGGCAAACATTTTCCCAAACTTGGACGGTGGATAGGACGGATATCACCAGCCGACTCGCCTTCGATCTCGCCGAGACACCGGGTACCGTGGAGCTTGCCGACATTACGCTGGTGGAAGGCGACTCCTGTCTTTGAGTGGCGTTTTATATTGCCAGCTACCCATTTTCCTCGGATTTATTTAGCGTCATGACGCTGCGTCCGAGGCCAAACACATGCCTCGCTCACAACCGCAATCGAACTTCGCGTAATCGAAGAACAACGCGTCTAACGGCTTTCCTACTTGGACAGATGTCCAGTTTTTGCATAGACAGAGCTTAAACAGAACGGCGATATTTTCGGTCTGATAGACGGCCCTTCCGTAGTTAATGTAAGTGCATGCGGTTGAACCGCGCTACGGAGATAGGTAATGCAGTCAGTAAAGTTGGGCCTGATGGCCCGTTTGGCCGCACTTTGTTTGGTGCTGCCCGTCTTGTCATCGTGTGGCGGTGGTGGAGGTAGTTCTGATTCTGGTGGCTACTCGTCCGGCAGTGGCGGTTCATACGGCACCGCTAACAACACACCGCGGTGGTCCGCAGACTCTGAAGCGGTCGAGGTGGCGGAAAATTCGACGGAGATTAGCCTGAGCGCAATGGCGTCTGATGCTGATGGGGACGCGCTGTCTTATGGTGTCACTGGCGATGATGCAGGTAGCTTTACAGTTACCTCAGCAGGCGCGCTTAGCTTTGTTACCGCCCCTGATTTTGAGTCCCCGCAGGACGCAGATTCGAATAACGTCTACGAGCTTTCCATTGATGCGTCTGACGGTTCTGCGACCGCCTCACTGTCAGTCACTATTACCGTTACCGATGTCGATGAGGGCTCTGGCGCTTCTGGCGGTCCGGTAACAGGCGTTGTTGTAGCAGGTTCCTACCTCAGCGAGGCACTGGTATTTCAGGACGTGAATGAGGACGGAGTAAAGGACGAGGATGAGGCAGGAGTAACAACTGACACGCAGGGCGCGTTCTACTTTGAGGTAGATGACTATGCCGCAGGTAAGATTATTTCGGTGGGTGGTGTTGAGCCGCAATCTGGCACTGCCTTTGGCGTGACCTTCAGATTGAATGGAGGCATTGCATCGGAAGAGGCGCTCGTAATCTCACCGTTAGGGTCCCTGCTAGAAGCCGCACGATCCAGTAGTGAGGAGAGGGTCGTTCAAATTTTGCAGTCCTTGCAGGTCAGTGAATCAGCCGCGATTAGAGATCCCGTTGAGGCAATAGTTGCAGGGGAGGAAGGTGCGATAGCATTAGCACTCAACCACGTGCAGCTCTCAATTATCACGGCCTCGCTGTCTGCAATAACGGGGCTGTCGACACCTGAGATTGAGTCCGCGGTTGTGGAGCGAGCGGCTACAACAGATACTTTACTGCGATTTTCAAGCGTACAGTTACTCGCGGACGTCGCTGCTGACATCAACGATGCTTCGTTGAATGCGTTCATCACGGACGTTACGGGCTCGCTGGGACGTTTTCTGCAGCAGATCGCTGCGGACGATACATCGACTTTGGCCCAGTTCACAGATGTTGGTTTGCGTGTGGTGGTGAGTGATAGCGTTGCAATTGCATCGGGTGACACCGCGTTAGCGGACACCTACAGGGGGGCGATCCTTGCGCGGTTAGAAGACAATTCTGCCCTAGCCAACCTGACATCACAGCTACCCAACTTTAACGAGTTTAGTTACCGCATCGACGAGGGCGCTGCCGGGGGCTTTCAGTACACGATCGACGGCGCTGATGCGACTGCCAGTGACATTATCGTTTATGCGCGCGTTGGCGATACGATTCGCTTTGACAATGTGGTATCACTGACATCACATCCCTTCAGGCTGGGAAGCAGTCCCGAGTCATCGCAGTTGTCTGAGGCAGAAGGTGTTGTCATCGAAAACAATCATCACGTGGCTTTGATTGTTAACGAAAACACGCCAACCACTATCTATCCGTATTGTCAGGTCCATAGCAACATGTTCGATAGGGGCCGGATTGAGATTGTCGAGTCATTCGAGGGGTTGCAGTTCCCTGGATTCGGCACATCGCCGCTCGAGGTGCGAGGTGTTGTCACCACGGGCAAGTATGACGGTGCGGCCGGATACACCTATGACATTTATTTGTCTCAGGCGTCTGCGGAAGCGGCTTCCGGTTCAAACATACATCAGCACCGCATGAAGGATATGCCCGCAGTGCCGTTTTTCATGCCTGACGGCCAGGGATACCACGGTGCAGTTGAGTCGTCTGGACGCTCGGAATTCAAGCCGATAAGCGTTCAAGACTAACGTGTGGCGCTGTGGTACCCGAGGGGGCTAGCTCGAAAGCCCGGGGATTTCACAGAACATATCAGCTTCGACCTTGACGCTAACGGCTGAGTTGGCATGCGCGCCGACGCACCATGAGGGCATGACCATTGAATACACACCCGAGCCACCGGCCTGCAAAATCAAGATTTGCTCCGGCCCCTTGAACGCCATACGGTCTTGAGGATCGGGCCCTGCAAATTGGCTAAACAAGCGTTTAACGATGCTCGCTTCGACAACGCTGAGCTGGTATAGCTCCTGGGCGATATCCTTTCGCGTGAGTCCGGCCCCGTTCAAAATGGCACTGTGTTCGGGGTTCAATACCACCGTTGCGCATCCGCCAGTGAGCGTGCCGTTGTTACTGGGCGGGTTGGCTAAACCCATGGCTAGGAGTTCCAGCAGCGACTTGTAGCTATTGGGGTCATCGCCGTCGCCAGCAAAGATAACTGAGTGCGGTGCTTCGGCACCCAGAACCGTGACCACGCTGTCGTCGGCATTGAAACCCCGGCTTACGTGCAGCGGTGTAAAAGGACTGGCCTCCTCATCCTCTGCAAGACAGAAGGTGAACTTTCCCGGATGACCTAGGAGCGCCATGTCGGAACTGCCAGGTCGTGCCTTGCCGATATTGATCATGGTGAGCCTCAGCGCTCGACCGATCGTCGCGTTCGCGCGATGGCCGGGACCCAGGGCGCCCGTGCCCGACGCAATCGGTCCGCAGGTGTGTCTCGCGGGTCCATTGACGATAATCAAGGGTGCCGTGCAGTGCGTCGTGGCTTGCATTTCGGTGAGGTCAAACTCGGGTTCGATGACGGCTTTAACAGCCGCCACGACAACCGGCATATAATCTGGCTTACATCCCGCCATTACGGCCGCGATAGCAACTTTTTCAACGGTGGCGATGCCGTGTCCCGGCCCCATGGTTCCCAGCATCATGTCCGCTTCGAGACCTGAGGCTAGAACCATTCGGGCAACGCGATCGGTTGTGGGGATGACGACAGGCAGTCCATCAGTACAGCCTCGTCTATGGAGTTCCTCGAGCGCTGCCTCTTCGTCCCGCGCAGATAGGGTATTAGTCACTGCTTGCCTCGAGTGCTGCCACAATCTCTTGAGCTACAGAGTCCGCGACAGCGGTCATGTTTTCCGAGCCTGTTCCCGCTACCGGGTGAGGTAATTGAACCCTTGGCACATCTGACATGCCCAACGATTCAGCGACGAAATTGCCTTGTGCCCAAAACTCCTCAGTGACCAATGCGACCGAGGGAATGCCAAGTTTGGCGAGGTTTATGCCGTCACGCACGGTGCCGGTAGTGCAAGAGCCTCAGTGCCCGTAGGCCGCAATAACACCTACGCAGTCGCCGCCTATCTCACCCAGCAGTTTCTCGGGTGCGGCAATGGTGGCGTTTCCCTTGTTATAGGCTTTGAGGTTGATGCCGGGCCGAAGCCGGCCAATGGCCTTGCCTACTTCATCTAGGAAAGGCACGGAGTCAGGAAAGCCGTTGGCGAGCAATCCGATAGTTGTGGCGTTGCCACCGTCAACCTTCACGGACAAATCGTACGGCGTGTTTTCAATACCAACGTCAGCGTCTGGATTTAAAAACTCAATCATGGACTATCCTCTCGAACCCCACCTGTTATCGCCAAGAACCACCTCCACTGTCAAGAGAGTTTTCTTTTCATTGGGTTCGCTGGCGTTAGCTTTGGCCAGTACAATGAGGCTTCGAGGTTGAGGGGTAACTATGGAACGCATCGAATTAGCAGAGGGTCTCGCCTTTAGCCGGCTCGTTTACGGCATGTGGCGGTTGTTAGACGACGGCGATACGTCAGTGAAGCATGTCGACGCCAAAATAAACGCAGCGCTAGATCAGGGTATTACAACCTTCGATCAGGCTGATATATACGGCGGGTACACAGCTGAAGCGGTCATGGGGACTGCATTGAAAGCAAATCCCTCACTGCGTCAGCACATGGAGATTGTCTCCAAATGCGACATTGTCATCGATGCAGGCCGTCACTCCGGAGCGCGTGTTAAACACTACAACACGACGGCAGCGCACATTAATGCCAGTGTCGATGCTTCCCTGGCAGAAATGGGTATTGACGAGATTGATGTGCTTCTTGTTCATCGGCCAGACCCGCTCATGGACCATCATGAAACAGGTGCGGCGCTCGATGCGCTGGTCGATGCGGGAAAGATTCGCGCGGTGGGGGTCTCCAACTTCAGACCTTGGGACTGGAATTTGCTCCAGTCGGCCATGCGTCATCCGCTCGTGACCAATCAGATCGAAATGAGCCTTAAACAGATAGCGCCGTTCACCAATGGTGACCTGGCCTTCCATCAGCAGCACGGACACCTCGTTATGGCGTGGTCTCCCTTGGGGGGAGGTGATTTGATGACGGCCTCTAATGAGTTGACGCATCGCTTGGACAGCATTGCCACACGATCTGGTGTCGATCGGGCCGCGGTAGCCACGGCATTTTTATTAGCTCACCCCGCGAAGATCACGCCAGTGCTAGGCACAAATAACCTTGATCGAATCTCGGCGATCTCAGCAGCTGAAACCGTTCAGCTCGACCGGCAAGACTGGTTCTCTCTTTACGAGGCAGCGCTTGGAAGTGAGGTACCCTAGCCCAAGACTGATGTCAGCAGAGAGTTGTAAACTTCGCTGAAACTAGCGTTAGGAAATGAGCGGTAGGAAAAAGGTATAGAAAGAGACCGCTGGTAAAAACTGTCTACACTGAAAGCAACCTCAAAAAAATAATGAGAGAGGTGAGAATGCGAATAAGACAAGTTGCCCTTGCAGCGTCCGATTTGGAAAAGACGGATGTGACATTACGCCATTTACTGGGCTGTGATCAGTCCTACGCGGATCCAGAGATCATCTACTTCGGGCTAGATAATCGACTCTTCACACTGGGTGACTGCTTTCTTGAGGTTGTCAGCCCGGTGCAGCCCAATACGGCCGCCGGTCGATTTCTTGATCGCCGTGGTGGGGACGGTGGCTATATGGTCATCGTGCAGGTCGAGAACCTGGCTGAGGAGAAAGTGCGTTTGGCGGATACTGCCATACGTACGGTTTTCGCCGATGACCGCGGAAATTCGAAAGCTGTTCACCTTCACCCCAAGGATGTTCCTGGTGCGATTCCTTCACTCGATGAAATGAGCCCTCCCGAATCCTGGTTTTGGGCCGGTGATGGGTGGGGGCAGCGCGCGGGGCGCTATGTTCGTGGCATTCTGGCGGTGGAAATAAGATCGCCCGACCCTAAAGCAACGGGGCTGTGCTGGGCCGAAGCCTACGGCATTGAACTAATGCCAGCCGGCGAGGGGTGGCGTTTGGAAATGGACGGTACAGAAATACGCTTTGCTTACTATGCGGCGGCCCTGGAGCCTGCGCTCATGGCGATTGATGTTGACGCGGTCGATCTGGCTGCCATCTGCGCCGCTGCTGATGGTTTAGGCCTCGAGCGCGATGGCCATGTTGTGACTGTATGTGGCGTGGCCTTTAATTTTCTCTCACCCTAATTTTCTCTAACAAGCATCGGGAGGTGATATGACTCAAGGAATGATCGATACAGGAACAGACCACTTACTTGCCAACCTGACTGAGGGCGTATTGACGCTGACCTTTAATCGTCCGGAGGCACGTAATGCCTTGTCAGGAGATTTGCTTCAAGCGCTCGGAGCCCAGCTCAGTGATGTGGAAATTAATCCTGATGTGCGCTGCGTGGTGGTGACCGGTAGTGGCAACGCGTTTTGCGCGGGTGGCGACGTGAAGGCCATGTCCGATGTGAATACCAAGGGGGCTGCCAGTCCGTTAGAGACACTCATTCACCGACAACGGCTAAACCAGCGGTCTACGAGTGGCCGCCTGAATAAAATGCCGAAACCCACGCTCGCTGTAATCCCAGGCCCCGCCGCCGGCGCAGGCTTGTCCATTGCGCTGGCCTGCGACCTTCGCATTATGTCGTCCACGGCTTTCATGACCACCGCGTTTGCCAAAGTGGGTTTTTCGGGAGACTACGGCGGCACACTCTTCATGTCGCAGCTGGTCGGCACAGCAAAAGCGCGAGAGCTGTATTTCCTTTCCGAACGCATAGGGGCCGAGGAGGCCGAGCGCCTGGGTTTGACCAACTGGGTTGTTGCGCCCGAGGACCTAGAGCAGCGCGCCACAGAAATTGCTCAAAAGTTAGCAAGTGGACCGACGGTGGCGTTCAGTTACATGAAGGAAAATCTAGCGCGAGCACTGACCTCGGCTGATGTCCACGATTGCTTGGACCTAGAGGCGTCGCACCACATCCATTGCGGTGGAACCGCTGATCACAAAAACGCGGTTGAAGCATTCATTGCGAAGCGCGCACCGGTTTTCGAGGGCAAGTGATCGTCGCGCTAGGCGCTGGCCGAGGGTGATTGCGTTGCGCCAACGAGCTTGTACTCGCTGGCATCGGTAATGAAATCTGCGTGACCGTAGGTTTCAAGCAGACTGCCCAGCTTTCGCGTTAGGCGTCGGTCTACCCAGTTGCGCACGCCGGGAATTTTCATGCCTGGGGCGCAGAGATTTGAATTGCTTACAATCGTCGCAAGTGCGCAGACCGTGGCGATCTTATCGTCTAACTTGAAATGAACACCCATCGCAGCAGCTCGGGAGGATTTACCCTCACAAAAATTTTGAATAAGGAAATACTTTGAGAACCCACGCTCCATCCAGCGGTGAAAACGGCCAGTAATGCTGGGTTCGGTAAACAACTCCGCGTCCATGGTTCCGCGCACTAACTCACCACAGGTTTCATCGTCATAAATCTCGTGAAGCGACATGTCTCTGGCCGTCATCAGATCGACGATCTCCTGAGGCGTTTCACCCAATAGTTCCTCGGGTAAACCCAGCAGGAAACAGCGATATCGCGCCATCTCCACCCGCGCAAGCTCAGCAGGGGTAAAGTCGGTGCGACCTTGAGCCAGGAGCTTGTAGGACAGAAGGAAAATACCAATCAGCCCGGCGGGCATTTGGTCAACCTGAGGAATAGGGATGCCGTAGGTAGACACGTCCCACTTACTGGTTCGCATGTAGTTAAAGCGCACCATGGAATGCATCAGACGAACCTTTGCTGCGGCCTCAAAGCCCGGGTTAAAACGCTCCATAGCGCGAGGCATGGTTGTTGCGGTGAAGAAACTGGCGGTTTCAAAGACGCGGCGGACGGATTGTTGGTCGGTCAGTGTCCCCGTCATTGTAATGGGTAAGGCGGTGTACTTATTCATGAAGGTCGCGATAAACGCACCGCGAATCACAAAAGGCGAAATGGTCCCCAACGGTATACGCTCGTGCTTGGCGCCTTCCTCAACCATGGCCATATCGACCCAGTCGGGTGTGGCCTCCATTGCTCTAATGAAAGCGACGAGTTCGTCTGGTGCGTTCTTAACGCTCTCGATACCATCATCACAGGCTTGCTCAAGCATGGAGACCAGCGCTCTAAAGCCATACTCCGGTATGAGTGACGCGTAGGCGTCCGCGACCTTGTCACCCATCATGGTGTAGTTACGGATGCGTTCTACAAGCTCTGGGTTTTCAAGGACGCGCTCGCAATAGTCGCGATGGCGAGAAGGACGGAGCGTCTCAAGATCAAAGTCCCTGACGTAGCGTTCTGGGAGTTGACCAAAATCAACCGATCCGTAAATCTCGGGGATAAGCGCCTGCTGCTCCAAAACCGTTGAGTTAAACAGCTGCTAATGTTCTTGTTGCATTGTCCTTGCCCCAATCTCTCCCTCCTAGCACCATAGCCAGTTACGCCGGTGTAGAGCAACCGGACTGTTACCAACCTCTGTGACTGCAAATGCACATCAGCCTAGTGATCTGATGCCTTCTGCGTGCCAAGGGGGTGGCGTCCTATCAGTGTTGACGCTACCTTGGTCAGCTGGCGATATGAATCAGGAATAAAAAGAGAGCGTGCCCCATGAATGTTACAGCCCGACTTCTTACTGCCTTAATGTTGGTTTCTCTGACTCACCAGAGTTTCGCAATGAGTGCCGATGCGGACACCGCCAGCAGTCACGCTGTGCTGGTGCCTAATTCTGGGACCTATTCTCGTGCAATATCGACCGATGTCACCCTCGCACAAACCTATTTCGATCAGGGCCTGCGTTTGGCATGGGGGTTTTACTTCCCTGAGTCGATAGCGTCTTACCAAGAAGCCGCGCGCCTCGATCCAACACACCCCATGCCTTACTGGGGTATTGCACACGCGGCGGGCCCCAATCCGAATTCCCGTTACGCGCAAATGCCCGACGATCCACAGGGCGCGGGATTGGCAGCGATTGAAGCCGCATTAGACCGCATCGATCGCGCGACCCCGATGGAAGCAGCGCTAATAAAGGCGCTTTACGTTTTCTACGATGCGAAAAGTATTCCTGACCCTCGCGAGCGCGATCGCGCCTGCCTGGCGGAGATGCGTGAGCTCAACAAAAAGCACCCTGATGATCCAGATGTCGCAGCACTCTACGCAGGAAGCTTTATGTCGATTCGCCGCTGGGATTACTGGGATAAGAGTGGGGAAGCGAAGGGTGAGACGCTGGCTGTCGCAGAAGCACTCGAGCATGTGATTACCACCGGCGATCCGCATCCCGGCGTCTACCATCTCCACATTCATCTTATTGAGGCCTCGCTTGAGCCTGAGCGCGCCATGGTGTCTGCGGATGCTCTCGAGGCGACTTTACCCATCGGCGGTCACGTGGTTCATATGCCCGCGCATATCTTCGTGCGTGTTGGCGATTATCAGCGAGCCATCGACAACAATTTGCGCTCGCTTGCCGTGGATAAAGAGTTTGCCCAGCACTGGGGTGACCTTCCATTACCGAACATTGGCACTTACCCGCTCTCGCATAAAATACACGCGGGGCATGCGCTCGATTTCGTGCGTTATGCAGCCACTATGCAGGGCAGCTCTGAACTCGCTATCAAATCTGCCAAGCAAATGGCTGAGGCCATTAGTCAACATGGCACGCCCATGGGTCGCATGCAGAAGCGTGTTGCAGCGCCCTGGGTGATACTGAAGATATTTGGGCAGTGGGATGAGCTACTTGCCACTAATAGTCTCCAACACTCAACGCCCTACCTCGATGGCATCCTGTCGTATGTCAAAGGCAGTGCCCATATTGCTAAGGGCTCGCTCGACGGCGCAAAGCAAGAGCTCAGTAACATTCAGCGCATCGCACAATCGCCTGATGTTTCAGTGAACCGCGCTGGCGCAACCGCCACGGCGGAGCTTTTGGCTCTAGCGGCGTATGCATTGGATGGCGAGATAAAACTCGCGGAAAGGGATCTTGCGGGTGCAATAGCCGCCTTCGAAAAAGGTGTCGCTCTTGAGGACACAAACAACTACACAGAGCCACCCGATTGGCCGCAGTCCATGCGGCTTTATTTAGGTAACGCGTTGTTGGTCGCGGGGCGATTTGAGGAGGCCGAAGCGGTCTTCCGAAAAGATTTGCGCTGGCATCAGAACAACGGCTGGTCTTTATTTGGTCTGATGAAGGCGCTGGAAGCTCAAAACAAGAAAAACGAAGCAAAAGTGATCCAAAAACAGTGGGCATCCGTGTGGTCACACGCTGACGTTCAACTGACTTCACCGGTAATCCTGTGATGGTAGCGGTTTTTCGGTTGGAGAGGCTATTGGAGAGAGTAGTGAAAAGAGCGGCGGATAGCGCAGTGATAAGACGTGCCATGCTATTACTCACCTTAGCTGTGGCGATGTTTGTCGGTTCTGGGGCGCTGCCGGTATCGGCTGACAGTCCCTATGAATCAGTGAGCAAGGATGCAACCTTCAGAGCAAGCATCGATCTACCCGACGGTGCTGCGTTTGTCCCGTTTTCCGAGGGCGTCACCTACTACCGGCTCGCCAATGGTGAGTCCTGTACGACGGCCGATGTCCTGGTTCATGGCTTCTCGGTGCCTTCGTATATTTGGGATCCAACCTACGAGTTCCTCGCCTCGAAAGGACGATGTGTCGTGACCCTCGATCTCTACGGGCGTGGCTTTTCGGATAATCCAGATGTGGCGTACACCGATGAGCTCTTCGCCACCCAGGTGCTCGAGCTTCTCGATCACTTGAACATTGAAAAAGTGAATTTACTTGGGTTGTCCAATGGCGGACGGGTGGTCAGTCAGTTAGCTGACCTTGCGCCTGAACGGGTAGAGCGACTGATCTACGTGGCATCGTCTGGCTTCAGGGATGTCAGCCGCGCAGCCAACGTCGACGTTAGCGAAGCAGAAATTGACGAGCTTGTGGCTCGTTTCCCCCAGCTGCCCGCTGGTCAGCTATCAGACTTTAAAGACCCAACAAATTTTCAGGACTGGGACGATAAATACGCTGAGCTACTTGTTCATAAAGGCTTTGCTCGCGCACTGATATCAACCCGCAAGAATCACGATTCGCGGGAACTGGATCGTATTCATGCCGAGCTTCAAGCGTCAGATATACCGGTCACCACCATTTGGGGTGACAGCGATACCGTCGTTGTTTATGCGGGCTTTGCCGAGAAACTGGAGCGTTTACTCCCCAAGCGCGTCGAGCACTTTGTGCCCGAATCTGGTCATTTACCCCACATGGAGAATCAGCCCCATGTGGAGGCGCTTCTGACCGATATTCTCTCGCTCGAATGAGACCTAAATACTTAGGTCATCTCGGTTGTAGTCATGAATATCCGCCCGCGCAGCGTCATCCCAAACAAACGACAGTGATTGCTCGGTAAAAGGCTTGTACTCGTAAGCGGTCTCCTCGGGAAATCGTTCCTTGCGCGACGCGATGGCATAACCTAAAACGCGCGACCGTCTCGCGATAATCTCATCGTCAAAGACCTGTGCATTTGAGTGGATACCACCACCTTTTACACCCAGCACGGATGAACGTTTGTGGAAACCAAAGTTAACGGTAAGGCGCGGCTCGAACCCACTGTTAGGGAAGGAACCGTGCAGCGCCTGACGATTACAAATGACGACGTCGCCCCGATCGCAGACCAAGGGAACTGCGCCCTCGATTCGCTCGCTCTTGGATGAAGACACTAAGTCTTTGATATCAATTTTGCCGAGCTTATGGCTCCCGGGTAGTACCCAGACCCCATTGACCGCCGTGCTTCCATAGAGCTGTGCCATGAAGTTAAAGCCGTGGATATTTTCATCGAAATCTGGACTGTCCCAATGGGTCACGCCGTCCTGATGCCATGAGACTGCAGCACCAATTCCAGGCTCTTTAATGAACAACGCCTCGTTGAAGGGGGCAAAGTCCTCGCCGTTGATGGCTTCCGCAACGCGGAGTAATTCTGGATGTGCATAGGTCCGCAAGCAGGCATCTGAGAAACGAAGTGAGCCGAGCAAAATGAACGGCGATGCCAAAGGCGTATCAGCCGTGGCCTCGGGCTCAAACATTTTGATTTGGTGTCGTCCGTTCGCGAGCTGCGTGCCACCGAGCGGGTCGCCGAGTGGTTTTGACCAGACCAGATGGGGTGTTAACGAGTCCGAACCCAGTGCGGGCCGGCCCTCGACGTCGACTGTGCTGTCGGGTGCAACCGGGAACGAGGCCTTGAGCGCCACCATATCGGTCTCGATGTCTTCGCATTCTTCCTCAGTGAGCACCCCAGTAAAGACATAGAATCCGTACTTTGAGTAGGCATCCAGAATATGTTGAGCGAGTTTGCCCGATGCGTCGAATTCAATTGGACCTCGATTATCCAGCGCCAAGGCGGCGTCTTGTCCCGCCACTAGGTAGTCACGCATGGCAGCCGCTTGCTCACCATAACGTGCGGCGCAGGCCTCTATCGATTTTGATATGTCTTGCATCCTGTTCTCTCCCCGGGGTAATTCCTTCTTCTGACAAGTCATAGTGACGACAGGTTGAGCTACTCCAATAATGAGTCTGACCATCTAGGTCTCCCCCAACTCAGATTGAAGTTGCTGATGAAAACTGACGATCGCTTTTTCGTAGTAGCCAAAGGTCAAATGCGAATTAGCGGACGTTGTAACGGTTTCTTGTATATCTCTCGCGGCAGCACGATCTTCTTCCTGACCGGACTGATTGACAAAATCAACGTCCCGCAATGCCTCGTCATGACTAATTTCATTCCCGTTCTTGGCTGCGTGCTTGATGTAATAGGAGAACATCTGGGTGCGAGAGGGCGATAGCGGTTCCATCACAGTGACACTCGTATGCTTTGATAGCACCGAAACACTGACGTTGGGAAAGAGGTGGTAAACAAGGGTCGCAAATCCCTCGATCTCTCGCTCATCAGGCGGTAAAGAACGTAGTTTCTCAATGCGCTTGAAGGGGTAAACAACGCGCGAGTTTTGACCGAACGATTCCACCACATTCACATTGTCTAAACCGAAGGGGTAGAAGCTTTCGCTGTGCAGCGACTTGATGTGATAGCCCTCGAGCAGAGTCTCGGTGAGCAGTTTCCAATTCGCTTCGTCTACTGTATCGCTCTGATGAAACAGCGGTTGCGATGGCTCAAAGAAATTGGGCGCGGTATCGAGTGTGTCGAGTTTGGGTGTGCCTTCCTGTTGCACATAAACCAAGCCGCCACGTTCAACCGCAAAGAGTTCCTTCAATCCAGCTGTTTCTTTGTCCAAATCGGGAAAGGCTGCTTCGCCGGGAATGCCTCTTACAGATCCGTCGAGATTATAAGTCCACCCGTGATAGGGGCAGGAGAAGGTTCGTGCACAGCCCTGACCTGACGCCACTTTCATTCCTCTGTGACGACAGGCGTTGATAAACGCGCGGACCTTCAAGTCGTTGTCTCTGACAACGAGTAGTGGCGTACCTGCCGCCGTTCGCGAAATAAAACTGCCGGCATCGGGAATAGCGGCCGATGGGCAAAAAACAACTGGTCGCTGTCGCAGCAGCGCGATCTCTTGTTCGTAACGGCTTTGGCTTGTGTAGTGCTCTACCGGCTCACGCCACTGCGCTGTTCCAAGATCGGTTGTACCGTTGTCGATATGCTCAAAAACGCGGGCAATGACTTCGTTGTTTTCTAATAAGCCGACGTTGTTGTTATTCATTGGTACCCCTAACCGTTCTAGCTCGGGTCCGCTAGTTTGAGCAGTTGCTTGCCGTGATTCTCGCCCGTGTAGAGGCGACGCAGCGTATTTGGGATGTTCTCGAAACCTTCCTGCACATCGACCTGAAACTTCAGATCACCGGACATTACCCAGCCCATAAGATCTTGAATGGCTTCCATGGCCCGCGGCATGTAATCGAGGATGATGAAGCCCTCCATACGTCCTCGGTTTGTCACGAGATTCATCAGGTTTGAGGGCCCGGGAATCGGTTCTTCTGCGTTGTAGCCAGAGATGCCACCGCACATCACGACACGGGAGTAGAGGTTGAGGTGGTTAAGGGCCGCCTCGAGCGTGTCGCCGCCGACGTTGTCAAAAAAGACATCCCACTTATCCGAGCAGGCGGCGGCAATTTGCTCATCCAAGTTGCCGTGCTTGTGATCGATAGCGGCGTCCAGTCCTGCCACTTCGGTGAGCCACTGGCATTTCTCGAGACCGCCCGCGATGCCGACCACGCGACGCCCTTTAATCTTGGCTATCTGACTCGCAACTGAGCCTGTGGCTCCGGCAGCGCCTGAGACCAATACCGTTTCGCCAGCTTTTGGCTGGCCTAATTCCAGGAGGCCAAAGTAGGCGGTAATGCCAGTCAAACCAATGACAGAAAGCATCATCTCAGGGGTAACGCCCTCAGGCACCTTGGTAACGCCTATGACACCTTCACCCGGGGTGATCGCAGCATAGTCCTGCCAGCCACCCATGGTTTGCACAAGGTCGCCCTCTGAGAAATCATTATGGTTGGAGAGCACGACCTGCCCAACAGTGCCGGCTCGCATGACCTCACCTATGCCGACGGGCGGCAGGTAGCTGGGACGGTCGACTGCCCAGCCTCGCTGTGTGGGATCAAAAGAGAAGTAAAGATTTTTGACCAATATTTGCTGGTCGACGACCTTGGGAACGGTGGTCTCTACAAGTTCAAAATTGGTTTCCCCGATCATTCCCTCTGGGCGTTTTGCGAGACGCCATTGGCGATTAACAGTCATTGATTCAGCCTCTCTATGTAAGCTTTGATTTCAGTGTCGTGTTACTTAAATGGTCGTTCGTTTTTCTTTCCCGCGACGAGCGTCTCAATACCTGCAATGATGTAGTTGACCGTCAGCTCGACGGTCTCATCCGTACTCAACCCTCGTTTGTCAGCTAGCTCAGCGGCTGACCAAGCAGCACCAGAAGAAAGCTGCACAATGAGACGTGCTGTATCTTCGTCAAGCCGGTAGTGTTCGGAGACTTTCTCAATAAGGTAGCTGGCGGCTTGTCGTGAGTTTTGTACCAATCTGTTCTGGACGACACTCGCTATTTCCGGCTGAGTGATAAGAATGGGTAGCACCGTGCCCGGCGCGTAGTGCTCAAAATTACTTCTGACAGAGACGCGAACAATATCTTCAAAGCTCGTTGCTTGCTCCGCGTCCTTTGCGGTTCGCCTGTTAAACCGTGCGAACTCGCGCTTGAGTAATGTTTGAAGGAGCTCGATTCGATTCGGGAAGTAGTTATAGACCAATGGTGCGGACACATTCGCTCGCTTTGCGAGCCCTTCCATTGTGAAGCCGGCAATGCCGCCCGTTGCGATCATTTCCGCGCTGCAATCGAGCAAGTGCTCCTGCCGTGCCTCGGGACTGAGTCTGATTCGTTTGGGTTTAGTGTCTGTCATGGCTTTATTGTTGAGTGTCTATAGTAATCAGTGTAGTTGAACCAAGGACAGTGGTAAACCGAGGGGCGCTAACCAGAGTGGAACGTCATGACAGCCCCATCAATGTCGTTTAACGTTGTGGTTCTGACGTCAAAGCCGAGGTGGGTATGAGAGTTGAATATCCGTTAACACGACGATCACTACCCGTTGCACTGACACTGCATTTTTGGGCGTCACTCCTTTCTATATGGCTCATTTTTGTCTCGCCTAAATCAACCGCCTCGCAAGTGCATCCAGTAGGACCTATCGCGCTGGTCGGCGCCCAGGTGCTTGACGGTTACGAGGTTGCTGAAATTTCTGACGGTGTCGTTGTCTATGAAGATGGCGTTATCACGGCGGTGGGGTCGGCTAGTGACGTTCAAATACCGGCGAATGCATTGGTTATCGACGTGGGTGGCCATACTGTACTTCCCGGGCTCATCGATAATCATGTTCACGTCGATCTGATCGGACATGGCTCTTACGAGCGTTACTACGAATTTTTGGGCGGCGATGAACGTCTAAACGAGGTAATGCCCATCGCTGCCAAGCAAATGCTGAGAGCGGGCGTTACTACCGCGCTTGATTTGGGCGCACCCTTTGAGATTCTTGATGTCCGAAGAAAAATCGATTTGGGCGAGATTCCCGGCCCTCGTCTAATGGTATCGGGTCCTTGGATAACACGCGTTCAGTACGACACCATCCCCGATAGCTATGAGGAGGTGATCAGCTCACCGGAGGAGGGTGCTCGCAAAGCCCTCGAGCTCATCGACCGTGGCTCCGATGTCATTAAGACCTGGGAGGGCCTGACTCAGGAGGACTATCACGCCATTGTGGATGCGGCTCACTCACGCGGGGTCAAGGTTCATGCTCATCTTTACGACCCGGAAGCTATTAAAATGGCGATTGACGCGGGTGTTGATGTTTTTCAACACGTTGGCTCCGCCGGGAACCCACCCTATGAAGAGGCGTTGATTAATACCATCGCGCACAAAGAGATTCCCATTGTTCAAACGATCTCACATCGTGTTTGGGTCTATCCCTCCACCCTGGCATTTCCCTCGCGCCTTAAGAGAGCCGAGTACAAAACGGATATGCCGGTTGATATTTACCGTGAGTTCATGGATTCATTTCAAAACTTCCACCAGCTTCCTTATTTTAGGAATGCGGCGACCGAGATACGGAACTCGAAACAATCCGCCAGTCAGTTCATCGACGCTGGGGCGCGCATCGGTGTCGGCACTGATGCAGCCAGTCCGCTCAATATGCATCTAGAGGCCATTTGGCGTGAGATGTCTGCGTTGGTCGACAGTGGTATGTCGCCGATTCAGGTCATATCGGCTGCAACAAAAACCAACGCCGAGATACTCGGCGTATTCGCCGAGCGCGGCAGTCTGGAGCCCGGAAAACAGGCCGATATTCTCGTCGTGGCGGGCAATCCGCTAGAGGATATTGAGGTGCTTGGTCGGGTAGCCTTGGTCGCCAAAGGCGGCGCACTGTGGGTTACCGAAAACAGCACGCTTCGAGTTGAAGGGCCAATCAATCGCTTCCAGAATCCCTGAATGTCTCCGCGACGTTATCGTCGTGCGTATGGCGCTCGCGTCTGCTTATAATCAAGTCCACACACCTCATAACAATGGACGTGATCAGAGATGAATCGATTAACGCAGGTATTGGTGGCAGCCACGATGGCGTGGGCACCGATCGCGGCGCAGGCAGACTCAGAACAAGATAGCTTGCCGCTTGAGGGCGCCACCGAGGTTCTCAGTTTCACGACCGATGAAGGTTCATGGCTTTCCATTGATGTTGCACCCGAGGGCGATAGTCTCATCTTTGATCTCTTGGGCGATTTATACCGGTTACCCATCGACGGCGGTGAGGCGATTCGTCTTACCTCAGGCCTTGGATATGACAGCCAGCCTGTGATCTCACCTGATGGACAGCAGATTGCGTTCATCAGCGACCGGGACGGTTCGACCAATTTGTGGGTTGCGGATATCGACGGTGCCAACCCCCGGCAACTCTCCTCGGAACGCCACGCCGGCATGATCTCTCCCCAATGGAGCTCTGATGGCGACTACCTCATTGTCACTCGAGTCGGCGCTGACACTGAACTAGTGATGTTGCACGTCGATGGCGGATCAGGCGTGACTCTGACGGGCTCAGGTAGTAATGAGCGCTTCTGGGGCGTTGGCGCCGAGACCTCTCCCGATGGTGGGCATCTCTATTTTGCCAAGGGTCAGGGCTCTCGGCGGGATATCCCTGCATCACAGATCAATCGCTACGCCTTTGCCACGGGCGATATCGAGCCATTGACGCAAGGCGAGGGTGGTGCCTTTCGCCCCGTGTTGTCTCCCGATGGTCAGTTCATGGTGTACGGCACGCGATTCGAAGCTCAGACAGGACTGCGAATTCGCGACCTGGTCTCGGGTGCAGACCGATGGCTGACGTATCCGATTCAGCGCGATGCGCAGGAGAACTTCCGCCCGCCGAGTCGCGATCTCTTACCCGGTTACTCGTTCACGCCTGACGGTCAGCAGGTTATCTTCAATGCGTTCGGCAAAATCTGGCGGGTTGATGTGGCAACGGGCGACCGTGAGGAAATCCCTTTCACGGCAGACGTGGCGCTCGATATTGGACCGGATCTCACGGCGCCTTATCGCGTGCCGCAAGGTGATCTGACGGCCACTCTGATTCAGGACCCGCGACCCTCCCCCCATAAGAACAAGGTTGCCGCGTCTGTTCTGACCAAAATCTATGTCATGGATGCTGACGGAAAAAACCTCAAGCGACTGACTAAGGGTGATCAGAATGAATTTAAGCCAATCTGGTCGCCTGATGGCCGTTGGATTGCTTACACCACCTGGTCGCATGCGCGCGGCGGACACATTTACAAGATGCGCTCTGATGGCAAGGGTAAGCCAAAACAGCTTACTGACATTGAGGCGTTTTACACCGATCTGGCGTTCAGTCCCGACGGCAGCACGATCGTTGCTATGCGAGGAAACGAGTTTCTTCGCAATCAGACGTTTAGCGAGTTTGGGGGTTTGAGAATTCCACTTAAGTTGATTTCGTTACCTGCCAAGGGAGGTGAGCAAACTGTTATCAAAGCGCTCGACAGTGGACGTTATCCCCACTTTGGCCCTGAGGCAGATCGCGTGTATTTAACTGGCGATGACGGACTCTTTTCTCTGACACTTAGCGGTACCGACCATCGCGATGAAATGACGGTAAACGCACCACGCGGCAACCGGCGGGGTGATGATCCCCCGCGAGCTGAAGCGATTTACATCCACCCAGACGGGCACTCGGTATTGGCGTTCGCTAACAAGCAGGTGTGGTGGACTGCAAAGCCAAAAGCGGGTGCACAGGCGGTTGTTGCCAACCTGAGAGGTGGCGACGTACCGGTAAAACGACTCACGCACGTGGGGGCGGATTATCTGGGTTGGTCCAGTGATGGCAACAGTGTGTGGTGGGCAATCGGAAACACCTTTTATTCTCGCCCGCTCGAGAGTCTAAGCTTTGAGACAGATGAGCCGGATTCAGATGAAGCCGTTGCGGATGCCGATGATGATGTATCAGATCGCTTTGTTCCTGAAGATGAGCACCCCGCGGTCACTGCCGTTGATATGAACGTGGTCGTACCAAGATCGACCCCGACAGGCGCGCTCTTGTTAGAGCGGGTCAATCTCATCAGCATGTCCGGTGAGTCGACGGATGCCATGGCAGAGGTGCGCACGTCGCAAGATATTCTGATCGTCGATAATCGCATTCATGCGATCGGTGATCATGGCAGCTTGGCGGTACCTGACGGAGCGACGAGACGCGATCTGAGCAATAAATTTGTCGTGCCCGGTTACATCGACACGCACGCCCACTGGGAGTTCAGAACCAGCGATGTGCTCGAACCTCACAACTGGTCGCTCGTCGCCAATGTGGCTTATGGGGTAACCGCTGGTCTTGACGTACAAACAGCCTCGAACGATTACCTGGCTTACCGGGATTTTGTGGAGATCGGGCAGTCTATTGGTCAGCGTGCTTTCATGACGGCGCGCGGTGTCTTTGGTGACACCGATTTTCAGTCATACGACGAGGCCCATTCTTATCTCCGGCGTTACAGCGAGCACTATCACACCAACAACATCAAAAGTTATGTGGTTGGTAATCGTCAGCAGCGACAGTGGGTGGTGCAGGCCAGTCAGAAGCTGGAGTTGATGCCCACCACCGAAGGCGCTGCCGATCAGGCGATGAATATCACGCATGCGATCGATGGTATGCACGGAAACGAGCACACACTGCCGGATGCGCCGTTCTACAAGGACGTTGTCGAGGTCTTTGCTAAGACTAAGACTGCCTATACCCCGACATTGGTTGTTCAATACAACGCGCCTACCTTGGTTGATTACTTCTTCACCCGCACTGAGGTGCATGACGATCCCAAGCTAAAGCGCTTCTATCCTAAAAATCGACTCGATGAGATGACTTTGCGGCGATCCGCTTGGCTTCACGAGAGTGAATTCGACTTCAAGCAGGCGGCAGCTCAGGTAGCGAAGATTCAACGCGCTGGTGGTCTCGTCGGTGTTGGCGGTCATGGTGAGTTGCAGGGCCTTGCCTACCATTGGGAAATGTGGTCGTTTGCCATGGGCGGTATGACGCCGGTTGAGGTCCTGCGAGCGGCTACCATCGACGGTGCGCGAATTATTGGTGTCGAGCAGGATCTTGGGTCCATTGAGGTAGGGAAGCTGGCCGATATGGTCGTGCTGAATAGCAACCCGCTGGATGACATTCGTAATACCGTCGATATCGATAGAGTCCTCATCAATGGCCGTCTTTACAATGGTGACACCATGGATCAGGAGTGGCCTGATCGCGTGCTATTGCCCGATTTTTGGTGGTGGGATCAGACAGATGACCGGTTTGTTCCTGCGGAAAACAGGGATAATTAAAGCACCTTCGCTCGCCTTTTTTCGCGCCGCATACAGCCCTTATTAACCGCCCCATTTTGCGTTCCATTTTTGGGGCGCCTGACAGCGTTTTCGTTACAGGCGGGACTCCCAAACCCTGCGTATCATTTTTGTCGTCATACCGTAGTGACATTAATCAAGGAGTAATGAATCATGGATAAACTTAAAGCTGTTGTGATTTCTGGACTGGTCGTTTTAGGCATGGGCGTTGAAGCTAACGCGTCCACCTCAGTGTCCGCTGCCTATGGGCAGTGCAAAGCTGAAGTAATCGAAAAGTTTGGTGAGGAAACGCGCGTAGCGATGAAAGGGAGCAAGAAGTTTTCGGGCACCCTAACCGTGAAACTCTCCGTGGTACCTGAGGGCGCTTCACGCCAAAGATTGCTGTGTAAAATAACCGGTGACGCATTAGTGCTCACTGACAAAGAGGGTTCGCCGCTCTCTTCTTAAGCAAGGAAAACTATGCAAGAGCTTAGCTGGGACGATTTGAAGGTGCTGTTGGCCTGCAGTCGTCATGGGTCAACGCGCACGGCAGCATCCGCTATGGGCGTGAGTAACAGCACGGTAGCTAGGCGACTTGAAACGCTTGAGGCGGCCATCGAAGGCCGCCTTTTTGATAGGACCCCTGACGGACTTCTCGCCACGGCGCTGTGCGAAGAATTATTACCGATCGCGAAAACGGTCGAAGACACGATATCTGATGGACAACTTAGACTAACCGGCAGAGATGCATTGTTGGCAGGAAAGTTGAAGGTATCGATTGCGGATTTTAAGCCCGTAAACCAGCTTCTTTTTCGCAGCTTAAACGAATTTTCAAAAGCTTACCCTCGCATTCAACTGGATGTGAGGTCGTCTAACGACAAGGTGGATCTCTCTCGGCGCGAAGCGGATTTCGCCATTCGAGGCCTAAAGCTTGAGGAGCGTCCCCCCAAAGATATTGTTGGTGTAAAGCTTGGTTTGCTGACTATGGGGCTCTATGTTCACAAGACCCTTCTAGTTGATGCAAGACTGGGTAAGCGGGAACTCAGCTTCATTGATTCATCTCAGACAGCCCCTGCAGGATTGCCAACGGCCGCCGACCTTGGGATCAAAGTGAGGCACTCAGTCGACACGCCTATTGCCCGCCTCGATGCGGTGGCTAATCAAATGGGGGTGGCGGCACTCGCTTGCTGTAGTGTTGCAGATGCAGGCTTTAAGGACCTCGTGCGCTTACCGAATACGGAAAGTGCCCCTTATCGATACGTCTGGCTGCTTTATCATAAGGACCTTCGGCAAAGTGCTCGGATACGCGCTTTGTTTAAGCATCTACTGGCGCTAGAGCAAAACTGGCCTGCGGAGTGGATGGGTCAGGCTATTGCCCCTAACAGTGGTTCTGAGCTCATTAACGCAAAGATAAGTAAACTCGCCTGACATCGACCCCCTCGATGCTTACAGACTCTGCTGTTCAGCCGGCGTTACGCAACAACCTCACAACGCTTAGAGGAGTCTACTTACACCCTCCCCCTCAGGGGGTGTGGGCACTGCAATACCCTGCAAGGCTATGGGTTCAGAAACCATTAGTTTGCTACGCTTGGGCATGGCGGCGCAGGTTGTGTTGCGAGTCAGCTGAGACCACGCCCCTATAAGACGCCAACCGTTAAAAACTATGACCACGGTAAAATCATGGAACGACGAACGTTTTTGCATACGACTGGCCTAGCCTTCGCAGCCTTGTCTGCGAGTGGCTGCATCACTCGGCCTTTACCCGATAGATCCTTTTCACGCGCGGTGGCTTACGGGCAATTAGATCCCGATCCTCAGGGCGTACTCGACCTTCCACCGGGCTTTTCTTATCGGGTGATATCGGCTTTGGGCGACGCCATGAGCGATGGTGCAACCGTCCCAGACAAGGCTGATGGCATGGGATGTTTTGACCTTGGTGATGGGCGTCTGGCACTCGTGCGCAACCACGAGCTGGTTCCACGTGATTCAAACGGCGGTGCCTTTGAGCTGGGGTTTGGCGCCAAAGACGGTGTTTTGGTTCCCGGAGGCACGACCCATGTCGTACTTGATCAGAAGAGTCTCGAGGTAACGAATCAGTTTCGATCGCTTGGCGGCACCATCCGTAATTGCTCTGGTGGCATCACGCCCTGGGGAAGTTGGCTGACCTGCGAAGAGTCGCCAACGGGGCCCGGGCAGAAGTACGGCGAGGGACTAAACAAGAATCACGGCTGGGTATTTGAGGTGCCAGCGACGGCCACTGGTTTGGTTGATCCCGAGCCATTGGTGGCAATGGGTCGTTTTAATCACGAAGCCGCCTGTGTGGATCCGGCGACTGGTTTTGTCTACCTGACAGAGGACCGCAATGACAGTGTCCTTTATCGCTTTGTTCCCAAAGTCCCGGGCGAGCTCTCGCGAGGAGGTCGCCTGCAGGCGATGAAAGTGGAGGGTATCCCCGACCTGAGAAACTGGACGGGTATGTCGATCGCGGTGGGGGCTGCGGGCAAGGTAAATTGGATCGATTTGGATGCGGTCGAGGCACCAAAGGATGATCTGCGTTACCAAGCGGCCGCAAAAGGTGCGAGTTTGGTGGCACGTGGCGAAGGCATCCACATGGGCGAGGGCGAGGCTTTTGTTTGCTCAACCAGTGGCGGCGCCCGCAAACTCGGTCAAATTTTCCGTATCCAATTCAGTCCTGACGGGGAAAGCGATCGCGTGGAACTCTTTTTCGAGAGCATCTCCAAGCATCAGTTTGATTACGGCGACAACGTGGTCGTTGCCCCCAATGGGCACCTCATTGTCTGTGAGGATCAGTACACCGCAGTCGTTGATAACCACCTGAGAGGGATTGCGCCCGACGGGAATGCTTATCCGCTGGCGCGCCTTCGACTGCAGACTGAGCTCGCCGGAGCCTGTTTCTCACCCGATGGACAGACAATGTTCGTCAACGTCTACGCGCCGACAAAGACGCTCGCTATTACGGGGCCATGGGATAGCTTCAACGCAAAGACGATTAAGGTGTCCTGAGCACATTGGCCGTGCTCAGGCCTAATGAAACAAGGACGGACTGAGTTACACGACCGTCACGGTCTGCCCTTGAGTAATGGCGCCGCCGCGGACGACTTTTGCATACACACCTAGATTGCCTTCTGCTTCAGTCACTAGATGCCGCATGATGTCGGTGTCTCGCGGGAGGGTGTCGGTGGCGTGAGTGGTCATCGAACAGCGCGGGCAGGTATCGATTACTTTGAGAACCACCTCGCCAATATGCAGCTCTTTACCAATCCACGCTTGCTCTGGGAATCGATCGGTCGAGCCATCCACATTTAGAATGAAGTTGGCTCTAAATCGCTTTTCATCGAACGCCGAACTTGGAGCTGCTTGTGACATCGTATCCAGCGATTGCTGCGTCATGAGCATGATCGGAAACGCATCAAAATAGGTCCCAGGCGGCGACTCGAATTCGATGACTTCAGCGAAGGCGCTGAGATCAGGAAGCGGTTCGTCGGGGGTGCGCCCGAAGATCTCTCGCAGTTCCTGTTCGAAATCTTCTGAGTCGGGGGCGCCTCGTCGATAGTGCTCGAGGTTATCGGGAGAAAGTAGCGGCCACAGGGTGACGCTGTGATCAAGTTTCTCTGACAGCCAATGATTCATCTCGTCTGAGCTTGTTAGGCAGGTCGAACCATCAGGAGCGGTAATTTCCGATGTATTGCCATCGACCGATCGCGCGCCAAATAGCATCAGTTGCGGTAGTTTCTTGGCGCCGCGAATGCCACCACGGACCTCATCACGCGTTGCCCAAGCGCGATCGCCTTGGATTCCGCGTTCGCTAACCATCACTTCTGAGGGGGTCTCACCCAACATGGATTTAACCGGGTAGCGGTGTATTTCTGTGATCGTTATTTCCGACATAATCCAACTCCTCTGCACAGCCTCATGAGACGCAATTTACTCTGGAACGTCCAGTGCTGGATTTCGATTAAAGAAATTTCGCGGCTTGAGCGTGATCTCATCCACCTTTGAGGGCATCACGGGCCAGTCCTCGGCCATGGGCACATGATGGAAGCCAATCATCGGCCAGGCGACAAGGTCGGTATTTTCTATAGTCTCGTCGTCTGCCGCGTACTGAGGCAGTCCAACACCGATATCCGATTGATTGACCGCGAGGCCCGTCGAGAAAATCTCATTGGTCTTGTAGCGGGTCACCCATAAATTGTTCTTGAGAAACCCGGCGCGCTGATAAATCGTATCATCGAGCGTCACCAATGGATGGGTATTGGGGAACATGAGCTGGTACGAAGTGGGGTAGCCCATCGCATTTTTTGCGGTGGTGCTGGCAAAGGTTAGCAGCGCAGGCTTTTCCACTTTCATGACCGTTTGAGCCTGTTTCTCCGTCAGCACGTGCTCTTGTTGAACGGTCCAGATGCCTTGGCGAGGCGCGCCCTCGGGCTGCTCTGTGGCCACCAGTCGCTGACGAACAAAATTGTTATCAACACCGTCGACATCCATATCTATGCGGTAGCTAAAGAAGTGGTCGTGATTGACGCCGACACGATACGGAGCAATCAGCGTTCCTGTCTGCGTTTCCGACGCGGCTCTCGGGTCATCTAACGATGCAGAGAAAACACCCTTGGTGGCGTCAATGCCGGTTGAGATCAGTCGAATTCGTATGCGTCCGTCTTGTTGGAAAACGTAATCTTGGAAGTAATCGTAATTGCCGATTACGGCGACCATACGTAGAACGAGATTAGTGGCTCTGCGTGAGTTGTGTTTCACCATGCCGGGTACATCGTCATACAAAGACTCGTGGTGGCGCCAGCTGGGGTAGCCTGGGTCGAACTCAAAAATACAGATGCGATTTTCGGCGGTGAATGCTTCTCCGCTCGCGTTGTGCAACACCACATCCTGATATTCGGCGGTTGGTGGGCAGTCGTTGCCCTTGAGCTCGGTTGCCATATTGCCGAATCCGTACTCACCCATATCGAAATAGGCCCGATAGAACCAGTGGGCATCGGGGTCTTGGTACGGGACGAACATTTCAGACATGGCGATTTCGTAAGCAACGGGTCTGAAACCCTCGTCAGAGACAACGCCAATGTTATTGAGAATCGTACCTTGGCGCGGGTCAAAGCGAAGATGGAACTGCCAGTCCTGCCAACTGATTTGGCTTCCGGAGATTTCGAAATTTCGTCCCTCGTGCTGCTCGATAGTGATCGGTTTCAGTGCTGGCCGTGTGTCGAGTGCGCTCTCGTGAAACTCGATGACCTCAAAGTCATTGGGTGGTGTATCGGCGTTAGCAAAGGAGTCTGTGATTTCGATGAGTTTCAATTCTTCAACATCGAATAAGACACTGACACCCTCTACTGGTCGCGCATAAGCGCTGGTCGTAGGAAGAAGCCCCAAGCCACTTTGACCCCGAATATTGAAGCAGTCGAAACGGACAACTCGGTCATTAACAGGGTTTGCAAGATCAGAGAAAAAACGCCCGACCGTGCGTGGCAGGCAGAGACCGTCCGAGCCGGTAATGCTGCGCAGTTCCATGGCAGCTACCACCTCAGGAAGTTGGTTGACTGCGTCGAGTGCGCTGAATAGCTCCTCGCCCACGAGCATGGGCTGACCGCTGGTGATCTCCTTCGGAGCAGAGAGCGATGCGGTATCAAAATCGTAGCGCGCTACATAAGAGGCCTTGTTAAGCCTGTAGACAATATCTGCGCCGCGGGCTGCTTGATCACCGGTCTGCCAAGCACGCGCCTTGTTCTTGTCAGGCTCGGTGAGGCTGATGCGATTGAACAAGATGCCCT
Organism: Halieaceae bacterium; assembly: GCA_902613175.1. GTDB lineage: Bacteria > Pseudomonadota > Gammaproteobacteria > Pseudomonadales > Halieaceae > Luminiphilus. The sequence continues at coordinate 43,593 of CACMGJ010000003.1, read as the reverse complement.
CGCCAAACGCATCGCTTACGGCGGCAGCTGCTTCATTAATTTCTATTTCGGTTAAGGAGTGCCATGGTGACGTTGTAGTGGGCGCGTTGTTGCCCGTTTCCTGTGGGCTTTGACCGCAGCTCGCGAGAACAGCGACGCTTAAAACTGCTAGAACTCGATTTATCCCCATTGTGCTACCTCCTTATTTATTTTTTTGGAGTCGGCAATGCGCAGGCTTACTCCGGTATTTGGTTTCTTCGGACCCCTAACGAGACGAGTCGACTAAGCTCCGACAAGCTTCTACCGCTCTCCTCCCGAAGGTTATTGAAATAACTCTGTGCGGCTTTGAGGGCGCGCAAACTGTGAATGCCCGAGTCAACAATATCGTTCTCGCGCAAAAAGAACTCCACATCGGCGGTCATCAGAAACGTATCGACACCTAAGGTTCTCAAGGCATAGGGACCCGTGTTCCCGCCCAGTCGGCTACCGTGTTTCTTTAAAAATAGCCATAGGCCAATAATGTCATCATCCGGCCAGCCGGCAATGAACTCGCCAAAGGTCTTTTCCTCGCGGCGCTCGGTGTCAGCAATCATCACCGCGTTATCCAGCACGGTTTTGACCTTGCTGAAGTTGCGAATGATGCCTGGATCGCTGGCCTTACGCTCGAGCATGTCGTCGGGCATCATCAACAGACGCTCAATGTCGAACTCCCAGAACACCTCTTCGAACTGGGGCCACTTTTTATTGACGATGCGCCAGACGAAGCCTGATTGAAATACCTTGCGCGTGAACTCAGCGAGGTAGCGGTCGGACCCCAGCCCGTTAAGATGCTCTTTGGTTGCAATAGTGGGAAGTAGGCTCTCTACAACATCACCACCGCCTTTTCGTAGGCAGGCGACTTCATACAGGTTGTCGTAGGACGGTCTGGGCATTCAGGAAGTGTAACCCTAAATGCCTACGCTTTTGCCTTCCGTGTGCTGACGATACAGCCAATGACGATAAGTGCTGTGCCGAGTAGCGTGCCCGCACTGACCGGTTCGGCAAAAAACAGCCAGCCAAACAATGCAGCCCAGATAAACGCCGTGTATTCCACTGAAACGAGCGCTTGCGCCTCTGCGCGACGGTAGGCGATAGACATGAGGATGAGTGAAATGACGGCAAGCACCCCGGCCGCCGATAAGGCCGTCCACTGAATTACGTCAGCGGGAAGGGAGACGGCAAAGGGTACACCAAGCGCCAGAATGCAGGTCATGATCACATTTTGATAGCAGGCTATTTCCGTGGGTCGTGCCACCAAGGCCTGCTTGCGCTGCAAAATGATATTGAGTGCGTACATGATGGCGAAGACGAGGACCGCTGCAATACCGAGCAGACTGCTGTCATCACGCACCTGAAACATGTCTTCGCCGGCAATCACAAGAACACCGCCAAACCCTAGGACAGCGGCAAGTTTTGCACCGCGTGTAATTTCTTCGCCGAGCATGGGCGCTGCGAGGTATAGAGCGATGATGGGTGCGACAAAGCTCAGACCAATAGCCTGAGCGAGTGGCAGTTGCGTCAGACTCCAAAACAGAAAGAGCATCATGAGTGCGGTGAGGACGCCGCGAGTAATATGGAGTCTCAGCACTCTTCCTGTCGCCAGCTGGGGCCGGTTAGGTAAATAGAGTGCGGATGCGAAGACGGCCCCCATGGCCGCTCGCCAAAATGTGGCGCTGTAGGCACCCATGGCCAGCGCTTGGGCTTTCATGACCGCATCGAGCATGCAGAAGAATAGTACGCCTGCACTAGCCAACAATACCGGAATGAGAAGGCTCTCGTTGTTTTCAGGGGCGCCTATCATTTTCACGATTAAGCCACGATTGCACTGGAGAAATGCACTTGCCGGACACTAGCTCAAGCCGCTTTATCGGCTGCGTGCCACTGTGCAACCAGCGAGCGAAGTACGCTGACAAAGGCAATGGGCTCATCGAGCATCAGGTGATGACGTGCGCCGGGAATGCTAATGAAAGGAATGTTATCGCCACCCCGCTCACGCACGTAATTGGCCGAGTCATCATCAAACAAGGCGCTGTGCTGTCCATAGACATAGGCTTTTCTACCAGGTGCGGCGACAACCGCATCTACTTGATTGAGTATTCGCTCTTTCAGGGAGAAATCACTGTCGAAAACACTGGTATCGAACTTCCAAGTCCATCCACCGTCAACCTGTTTGAGCGAGTGATAGGCCATGTAATGGAATAGATAAGGTTCGCCACAAGGTTGGTTTGGCGAGAGCACAAAACGCGATTTTGCCTCTTCATAGCTTGGGTAGATTCGGTTCGGGCGACTCGTATCCGATCGCATTGGGCGCCCACCTGCGAAGTGCGCTTTGAGTCGCTCGGGTCTCAAGACCATGAGATCGCAAACAACGAGGCCACCGAAAAGCTCGTGAAAATCATTCATGGCTGCAAGGCCCACATGCCCGCCGTAGCTGTGGGCAATCACAATGGGCTTAATGGCGTGATCAAATAGACCGGTTTCGCGAGCGACATCGACCACTTCCTGTGCGCGAACAGCGTCGGGATAGGACGAACGAACGTCTGAGTCACCCATGCCGGATAGATCGTAGGCAACGACGTGGTATTGCTCAGCTAGAAACGGGGCGATGAAGGCCATGCAGCGCGCATGAGCGAGAAAACCGTGCATCAAGAGTAGAGGTGGATTAGCAGGATCACCCCATCGGAAGTAGTGAACATTACACCCATCCGAGGTTACCCAACCCTCTTCGCGAGGCACCTGCAACGCATCGACAAGCCACTGGGGTGCATCGGGCGCATCTGGCGGCAGTTCGCGGTTGAGGCGACAAATATCGGTTACCGGGTTCTTCATAGTGTCGTGTTCGTCCTCGAAGTCTACTCATACGAGCGAAACTGGCTTTTGGTCGCGTGTTACCCGCGTATTTTCCAAAGTAATCAACTGGCGGATAGCTGGAGTGCCACCCCTTTTGCTCGCGCCGGCATCCTAAACGCTTGGCAGGTAAAAATCTTCAAAAAAGGTCTCCCTGCTAGCTGGCTACTCAATCCATCACAATCCATTACCAATGGATGAGCTGGCGAATCGGTTGGATGGGGTGATGTGGTAATGAATAGACCAGCCCAGGAGAGTTGGTTTCCGGGACTGACGAACTAAGCTGACCGTTGTTGCTCTCGGCCTTTTACCCTCAGGGTATTACTTTCGACGAAACGTTCTGACGTGCAGTTTTATCGACGTAAAAAAGCGTTCCCTTACGCTAGGCATCAGGATGAAGCAGCCCGCAGCGGCCAAGGGTAAGACAAACATCACACCGGCGAGGAGTTTTTCTAACGAACCAACGTCCGGGCCTCGGGTGATGCCACGAAATAGCGCTCCAGAGGCCCACGCGGCGAGGCCTAAAAGACCCACATAACCATAGAACTTCAAAATACCTTTAACCTGATTGAGGTATTTCGCCCACTCCTTTTGGAGGGCTCGCTTCGTTCTGTTCGTTCGGGAAAGCTTCTGGCTCATAACCATAACGTCCTCGGTTGCTTACAAGTGAAGTTCCTTCCAGCCTCAACTCCTGACAAAGGGTGGATAGGTATCGTCGACGTCGCTGTAAACGTATTCCCACCCTTTCTCTTGCATGATGGCACGGTGCCGAGCACCTGCAGCACTACCATCGCCCGTTTCGTAACCCGCATCCCCCTGGAACAGCACGGCCATTTTGCCCTCTGCCTTGGTAAACACGGGGAAAACATAGGGTGGCGGAATTACGCTTTCACCAGCGGTCATATCGGCGGTTTTGGCGTAACGCAACAGGCTGAGCAGCGTGATGTAGGTGGGTGGCAGCATGCCAAAATCGCCTGCCTCATGTTGTGCCACTGCGTCCTTAACAAGAATCCAGGCAAAGTCATGAATCTCGCTGCCGTCAATGGCAACGTCCGCATCCTCAGCTAGCGGCGCCGCGTAAATCCAGGTCTCAAATCGCTTAGGTTTAACGACAGGTGTCGTCCAGTGGCGGAGGTGCACCATGTTTTCAGTATCTGGCCTCAATCCGCATTCTTCCTCAGCTTCTCTGGCCGCAGCAATACGAGCGGCTCTCGAGATATCGCCATCAGCAGCTTCAATGTCAGCTTCCTCCAGCGCACCTCCTGGGGACACCCATAAGCCACCGGCAAACATCAGCGCTTTGTTGCGCTTGAGCATGAGCGTTTCCATTCCGTTATCCGTGTCACACAAAAGGACAACGGTGCTGGCGGGTCTGGCTTTAGATACATCTGTCACTGGAATACTCCTCTTGGCGAGAGGCCACTATACCTCTCGATGACGTAGCTTATGATCGAACAAGGTTGGCCCCACACATCAAAAGAGCTTTGGGCTCGCTGTTTACACTTTTTATCCATTTCTAAGCGGCGAGTAGGCGGCTTGAATCTTACTCAATGGAGCTGCGAACAAATTTGAGGTCTTTTGTAATGACTGAGCCGACGGCTGCGTGCGAGATGTTGGATCGGGGAAGTCTTAACGCACTCGCAATCTTTTCTGCCGCTGCGATACCGGTGCAATGGCCGCCCATCATCAACTCAAGACCGGCCTTTTCCAGCCAAGAAGCCGTCTTATCCAGTGTTACTTGACTGGCTCGCCATAAGTGAAAACCGCCAACAATCGAATAGACCGGCTCTCTTTTAATCGATTGAAGAACGTTGCCTGTGTTGATCAGTCCCGAGTGTCCACAGCCTGAGGTCATAAGCCAACCCCGATCAGTAAGGTAACCCAGAGACTGATCATCAATAATAATGTCTTCGCTGGGGCCATCCGGTCCGTCGATGAAAAGACCTGCGGGGCCGTTGTAGGCCTCCACTAAGCGCGGTACCGGACCGGTTAGCCATAAGTTAGGTGCAATCTCGGTTGGTGAATCTATTTCGACAAATGAGATACCCAAAGCCTCTGAGGCACCTCGAAAGTCTTGAGCTGATTCAAATTCACCTGGCCCTACAAGTGAGCCATTGCCTGTTCTTCGCTGATCGAAAAAACCACGGGCGACATAGACGATGCTAAGTGCTTTGGGATTCTTGTCTCTAAAATGTTCCCGGAGTACTAACAAACCACCAGTGTGATCACTGTGGAAATGACTCAGCACGACTTTCTCGGTGCGAGATAAATCGACGCCTAGGTGTAATACATTGTGAAGTACGGTGTCGCTTTTGAATCCGGTGTCGAATAGAACTGATTCCTCGTCGCCCTCAAAAACAGCAGAAAAGCTCCACTCACCTAGGCCACCATAGTCCGAAATATTTGTTGCTAGGACCGTGATTTTATAGGGGCTAGCCATTACCAAAGTCGGCCAAAGAAGGCATGCAGTGATAAGTAGTCGCAACATAATCGTGCCCGAAAATTCCGTAGACCCTAATCTACATCATCAAGGTCTGTTTCTACTCGCGTGACGTTCTCAGATTGTAGAAATTTCAATTTGAGAATTTCGCCTTCCTTTACGACCAGCGCGCTTTCAAGCCACATGTTTTGCTGTTTTGATAGCTTCTCAGGGTCACCGGCGCTGGGGAAAATAAACACACCGTCATTCTGGTAAAAAATATGCGAAGACTCTTGCGCGCTCGTGATGGTGTGATTTGAGAGCACCCAACGTGTCGAGACCCAATCTGTATAGTTGGCAGAGGCTAAAAACTCCTTGAACTCAGGCAGGGTGAAGCGTTGGCCCATCTCGAAAATAACGAAGTCGTCAGTAACAATTTTTTCGAGATCACCGTTCCCATAGTTTTCAACAGATAACGCAGAGAAAAAGCTTTCTAACGTTGTGATGGTGTCTTTTTCACTAATCTCAGCGTGCGCTACTACTGCCCAAAGATTGGTCAGTAGCAGGCACACGAAAAGTTGACTAAACGGGAGCCTCACTGGAAAAGCCCCCCTTACTTAACAACGGTTTGTGACGTACCAGCACCACCCTGTAACGGTGACCAATGCGCGGCTTTTATCCGCCACATCCCATCTTCTTTTACAAATGCCTGTGTGACCCGAGTTCGGTAGTTGGGCACTGCCGGTAACCCCTTAGGCTTCATCGCGGCTTCTTGGTAATAGTGAGCGACTGCCGCTTGTCCTTCTACCAACACGACAACTTCGATGTGTTTCACAGACCCTGAAAAATATTCAAAGTCGGACGTATCGCTATTTCTCTGGAGGGTGTTTAGCAGGCCGCCACTCGAGAAAAATTCTTTGGACCCCTCTTTGGAAATTCGTGATGGATCTTGAGTCATTGTCTTATTGGTGTGTGCGATATTGGCTTTTACCACATCGCGTATCTCTGCCTGTGTATCTGCTTGTGCCATACCAGCGAGCATTGTTAAAGCAATTAAAACAGTCAGTTTTCTAGTGTGCATGGTGTGTTACCCCATATCGATTTATTACTGAGTTATTGCTCGAAGAGACGCCTATTTCAGAACATACGCCTTAATGATGAGTTCCCTATCGACGGGGCGAAAGGTAACGATATCGAGGTTAAACGTGCCGTCATTCAGTGCCACGACATGACGCATCGTTACCGTCCCATCAATAACTTCCCAACGTCCCGAGAAATTCCCGATGGCAATATCGTTGCCCATCGCTCCCCGTCCCTAGCCGTAAACCGTGCCGCTCCGTTTACCCTCATCGTAGGCCAAACGGAATGTGACGTAGACACGCCCATAAACACCCATATCGCCCTCGGCATTGATGACGGATTCATCGTCGCCCAGTTCGAGCGAGGTGACATTCATCGCGGTATCTGGCTGACGTTTTTTAAGTGCAAGCGGGTCAGCAAGAGCGCCAACTGAAAGCAGACTTGCGATCATGCCGATTATTAGTTGCTTCATGGTGTTTCCTCTTGGTTATGTTGTTGTGCTCTGTAGCCTAGTTGTTATTTCGGGAAGCGCCATTTTTTTGAGGCGGGTGTTTTCTAACTGCAAACACGTTTTACAACAATAACGCCGCTCTTTTTTGAGGGAGGGGAACCTTGTCTGTGTAGGTTTTGATCTCTTTATCGTCACATTGCTGTGTTAATTCCAAAGGGCGTATAGTGAAATCAGGTTTGCTGGAGTGATGAACCATGGGAAGTGAGGTAGAACATCGCAGCAGTGACAGACAAGAGTCGTCCACTGGCGGTTTGTCGGGCCTTTTGAGTTCAGTAATCAGTGCGGGTCGCGATATTTTGGCCCGCCGGCGACAAAATTCGCTCGAGGCTCCCTCCAGCGATCTTTTAGCAAAGAGTAAGCAGCTCATCCACCACCGAGGCGAAGCATCTGGCCTGGCCTTGGCGTATGAAGTTGTCGCGGACTATCAAGCGTTGGATGACGCCAACCGGCTGCTCTTTTTTGAAGCTTTAGCTGATGATTTTTCGGCCGACAGTGAGGCGGTGTTAGCTGCTGCAGATGGCTATAAGCGCAATCCAACAGAGGCGAATCTATCGGCTCTGTCCCGTGCCGCTGAGGCGCCGCGAATCAAGCTATTTCGCCGCATGAACATGGCGCCTGAAGCTACCCCAGTTCTGGTGAAAATGCGCGCGGCAATGATTCAGGAGCTGGGTGATCTGCCCCAGCTCAAAGCGGTGGAGACCGATCTGAAGCATCAGTTTATTTCGTGGTTCAACCGAGGGTTTCTCGAGTTGCGGGTGATTGACTGGAATACACCGGCATCCATTCTCGAGCGAATTATCCAGTACGAATCGGTGCATGCTATCCAGGGCTGGAATGATTTGAGGGCAAGGCTTAGCGGCAATCGGATGTGCTTTGCTTTCTTTCATCCGGCCATGCCCGATGATCCTTTAGTTTTCGTGGAAGTGGCGCTGACCGAGGGTATTCCTGACGCTATCGGACCCTTGATCGATCAAACAAAAGATGTCGATGCCGAAGGTACACCCGATACGGTGGTATTCTATTCCATCAGCAACTGCCATCCGGGCTTAGCCGGCGTTTCATTCGGTAACTTTTTGATCAAGCAGGTGGTGGAGGAGGTCGGCAAGCGTTATTCCAAGATGAAGCGCTATGTCACGCTTTCACCCATTCCCGGTTTTTGCCGATGGCTTGCGAGACAAGAGTCGGGTATCGATCTCGAAGAGATGCGATCGATGGCGAGGACAGACACCGCCAAGACAGCGGATGCGCGACGTCACGACCTGTTGGCGTTGTGTGCACAGTATCTAGTGAAGGAGCGGCGTAACGATCTCGCTCTTGATCCGGTGGCACGCTTTCACTTGGGGAATGGCGCAAGTCTTCATGCCATTCATTGGGCTGCAGATCTGAGCGACAAGGGTCTAGAACAATCGGCGGGACTCATGGTGAATTACCTCTATGATCTTGGGAGCATCGAGGAGAATCACGACAGCTATTTTGACCAAGGTGAGGTCGCAACGTCGCGCGATGTTGGCCGATTGCTAAACTGATTCGAATACGGATGCATTGGAGTCGCTCGCTATGAGAATTGCACGCAATATTTTGACTGCGCTGGTGCTTTTGGGGTTGACGTCGCACGCTGCATTAGCCGAGCGCCCCGCCGATATCGCCCGTCAACATCATCAAGCCGAAGCAGACAGGATTATCTCTGACTTCCGCGAGTTTCTGAGTATTCCCAACGTTGCCAGCAACGTCAGCGACATGATGGATAATGCGGCGTTTATTGAGGCCTACATAGGACGCCGCGGGTTTACCTCTAAGGTCGTATCTGCCGGCGGTGCACCCTATGTGGTAGCCGAGCGGCCGGGGTCGGATGACGCTCCCACGGTCTTGGTCTACGCACACTTTGATGGTCAGCCCGTGATTCCCAGTCAGTGGTCGTCGCCCCCCTTCGAGCCAACACTTTGGACGGATAATCCGCTCAAAGCCGATGCGAAAATCTTATCTTGGGATCAGGAAGCTTTTGACCCCTCATGGCGTGTTGTCGCGCGCTCTGCTGGGGACGATAAAGCGCCAGTGATTGCTTTGATGGCCGCCATTGATGCCTTGGTGGCAGCGGATAAGATGCCCGATGTCACCGTCAAACTGATACTCGATGGTGAAGAAGAGCGGGGCAGCCCCACCTTGGCAGGCGTCCTTGATCAGATCGCCGGTGATCTAGTCGCCGACGTCATGCTCTTTTGCGATGGGCCCATGCATCAATCGGGACGTCGACAGCTGGTACTGGGGGTTCGGGGGAGCATGACGGTTGATCTTACGACGTTTGGGCCAAATCGTCCTTTGCACTCAGGGCATTACGGCAATTGGGCTCCCAATCCCAATGAGATCCTGATGCGCTTATTGCTGTCGCTAAAGGATGATGAGGGGCGTGTTGTCGTCGAGGGTTATTCCGACGATGTAAGAGCGGTTTCCGCGCGGGAAGCGACTGCAGTCACAGTCATGCCATCGGTCGATGCGCAGATGAAACACGAGCTCGGTCTGGGCAATAACGAGATACCAGGTGAACGACTCGAGGCGGCCATTATGCGGCCGGCGATCGTGGTTCGTGGTATCTCGGGCGGGGGCGTCGGTCCCGAGGCGCGAAATATTATCGAGCCTACAGCGCAGGCCTCGCTCAATTTGCGGCTGGTGCCCGGTCAAAAGCCCGAGGTATTACTGGCCGCCTTAAGAGCCCACTTTGAGAAGATGGGTATGACCGTATCGTCCGAGGGTCCCGATACTGATGGTGCTCGAGAGCGGCACTTGCAGATGGTCCCCAGGCCGGGTGGTTATCGCTCGTTCCGAACATCCATTGACGCCGACGTGGTCGGTGATTTGAAGGTGATACTGGATAGGCTTGGGGATCAGGAGACGCTGATAACACCTACCATGGGCGGATCTCTGCCTATTTACTTGTTTGAAGACAATCTCGATACCCCCATTGTCATCCTTCCCGTCGCGAATCATGACAACAACCAGCACGGTCGCGACGAGAATCTGCGATTGAAGAATCTCTTTGATGCCATAGAGATGTACGCAGAAGTGCTTGTCGGTCTATCTGACGAGCCCCAAGAAAACCCAGGACATTGAGTCAGAATTTGCAGCGGTGACCCGGGCCCACGTGACGTTCTCTCACGGACGGAGAAGTGCGGCATTACCCAAATCTCGGTCACTCGGTGCTTGATTCGTCGCTCCGATAGCGTTCAAACCAGGCAAGAATATGATCCACTTTGGTGATGAGCCTCGAGGGCCTACTCGCAATGCCATGCGACGCACCGGGAAGACGAACCATGGCCGAATCCACACCACGCAGTCGCAATGCCTGGTAGAACTGCTCGGTCTCAGATATGGGTGTACGCCGGTCATCCTCACCGGTAAGCAAGAGCGTAGGCGTGACGACATTACCTACCAAAGACAGCGGTGAACGTTTCCAATAGTGATCGAGGTGCTCCCACGGAGGTCCGGGGAACTGATGATAGATCTGGCCGACCATAGAATCAGCGGTCAGTGTTTTACTTACCCAGTTAATGACGGGCTTTGCGGCAACCGCTGCATTGAAACGATCGGTAAGGCCAATGGCATAGGCTGTTGCGATGCCACCCGCGCTGCCACCGGCGATGAACAGGTTGTCACTGTCCACAATGCCTTTTTCGATCAAGGCATCGATGCCGGACATATGGTCAGCAAAATCTTCCTCACTCGAGTATTTGTACTGTAGAAGCAGTGCGAAATCCTCTCCGTAGGAGAGGCTGCCGCGATGGTTGTCATAAAATACGATGTAGCCGGCCGCGGCCATCAGCTGCAGCTCTGCTGAGAAATGAGGCCCGTAAGCGAGGTGGGGACCCCCGTGGATCTCGAGGATCAGTGGGTACTTTTTGGAGGGATCGAAATCGGGCGGTGTGATGTACCAGCCTTGGATCTCCTGGCCATCAAATGATGAGTTGTAGACGATCTCATGGACTTCAACCAACGAGCGGTAGTCGAGAAGATCATCGTTGAGCGCGGTAATGACTCGGGGCGACTTCCGTCGCACCACGGCGATGTCCGCTGGTCGATCAGATTCTCCTTTCGTAAAGGCAATGACACCACCGGCTGTATGGAAACCACCCGAAAGATAGGGGCGCCCCACGCTTGTACCCCCTAATCCAGCAGCAACGCGAGTGACCACTTTCTTGAGGCTGACCTCGTTGATGTAGCGCTCACCGCGTTCATCAAAGGCAAAGTAAAGTGCCTTGCTGTCTGCTCGCCACAAAATATTATGCGCATCGCCATCGACCGCTTCCGTGAGAATGCGAACGTCGTTTGAGGAAAGATCGACCGTGGCAATGCGGTCGGGTGTAAAGGCCAGCGGCCTACTTTCCTCGTAGCTGATGGCCAGCAGCTTGCCGTTTGGCGATACGGCGGGTGAGCGCTCGGCGCCCGGCAGGTTCGTGATTTGTGTGAGCGCGCCGTCGGATAGCGATACCGAGTAGATATCGGCTTCAGTGCTTCTGAGCTCCCAATCATCTGACCGGTCGGCGGAGAAAAAGATGGATGAACTGTCGATAGACCAGCTAAGTCGCCCGTAGTGATTGAAGTCACCGGATGTCAGCTGTCGCGCTGCGCCTCCGTCGGCGGGAATCACGAACACATGACGGTAGGCGGGATCGACAATGCCACGACCATCATATTGGTAACGAGTGGTGGTGACGGTAACAGGCGGCTTGGCCCACACGGCGCCCTCTGGAGCCTTTCGGCGCTTGGCAATGGGTTGGGTTAATGCTTTGACCGACATGGTAAATGCGAGCCATTGACCATCAGGAGACCAAGTGAGATCTGACGGGCTTTGCTGAAGATGTGACACCACCGATGTCTGTCCGGTATCCATCCATTGGACGTGAATTTGACTGGAGCCACTTTCACTCGAGACAAAGGCGACCCTGTCTCCGTCGGGAGACCAGCGCGGGGAGGTGCTTCGGTGTGAGTTACTGTTCAGTGGGCGGTGGTCAGTACCGTCAGCAGCAACCTGCCAAAGGGTGGCTTTGGCCGCATCGCTCATGACGTCGAACGATCGACGGACATAGACCACCGAATCGCCATCAGGTGCTACCTGCGGATCAGAGGCCCACTCCAGTTCAAAGACATCCATAGCATCCAGTGCGGGTGCTGGCTCAGAGGCCAGTGAGAGCGTACTCATCGACAGGATGAGCGCACCAAGGCTGGATTTAATGAAGATCTTGGAGAGAGAGAAAGAAATTCCTTTTGGCTTAGTCATAGCAATTTTCTCGTGCGTGTCCGGCTGGAGACAACCGGTCCAGTGGGTAACTAGATGAGAGTAACCAAGGGATGATTTGAAACACAACTCAATGCGAAAGAAACGATAAGCGGCTATGGTGTGGCTCTGTGCCATCTATAACGACACAGACAGCTAAAAAAGAGAAATAAAAAGACAACCACGACATGTTCCCGAAGGTAGATAAGACATCGCCAACACCTGATTTGAGCGAGCCGTTCACGCCAAGAGCTGAATACCCGCGTCCTATCCTCGTTCGTGATCAGTGGCAGAGTCTGAATGGGCATTGGTTATTCAGAGTTGATCCCGATAATCGAGGTCTCACTGATGCTTGGTTTGATGGGTCGTGGACTGATGGCCAAACCATCACGGTGCCGTTTTCAACGGAATCAGTTGCTAGCGGCATTGCCGAACCTGACGGTGCTGCTGTGGTTTGGTACCAGCGGGAAGTTATCAAACCCGAGGCCTGGGACAGTCGCGTTGTACTTCGTATTGGTGCCAGTGATTTCCTGACCAGCGTCTTCGTTAATGGAAAGGAAGTCGGTCAACATCGAGGCGGCTACGCATCGTTTGGCTTTGACATTCAGCATGCGCTCATGCCTGGAAGGAATCGCATCACTATTCGGGTGCAAGATTCGCTGTCATGGACCCAGCCTCGCGGCAAGCAAGCGGGCACGACGCGCTGGCCTATCGACTATGACGGGGTGACAGGCATTTGGCAGTCTGTCTGGCTCGAGCCGCTCACGGCTGTGTCGATTGAGTCCACCGCGTATTCCTATCACGTCGCGGAACAGACTCTCAGCTATAAAGCCTTCTTCTCGGCGCAAGTGGATGGCGAAGTCAGTGTCGAGGTTCTCGATGGTGGTCGTGTGATCGCGAGCGATAAGGTTCAGACGGTAGGGCGAGCAGAAATTCGGACGACGCTTTTCATCGAGGCCCCGATACTCTGGTCGCCAGAACAGCCCCATTTGTATGAGGTTCGGCTGACGCTGCTAAATCGTGCGACGGGAGAGCGTGATGAGGCCATGAGCTATGCGGGATTGCGCGAAGTCTCGGTCACCGATGGTCAGCTATGTCTGAACGGTGATCCGCTGTATCTGCGTGGTGTTTTAGATCAGGGCTATTTTCCCGAGGGCTGGTACACGGCGACCACGGATGAGGCGCTGCGTCGTGACGTGGAGCTGACCTTGGCTATGGGCTTCAACTGTGCGAGAAAGCATCAGAAGGCAGAGGACCCAAGATACCTCTACTGGGCGGACAAATTAGGTTTGATGGTGTGGGCGGAGATGCCGTCGGGGCGGGTGTTTTCAACCGAGCTCATCGAGTCACTGACCACGGAGTGGATGGAGCTGATAAAACGCGATCGCGCTCATCCATCAATTATTGCTTGGGTTCCTTTCAATGAGTCTTGGGGTGTTTGGCATCAGAGTGAACGTCCTGAACAACGCGCTTTTGTTGATGCCGTCACGTCGTTGACGAAGGCGCTCGATGGTAGTCGAGTCGTTGTCGGTAATGACGGGTGGGAGTATTCCTGCGGTGATCTCTGGACCTTGCACCTGTACAACGAAGACAGTGATGTCTCGAGTCGGCTAGCAGCTCTTATTGAGGATCCTCACAGCTGGGTTACAAGCGAGTTTGGCGGTCGAGATCGCGTGGGTGCATTGCCCGGTGCGGATGTTAGTGGCTTGCCCATATTACTCACCGAATGCGGCGGTATCGGTATGGGCTCGTTCAGCGAGGAAGACTTCAGTTACGGTAACCTTGCTGAGACCCCCGAGACGCTGGAAGCGAGAATGCGCAAGATCATGACGGACATTCGTTCACTTGAAGCGCTACAGGGGTTTGTTTGGACGCAGCTCACTGACGTGCAACAGGAAATTAATGGCCTTTTGTATTTCGATCGGCAACCAAAACTCCCGATCGCTGTTCTCAGTGATATTTTCAGCAAGGGCGGGGAAGACTGATGTCAGACCTTACCTTGCAGCAGGTAAAAGCACTCCGTTTTTGGCAGACGCCGGAAATCACCAGCCTGAACAGAATGCCGGCACACACGCCGCTGCATAGTTACCGCTCACTTGCCGATGCGGTAGCCCGTGAGGCATCCGCTAGCCGACGATCGCTGGACGGTGATTGGCAGTTTGAGTGGTTTCCGTCACCCAATGATGTCCCCAATGATTGGCTTACCTTTGAGGCCACAGCGGACTGCATACGGGTTCCGGGAAACTGGCAGCTTCAGGGGTACGACAAACCCATCTATACCAACGTGAAGTACCCGTTCCCCGCAACGCCCCCTGTTACTCCTGAGGACAATCCTACCGGTTGTTACCGGCGGCGTTTCTGGCTCGATGAGAGTGATCTGGTTGATCAGACCCGGCTCGTCTTCGACGGTGTCGATAGCGCATTTTTCGTCTGGTGTAACGGCCATCTGGTGGGTTACTCCCAGGACAGTCGCCTTCCGGCCGAGTTTAATATCAGTCGTAGCGTTAGAGCCGGTGACAATGATCTGGCGGTGATGGTTTTGAGGCTCTGCGATGGGAGTTATCTCGAAGATCAGGATATGTGGAACCTCTCCGGCATCTACCGGAGCGTGTATCTACTCTCAAAACCAAAGACACACCTTAGTGAGGTCAGAGTCATCGCTACGCTCGATGAGCACTACGCAGAGGGTGTGCTCGAGGTTGAGGTGATTTGCAGTCAAGCCTGTCGAGGCGAGGTTGAGTTGGCGCTTAATGATGCGTCGGGAGTAACGGTGCTCTCATATCGGCAGCGGATTGGCACCGACCTCATCGACGAGCGGGGTCGCTACAAAGATCGAGCGCGAGTGAAGCTCAAGGTGCCCAGTATTTTGGCTTGGAGTGCTGAAACCCCTAACCTCTATAGGTTGGTCGTTTCCTTTTTCGATGAGCACGGTGAGTTCGTTGAGTGTGAAGCGAGCGATATAGGGTTTCGCTCGGTTGAGATTACAGGCGGGCAACTGTTGCTTAATGGCAAGCCCTTGTTAATCCGCGGCGTGAATAAACACGAGCATCATCCGGAGACCGGGCACACCGAGTCACTCGCGCAGGTCGAGGTCGACATTCGGTTGATGAAACAGCACAATTTCAACGCCATACGTTGTTCGCACTACCCGCATCAACCTGGCTTCTACGACTTATGTGACCGTCTGGGTATGTACGTTGTTGATGAGGCAAACATCGAGACACATGGGCTTACGCCCATGAGTTTAGTATCCGATAATGATGCTTGGTCTCACGCGTACATGGAGCGCATGAGTCGCATGGTCCGGCGGGACTTCAATCACCCCAGCGTCATTATCTGGTCGCTCGGTAATGAATCGGGTTACGGCAGTAATCATGAGGCCATGGCCTCCTGGGTAAGGAAGGCAGACCCCTCGCGTCCCATTCAGTATGAGGGTGGTGGTGCAGACACATCAGTAACGGACATCATCTGTCCCATGTACGCGCGAGTGGTGGATAACATGCCGTCACCCTACGCACGACCGGCCTACAGCATTCAGCACTGGGCAGATTTGCAGGCGGATTTGGGCGAGCGAGCGCGACCGGTGATTCTCTGCGAGTACGCGCATGCTATGGGGAACAGTCTTGGAAACTTCTCAGATTACTGGGATGCCTTTCGAGCCAACCCGCGGTTACAAGGTGGGTTTATTTGGGACTGGGTAGACCAGGGGCTGTCGCGCGTCAGTGATACTGGCGTGCCTTACTTCGCCTATGGCGGTGATTTTGGCGATGAGATTAACGATCGTCAGTTCTGTATCAATGGTCTGGTGTTTCCAGATCGAACCCCACACCCCTCACTCATTGAAGCGAAGCGCGCTCAGCAGCCCTTTACGTTCACCGCAGAGAGTTACGATCGGTCGATCACCCTTACCGTGACCAGCGAGTACCTTTTTCGAGCGACGGATAACGAGCGCCTGAACTGGCGGCTAGGGTCTCTGCGTGACATGCACCACGAGGGTTCGCAAGTTCTGGAAATAGGACCAGAGGGTTCTCAAACCATTGTCATTGATGCCGAGAGTGATCTCATTGCAGAGGGTGAGCAGGACCTCCTATTAGATCTATGGATCACAACTGAGCACGCAACATCTGCGCTCCCTTATGGGTATGAAATTGCGCGGAGTCAGCATGTGTTGGCACTCGCGGATAGGACGGTCGAAGGAGAGAACAGCCCCGCTGAAATCTCGCAACGGGGTGAGCAACTTCTGGTAACGGCGGGCAAGGTTAGCTGGCACTTGGATGCTGCGACGGGGTTCATTACCGATTGGACGACCGATGGCAGAGCCCTACTCGATGCACCCATGGCCGACTGCTTTGTTCGCGCACCGCTCGATAACGATATTTGCAGTAGCGAGGTGGATAACCCGTCACCTGAGGCCTGGTTAGCCAAGTGGAAGGCGGCGGGTCTGTTTGACCTAGAGCATCGATGCACTGGCGTAGAGGTCAGCGGCGCCAAGGTTGTTATTCAGCACGAGTATCTCAGCGACGCAGGTGTGGCTATTAGCTCGGTGTGGACACACATCTTCGACGCTGATGGTGGTGTCGATATCTCTATTGAAGTGAGCGTGGATTCTGAGATGCCACCCCTACCACGCGTAGGCATGCGGTTGCTGCTGTCTGATAAACCTGAGGCTGTGTCGTGGCTTGGTCGAGGACCCCACGAAAATTATCCCGATCGCAAATTGTCAGCCGACCTTGGTGCCTGGTCCTGTGATCGGCAAGCGATGCAGACTCCTTATATTTTCCCGAGCGATAACGGGCTTCGCTGTAACGTGAGACAGGCCGTTATTGGTTCGGTTTGTATTGAACGAATCGACGATGATTTCGCCTTTGCCGTTAGCGACTTCGGAGTGGAAAGCCTCATGCGAGCAGAGCACACCTTCGAGTGCATCGAGCAGTCGGCCTTGCACGTCCATATCGATGGCTACCACATGGGTGTTGGTGGTGATGACTCATGGACGCCCAGTGTTCGACCCGAGTATCTGCTCAATGCGGAGACCTATCGATGGGGTTGCCGGCTGAGTGTGGCACATGATGATAAGGCTTGAGATAGGCAAGTATTCGGGAGCCATCGGCTATGAGTGATGCTCTCGATGGGATTGACTCGATTTCGATGCGCACCAAGTTCAGTTACGGACTGGGCGCACTGGGGAAGGACTTCGCCTGCTCCGTCGTTTATCTCTTTCTTATGTACTACTACACCGATGTGGCTGGTGTGCCGGCGGCGTTTGTGGGGGCGTTGTTTCTCGTTGTCCGCATGATTGATGCGGTATCCGATCCAGTCATGGGCATGATCGTCGACAATACCCGCAGTCGGTTTGGAAAGTTCAGGCCCTGGATCGTCCTTGGTACGGTGATCAACTCGCTGGCCTTGTTGGCGTTGTTCTCTGCACATTCATTTACGGGTTCGCAGCTACTGTTGTTTGTCACCGTGACCTACATCGTCTGGGGCCTCACCTACACGATTATGGATATCCCCTTCTGGTCCATGGTGCCTGCACTGTCTGCTCGTCGTGAGGAGCGAGAGCGATTAGTTGTGTGGCCGCGCCTCTTCGCCAGCATCGCGTGGACGATCGTCGGCACCTATGGTCTGGCGAGCATCGCCTTCCTCGGTGAGGGCGATGAAGGCAAGGGTTTCCTGCTGTTGTCGGGTCTTATCATTATTGTCTTTGTCGCATCGGCGCTGATTACCTTTACGCAGGTGAAGGAGTGTGTTGCTACTCAGGTGGCGAGCGAGCGCTTCTCCTTTGGGGATGTGATCTCCATCTTGCGAAACAACGATCAGTTAGCTTCGCTGATTGGTTGTGTTCTCACTTTTAACATTGGTACCCAGCTGGTGGGTGGCTTTGCGATTTACTACTTCAGCTACGCCATTGGTAAGCCCGAATTATTTCCCATGTTTGCCTTGGTCTCCGGTATTGCCGAAATGCTTGGCATCTTCATTTTCCCATGGCTTTGCCGACACCTACCACGACGTTTTACCTGGTACATCGCCAGCCTATTCGGCCTTGCCTGCAGTTTAGTCCTGCTGGCGGGGAGCTTCGTGGCACCCGAGAGTGGCGTCTTGGTCGCTGTCGCTGGCGCGCTACTAAAGTTTGGTGGTGGTATTGCCAATGGCTTGGGCACGGTCATGCTCGCCGATGTCGTTGATTACGGTCATTACAAGACGGGGAAGCGCAGCGAGAGCATTATTTTCTCGGTTCAGACCATGCTGGTGAAGTTCGCAGGCGCCTTCGCCGGCTTTTTCATCGGGGTTGGGTTATCGCTCATCGGTTACGTGCCAAATGAGATCCAAAGCGAGGCAACGGTATTTGGCTTAAGAGCCCTGATGATTGGTCTTCCGGTTGTCTTTCTGATCGAGAGTATCTGGGTATATAGACAAACGTTTCGTCTACACGGCGAGTTACACCAGCGAGTCTCCGATTTTATCGCTAAGCAGCGATAGCAAGATTGGCTTATGGCGGCAGATTTGTCTTTAGGTAGGCAGAGATTTCAGATAGGCCTGCCTCGAGAATTTTTCGATCGTTGGCATAGCCAATTCGCACATAACCCTCCATGTCGAAGGCATCTCCGGGTGTGAGCATAACCCCCGTCTTCTCGAGGAGGTCGATACAGAATTCTCTGCAGCTCATGGGAATGTCGAGTTTCAACATGGCGGTGGTACCGGCGCGCGGTTTGACCCAGGCGACTCGTGGCTCATTTTTAATCCAGTTGTCCAAAATCGCTAGGTTTTCTCGCGTTATTGCCTGGCTTCGTGCCAGTACTTTGTCAGCATTCTCAAGCGCCATGGCCGCAAAGTGGTCGTTAATCATGCCAACGGAAATAGTGTCGTAATCACGGTGAATCATGATCTTCTCGGTCAGCTCTTTTGGCGCTACCACCCACCCGACACGCAGACCGGCGAGGGAGAATACTTTCGACATGCCCGCAGTACTAATGCCTTTATGGTAGATATCGACAATGGAAGGGACCATCCCGTCTCCGACTTGGCCGGTTCCTCGATAGACCTCGTCACAGAGTAGATAAGCCCCGACCGAGTCGGCAATCTCAGCGATAGACTCCAGCATGGGGCGTTCTATGAGAGCGCCCGTTGGATTGTTCGGATTAGTGAACGCGATGAGCTTCGTTTCGGACCTTACCATCGCCCGCAGACGGTCAAGGTCAGGCAGGAAGCCGTCGCTTGCCTCTAGACTCAGTGTGGTGACATCGGCTTCGATGCTGCGCGGGATAGAGTAGTGTTGCTGATAGGTCGGGATGATCGATACAACATGGTCGCCGCGCTCTACCAACCCTTTGTGCACGAGCATATTGGCCGCTATCGTGCCGTGGGTAATGGTGATGTCAGCAATCGTCGTATTGGCGTAGAGCTTGGAAATGGCAGTTCTCAGGCGGTCGGACCCTTCGATATTACCGTAGGTGAGTTTCATCGACAGGAGCTCGGATAGGTCCCCGTCGTCACGCCCTGATAGTGCGAGTAGTTCCTCAATCGTAATACTCGCCACGCAGGTCTCAGCAAGATTGTAGGTACAGCGTGTCTCCCACTCGTTCATCCAAATTTCGACTTTGAACGGCTCGATGAACATAGCTAACTCCCGGGCTTTGTCAGATAAATGAGTGCTTCCAATCAAAAAGCGGGCACGCGCTCAGCTACGCAGCGCGATTAGGTTAACTAATTTTGAGCAGTCAAAAACAGGGTGAATGCAAAAATCAGTAATGCGGGGAGTTATTCGAAGCAACTAGGCTCTGAATTTCAGCCCACTCGCTGAGTTGGCCCATAAGCACTTCATACAACGTGACGTTCGCTAGAAGGAGTCCACTAACAACGCCAGCGAAGACACACGCGGTTACCACCTTGCTGAGAGTTTTTATCTCCATTGTTTCGCCTTATTATTTTTTTGACTTGATGTAATTGAACCTTAGTCTAGAAGGATGCGCAAATGTTTCTCGGGTGGTCGATTTCCTGCTGCGACTGGAGTTCGTGGCGCCACCTCCAGTAGCGCCATATTAGTTAATTACAGCGCCTCAATAATGGTAACGTTAGCGATACCGCCACCTTCACACATCGTCTGTAGACCCCATTTTTTACCTCGAGCATGCAGGGCATGCACGAGTGTGGTCATCAGCTTTGTACCTGTCGCACCCAGTGGGTGGCCCAATGCAATGGCACCGCCATTGACGTTGAGCTTGTCTGGATCAGCACCTGTATGCTCCAACCACGCCATAGGTACTGGAGCAAAGGCTTCGTTGACTTCGTAGAGGTCCATATCATGAATGCTCATACCAGCGCGCTTTAGCGCTCGATCGGTCGCAAAGAGTGGTTCCTCAAGCATGATCACAGGATCGCCCGCCGTTACCGTGAGGTTATGAATGCGCGCCAGAGGCGTGAGATTGTGATCTTTGAGTGCCTGTTCGGACGCTATCATAACCGCGGAGCTGCCATCGCAAATCTGACTAGCATTAGCTGCGGTCAGCGCGCCGTCTTCCATCAAAATTTTGAGCTGCGCCATGGCCTCCATGCTGGCGTCGTCACGGATGCCCTCGTCGTGCTGATGTAATGCTGTACCCCCATCGGCGGTTCGGCCCATGATGGCTACGATTTCTTTATCAAACGCGCCCGCGTTCCGTGCGTCACGACCACGCTGATGGCTTCGCACTGAATAGGCGTCTAACGCTTCCTTCGTGTGGCCATACTTTTTAGCAATCATCTCGGCGCCAACGAACTGGCTGAAGTGGCTAATACCGTACTGGTCTTTCACCGATTGCGGTGTGGGGTCCGTGGGCACGTCGAATACCTTACCTGCGCGGGCATTGATGCCCATGGGGCAACGCGACATGCTCTCGATACCTGCTGCGATCACCAGATCTTGCGTACCGGATAGGATGGCCTGTGCCGCAAACTGAATACTTTGCTGTGAAGACCCACACTGTCGATCAATGGTTACGGCGGGGACACTTTGGGGCAGATTCGAGGCGAGGACCGCAGTGCGGCCGATCTGATTGGACTGCTCGCCCGCTTGCGAGACACAACCCACAATCACGTCTTCAATCGCGCTCGGATCGACTTTACTGTCCCCTAAAATGGCATTGAGTGTTTGAGCACCTAAGTCTCCAGGGTGCCAGTCTGCGAGTGCGCCGCCTTTGCGACCGCCAGCGGTTCTCTTTGCTGCAACGATGTATGCATGAGCCATCTACTTTCACCTTATTGTTTTCTTGTGTGAGATAACGCCGATCTTAACGAAGCCAACAAAAAAGCAACAGGTGCGCAGAGTCGATGGAGCCCTTATCGATTCAATGGATTGTTAGAGCATGAGGCGCGGCGTGTAGAGGTGATGTTGCGATTTCTTTGGTTCGAGCCGAAAAGAACAATTGAGCTATAAATGATATAATGTATCGTTCACGATCGAGGAGAAATTGATGGTCCAGCTTAAACAGTTTCAGTGCGATGCATTGTTGCGAGCCGCAGAGGCTGCGTGTGTTGAGAATGGCGCTCGACTGACTCACCGGAGACGGCAGGTACTGAGCGCGCTTATGCAGTCACCCAATCCATTGTCGGCCTATGAGGTATTGGATAGCTGTAACCGTTCGGCGGCCACCTCGATGCCCGCCATGTCGGTCTATCGAATTCTAGATTTCCTTGAGCAACAGTCGCTCGTGCATAGGCTGGCCAGCTCAAATAAGTACGTGTCGTGCTCACACATTGCCTGTGATCATAAGCACTTTCAGAAGACTCACTTTTTATTGTGTGAGGCGTGTTCATCGGTCGAGGAGGTGGATGCAACTGAAGAGGCTAATCAGGCGCTGGATCATATGGCGAGTGCAGCAGGTTTTAAATTGACCAGCCAGCAATTCGAACTCTCTGGCATATGTACGACGTGCCAAAACAACGCCGGATAGAGACTCTGATGACTATTAAATCGATACTGCTGCAGGGCTGGGGAGATCGCGCCGCTATCTGCTTTTCCAGTCTTTGTATCTTACATTGCTTGTTACTGCCGCTATTGCTCGTTATTTACCCAATTGGAATCGTGGTCACGCTCAGCGATGAAATGTTTCATCAAATAATGGTCTCTGTGGCGTTACCTCTCAGTCTGGTGTCCTTATACGTAGGTTATGGTCACCACAAGCGCAATCAGCTCGTCCTTTTTGGTGGCGTAGGCCTGGTGACGTTGACCCTTCCCCTCGTTGTTCCGCATGAGTTGATCTCAGAGTCAGGTGAGACTTGGCTGACCGTCTCGGGCGCGCTGATTCTTTGCATGACCCACATTGGTAATTTCCGTCTGTGTACAGCCGATCAGGCGTGCGACAGGTGCGCCTAGATTGGGCGGAAAAGTACGGACATGGTTACAGAGTTAAAGGATGGTTAACCCGTGAATGTTCATAGAAAACTACCAGTCACTGTTTTATCTGGTTTTTTGGGTGCGGGGAAAACGACCGTGCTGAGTCACATCCTTAACAACCGCGAAGGAAAACGTGTCGCCGTCATCGTGAATGATATGAGCGAGATCAATATCGATTCCGCCGTCGTCCAAAATGAAGTCTCGCTTAATCGCAGTGAAGAAAAGCTTGTTGAGATGAGCAATGGCTGTATCTGTTGCACACTGCGGGAAGACTTGCTGGAGGAGGTAAATAACCTCGCGAAAGAGGGACGATTTGATTATCTGGTGATCGAGTCGACGGGTATCTCTGAGCCTTTGCCCGTCGCTGAGACATTCACTTTTGCGGACGAGGAAGGTGTTTCGCTTTCCGATATCGCTGACCTTGATACGATGGTCACTGTCGTGGATGCGGTTAATTTCCTAAAGGACTACGAGGAAGCCGAGTATCTTCAAGACACAGGCGAATCCTTAGGTGACGAAGATGAGCGTAGCGTAGCTGATCTGCTAGTCGATCAGGTGGAATTTGCCGATGTCATTTTGATCAGCAAGACCGATTTGGCTAGCGGCGATGATATTAGTCGCCTCGAGGCAATACTCCGAACCCTAAATACTCACGCCAAAATCATTCCGATTGCGCAAGGTCAGATCGACGTTGATAAGGTACTGAATACCGGTCTCTTTGACTTCGACAGAGCGCAGCAAGCACCGGGTTGGCTAAAGGAAATGCGTGGGGAGCATGTTCCTGAAACGGAGGAGTATGGGATTAGCAGTTTCAGTTATCTCGCACGCACCCCGTTTCACCCTGAGAAATTTTTCAACTTTCTGCATGGCACAGAGGGCTATGGGAAGCTCTTACGATCCAAGGGATATTTCTGGCTGGCGACTCGACCCGAGTTTGCAGGGCAGTGGAGTCAAGCGGGTGGTATTGCGCGTTATGGGTTTGGTGGCATGTTTTGGGCCGCAGTTCCGCGCTCGCGATGGCCTGACGACCCCTATTATCTCCAGAGTATTGAAGAAAACTGGGTTGAGCCATTTGGCGACATGCGACAAGAACTTGTGTTCATTGGTCAGGGACTGGATGAAGCCCGAATCCGCGCAGCGCTCGACCATTGTCTGCTGACCGAGGATGAGTTGCTTCGAGGCAAGTATTATTGGGCAACCCTCCCTGATCCGTTTCCTGCGTGGCAGGAATCAGCGTGAGTTCTGTTGCGCCGCTAGAAGCAGCCTCGTTCAAAAAAACCGAGCATGAGTCGGTGGAGCGACGTGCAGTGTTTGGCTCTGATGTGTCGGTTCTATCGGAGATCTATCAGCCCGACGTGAATCTGTCGGTATGGAATCGAGCTATTGATCCAGAGGTTCGGGTTGAGGCCGACGCCTTGGTTGCTTCCGATCCAAGCATCCAAAAAAGTATGGTTATTCGAGCAGATGAGGCCCCTGTCTCGCTGCAAGCGATATTACCGAAGCAACAATATCGTGCGTTGCATGCCGACATGCTGTGGCTTATTGATGCATTTTCATATTTGTTCGACCTTCGAGAAGTGGGCCTTCGTCTAGCGGTGCTAGATACCGCCATGTGCCCAAAATTTCATGTCGACAAGGTTCCCTGTCGATTGATCACCACCTACACCGGTATTGCTACCGAATGGTTACCTCATCATCTTGTGAATCGGCGTTTCCTTGGCCCAAATGCACCGACAAGCCTTGGCGCTGCACAAGGCATATGCCAACCCAGTGATGTCGAAATACTTGAGGCTGGCGCTGTTGCGCTGCTCAAGGGTGAGTCGTGGGAGGGCAATGAGGGATGTGGCCTAGTGCATCGCTCCCCCAGCATTCCGGTGGGCAGACAGCGGCTCTTGCTCACCCTTGATTTTGGCCGGTGATTTTAATGTATGAGCCCCGCGGGGATGACTGGCCCATGCTGCGTGTATAGGCGCTCAATGCTCGCTTGACGCCTCGGACAAGCCATTGACTGACACCAAGAACACAGCCACTCAGTGTCTCGACCCACGAGGCAGTCAGACAGAGCGGGTATCGCTGCTATTTGATGTTGGACGCAAACTAAAAGATCTCGAATGAGACCTTGGTAGCCCCATCGACGAAGCACAACGGTTAACAGGTTGGTGCTCTCAACGAGCCGCATTGCCCAACGCCATGAGGGCTGATTCATCTGTATTAGCTGATGTTGCGCAACTTGAAACGCGCAGCCAAGCTCATTGAAAGCGTCGTTCTCGCAGTTATGCTTGAGCTGCACATTGCCGACTCGCATGGATGATCTCCACAGCGAATCAGCACTGTGTTCTGTCCTGCAAAGCACACGCAGCTCGGCTTTCTCCAAGAAACATGGGTTGAAAAATGAGGTTGTCGTCATCGTTCCGCTATCGATCTATTGAGGGGTCAATTTATCTCCCTTCAAATGATAATGCAAATCATTCTCGTTTGTGAGGAACGATATGTGCGTTGTGCTGCAAAATAGAGGCTTGAACCGGTAGGGTGTTAGATTCGCGTGGTGTCTAAGCGTATCAAGTTTTAGGTTTAGCTAGGGTGTCAATCACCGGGAGCACAACCGGTATATGCGAAAACTGAAATTGCGGCGAGAAACAGCCTGCACGGTCTAAAGCACTACTGTGAGGCTGAGGTATTAGAACCTTGATATGAATCTTCCAATAGCTTTCATTGATGAAGCGAACAAATTAGTTTTTGAGTCTTCTAAAAACCAGGCTCGCGCTTGGGAACTGGGGATCTTTTATCTGAAGGTGCCGAGCTGGCTCGACCTAAAGGCAGCGCGCTGCTTTGGTCAGGAGATATTGAAGGCCGACAGCCCCTACCGCGATATCCCGCAATACGGTGACCTCGAAGGCTTTATTTCACTGGAAAACAACCAGCAGACAAAGCTTGCCCTGCGCCGTCACCGTTGGGATGAACACTACCCAACGGAGATCACGCAGTTTGGACGCCAGCTTGACGACATTGGTCGGGCGGTTATGGGCGAAGTCTTTTGCCAGTCGGGTATTCCTGAACCTCTATGGAGTGAAGCGTCGGGGGGTTACTCTTCAGGCGAGGGCACGGCATTTTTGAACTTTGTTCACTACGATACTGCCCAACCCGACTTAGGCTTGCGGCCTCACACTGACTACGGATTCGTGACGATTCTCGACGCGACGAGCCCTGGACTACAAATTGAGCTTGAAGGTCAATTCTGCGATGTGCCTGTGCTCGACGGTCACCTTGTCATCAACTTTGGTGAAGCGCTCAACTTCATTACTCAACACTCGAATCGATCGGTGGCGGCCATTGTTCACCGTGTAACCAGCCAAGGGGCTGAGAATCCGGTGCGACACGGCATCGTTTATTTTGCCAATCCCGACCTTGACGGTGCATTGAAGCAATTCGACGTGCAGGGGCGAGAGGTAGGTAGCTCCTCAGTCGGCGACCTCTTCACGCTGCTCGAACAAAAGCTAACAAATTATAAGTAACTCGCTTGAGCCGGAGATCCCCGTTTTCATCTCCCCGCACGTTGAAGTTAGTTCACAGACGCAATGGCAACCTCGAAGGCATGAATGTAAGCCGAGCGACGATCAAGACAAATGTCTCTATCGGTCGATTCAGAGGAGCTCACAAAAAGCGTTCGGCCTTCGTCACCACCCAGCGCACAGGCGATGGCTTTTCGACCGGTTTGGATGCTGTCGGTTACCTCGCCACCCTCACGTACTCGCAGTACTGAGCCTGTGGTGGGCGAAGCGACCCAAATCGCTTCCTCGGCATCGACGCAAATACCATCAGGTACATCACCCTCGGGCAGTTGAGCCCATAGCCTGCGACCTACCAGATCTCCGGTAGGTTGGATATCGAAAGCGGTGAGACACCCACGATAGGTCTCAGCCACAACAAGTGTGTTGCCACCATTGAGGAGCACCATGCCGTTCGCGAAAAGCAGATCACCGGCAGCGGCATGCACAGACTGGTCGGTATCAACGCGGGCTAAGGTGCCTGGTGCAATAGCTTCGCCATCTTGGTGAACAAAACCGAAATTACCTACCCATGCTCGACCTGTGGGATCAACGAGCATGTCGTTGATGCGCCGCTCTGCGATGGCTGAGACGTCCGCGTACTTATTAAGCCCTTGCGCTTCGGACCATCGGTAAATGGTCTTATCCAACATGGATGAAATGAGAAGATCACCGTTGGGCAACCATCCCAGCCCTGAGGGCTGTTGTGGTACGGAGACAACTTTCTCTGGCAGCTCTGCCGGGACGACTCGGAACACGGCCTCGTCGTAAAAGTCTGAAAACCATAGTGCCCCCTCGTGCCATCGCGGACCTTCAATGAAGGTGAAACCCTGACAAATGAGTATCCCGTTATCCATTGTATTTACCTCCCGCACAGCTCGGGTATGGGATTACCAGACCAGCGTAGTACTGATCTCTCTCAGACTTAATTGCGCTCGCTTTGGGCTCGCTCAGCTCCTGCGGCAATTTCCTGATCGCGCAGTGTTCGCCGCATAATTTTCCCTGTGGTTGTCATAGGTAGGCTGTCGACAAATTCGATCAGCTTCGGGACCTCGTGTTTTGCGAGATGTTCCCTCACCAGCTCCTTAAGCGACTCAGCGAGTGTCTCAGTTGGTTCGGCACTTTCGGAGACAACGATAAAGGCTTTGATGATTTCGGTGCGGGTCTCATCGGGCACACCAATTACGGCCGCAAGCTGCACAGCAGGGCTTTTGAGTAAGCAGTCCTCTCTTTCTGTCGGTCCAATACGGTAGCCAGAGCTTGTAATCACATCATCCGTGCGACCGTGGAACCACAAGAATCCATCTGCGTCCTGCTCCCCTAGGTCACCGGTGATCATCCAATCATCAATGAATTTACTTGCCGTCGCCTCGGGATTATTCAAGTAACCCGAGAACATTGCCGGATGCGGCCTCTTAATGGCGATGTTGCCCTGAACGCCACGCTCCACCTCATTCCCATCATCATCAACGATGGCGCAGACTGAACCAGGCATTGCCTTGCCCAAGGAGCCATGGCGAACCTCCATGAGTCTCGGGTTAGTGCCAATCATGCCGTTGCATTCAGTTTGTCCAAAGCCTTCGCTAATCGTCAGTCCAAAGCGCTCATCGGCCCACAATGCTAATTCTTTCCCGACAGCTTCCCCGCCGCTCAACACCACACGAAGCTGAAGTTCAGGGGACGCGTCGGAATCAATCTGCCGCATGAGTTTGAGTACTGTAGGCGTCAGCAGAGAGACCATAATGTCATGCTGACCCAAAATGCGGAAGGCAGCTTGTGCGTTAAACCCTTCCATGTCGGTTGAGACGACTCTGCAGCCTGAGTACCACCCGACGAGGAGAATGTTGATGAGACCCGCAATCCATGCCCAATCGGCAGGTGACCACAGCGTATCGCCTTCTCTCGGGCCATAGTCGTAGTAGTACTCAAACAGCGGCTTGTTGCCAAGCAGGACACGGTGAGGCATCAGCACACCTTTAGGCTGGCCTGTCGTCCCGTAGGTAAAGCTAATCCAGGCCGTATCTTCGCTACGCGTTTTCACATTATCAAAATCATCTGGTTGCTCTGAGATGGCAGCCCACAGCGATAAGGCGTTCGTAGGGGACTCATCATCGACTACCACGATGTGCTCAAGCGATGGGCATAGGCTCCGTATACTCTGAACTTTCTGCAGATTTGCTTTGTTGGTAATGCACACTTTTGCTTCAGTGCTCGATAGCCGATGTTCTATCGCATCGGGCCCAAAGAGCACGGAGGCCAAACAGGAAACGACGCCTGATTTGAAGCAGGCGAGGTGAGAGATAGCACACTCTGGCGATTGCGTGAGAAGTATGAGCGCACGATCACCTTGCGCCACACCCAGACTGTGGAGCAGATTCGCGAGTTGATTTGAGTAGCGCTTTATCTCGGCAAAGGTTAAATGTTTGATCGAGCCGTCGAGCCTTTCGTGAGTGATCGCAATACGGTTCGCGTCGTCAGCCCAACGATCACAGACGGCGTCCGCAATATTGAAATACTCGGGAATCTGCCATGAAAACTTGCGGCATATTTCCCCGTAACTCTCGCCAACCGGGAGGTCCATTCACTATCCCTCTCTGCTTTAAGCTCACCCATCACAGTGAACTTCTTATGCTGATAGTCTTTGGACGCATTTACCGAATAGGCCACGCCGCTTCTTAAAAGCCGCTTTGACACCCTCGCTGCGCAGTGTGCGAAAGAAGTCTTTGAAACTATCGAACTGATGATAAATAGCGTCTAAATCTGCCCCGCGTCTCACTGACGATTCCATACCCATGTTCTCGAACCATGTATTTGAGACCTCTTTGAGAATGGATAAATTATCACTGGGCGCTCTCGCTATATGCGCCGCAATCATCGCCACGCGATCATTCAATTGGTCATGCGGGACGACTTCATTTACCAGTCCAATTTGTTGTGCCTCTGTGGCACTGATCAGCCGAGACGTGTAGAGCAATTCTTTAGTCTTTCGTAAGCCGATGAGCATCGGCCAAAACATGATTGAGGGCGGTATTCCGAGATCCCGTCCAGCGGGATGACCAAATCTTGCGTGTTCACTCACAATGGCTAGGTCACAAACACCCAGTAGTTCCCCAGCACCAGAAAGGCAGTCACCCTGCACTTTCGCAATGATGGGTTTGGGGTAACGCCACAGCTTCATCCAGTAATCGACAATGGTGTGGACATCGTCTCTGTCCTGCCGAATGTCGACATGATCATCAAAGTTGGCGGGATATTGAGAAGTAATCCAATGCTCTTCGCGCAAGTCGTAGCCGGTTGAAAATGCCTTACCCGCAGCACCAATAACTATGACACCTACGGCGTCGTTGTTTACGACCTCATCCAACACAGCTTTTATTTCGTTTAGCACCTGCCAGCATAGCGGATTGAGGTCATCGGGCCGGTTTAAGGTGACAGTAAGCACCCGGTCAGCTTGCGAGACAGTAATCATTGAAACATCGCTGATGTGGTGAATCCCTTGTTATTAAAATTCATTTCACGAATCGGCCAAGGGAACAAGGCTGCCATCAAGTAGCTCGTTCAGCCGTTCGCATACCTACGCTAGCTGAACACGGTAGCGAAAGATACTCACAGGTTATGGTTATGGATCTCAGGTGTGTTTAGCGGGCAATGAGGGGCTAATGAGGATCAGGATTTTCGCAGTCGATGATTACCGCTATGAATAAAGCCATTGGGGACCACGAGCCATCGAATCCATAGTGCATGTAATTTGCACAATTTCATTGGAATTGACTTAGTTTGATTGTTACTTATTCTCGGCTTAGGGTAATCTGGAATCGC
This sequence comes from Halieaceae bacterium, assembly GCA_902613175.1. Classification (GTDB taxonomy): domain Bacteria; phylum Pseudomonadota; class Gammaproteobacteria; order Pseudomonadales; family Halieaceae; genus Luminiphilus. The sequence continues at coordinate 13,716 of CACMGJ010000003.1, read as the reverse complement.
TCACCTACGTTATTGGTTGCAAGCTTTCAGGCTTTAGCTTAGACCTTGTACGTGAGCCTCGTGAGATGAAGCGAATTGCGAAGTCGCTTCTGACTTGTTCGAAGAAAAAAGCACAAGCAAATAGGGGGTTTCAATGAAGTTCAAAGCAGCAAAGATATTTTTCCTGAGCGCGAGCGTTTTGGTACTTTCGGCGTGCAGCGAAGTCGATACAGATTCGGCTCATGCGGAAGCGGTGAAGGAATGGCTTAAGGCAGGTCAGACCAGTCAAGCGGCAGCAATAAGCGCAGTTAATGAATACATGGCTGATGATGGGCTGTTCTACCGACCTAGGTATGTTGGTTTTGGTTTCACTTACGACAACACGGATGAGTCTGGTCGTATGATTGTTGAAACAATCGTTCCCGGGAGTCCTGCATCAGAGGTGTTAGAAGTGGGCGATGAGTTTAAGTCGGTCAGAGGTATCGACGTCACGCCCGAGAATAGAGATTCTGGCAAGCTAAGTTTTCGTGGCGCCCCGGGCGAAGAAGTAGCAGCGGTTATCGAACGAGGAGAGGAAACTATCTTCGTGCGAGTTAAACGGGGGAAAATTGAATCTACGATATCAAAGGCGGATATGATTGAGTGGATGAGTTCGGGTGATGGAAGCGATTGGGGAGCAGAATCCTACACCTTCAACGAGGTTATAACAGATGGAGATGTGGCCTATGCGTGGACTACTGTTGCTAACAAGGACGATGTGTCTGGTCAGTTAGTCGAGTCTCATGTGGTGACCCGATTTGTTTTCAATGAGGCTGGTAAAGTCGTGGCCACAGGTAGCATGCGCGAAGACCGCTTTGAACTTGAACAGCAAGGCTATTCAGTTACACGCTAGCTAAACAGCAAAAGGACTTGGCGCCGTCAGCGGCGCCAAATGTTCACATAGGAGCCGCGCTGGGGTCTTGTTTGACTCTCTGCAAATATCCAAAAAAGAAAAGGTACATCCCGCCCGTGGCTTTTGATCAGTTGCATTAATTCACGCGTCCACAGTGCTTGCCTCTGAAAGGCGCCATTTACCATCAAATCCTTTTAGTTCATAGTCTCCCAAGTCTTGAAAGCTCAAGCCAGACCCGAAGGCGAGACTTTTCAAAACGTCGGAAACCAGGACTTGATCTGCGTTAGCCACGGACTGAATGCGAGAAGCCAGGTTGACATTGATACCGCTGATGTCTTGCTGGTCTTTTTCGATTTCTCCTATGTGTAAGCCAGTGCGAAGTTTTATATCTAGGGTATTTGCGGCTTCTTTTATCGCGAGAGCGCAGCGGATCGCTCTAGCGGGACCAGAGAAGACCGCCAACACTCCATCGCCAAGGCCTTTAATGAAAATGCCATCGAAATCTTGGATGTGCTGCTTGCAGATGGCTTCGAACCGTCTAATCTTGATTCGCCACTGCTCGTCACCTAACTCCACTTGTAGCCTTGTAGAGCCGACTATGTCGTTGAACATGACCGTGGCCAAGACACGTCCAGTCTCTTCCTGTGCACTTATTTGAGCTTGCTCGCTTGTCGCAAAAGAAATGATAGCGTCGGCGATTCGCTTGTCCTTTGACATGAAGTAAGTATGACCTGCATCCGACAGCTCTATCAGTTCCGAGTCTTTAATACCTTCGTGGAGTGCTTCTCCGTATCGAAACGGGATTAACTGATCGTCGTGTGAGTGCATCACTAAGGTTGGGCACCGCACATCTTTTAAAAATGATGTTACATCCATCTCGCTTAGCAGCGACATCATTTTCCCCATGTCACTGGAATTCGTCGACGCGCGCTCGAACTCACGACATTTTCGACGCAATTCACTATTTATCATTGTGCGTGAGGGCAAAACACTGCGACAGAACGAACCATCACCCCAGGTTTTGTGAACCCGCGCCACTGCCTTTTTCATGGCTCGATTTTTCAAAAATCCGTGCATGAAAGAAGGGAATCGATGAAGCCGCTCGAGGCCTGGGGTATGAGCGAAGGCTCCGAATAAAATAAGGCGTTCAGTTCTATCAGGATACATGGCCGCAAAAAGTGCGCTGAGCGAGCCGCCCTCTGACACCCCCATGATTGTGGCTTGCTTAGAGTTAGCAGCGTCCATTACAAATCGAATGTCGTCCATCCGTTGTTCCAGCGTCGGCGGCAGATCCCCTATTTTCTGTGATAAGCCGTTCCCTCTCTTATCAAAAATGATCACCCTAAAATGAGGTGCTACGTAATCAATGAATTCGTCGTAGCCGGGTAGCTCGTGAGCATATTCCACGTGTGAGATTATTCCCGGTACTATCACCAGATCTCGAGAACCCGTGCCGAAAACCCGATACGCGATTCTCGTTCCCTCACGCTCGGCAAACTCTGTTCGAACTTCCTGCCGCATTTTTGATCTCCTGCGTTGATACTTAACCTAAGTTACATGGGATGACGCACATGTCAAAAACTTAAGTCCGCTTCCTATGAGACTTAGAAAATTCAAAGAGTAAATTGAAAGTATTGGGTTCCTATCGCGGCTAACAGCCAAGATAGCTCCTAGTCTCGAGTTGAATGAGACCTCTAAAGTTATGGCGAAATTCAGGTATCGGCCTATCGTCGATTGCTCTACCTTTTGAGGGGCATATATCTTCATCAGGGGTATATAATTTCGCACGCCGGAGTTACTTGAATACCCACACCTCAGAATTTAATGATGCATAACCGATATCCACTCGTATTACTCAGCACACTTTTGCTGACAACTCTCGCACCTTTGGTTGAGGCTAACAAAACTGCCGATAAAGCGATTCGGCAAACTTATTACCCCGAGGATTTTTCGCAATTTGTCCCAAGATCCGCACTTGATCTGGTTCAGCAGATTCCGGGGTTCAGCATTGACGAGGGCGGAGGCGATCGAGGCTTTGGTCAGGCTGACACCAATGTCCTTATCAATGGACGCCGAGTATCCGGCAAATCTAATGGCCCTGCCGAGGCCCTAGAACGACTCTCGGTCGATAGCGTCATTCGACTCGAGGTGGTCGATGGAGCCAGCCTCGATATTGGTGGTATTTCAGGTCAGGTCGTCAATGTTATTACGGCGGCTGAGAAGGAGGCCACGGGTTTATTTCGTTATACGCCTCGATTCCGTCCCACAGGGGCAAATTCGGAGGAGCGGCTCCGTGAGTTCACTGTTGCCATGACAGGCGGTGGCAATGATTCTGAATGGACCGTGCGGGTTGCTAACGAGCAGCGCACTTTTAGTGATGCCGGAGATGAAGTTGTTAGAGATTCTGTAGGTGAGATTACCGACATACGATCTGAAAGAGCATTCGACGAATTCGATCGACCATCGATTTCAGGCTCTTACTCGCGCGTAACTGAGAGCGGCAATGCCTTCAACCTCGTGGCCGAGCTCAATGGCAATTACTCAGACAGAGGAGAGACCTCTGAGCGACTTGTGGGCGACCCTGACGAGAATACACGTATCCTTAGTTCGGCCGAGGATGAACACAACTACGAGATCGGAGCCGATTACGAATTCGACCTCGGTGTGGGGCGCCTAAAGCTCATAGGGCTTCATCGCTTTGAGTCCAGCCCAACGATTGATCGGACTACCACGACATTTGTAAATGGTCTGGTCGATGGCACTGCGTTCACACGCCAAGCCGATGAGGCTGAGTCTATTATTAGGACCGAGTTCTCATTCCCTGCTTGGGACAGTCAGTGGCGATGGTCATTAGAGGCGACGGAGAATTACCTCGACCTCGACTCTCAGCTCGACAAGCTCAACGTCGACGGTGTGTTTATTCCAGTCGACCTCCCTGACGCAAAGGCTCGTGTCGAAGAGACGCGCACCGAGTCAACGCTTAACGTCAGCAAGCGACTGAATGATCAGTTGACCCTTCAGGCAACCGTAGGTGCTGAGTACTCAGAAATCAGGCAGACCGGCAGCTCCAAAGTCACGCGCGACTTTGTCCGCCCGAAAGGCTTTGTGGCGCTTAACTACAAACCCACGGATGACCTGTTTCTCTCAGCAAAGCTTGAGCGAGCCGTGGGGCAGCTGCGATTTTTTGATTTCATTGCGTCGGTGGATGTGAATCAGGGGCGAGAAGACGTTACCAACGTCAATTTGGTACCACCGCAGTCCTGGGACTTTACCCTCGAAGCCCAGCGGTCATTGGGTAAGTCGGGCAACCTGACCTTAAGCTTGTTCTATGAAGATGTAGAAGACATTGTTGACCGGATTCCTATTGAGGGAGGTGGTCAAGCGCCTGGGAATATCGATAGCGCTACTGCCTATGGTGGCTTTTTCGATGCGACATTACTCAGTGATCAGCTCCTCTGGAAAGGCGGGCGTGCGGACCTCTCGCTCGGTTATATGACCTCTAAAGTGAAGGACCCCATACTGGGTAGCACACGGAAAATCAGTGGCGACTATTACAAGTCTTATGAGCTGAGCCTTCGACAGGATTTCAATGAGACGCCCTGGGCTATCGGTGCTGTTATTGATTATGGGGAGCAGGCGCCTAGCGTCCGAATCGATGAAGTCAGTTTCAACAACAAAAGCCGCGGAACTCTTTACTTCTTCGTTGAGCACAAGGACGTGATGGGGCTGACCGTCAAGGCCTTCGCTTGGAATTTGCTGAGTGCCGAGAACCGCTTCCGGCGAACAGTCTACAGTGACCGACTGGCGGATGAAGTCCTGTTTTCAGAGCGCCGGAGTCGCAACTTTGGTTACTCCTATACTATGGTTATTGAGGGTGCTTTTTAGCACCTACCGCTTAATAGGTACTGCTTCACGGTTATCAGCTAAGGCCTTGTGACTCGTTATTCACCCCAAATTTGCCTCCTTGTTGACTATCCTCGTCGCTTCAAAATGGATGGATTAAGTAGCGATTTGTAGATGTTAGAGCGGATGTTAGACAAGGTCGCCATCTCTCAGTGCAGATGGTTTATACACCCCAAGGACGCGTGATCATCTGCCCGCTTATTAGGTAGGAGGCAGCTATCGCCAGTGGATAGCTCCAAAGCGCGGCCATAATGACAATCCCACCATTGCCCAGCCAGATCGCCGAAAAGGTAGGATAAGGCTTCCATCCATTCCCTCGAGGCTAGTTGGCTCAGTAGGGAAATCACGATGCCTCTATGAATGAGTACAAAGGCGAGAAATGCCAGATAGAAGAGGGCCTAAATAGCCTGCGCCTGAGGGCATTCTGAATTAATTTGCTACCCATTACCCTTCTGCAGGCGGATCCGGATCTAGTTTGTCCTGAGTGCGCAACTCGAAATCACTGGCGTCATGCCGCTCGAGTAGCTGTGACGATTTGGCGCCATACGGTCGGTTGACCATGCGACCCCGTTTTACGGGCGGCCGCTGAGATATCTCATCCGTATACCGCTTCAGATTGCTGTAGGTGTGTGCTTCCAGGAACTCAGCGGCGTTATACGCTCTCCCTTCAATCACTGATCCATACCAAGGGTAGATCGCCATATCGGCAATGGTGTACTCATCACCGCAGATGTATCGATTGTCTGCTAACCGTTTATCAAGCAGATCAAGCTGGCGCTTTACTTCCATGGCGTAACGGTCAATGGCGTATTCGATCTTCACTGGAGCATAGGCATAGAAATGACCAAAACCACCACCCAACATCGGTGTTGCGCCCATTTGCCAGAACAACCAGTTCAGGCATTCGGTTCTTCCCGCGTGATCCTTTGGGATGAACTCGCCAAACTTGTCCGCGAGGTAAAGAAGAATCGAGCCAGACTCAAATATCCGCAGTGGCGTCTCCTCACTGTGATCCACAAGCGCAGGGATCTTTGAGTTAGGGTTGGCCGCAACGAAGCCACTACCGAACTGTGAGCCTTCGCCAATGTTGATTAGCCAGGCGTCGTACTCAGCACCGCTGTGCCCCTCCGCAAGTAATTCCTCCAGCATGATGGTGACCTTCACGCCGTTAGGTGTCCCCAAGGAGTAAAGCTGCAGTGGATGCTTGCCGATCGGCAACTCTTTTTCTTGCTGAGCGCCGGCAGTCGGCCGGTTGATGTTGGCAAAGGCTTGATTGCTGTTTTGCTTCCACTCCCAGACCTTGGGGGGCTCGTAGGTATCGCTCATGAGGTTTCCCTTATTATCGGTTCGCGTCTCTCGTCTCAGTGTAGCGAGTCGGTATCATTTCAGCGAATGCATTGGCTGAAATAACCGGTCGCGCGTCTGATACCCTCAGGTGCCTTCCATATTGGCTATTGTGAGCTTCGGGTATGACAGTCACGCCATCGCCGTGGTAGTAATGCACCCATGAACACCTTTATTCAGGCGTCGATCGCGGGTTTTACACGTTGCTTTGATTTCAGCGGCCGATCAACGCGGTCCGAGTTTTGGTATTTCATGCTGCTGTTCATCTTGTTGTACTTGGTGGTCGCAGTCGTTGATCAATTTCTTGTCACTTCAACAGTGGATATCCGGGAGCTACCGCTAGGGCACTACATTCCCATGGGAATGGTAGACCCTAATGTGGGGGTCCTCGTACTCCTCTATCGACCCGTCATGGCTATTCCGACCATTGCAGTCACAATAAGGCGTTTGCATGACGTGGGTAAATCGGGCTGGTGGTGCCTTTTGTGGGTGCTGCCTGTACCGGTTGTTGGTTGGCTTTATCTCGTCCCGCTGCTGTGTAGGCCATCTAGTGACTAGCGTTGTCAACTGGCGAGTCATTAGAGGAGGTTTTTAGTGCGTCTGCAGCCCGTCTACGCGACCGACCCGAACCTGGTTGATGCGCCTTTAACCGAAGCCCCAAATCAATGGGCGCCGCAACAAGGTATTCACCTCTACCACTTCCCGCTGTCTCTCGATTCCCAAAAGGTTCGTCAGGGCCTCGAGGAGCTAGGGGTTCAATGGCAATCACACCCCATCTTGCTATCTGCCCACCAGCAGTTTTCACCCAGCTATGTGCGGATTAATTCTCGATGCGTAGTACCGACACTGGTCATCGATGGCAAGGTCACCACCGATACGATCAACATACTCGACCTTCTAGGCGCCCGTTTCAGTAATGCCAATCAAAGCTTTGAGACCTCGGCGGAGGAAAAGGAGCTCGTAAATTACTGGGTCGATAAGGCTGCGGGCTTGTTCATTGAGGCGCTGACGTACGGCCATATCGACGGGGTTAAAAAGCCCTTTCCACTGGGGAATGCCTCTGACAGCGGGCGCTCCCACCAAGACAAAGTTGACCTGCTATCCGGATTGATCGAGACCTATAAAAAAGACCTTACACTGAAGGCGGCTTATGAAAAGAAGCGGGCAGTCATTGAGGCCACAAAAGAGGCAATGGTTGCGCCGGGTCAGATGTCTGCCATTGTCGACGCCACGAGAGTTGAGCTTGCAGACCTAGCGCACCAATTAGCGGCAGGGCAGTTCAACCATGGCGGCTGGCTTGCGAGCGATGCCTTTAGTCTCGCTGATGTTCAATGGGGTGCGGTCTTATATCGCCTGCAGTGGGTGCGGCTTCAACCGTTACTGTGGGAGGAAGGCTCCATCATATCCGCTTACGCCGAAAAGCTCTTTGCTAAAGCGTCATTTCAAACGGGGGTTGTTCAGTGGTCGAGAGTGGGCCGCAAGGTGGTGTTACCGACGATTCGCTACAAGTTGTTGAAGTCTCTGGGACTTAAGCGAGACGCTTAAGATCAGTTGGCGCAAAGACAGCCGCGCGCTTCAAGCCTTGTCAACATATCTGTCGCTAACATGACTTGGATATCGATTGTTTAGTTGACGTAGATTTAACAACTTACTGCGGAGCACATCCATTGTATTCATCGCGTGAGTAAGCGAGTTGCGCCTATCCAAGCTGTAGAGACAGGGAGGGAGTTACACGGTGTCTTGTTTTAGTGGTCGAGGACCCTCCGGATCATCTCCGCAGAGTCCCGAGAGCGGGCGACGATATCGCGTAGCTGCTCGTGTAATGAAGCAGGGTCATGTTGGTGAGCGGACCATCGAAGAGACTCAAAAATGTAGTTTCATTAATGCCCATAATTCGGCTGATGAGCTTTAGTAGGTGTCTTCCAGCTGTGTCACAGGCCCGCCAAAATTCGGTAATGACCTCAGACATGTCCGCGGGCTTTGCCGGCCATTTATTGGGGCCGTATAGATCACATTGCTGCCGAATAGGGTGTTCTAAAGAGGTTTCGTGATGAAGCTTGTACCCCTCGTATTGGTCGGGTGTATTGCCGCCTGTGTTGGGGAGAAAAACCCCAAAGGAATGTATCCCCTGTAGTTATCGGGCGTAATGCAGTCCAGCATTTTTTCTTCTGTCGTCAGGCTAAAGTAGCCTTCGACAACCCGGCGTACGTCTTGAACTAACTCTGACGGAATACCATGGCCCTGAACCATCACGAAGCTGGTTTCTGTTAACGCGCTCTCTAGGCTGCCGACAATGCTCTCTTCAGCGCCCGTTAAATTAATGAGGCTTATGCTAGGCGCAGGCTTCATGATTCGAGGCCTCTGCTCTACGTAATGAGGAAATCTCCGCGCTCATGCAGTTGCACCTTCAGATTTGCGCGCCCATCGGAGAATCACAAGAAAGGACAGCATGAAGATGGGGAAGTCGAGGAACGTGGTGTACATGAGCCAGAAATCTTCCGAGAAATTTTCCGCGACGACATAATTTCCGCCGGCAGACACTATGCCCATAATACTCATGCCGATAACGAGTCGGTTGTGGTGCAAAGGACCCGGCATGTAGCGCTCGAATCTCGCGCCAAAATAGGCGCCTTGTCTTAATAGCCCATCGGCCATAAAAAGGGAAGCCGTGAACAGCCCTAGCGCCGTGCCCTTCATTTGTACCCAATAGCTATCTTGTAACACGAGAGAAAAAGCCGTGGAGATGGCCAACATGATGGTGCCAAACACGGCAAAGCCGCCCAGGAGATCCACTTTGACGAATCGCTGTAACACGATGAGACCTAAGCCCGTAACGCCTCCAACAATAGCAGCGAGAACCAGATCTCCCGTGACCTTGCTAACGATGAAGAACAACGCAGCCAGACCTAGGTCGGCATAAATGGAATATTTATTCTGCGCCCACTTGCTCTCCCCAGCTCCTGAGGCATTCTCCTTCATGCGATATAAGTCTTCCATGAGCGCTTCGCCGTAGCTCAGATCTTCCCCTGGGTGACTTTCGTGCACTAAGCGACCATTTTCGGTTACGGCAATGCCTACATTTCGCCAATTGAAATAGCCGGACTCGACTTGTGCCTCAACGCCGGACGCGATCTTTAACGGGTGCACGAACGTGATGATACCGTCGCTATATTTGATGGACTGTTCATCAACGAGGAAGTCGTCGACATACAACGACGAGATCGTTTCACTGCGGGTCAATGTGACCTTTACTTCGCAGCTTTGGCCGTGAAACGAGAATGGCCTCGAATAACTCCAAATTTTCATAACTGATTGCAACCAAGCAAAAAGTAGAGAGTGATCATTCTTGCATGTTTTATACAACTGTTAATTAACTCGTCGACGAGCTTAAGCTTTTACAATAAGAATGAACCTAGTGCATGGCGCTGAATCACGAGAACAGCTACTGACACGCATGCCTGTTGACCTCGCTCGGCAAGTATCGCCTGACAGAATGCTTTGCGAAGAGTGTGGATATAAGCGATGAAAAAACCTAAGAAGTTACGTCTATTTTGGATGCTGGCCTCGCTGTCAGGACTCTTGATTATCCACTGGGTCAGCCCAGATGGCCTGCTGGGTGTGATTGGGCTGTCCGATCTGTCGTTTGCCGCCATATTTGGCGATGGTATTAGGCCCTTTCTCATTCTTGGGTTGATCTTGCTTGCGATCTTTTGGCGGCCACAAATTCAGATTGGGCTCAAAGATGTTGCTGAGCAAATGGGCATGCAGCTCGAGTCACAATCCAGCCAAGTCTTGGCGATGATGAAAAATCCGTGGCTAGCATTGTCACAGCCTGACAAAGATGGGGAGCGATTATCGGCCACCGATATATTTTTTCAGGGGGACTGGCCCGCCGTTTTTAATTTTAGTTTTTCTGTTTCGTCACTGTGGCTACCTTCAAATGCATTCATTTGTCGTCAGACGGTCTTCTGTTTTAAAAATGATCGGCAGATTCCAAAATTTCGACTCACTAAGGAAGCCAATACGGATAATTTCTTCACAGTGAAGGATGCGCTCGGGAAGCTCGATCGCATGCCTGAATTCGAGGCCCAGAATATCAATGCAGGGGGCGCTCTATTTGATGTCAGCTATCACATCGATGCAGAGAGTGAGCGAGGCGCTAGCGATTTTTTCGCAGTGGTCGATAGCGGTGCATTTAATCAAAAGTTTCCTCAAACTTTTGTGGTCGAGGCCACAGGGGACTTCATGATTTTCTATCACTTGAACCGCGTATTGTTGGCGAAAAATATCGAGGAGGAATACGAGCGTTGTTAGCGATTGCATTCATTTTTAATGGGTGAAAAAACTCACTAAACATCTGGGTATTTTTGTTCGCACCCTTGTCATGGTGAGAATGGGTGCCAAGCACAGGACGTGCCTCGAGAGCGTTGCGTGACTCTTCTATCGTTGAGTGGTACTGGTTTGTGGTGCCTATTCAGTACGATACCCAACGGCTTTCGCTCGTTGAAGCAGCACCACGGGCAGTACGCCCAGAGTCACGATCAGCAGCGCGGCGCCAGATGCCTCTGCTAGCCGTTCATCGCTGGCTAGTCGATAAACCTGGGTCGCCAAGGTGTCAAAATTGAAGGGTCGTAATATCAGCGTTGCTGGCAGTTCCCGCATAACATCCACGAAAACTAACAAACAGGCCGCAAAGATGCTGGGTCTCAGCAGAGGGAAATGGATTTTTCGGATCATCTCTCCCGTTGTGGTGCCGAGTGTTCTTGCTGCTGCATCAATGTCGTGAGAGATACCCGCGAAGCCGGAGTCAACCGACTGATATGCTACCGTCAAGAATCGACAGACATAGGCATAGAGCAGCAGGAAAAGGCTTCCTGATAGCAGAGGCGTGGACAGGCCTGACCACGTTCCCATCAACCAATGATCAAAAGCACCCACAGGCTTGAGCAATGCAACCGCCAACAGAATGCCCGGTAGGGCATAACCCAAGGTCGATATACGGATCAGGCCATGGGTGAGTGGGCTTGGGCGAAGGCGCTTCACGTAGGCCAGCACCCAAGCAATGAGGGTAACGCCAACGCCGGCCGCGATAGCCAGCGATAGGCTGTTCAAGGCCAGTTGAGCGAACTTGGCTTGGGTTACCGCATTGACGTTGTCAGCAGCGTATAGCGCCAGTGTCACGGCTGGGATTACAAACCCGAGCACAATCGGGAGCACACAGGCAGCGATGGCTAAAAAGGCTCTGATGCCAGTTAAGTTAATCTGCGAGGCTCCGGCTATATCACTGCGATCGACAGCCCCCCGCCGATTACTCTCTTCCAGTCCTACCAGCACAATGACGAATAGGAGCATTAAAGAGGCTAGTTTTAATGCGGCCTGAGGATCGCCCAATCCGAGCCATGTGCGGAAGATACCCGTTGAGAACGTGGGCACTGAGAAATAGCTAACCACGCCAAAGTCGGCCAGTGTTTCCATCAGCACTAACGCCAGACCACCGATGATTGCCGGACGCGCGGCGGGCAGAGCAATGCGAAAAAAGGCGCTAAACGGGCCGTGACCAAGCACGCGCGCGGCATCAAACTGAGCACCCGATCGCCCCGCGAAACTGTTTCGACAGAGCAGGTAAATGTAGGGGTAGAGCACGAGCGAGAGTAAAACGGCAGCGCCTGTTAGGTTCCGAATCGGTGGAAACTGGAGATCGTTTATTCCTAACGAGAGCCACGAGCGCAGCGTGGTCTGCACGGGGCCAGATACTTCCAGCAGGTCTGTGTACACATACGCAACGATATAGGCTGGCGACGCCAGCGGCAGCATTAACAGCCAGCTCAAGATGGCTCGCCCACGAAAGTGGCATGCACCAATGAGCCAGCCGGTGCTGACGCCCAAGAGCAGTGATAGCCCGCCTGTCAGCGTCATGAGAGCCAGCGTGTTCAGCAGATACTCATTCAGCACGGTGTCTCTGAGGTGCTCCCAGATAGGGCCAGCCGGCTGGGCTAGGGAGAGCAGCGTGACAATAATCGGCAACGACACCAGCGCGGCGACAAATAGAGCCGGTAATACCAGTAGACCGCTAGCTTGTTGTGATGGAGTAGGCATAGACTATTGCGAGTGATTGTCGGCGAGTAGTGTATTCAGGTGCTTGTAGTTAACAAAGTGTCGCATCGATTTAGTAAGAATGTGGCCTTAAATGATATTTCTTTTGAGTGTAAGGCCGGTGAAGTCACCTGTTTGATTGGGCACTCAGGCTGCGGCAAGACCACGTTGCTGCGACTGATGGCCGGATTGCTACCCTTGCAGTCCGGAGAGATTGCGCTCAACGGGTCCACGATTGCTAGTCCATCGTTGATGGTACCACCCGAGCTAAGATCGGTTGGTATGGTGTTTCAAGAGGGTGCCCTGTTCCCCCACATGAGCGTCATCGGCAACGTGGCTTTCGGATTACGGGGAAATGGAGCCAAAGAACGCGCACGCGAGTGGCTGGCCCGTGTTGGGTTGTCTGACTACGCGGAGCGATATCCCGATAGCCTGTCGGGGGGGCAACGCCAACGTGTTGCGCTGGCGAGAGCCATGGCACCCGAGCCTGCCGTTCTGCTCTTCGATGAGCCCTATGCCAACCTGGATGTTCCTCTGCGAAGAACACTTCGCAAAGATGCGCGACAAATCATTCGCGAGACGGGTGCAGTGGGCGTGTTCGTTACTCACGACCCGGATGAGGTGTTGGCAATGGGTGACAACGTCATCGTGCTCGATCAAGGTGTAATGGTCGAGACGGGGACGCCCCAAACCTTATATGAGGCGCCGAAGTCTCGCTACACCGCGGAATTATTCGGTGATCCTCAAATGCTCGAAGGCGTTCTTCATGATGGCGGCGTCACCTCGCCATTGGGTGAGTGGGATAGAAGTGTTCTGACTGATCCCACAATGGCTAACGGGCCGGTTATGCTGATCGTGGACGCTAACCAGTTAATGTTGCATACCGATGGGAATGGCCTTCAAATCACCCATATCGATAGCATCGGTGGCTTAAACCGAGTGACATTCAGGGGTGGTCTGGAAGATACATCGCTGGATCTCGAATGCCCAAGACATCTGGATGCCGATATTGTTGTGGGATCCCACGTCCGGGTAACACCCAAAGCAGGTGCAGTTTTCGCGACACAGACATTCTCCAATTGAATAGAATAACGACCCTTTAACCAACTTTACTTAGAGGTAATGACATGCGCTTCGGTCCGCTTTTCTTCGCCCCGCTGGTGGCTTTCGCCGCACTCACATCGTGCTCGACCGATGACGCCTCCCAAGGCGTAAGTGCTGGTGAACTCAACCTGTATTCATCTCGTCACTACGACACCGATATCGCGCTTTACGAGAACTTCACCGAGGCAACAGGCATCAAAATCAATTTGATCGAAGCTGGCGCTGACGAGTTGATTGAGCGAATCAAAAGCGAGGGTGAGGCGAGTCCTGCCGATCTTCTGATTACCGTTGATGCGGGGCGACTGTGGCGAGCAGAGCAGGCGGGTATTTTCCAACCCATTACCTCACCAATTTTGAGTGAGCGCTTGCCTGACAATATGCGACACCCTGACGGCTTGTGG
>CACMGJ010000002.1 GCA_902613175.1 Halieaceae bacterium | reverse complement strand
GCTCCGTTAATCTGAGTGAGCGGCATGGTATGGGTAATCATCTCGTCGATATTAATTTTTCCTTCCATGTACCAATCCACGATCTTGGGGACATCCGTTCTTCCGCGTGCGCCACCAAAGGCTGAGCCCCGCCAAGATCGCCCAGTCACCAGCTGGAACGGACGCGTTGCAATTTCCTGTCCCGCGCCTGCAACACCAATAATGCAGCTTTGGCCCCAGCCCTTGTGGCAACACTCGAGTGCCTGACGCATAACATTCACATTACCGATACACTCGAAACTGTAATCGATACCGCCACTTGTCAGTTGAATCAGATGATCAACTACATTCTCGACGTCGCTTGGATTTACGAAATCAGTCATACCGAACTGGCGGGCCAAATCCGCCTTTGCTGGGTTTAAATCGACACCGATAATTCGCGTTGCACCCACCATGCGGGCACCCTGAATAACATTCAGCCCAATTCCGCCTAGACCAAAGACGGCAACGGTTGACCCAGCTTCGACTTTCATTGTGAAAGCCACAGCGCCTATACCCGTTGTAACACCACATCCAATGTAGCAAATCTTGTCAAAAGGCGCGTCCTCACGCACTTTCGCGACTGCAATTTCAGGTAATACTGTGAAGTTGGAGAATGTCGAGCAGCCCATGTAATGGAGAATCGGCTCGCCATCTAGGGTGAAGCGACTGGAGTGGTCAGGCATCAAGCCCTGTCCCTGAGTCTCTCTGATGGCTTGGCACAAATTGGTTTTGGGATGAAGACAGAAATTGCACTCACGGCACTCGGGTGTGTAAAGAGGGATAACATGATCTCCCGGCTTTACCGAGGTCACGCCTTCACCCACTTCAACAACAACGCCCGCACCTTCATGCCCTAATATCGCTGGGAAGGCACCCTCTGGGTCGTCGCCGGACAAAGTAAATGCATCTGTATGGCAGACACCCGTGGCTTTAATTTCGACCATAACCTCGCCAGCACGCGGTCCTTGAACATCTACCTCCGCAATCTCCAGCGGGGCTCCAGCTTTAAATGCAATTGCAGCTCTGCTTTTCATTGACTATCCCACCTTGCTCTTATCGTTTTTATTAAACATTAGCGACTTAGGCTGATGTGTTGACCAACAGAGGCTATACACGCCAGTCTCGTTATTAACCCGGCTCGCCGCATTAATCAGTCTAAGGGGCAGTCTCCTCGACTTTCACTACGCCAAAGGGGTAAATCTCTGTTATCGGCGGTGGCACCTATAATTAGATACCCTCGGGGATATTCTTGTGCGACTCAAACCAAGGCAAAGCCACAATCTCTGAATCAACGAGGGTGCCGCGGATATCGAGCTGAACTTTGGTGCCTGGCTCAGACAACTCGGTTGGCACGTTGACCAGGGCAATGTTGTGCTCGAGTCGTGGCGAATAGCAGCAGCGGGTAATCTGCCCAACAACCTCGCCGTCGGAGTAAACATCCCAGAACTTATCATTGCCACCAATGGCCTCACCTCCAAAATTGGCCCCGACTAACTTGCGCGGCGTCCCTTCTTGTTCAATTCGCTTAAGCGCATCACGGCCAATAAACTCGGACGGTTTGTCGAGATCCATGAGTCGCTCAAGACCAATAGTGAATGGCGAATCACAGGGCGTAATATCCGAGCCGTGCGACAAAATCCCACCCTCGACACTACGCATCAGCGATGGGCAAGCCGGCATTATCCCAAACTCTTTCCCAGCCTCCATTATGAGGTCCCAGAGCTCCCCGCCTCGCGTATGGTCAAGGAGGTAAATTTCATAGCCCAGCTCCCCACTCCAGCCGGTCCGAGTAAGAACAACAGGAATATCGTTAAGCTCAAGTTCAACGCATTGGTAGTAACCAAGCGTGAGTGCAATCTCACCAAACAGCTTCTTTGCCACATGCGGCGAGGCGGGACCCTGAAGCTGCAACGGCGATACATCGGGCTCGCTCACTTCAACATCGTAGCCTTTGCCCAGTGCGAGCCCTGTCGCCCATAAGATGACGTCGCCATCACCCGGCGACAACCAAAAACAGTCCTCTGCCGTTCGAAACAAAACAGCGTCATTGATGATACCGCCCTGATCATTACAAAAAACGACATAACGACCTCGGCCCACGGGACAGGTCGAGATGTCTCTGGGCGTCAAAAGTTGCGTCAGTGCCAGCGCGTCCGGTCCCTTAATTTCTACCTGCCGCTGCACCGCGTGGTCCGCCAAAATAACGCCATTCACCATGGCCCAGTATTCCGCCAGGGGGTCCCCAAAATGAACCGGCAAATACATGTGGTTATAAATCGTGAACGACCGAACACCGGCGTCAATAGTCGAGTCAAAAAAAGGCGACCGGCGAACGCGCGGCCCTATAGCTATCGCGAGTGGGGTGCTGTCTGTCATTGAAAAAGTCTCCGGTGGGCGGGCTAGGCCAGGCGTTTAAGTTGTTCTTGAGACCACTGAACAGTGTTGTCGATTTGATTAAACGTGAACATATAGAGGCCTTCAATGGCCATACGTTCATCATTCATCGCTGGTGTTAACTCTTTGAAAAGCGAGTCGGGTTTGTAATTTGGGCTTCGCAAGAACATACCGATGAGGCCCTTTTGCTTCTTCGCGTATTTAGCCGACTGCCCCACACCAATGCGCAGCGACGTCTTGAACAGGCGCATCCGGTCCATCACGCCGGGTAGACCGATCCATACGGGTGTCGTAATGCCTCGATCGCGCATCTCTGAAAGCCACTTGACGAGTACGGGCATGTCGAGGCACATCTGAGTCACCATGTGCGTGGCGATACCCTGCTTTGCCGACAAGGCCTCAAACAAAATGTCGTCTGATATTGCAGGATGACCTTCGGGATATGATGCAACACCAATTCGTTTGAAGGGATGATCCATTTCGGCTATATCGCGAAGCACCGCTGCAGAGCTGTCGTATTCACCCATGGGCTCATCAAGATCACCACCCGGCACAAAGATGGAGGTAATCCCACTGTCTGTGAGCTGAGACACGATTTCTTTGAGATGGTACTTATGCATGACCTGACGTGCCGCAAGGTGAGGTGTCAGCGAGAATCCGCGGTCAGAGAGCTTGGCCACCGTATCAAGTGTGACCTGTAAACCCTGCTTTGGCGAGCACGTGATTCCCACGCGATCGCCCGCCTTGAGCACGTCCAGTTTTTCTTCGAATCCCTTCATTGGGATGACTTCGAAGTACAGCGATTCTAGCAAGGTTTTTGCCGTACTCATGACCTATCTCATCTACGAAAAACGCGACGGTAACCGTCTTTTTTTTGCGACGCAATAGGTACGTAAAAACGAGTCCCCCCGAGGGGTTAGGCGCAACTGAGACTAGAAGGCAGAGAGCCGATCGTCGGTGTCCGAAATCTCGTAACTTGAAGCGGTTTCGCCGGCCAAAGAGGGGCGAATACCTTGCTCTGTTTCAGCGAGTCGATAGAGGTCTTTTATGGCCGCAACCGCCTCTGCACTGTTGCCTGCAATCTGTGCGCACGTCGAGGCCAAGGCGTCATCGAGTGCTTCAGGCGTTTCAAAACTCGCATTAGCAACACCCCATTCAACCGCTTGAGCGCCCGTGAAGATACGCGCCGTAAACGACAGCTCGCGGGCGCGTCGCTGGCCCACCGCACGGGATAGTGTTTGCGACATTCCCCAGGTGGGTCGCAAACCAAATTTTGTGTGGGTGTCGCCAAACTTCGTCGAATCTGTGGTGTAGACAAAATCGCAGTGAAGGGCGACCTCTAGGGCGCCCGTGAAGCACGCACCCACGGCACGTGCAATTACAGGAACACCCGAATCACGGATCGCTGCCGCTAAACGCGCAGCGGGCTCATCAAACACGTTACCGATGATCCCACCCTCGGGTTTAATACCCTGGAGTACCTTCAAATCGACGCCGGCGGAGAAGGCGCGGCCGGCGCCCCGCAACACAATTACTTTTACCGCAGGGTCATCACTCGCCTGCTCTACCAACCGAGCCGCCTCAGAGAGCATCTCAGGGCGCAATGCGTTGAGCGCATCGGGTCGATTAAACTCCACCGTCAGGCAGCTCGAATCCAGTCCGGTGTTAATCAATGGTGTCGTGGATTGGTAGCTCATGTCAGTTACTCCCCTTAGTTACTTTCAATACGGTCTGCACTTTTCAACCGCCCTTTCTGCAGGCGTTCAATTACCTTGCGCTCACCGGGCCGTGCTATTTATTAGCGTTATTTGCTGAATCTTATCAAGGTAAGTCCATCAAACAACCATAGCAGCGCCATGGTTCTGGCGCGCTCACTTAAAACACCTGCCCACGACGCTTCAGACACGGCCCTAAACGCCGGAATCACTAATACAACAGTCGTAGGTCACTGGCGCCAGTCGCGGGAACCAACTCTCTGATGGTTTGTGCGAGCCTGCGGAACAACGGACGGGCAGGCGATCGATTCCGCCACGCCAGCGCGTGATCACGATACATATTGACCCCAAAAACATCCGTGACGCGAAGCGGGTCCGAGTCTCGAATCTCGGACGCAACGTACAGTGACGGTAAGAAGGTGATCCCCATACCCATCACGACCATCTGCCGTAACGTATCGAGCGACGTCCCCTCAAAGTCTCGACGTGTCGTGGCACCCAGTGTCTGGCAGAGTTCGGTGACTTGTCTGTGATACAGGTGGTGTTCGTCAATCGTCAGTACCTCCTCACCCACGAGGTCCGTACGATTAATCACTTTCTTATTTGCTAGGCGATGATCGAGGGGCAATACCAATTTCAACAGTTCTCTGAACAGAGGGCTTATCTCTAAACCTGCCTCGGCTATTGGCTGAGTCGACAAGATAAGGTCATGCTTAGCGCCCCTGAGATCCTGATTCAGTTCCGCTGGCACTCCCTCGCGCACAAACAGGCGAAGCTCTTGGAAACGTTCATGAATTTCAGGAAGGACCTGAGGAAGGAGGTATGGCCCCAAGGTCGGCGTTACACCGATTCGATACGTTCCCGTTTCACCCCCGGTAAACCCATGCGCCGTGTCGACAAAGCTCTGCACTTCTTCTTGAATGCGGTTACAGACGGGTAACAGCTCTCTGGCAGCAACCGTCGGCGTAGCGCCAGATCGTGTTCGCTCGAATAACTTGACGCCTAAAGACTCCTCGAGCGTCGCTATCTGAGCTGTCAATGTGGGCTGGGTCACACCGAGACGTTCCGCAGCGCCACGGAAGCTTCCCACTTCGCCGATAGCCTTGAAATAGGCGATTTGTCGCAGACTGACATTCAATTTTGACTGCATTACGACTCCTTTGTAGGTGATAGTTTTTTACTATCAAAAGATATTGATATATTAGTAACAACTATCACATCCAATCAATAGGGTGCGTGCGTATATTGCACTGTACGAACTTTGCACGCACGTTGAAGTCAAACTTATCCGAGCGAGATGAGGGACGGTGGTGGGCTTGGTTTACACCCTTTTCAAATTTAATGGAGATAACTGTGAACGAAGAGCAGGTAATTGCGCTATTTGATGACTGGAACGACGCTCTGGCAACGGGAGACCCTGATGTTGTCACTGCCATGTATGCTGAAGATGCGGTCTTACTGCCAACGGTATCCAACCAAGTTCGTCACAATCATGCCGAGATCAGAGATTACTTCGTTGCATTTCTCGCCAAACAACCTCAAGGGGTAATCACGGAGTCGAATGCACGGGTGCTATCTGACACGTTGGCGACCAACGCTGGGGTCTACGTCTTTACCTTTGGCGACGGGTCAACCGTAGCCGCACGTTTTAACTATACCTATGAGCTCATTGACGGTGCCTGGAAAATTATTCAGCACCACAGCTCTGCGATGCCTGAAGGCTAAGCAACCGCATTCATCAGGGATAGCTTTACTAAACTAAGCAGTACTAACGGGAACAAATTTAAGCGGGCGCATTGATATGAGCAGCAAGTTTTTCGATACGAGTAATCTTCGCGGGGACATTTACGGCGGATTAACCGCTGGTGTTGTTGCGCTCCCACTGGCACTTGCCTTTGGTGAGGCGTCAGGTGCAGGTCCCATTGCCGGTGTCTATGGGGCGATTATTGTCGGATTTTTCGCCGCTCTCTTTGGCGGCACCGGCTCACAAATCACGGGTCCCACCGGTCCAATGGTTGTTGTCTTCGCCGGTGTTTTTGCTTCGTTAAACGGGGACCCGTCGCTCGTATTTGCCACCGTGATTCTCGCTGGGATCATGCAAATCGTATTCGGGGTTTTAGGCTTCGGACAATACATCCGGCTGGTTCCCTACCCCGTAGTCTCAGGCTTCATGAGCGGTATTGGTTGCATCATCATTGCATTGCAACTCGCGCGACTGTTTGGACATGAGCCTCAGGGCGGCGGCACGATTCCGGCGCTACTGGAGGTACCAACGGCGGTTATGGAACCTCATTTTGGTGCATTGTTTGTGGGCCTTCTGACGCTCGTGATGGTCTTTAGCTGGCCCGCAACCTGGGGTCGCGTCATCCCAGCACCACTTGCAGCGCTGGTGACCGGCACACTCATTGGGCTGTCTCTCGAAGGCTTGCCTGTTTTGGGTGCCATTCCGACAGGCTTGCCGAGTTTTGTTGTGCCCTCGATCGAAGCGGATACCGCCATCATCATATTCGAGGCGGCGGCCATTCTTGCTGCTCTGGGCGCTATCGATAGCCTGCTGACGTCGCTCGTCGCCGACAACATGACTCGCACCCGACACAACTCAAACCGCGAGCTCGTGGGTCAGGGGATCGGCAATACCATCGCCGGGTTTTTCGGCGGTATCCCGGGTGCGGGCGCGACTATGCGTACGGTCGTCAATATTCGCACAGGTGGTAGCACCAAAATTTCAGGCATGTTCCACAGCGCGTTACTCCTGGGCGTTGTTCTTGTCCTCGCCCCTTTCGCCGCCAAGATCCCGCACGCTGTTCTAGCCGGCATTCTGGTAAAGGTTGGCTACGATATTATCGACATCGCCTACCTCAAGCGGGCTCATCAGGGACCTCGATTCGATCTGATGCTGATGGCGCTAGTGCTGGGTCTCACTGTCTTTGTCGACCTCATCACTGCGGTCATGGCGGGCGTTGTCATTGCAGCACTAGCATTCGTCAAACAGATTGCGGACGAGCAACTGAAAGCGGTTAGTGGTGAGGGTGATGGCGGCGAAGTCGCGCTGACCGAAGCTGAAACAGAAATTTTCAACGCAGTTGATGACCATCTCACCTTGTTTGATTTTGGTGGTCCATTGAGCTTCGGCGCTGCCGCCGATATGGGGCACCACGTCCGAGAGCGTGTCGGACGCAACGACCACATCGCCATTGTGCTCGACTTCGATCGCGTGCCCTTTATGGATGTGTCGGCCGCTCGAGCGGTAGAGACTATTGCTGTTGATGCACATAACGCGGGAAAACGCTTATATGCCTGCGGTATTAAGCAGGAAGTGGCTCACGTTCTTAAGGGGCTGGGCGTTGCCGATCACTTACCTGCTAACATGCAGTATCTCACCCGATTAGAAGCGCTTGAGGCGGCAAAAGAATGGATTTTGGAAGAAGAGTCACAGGAACCTCAGAGTAACGACGCGTCGGTCGCAGCCTAATGACAGGGGCGCGACTCAGCGCCCTCTTATTCACCGTTTCCAGTCTGTGGGTTCAGGCGGCAGACGATCTCGTCAAGATCCAGCAGGGCCTGGGCTCTCCCTTTATTGTCGAAGTGCGCTCCGAGGGTGAATACGCCTCCAGTGCTATCGATGGCGCGCTCAATCATCCGCTTCAGGGCCTCCCCGGTACCTTACTCGACATGGGCGTCGAGCTCGATGAGGAAGTCATTGTCTACTGCCGCAGCGGACGTAGGTCTGCGCAAGCAAAGACCTTGCTCAAGGAAGCGGGCTTTCAACTGGTTTTTGACGGCGGCCCCATGACGCAACTCGAGCGGGCACTCGAGCAGCCGTAGTCCGAGTGACTATTTGCTGAGACATTGCCTTACTGACCAATCGAGCCCAGAACCTCGTCAACCTGTTCTTTCGACAGTCGATCTTCGCCGTTAGCGTAGGTGTCGGCCATGGCACTGTAGAACTTGGCGTTCACTAAATTGGCATCACCACAATCACGAGACGCGACAGCCTTTCCTGGAACACCCGCAATGATGGTGTTGTCGGGAAACTCGCTTCCCTCGGTGACAATCGTATGCCCTGCGACAATGCAGTTATTCCCGATTTTGGCACCGTCCATGATGGTCGCATTGATGCCAATAAGACATCGATCACCAATGGTGCATCCGTGCAGGGTCGCATGGTGAGTAATGGAGCAGTCTTCGCCAACGATGGTAGGTGACGCAGCACCAACGTGAATCATGACAAAGTCCTGAATGTTGGTGCGCGCGCCGATGCGGATCTCAAAGTTTTCTGCGCGCGTTACCACATTTGGCCATACCGATGCACCCGGGCCAATGGTGACCTTGCCGTAGAGCCACGCTGACTCATGAATAAAGGCTGGATTATCTAAGGTGACATTCTCACTAATATGGCCCATCGTTAACTCCTTACAGGCGTTGATTAACTCTGCGCAGAGTCTACGCCATTGGAACCACAGGAATACAGCCTCCTCAGTTATGCCTGATCATTCATCTGCATCGAATAAACGCGCGCTTATCTGCGCGTTAGCCGCGGTAGGGCTGTGGAGCACCATGGCCACCGCCTTTAAGTGGGTGCTCGAGTTCAGTACGCCGATGGCACTGATTACCCTCGCGGCGACGGTGTCATGGTGCTTCTTTGGTATCAGGGTTGCTGTGGCAGGTAGCTTTAAATCGGTTTCTACGATGAGCAATGGGCTGATTTTACGTTGCTTACTGTTGGGACTGATCAACCCGGCTTTTTATTACTGGATTCTGTTTACGGCATATGAGCTGTTGCCAGCCCAAGACGCCATGGCAATCAACTACACCTGGGGACTGACGCTGCCACTGGTTGCCTCCATGTTCTCACGAAAACTCCCCGCTAAATCTGAAGCAGGACTGGCTCTCCTCAGCTATCTTGGCATTCTGGTTATTGCCACCAATGGCAACCTCACGTCTTTCCAGTTTGATCAGCCTACGGGTGTGGCACTCGCACTATTTTCGACGGTGATTTGGGGTCTGTCCTGGGTAGTCAATTCACGGGTCGTCGATGCGAATGGCATCGATCCGGAGATCGCCCTGTTTCTCAATTTCTCCGCCGCCCTGCCCTTGCTCTGGGTCATTACAGGGCTTGCAGGACAGCTGCCCAGTGTCGGTATGGGCTCGTTGCTAGGCGGTCTCTATATTGGTCTGTTCGAAATGGGGATTGCATTCGTACTCTGGATGAATGCACTGCGGCTGACCGATAATCCGCTCCGTATTAGTAGCCTTATTTTTTTGGCTCCACCGCTGTCGCTAGTTCTAATTGGTATGGTGCTGAAGGAGTTCATCGCCGGCAGTACGATGATTGGGCTGGTGATTATTCTCATTGGACTCGCCGGGCAGCAATTGCTGGATCGAGCTAAATAACACCCAGCTCTTGCAGGCGCTCACCAAGATAACTATCTGCCGTATAACGGGACGACAGCGTTACCTCGGGCCTCGGATGTAAAAACAGGGGCAGCGACATACGACCACTCGCCGCCTGCCCGTCATCAGGTGACGCGACACGATGGGTCGTAGATCGCAAAAACTCCTCTGTTGCCTCCTGCAGCATGTCCCCAATATTCACCACCACTTGACTCGGACGATTAACCACCTCGATCCATTGACCATCGGACAACTGAAGCTCGAGGCCGGGCCCATCGGATGCCGGTAAAATGGTCAGTAGATTAATGTCCTCGTGAGCAGCGGCTCTGGGTAACACGACGCCCGACTCGACGGGCGGATAATGCAGAACGCGTAGCATGGTTTGCGCACTGTCCTCGATCATGGACTCAAGGGGCATGGACAGACGGTTTACGATATCCGCAGGAAGGTACTCAGCCACCCAGCGCAATAGCGTCGTAGAGAATCTGAGGCAATCTTCAAAGTGCGCTTCCAGGTCGTGCTTTAAGTGACTGGGACAGCGACCCCAACGATAGAACTGGAAATATTCCTTGTAGTCGCGCACGGCCTGCCCTTTCGCGCTCTCTGCCTGATCAAGTGCGAAGTAACCGTCCTGCCTTATCGGATCCATCGTGAACTCAGATGCGACTCCTTCGGCAAAATGTGCGCGCCACGCGCTGTAGATGCGATTGACTCGCTCCATGTCCAGTGGATGCGAAATCAAGGTAGCAAACCCGTACTGTTTCAGGCTGTCGAAAAAAGCTTCGGGGGCAGTCGAGGCGGTGTAATCAATCAGGGGGAGTTCGCGCACTTCGCTCGCGTGGCGCGCGTGTGCGGAATCAGCCATTAACCTGCGGCTCCCGGAAGCGATAGAAAGAACCCAGCCAGCGCAGCGCTCATTAGATTGGCCAAAGTAGCTGCGATCAAGGCCCTGACTCCAAGCCGGGAAATATCATCGCGTCTGCTCGGCGCAATAGCGCCCAAGCCGCCCAGCAGAATGGCAATCGAGGATAAATTGGCGAAACCACAAAGAGCAAAAATCACCACCGCTTGTGCAATGGGCGATAGCGACTCACTGACACCGGAGAAGGCAACGTAGGCCACAAATTCATTCAATATCAGTTTCTGACCAATGAGGCTCCCCGCAGTAGACGCCTCAGCCCATGGGATACCGAGTAGCCAGGCGACCGGACCCAAAAGGTAGCCAAGGAGCAGCTCCAGCGTTATGTCCTCAAAGCCCACGAAGTCGCCAAAGTACTGCAGTAGACCGTTAATCAGCGCGATCAATGCAACAAAGGCAATCAGCATCGCGGCAATCGCCGCAGCCATCCTCAGGCCATCCAGAGCACCGGTCGCCGCCGCATCGATGATATTGACGTAACGCGGTGTGGTGGCGTCGTCACCAGCCTTTGGGACAACCGGTGTCCCTGTTTCAGGCTCGATAAGCTTCGCCATCATCAAGCCACCAGGCGCTGCCATGAAACTCGCGGTTACGAGATATTCCAGCGGGATTCCCAGCGCCACGTAACCCGCCATCACAGAGCCTGCAATGGTAGACAGGCCACCGACCATCACGGCAAACAACTCGGATCGCGTCATGGCGGGGATAAACGGTTTCACAACCAGCGGAGCCTCCGCCTGACCCACGAAAATATTCGCCGCAGCAGACATAGACTCGGCGTGACTGCTACCAAGGAAGCGGCGCAATCCGCCTCCGAGGATTCGCACCACCCACATCATGACACCCAAGTGATACAGCACTGCAATAAAAGCACTAAAGAAGACGACCACGGGTAGCACGTTGACGGCAAAGACAAAGCCGATAGGACCATCGTAAGCCGCTAACTCGCCGAACATAAAATCAATGCCAGCGCGCGAGTAGCTCAGCAGTGAGCCAATGACATCGGCGGTAGCGCCCAAGGCCCGGTTACCCCAGGACGTGAAGAGAGCGATGCCACCGACAGTAAACTGAATGGCAAACGCCATTCCGATCGTTTTCCATGCCACGGCCTGTCGATTCGACGACACTGCGTAAGCGAAAGCCACAATGGCAAGCATGCCGAGGACACTGTGCATCGTAATTTCCGGAAATTGTGTGCCGTCACGATACCGACATTTGCGCAGTCATCCAAATGAAAAAGGAGGCGATTCGTGGTGTTTTTAAGACCGCGAGACCAAGCACCGGTATGTCTGCATAACATTGCATCCAACGACGTCTGCAGCCGGATGAAACGAGACTTAAAAAGTCGGTTAAGTGTCGCCTCTGTGAGACCCACCTCGAGGCATCTTTATCTCGAACTTCGGACCTCGATCGAACGCTAAGGCTTGGGGCTTTTCGTAAACTATCTCACCGTCTATCTCATAACCCATCGAGTGATATCGTCGAAACAATTTCTTTAAGAGACTGACCGCATCGGTTAGAAGTTACTTGTACCCAGTTCTCTGAGGCATCAGAGACTCCGATGAGTGGTGATTGCTAGAGAATATGATTCGCTTCTATGCGTGCTGTGCAGCAATCGGATGCGTCGGGAACACTGGACGAATGAGTGGCTTACGAAACGTAGAGGCCAGACCCCGCTCACTGATCATTGCCATGACCATTACGCTAACCACAAAGACCGTTCGTGTCGTAGTGACCGCGGAACGAGTCACACCATGGCGCCCACGGAATAGAAAAGGACAGAAACCATCACGATGAAGGTAATCGTTGTGCTGGCGCTTTCGAGGATGGCGGGTAACTTCGCCCTCATGATGTCGTACTCCAATAACTGTGTTACTTTCTAATACGACATATGTTACTTATCAACTCAAAAAGAGTAACAAAAATTAGTGTTAATTATTCATTATATTCATATATATAATTATATACATTCTTTTTAGTTATTTAATAGCAAGAAGTAACTGTTTTTATTTCATAAGAAAAGGCGCACTAAGGCGCCTTATCAAATGTAAAGCCGTGTATTAGAAGCGATACTCGGCCCCGATTCGGATCTCCCAGAGCGACGCACCACCGATACGTGACTCGGCTCGTTGTCTTCAGCCTCATGTTAAGCACATATGGTTCCCACTGATATCATGTAGTTTAGCCGTAGCGGGAAAAACTAACGGCATACCGAGCGGGTACGAACACTAAAGTACAGGCGTAAAAAAACCCCGGCGAAAACCGGGGTTTTTAATGAATTGAAACTTTGGCCGGAATCAGAAGTCGTAGCGGATACCAACCTGAACCTGCCAGACGGATTGACTCAGAACTTGCAAGTTTTTGATACTGCTATCACTGTTCAAGCGCAGGTATTCATACTGACCGTTATTGATGACAGCGGACACAACGTCACGCTCATACTCATAACGCGTGCGCTCGATGCGACCCCAGTCATCGTTCAAAAGATTTCCTACGTTTTCGATATCAAGAAACAAGCGGAAGGAGTGGTCACCATCGAAAGCTGGCAACTCTTGCTGGATTCTCAGATCAACAATACTAGTCATCGGAGAGTTGTCACCGTTACGAGACGCAATACCGCCGCGGTACTGTGCAAGTTCAGAACCATTGATATAGTCGATAAAGGCCTGCTGTTGAGCGATATCACCACCAAAAGAAGCCGGGGAGAACAATGGGTCATTTAACCCGTTGGGCACGTAAAGGAGGTGTCCCGCGTCGTCATTACGACTCTCTCGAGGGCAACGACCGCCGCCGACATCCAGTACACAGTTATTATTCTCAGAGAAAGTGTAGCTGTAAGGCTGACCACTACGCCGAGTGCCGAATAGAGAAACTCGTGTTTCGTACCCAGGTATCAACTCTTTACGCCAGTTCAGACGGAGTTTGAAAAGATGCTCAACCTGGAAGTTTGAGATTCCCTCGCGAGGCGCTTGGCGATCGTAAGCGGCGAAATCTGAGTAGTTAGAAGTGGCAGTGGACGAGGTGCCGTAACCAATGTCTTTCACGTCTGCATGAGTGTAGCTCGCAAACATGTCAAATTGGCCAAAGCGCGTTTCCCACTCTTTTGTTGCTGAAAGAGCAAACAACGTGCTCGTACCACCGTCGTATGAACCAACCACAATGGCTTCACGAGACCCACCCCCACTACAGTCGTAGACACCACGACCGTCTGGAGCAGTAGCTACTGGTAGCTCGCATCGCTGATCATACCAGTAAGATGCGTTATCGATTGTGTTGTGAAGCACGTCTGCCGACAGCAACCAGTCATCACCCAGATACGGGATGTCCCTCTCATGAGCGACACCAAGACTGATCTTTGTTGTCGTTGGAATTTCAAAGTCCGGACTCAACGCATTAACAGAACCATCCGGCGCCTCATTTGCGAGTGCCGCTAGTACGTCAGCAGGAATGTACTGACCAGTTGCTGCATCAGGTGTCGTAGGGACCGAAACCACGCCAAAAGCGTTTGAGCTGTCAGAAATGACCCCGTCATTTGAATAACTGTTAGAAATCCATACGCCCGGCGAGCCACCGCTGAAGACGCCGATACCACCGCGAACAGTGGTGTTTTCAGAGGCGTACCACTTAAAGGACACTCTTGGTAAAACGACGTCCAAGCCGTCGACATCTGTGGTATTGGCATAACCGTAGCGCTGGACAAAGTTGCTATTCAATCGAATTGATCCATTGCTTGCATATCGGTCGTAGCGCAGCCCAAAGTCAACATCCAAGTCTGCGCTTACATTCCAACTATCCTGTATGTAGAGCGACGTAGTTTCATAGCCCCAAATGGCTCGCAGATCATTCTCGTCGTTAGTGATCGCGTTGTTGTATAGCAAACCGGATGCCGTGGCGTTCTGCAGATCAGTCACGCTATCGAAGACATATGAACCCTCTGCGTTTTGAGCGAATAGGTTATTTACATCAACGTCCTCGCGCTCGATACCTGCCTTGAGCAAATGATTGCCCATCGAGTATTCCGCCACAAACTTAATCTGGAAGAATTCCTGATCGAGCTCGTTGCCGTGCCTGAAACGGTCAGGACCAAAAACCAGATATTGTTCCTCGCCTTCTATCTCACGCAACTTAACCGCCATGGAAGGGAACTCAGCACCATTGAGCGAATCCTGACCTGTCGCCTGCGTCGTACTTGCGATTTTCAATTCAGTTGAGAAGTCATCTGTCCAATCGCTAAAAATGTGACCAATAACGCTCTCTACCTCTTCCGAACGATCGTACCAGGCCGAGGATGCTCCCAATCTCACATCAGAAGCGAGGAAGTTATTGCCGTTTTGCTCTCTGATCGTGTTGCCTTCGGTTTGAATGTAAGTAAATTTGGCGCGATGGTTGTCACTAATATTCCAGTCGATATTTGCCAGGATCTTCTCGTCTTCCGCCGGCCCCTTGCTGAAGCCGCCGATATCAAAACCCCACACGTCATTTACGATCTGAGCAACTTGGTTCACATCGTCTGACGTAATACCCGCACGGGTATTTAACGCACCGGAACCGGCAGGCCCGCTCTGTAGTGGAGCCACTTCTTCGTATTTGTCATAGGCAACGAAGAAAAACAGCTTATCTTTGATAATGGGACCACCCAGTGTCGCCACAAAAGTCTCTTCTTCAAAGTTGAAGTCAAACTCATCATCGCCGCTCTTGTCGCCAATCATACTATCGTCAGTAGAGTAGTACGCCACCGAACCTTCGAAGCGGTTGGTCCCCGACTTGGTGACTGCATTGATAGTGCCCCCGGTAAACCCGTTGTATTCAACGTCAAAAGGTGCTGTTTGGATCGACAATGATTCGATGGCGTCGTATGAGATTGGCGATCGCTGCGATGGGTAACCGTTTGCGTTCAAACCAAACCGGTCGTTCAATGCCACGCCGTCGATAGTCAAAGAGTTAAAGCGATTATTCGCGCCTGCAATCGAGAGCTCCTTGGCTCCACCGCTTTGAACATTGACGGAGGCAAACGGATCGAGTTGCGCAGCGTCAGTGATATCACGATCGATGGACACTACTTCTTGTAGAGCACTGAGTCCTAGCGTTGTACTCAAACCCTCATTCCGAAAGCCGTCATCACCGAGTGCCGACGCTGTTACCAATATTTCTTCGATCGCGCCAGACGCTTGTACGGTCACAGGCATGTTAAGGGCTGAGTCTAAAGTCAGATAAACATCATCGATCGTCACGCTCTTGAAGTCTGGGCCTGAGATCTCAATTGAATAGGGGCCGCCAACGCGAAGACTTCGAGCAGAAAAAGATCCGCTCTCGTTTGTGGTTGTGGCCGAAACCGTACCAGAGGGAGTGTGAACAATTTTGATTGAGGCGTTTGCAAATAATTCGCCAGTCTCTGTTGCCACGGTGCCACGAATTGACGACGTGGTCGTATTTGCAACTGCATTTACTGATGCGCCTAGCGATATAGCAATCGCTACAGCCACGGATACTTGTTTGAGGGAGTTGGTCATGTCCTTAACCTCTTTAAGGGAAATATGGTTACGACTAAAATTGTGAATACCGTAATAGAGCGCTACTTACGCCACCTACACCGTAATCGCGACGAGTTAATAAATCATGTCGGTTAAAAGACAGTAATGTTACGGTCAAAAAGTCAATTCCGGTTTTGGGATGACAGTTACTGGGCGCTGGTTAGTCTAGCGTCATTAACATGGACTTTTCGAAGGCCGCCAATCCACTAACATCGCCACGCTCCACTACTCGCACCCAGTCGGGGTTAGCGATGAGCGCCCTGCCGACAGCAACCAGATCGAATTCACCTCGGTCCAACATTTCGTTGAGACGGTCAAGCGACGCAGGTTTGGCCGCTTTGAAGCCAACCTCACCAGGATCCGGGATGAAGTCCGCGTCAAGACTGACACTACCCACCGTAATCGTGGGCATGCCGGTCAACTTCTTGACCCAGCCAGCGAGATTAAGATCGCTACCCTCGAATTCAGGCTCCCAGAAACGTCGCTGACTACAGTGGAAAATGTCTACGCCTGCATCGACCAGTGGCTCGAGAAAGTCCGCCAGCAATGCCTCTGTTGGCGCCAAACGCGCCGTGTAGTCCTGCTGCTTCCATTGTGACCAACGGAGAATAATGGGGAAGTCCTTACCGACCTCGGAGCGACACGCGGCAATAATCTCTGATACGAAACGACCGCGCTCTGCCATCGAACCACCGTATTCGTCATCTCTCCGGTTGGTGCCTTCCCAGAAGAACTGATCGAGCAAATAGCCATGGGCGCCATGAATTTCAAGGGCATCAAAGCCGACCGCCTGCGCATCACGAGCACCCTTGGCAAATGCGGTTATCACATCGTCGATATCAGCGGTGGTCATCGTGTGACGGTTGACCTTACCTGGAACATTCATTCCGGAGGGGGCGTACCCATCGACATCACCCTCGGGGAGGACACCACGCTTGCGCATACCACCAACATGCCAAAGCTGAGGTGCAATCTTCCCGCCCTTGGCGTGAACCGCGTCGACAACACGTTTCCACCCCGCCAAACGATCATCACCGTGAATATAAGGAACGCCCGGGTATCCACTAGCCGCGATGTGATCAACACAGGTCCCCTCGGTCACGATTAGACCCACACCGCCGGCGGCACGCTTACAGTAGTACTCGGCGTTGGCGTCCGTTGGAATATTGTCCGGCGACTGGTTCCGTGTCATGGGCGCCATCACCACACGATTGTTAAGTTCGAGTCCCCCAACGGTTGTGGGGCTGAGTAGCGTGTCGTGTGAGCTCATGCAGAAAACCTCTCAATTAATCCATTCATACAGTTTTTATTATTAACGGCGTCTCATCGCTTCGTTTTTTTTGCAAAGCGAAACACGCGGAGAAGAATAGACTCGCATTCGCCCTAAACGCAAAACAAAGCCCGGTTGCGCGTCGAGCCTACGTCCGACTTGAAGTATTTCGACCCTCATCATCGTTGCATCGACCTCTTGTACAGTACAGGTTCATCACGAGGCCTCTCTGCATGCGTCATCTTCACTGGTTCCGAACCGACCTACGACTCAATGACAATCCTGCGCTCGCCAGCCATGCAGCCGCGGACTCATTGTTATGTCTGTTCCTCATACCCAAGCCAAAGCCATGGTGCAACCTCACAGGTATCGGTGCGCAGCGCGATCGTTTCTTGCGTGAGTCGTTGATAGAGCTCAAAAAAGAACTTCAGACGCTCGGTCAAGATCTTCTGGTTCTGGAGGGATCTCCCGAACTAGTCATACCGCACCTCATCGAACGTTACGGCATCACGGAAGTCAGCGTCAGTGACCATCCGGGCTGGGAAGAGAAGCAATCCGTCGCCTATCTTGCGGGAAAACTGGATATCCCCATTCAAATCCATCGCGGTAATACCTTATTTTCTGAAACTGATTTGCCAATGCCGCTTGAAGACCTGCCACAGGTGTTCTCTCCCTTCCGACGAAAAGTTGAAAAACTGAACGTCAGAGGTCCAAACGCAGCACCGGAACAACTGCCACCGCCACCGTCGGCACAGTTCGATGCCATTCCACCCTCCATGCACAAGCCACATCCTGGCCTACCCCTGCCCGGGGGTCGCCGGGCAGGCCTGCGTAGAGTTAAGCAATTTATTTGGGACGACGAATCCATCACACGGTACAAACTGACGCGTAATTGCCTGGATGGATTTGATGGCTCAAGCACCTTCTCTCCCTGGCTAGCCAACGGCAATCTATCGGTTCGTGAGGTGGCTCATACCATTTTTAATTTCGAAAAAAGTAAAGTCGCCAATGAGTCAACATATTGGCTATTTTTCGAATTGTTGTGGCGCGAATTCTTCTACTGGCGTGCCATGGTTGATGGTAAGGCACTATTCCTTCTCTCAGGGTTAACGGGTAAGCCGTTACGATCCACCTTCGAGCCACGCAATTTCGCGCGCTGGTGCGCGGGTGACACCAACTACCCCATCGTCAATGCCTTGATGCGACAGTTGGTGGCCACCGGCTGGATGAGCAACCGCGGGCGTCAAATCGCAGCGAGCTGTCTTATTAACGAGCTGCAAGGTGACTGGCGGTTCGGCGCGGCTTTTTTTGAGAAACACCTGATCGACTATGACGTCGGGAGCAACTATGGGAACTGGCAATACATTGCGGGAGTAGGAAGCGATCCGCGAGGTGGCCGTCATTTCGATTTAGGAAAACAGACGGCTGATCATGACCCGAACGGCATTTTTGTGGCTAAGTGGGGCGGTGTTCGACCTCTGCAACCCGACTACATTACCGATGCCGCCGATTGGCCTATCGACAGTGAAAAAGGCTGACCTACCCATCAAAATCTGCCCTGTGTGTGACCGCCCGTTCGCTTGGCGTGCGAAGTGGAAGCTCAACTGGGACTCTGTGGTGTATTGCTCGAAACGTTGCTCGGGCCGTCGTTACACGCTGAAGAAAAAGCCATAGCTAGGCCCACTCCTCAATCATTTTATCTGCCCACTGCACGATAGCGGCTCGCTCCTCGGGATCGCGCTTACGCCAGTTCGCGGCGACCAAACCCATTCTCGGGTTGCTGCCGAAGTTATCGAGATGGCGGTCGATAAAACGCCAATAGAGACTGTTGTAGGGACAGGCGTCAGGACCGGTGGTCTTAGATGGCTTGTAACGACACTGCTGACAGTGGTTGCCCTGCTTCTGAATGTACTTACCACTGGCAGCGTAAGGCTTACTGGCGATAACCGCATTGTCGCCATACAAGGCCATACCGAGGGTGTTGGGTAGCTCTACCCACTCGTACGCGTCCACATAGACACCGAGATACCAGTCACAGACCTCCATGACGTCGAGACCTGCCAATAGTGCGAAGTTACCAATGACCATCAGGCGCTGAATGTGATGCGCATAGCCATGATCGAGCGATTGTTCTATTGCGCGACTCAAGCAGCGCATATCGGTATTTGCGTCCCAGAAAAAATCAGGTAGGGGACGCGTCGCACTCAATGTGTTTCGGGTTTTGTACTCGGGCATCAGTAGCCAATAAATGCCGCGTATGTATTCGCGCCACCCCAACACCTGCCTTATGAAGCCCTCCGCTGCAGAGAGCGAGCAGTCACCTTCTCGCCAGGCGATCTCAACGCGCTGACAGACCGCCAGTGGATCAAGCAGCCCACAGTTGATGTACATGGAGATCAGGCCGTGGAAGACCCAAGGTGATTCTTCAACCAGCGCATCTTGATAGGTCCCAAAATCCGCTAGCGCGTAGGTTACAAACCAATCGA
Source organism: Halieaceae bacterium (assembly GCA_902613175.1). Lineage (GTDB taxonomy): Bacteria > Pseudomonadota > Gammaproteobacteria > Pseudomonadales > Halieaceae > Luminiphilus. The sequence goes on along the minus strand of CACMGJ010000002.1, from coordinate 107,632 downwards.
ACTGACGCTCTGCCTCAATTCGAGTCACTGCCAGTCGAAACTGACTCAGATCGCCGGGGTTGTTGGGGAACCGTTGATTAACATCAGCAATCACGGTTGATGTGATGTCATCGACAGGCACGTCAGGACGCGCTGGAATCTCCCGCTGATTACGCCAACCCGAGCGATTATTGGCATCGTAGTTCCACTTGCCGCCGGCGGGTTGGCCGTCATCCATTAACAGCTGGTAGCGCTCGCGCATCTTTCGATAAAAGAACTCCATGCGAAGCTGCTTTTTACCGCGAGCCCAGAGCTCGAAGTCGTCATGGGATGCCAGAAATCGATCATCTTCAAGGACCGTCACCGGTACACAAAGCGAGGATGACCATGCATTCCGCATCTGATGCACGAGGCGATATTCTCCCGGCTCACAGACAACAACTTCGGTAGCGGCGGTTTGCGCCAGGACGTTTCGCACCGCTTCTTCTAGACTCGCCACGCCTTGATCGATGGCGGTGTAATGAACATCGTACCCCAGCGCCTCAAGCTGCAGACGGAAGTGGCGCATGGCAGCGAACAACAACACGATCTTGTGTCGGTTATGGCGTACATAGGTGGCCTCTTCAGCGACCTCGGCAAGCACAACAAGGTCGCACCCTGGATCGGCCTGCTTTAAGGCCGGCTGATTGAGACTGAGTTGATCGCCTAGGACCAGGATAAGCTTGGATTCATTCATGGCCAGGCTTACGATCGGCAACTTGGTTCAGACGCATCAACCACAAGAAAAAGGTTAGACATGACTGCGCTCAGACTGCTCCTTACACTCATCACGGTATTATCACTCGGTGTCGTGCTCGCGATTTATACCCTCGGGCCCGCTGCGCTAGAGAATGCTCAAAACCGCATAGCTGGCGACAAAGGCGAGGTACCCTCTACCGATGCCATGGCACTGCACCAGTCACTCGATATAGCGGACCTGCACGCCGACACACTGCTCTGGCACCGATCCATGCTGGAGCGCTCCGAGCGAGGTCAGGTAGATGTACCACGAATGCTGGATGGCAACATGGCGATTCAGATGCTGACCGTAGTCACAAAGTCCCCCAACGGTCAGAACTATGACTCCAATTCGGCTGACGCCACTGACAACATTACCCTGCTCGCTCTGCTACACCGCTGGCCACTCAGCACGAGAACCTCACTGTTCGAGCGCGCGATGTATCAGGCAGATCGTCTACATGCGTTTGCTGCTGATAACGACTCACTCGAAGTGGTCACCTCCTCAGAAGAACTCAAACAGGTACTGAAATCGCGAGAAGACGGCAGCAAGCTGATCGCCGGACTCCTAGGCACCGAGGGGTCGCACGCCTTGGATGGCGATCTGGACAACATCAAGCGGCTTTATGATGTGGGTTTTCGTATGATGTCGCTTCAGCACTTCTTTGATAACAAGCTAGGTGGCTCGCTGCACGGAGAGTCAAATGCCGGTTTGACGGACTTTGGCCGCCAGGCGGTGCGCCTGATGGACAGCATGGGGATCATGATCGATGTATCGCACTCCTCGCCACAGGTTGTTGACGATGTGCTGAATCTTATCGACAGCCCCCTCATTGTGAGTCACACAGGCTTCAAAGGACATTGTGATCGCAAACGCAATATCAGCGACGACCTGATAACGCGAATTGCAGAGCGCGGTGGATTGATCGGTGTAGGCTTCTGGTCCGAGGCGGTCTGTGGCACAGATGTAACCGCCATAGCCGATGCCATCGCCTATGGCACTGAGACCTTTGGGGTTGAGGCGGTTGCATTGGGTTCCGATTGGGATGGTGCGGTGACAACGCCCATAGCCGCTAATGATCTTGCTTATTTAACGTCAGCACTTCTCAAGCGAGGCCTCTCGGAAGACGATATCCGCGCAGTGATGGGTGGCAATACCGTCAGGTATTTCCTCGAACACTTACCTGCCACTGATTAGCACCATCAAAGCGCCAAGCAATGAAGGGGGAGTCACTGAGGGGCGACGGCAGCAATCAACAACACAAGGAGGCTTAGCCAAATGAGATGAGGAAGGTGGCTAATATCACCAACCGTCCAAAAAGGGGGTAACTCAGGCGTCGAGAAGTAGCGGTGCCAAACGCTTGCGATGATGCATTGCGTCACCGAATTGCTGTTGGCTCCAGGCCGCGCGTCGAATAAAGAGCGACGAATCACACTCCCAGGTAAAACCAAAACCACCGTGGAATTGCACCGATCGATCACCCGCATATTGGATGGTGTCTGACGCTTTGGCTTTTGCCATGCGACAGGCAACTTCCGCCTCAGTACTCAGAGGACCGTCGTCAATCTCGCTCGATGCGTGATAGACCAGTGACCGGGAGTGCTCCATGCCCACATAGATATCAACAGTAGGGTGCTTTAACGCCTGAAACGAACCGATCAGTTTTCCGAACTGCTTTCGTGTCTTTAGGTAATCAACAATTCCGGCCAGACAAGCGGAGGTGGAACCCACCGCCTCTGCAGCTGTCAACAGCGCGCCAATGAGCAGGTAATCTCGGATGGCCGAGTCCACCTTGTCACCTGACAGCACACGCTGCGCTTTGACTCCGGCGAAGTCGAGTGTTGAAGCACGCTTGGTGAGGTCAATCAACGCGTGGGATGCTTGCGCCTGCACCGCGACATCACTGCCCGCCACCAGCGCAACCACGGCGTCACCCGCTGCATCTGACCCAACAACCGCAATCCACGTTGCTTGCGCCGCATCGGGCACCATGAACTTACTACCAGATAGCACACCGTTCTCATCAACGCTGACGCCCGTATTGGCGCCACCCCAGTCGCTACCGTCTAGATAGGCAACGGTCGCAGCACAGCCGCCGGAAATATCTTCGAGTACATCTTCCTCGGCAATACCACCGGCTCGGCGAATGAGCTCTGCCGCTAATACCGTCGACACCAGCGGCGTGCCCATAAGTCCTTTACCCATCGATTCAACAACGGGAATCAAAGCGGCAATCCCAAGCCCGGAACCACCGACGGATTCCGGAAGGTTAATGCCGGTCCAACCGAGGTCGACCAGTTCCTGCCAAACAGGCTCCGAGAAGCCCGCCTCGCTCTCAAGTAGTTTCCGTACCTCGCTGCCGGGCGACTTGTCCTTCACAAACTCGCGTGCAACGTCGAGCAACATGCCCTGCTCTTCAGAAAAATCGATCTTCTTACTTCCAATAATGGCGCTAATCACTCGACCTCCTTACGACTTGGGCAGGCCGAGCACGTGCTCGCCAATAATGTTGGCTTGAATCTGGGTAGTACCCCCGCCAATGGTGGTTCCGAAGTTTGCAAAATAAGCCCGCTGCCAGAACCCGCCCATGTACGCCTTATCGTCGTCCATAAATAGTGCTCCTTGCGCACCCTGAACGTGGGCACCCATCATTTTGAGCCGTCGCGCGTATTCGGTGTGTCGGTACTTGTTCGACAGGGCAATTCCGAAGGGGTAGTCGGTATTCAGTGCGGGGATACCCGCGCGTCGATCACTAATCGAATTAGCCTTCGCTTCAATCGCCAGTTTGACCAGCTCATCGCGGATCATGGCGTCTTCCAGAATGGGAGCGCCATCTCGCTCAAAGTCGTACATGGCATCCATCAGGTCTTCGAGATCTATCGACTGCATCGAGTGGGCGCTGGCCTGACCGGCGATCACACCTCGCTCGTACTCGAGCGTCTTCATCGCCATTCGCCAACCACCCCCCTCATCACCCAAAAGGCAAGATGCGGGAATCCGCGCGTCGGTGAAGAAGGTCTCGTTAAAGCCGAACTCACCCGTCACTTTTCTGATGGGCCGCGCCTCAACACCTGCAACTTTCATTGGCGCGAGGAAGAATGACAGACCGTCGTACTTTCTGGCCGTGCTGGTGTCGGTTCGTGCCAGCAAAATCATGTGGTCCGCATAATTGCCGAGCGTCGTCCAAATCTTGCTGCCATTCACGATAAACTCGTCACCATCGCGAACCGCTCTTGTCTGCACATTACCAAGGTCGGAGCCATGGTCTGGCTCCGAGAAACCCTGACACCAGATTTCTTCTCCAGTCAGAATGTTTTTGATGTAACGCTTGCGATCTTCCTCGGTACCCACGTCGAGCAACAATGGCCCAGTCCAGTTGAGACCGATGGTGTTAAAAATGATCGGTGCGTTGTGAGCACTCAAGGCTTTATCGACAATGCCCTGATAGGCAGGGTCAGCACCTTGACCACCATATTCCGTTGGCCAGTGCATACCCAGGAATCCTGCGCTCCATAATTTGAGCTGCCACTCGCGTAGGAAGTCCAGCTGCTGCTCAGTGCCAACTTCCAGAAACGTCAGCGGAAGCAGAAAGCCAGGTTTCTTGGGGACATTCTCCGACATCCATTTATCGATGTCAGCTTGAAAGTTCTGCAAGCTCGTGTCAGTTGCACTCATATGATTCACCTTTCTTATTTTTAAAGCCCGTACTGACGGCTCGCTAAATCTCTCATAATCTCTTCGGAGCCACCGCCGATCGCATTGACTCTGACCTCGCGGTAGATCCGCTCAACGCGATTCCCGCGCATGTAACCAATGCCACCAAGGATTTGCATGGCCTCGCGCGCACAAAACTCCATCACTTCACTCGCTTGCACCTTTAGCAATGCAATATCGCCCGCGTTGGGCTCACCCGCCTCAATGGCTTCGTAACACATACGAATGTACGCCTGAGTCGCGTTGAGCTTCTGCTTCATCATAGCAATCTTGTGCCGAATAACCTGGTGGTCCGCCAAACGCTTGCCGAAGGTTCGACGCTCGGTAGCCCAGGCAACGGCTTCTTCCATGCAAACGCGACCAAAGGCCTCCATGGAGGCGGCCATGCCCATGCGCTCCGAATTAAAGTTCGTCATGATGACCTTGAAGCCCTGATTCTCCTGCCCGACGAGGTTTGAGACTGGGACTCGGACATTGTCGAAATACAAGGTGGCCGTATCTGATGCCCACCAACCCATCTTTTTATCAAGTGCCGTTCTCGAAAACCCTTCTGTGTCGGTTGGGATGAGCAACATCGAAACGCCGGTCGCACCCTCGCCCCCGGTGCGCACCGCCGTGGATACATAGTTGGCGCGCATACCGCCCGTAATATAGGTTTTGGAACCATTCACAATGTAGTGGTCGCCGTCGCGCACGGCCGTGGTTTTCAAGCTCGCAACATCCGAGCCCCCACCGGGCTCGGTGATGCCCAGCGAGATCCAGGACTCACCACGCAGCACGGGTGGTGCGATCTCAGCCTTCAGCTCCTCAGTTCCCCAATTGATAACCGGGGGTAGGCCAATGCCGTGAACCATGAGTGATGCTGATAAGCCACCCACACCCACACGCGACAGCTCCTCATTGATGATCCAGTTGTGCCAGCTATCGGTTTCCATGCCGCCGTATTGCTCTGGATAACCGGCGCCGAGTAGCCCTACTTCGGCGGCCTTGGGCCATAGCTCAATGGGGATGTGACCCGCCTCGTCCCAGTCCTCTGCATAAGGCATGATTTCCTTGTCGATAAAACGCCGGAGTGCATCCCGCCAGGCCAAGTGATCCTGGGTTAAATGAGGGTTTGGAATGCGTGCAGAGTCAAACGTGAGGCTCATAGTGGGTTCCTAGAACTATTTTTCTTGTTCACGGGTTTATAGGCGGCTGAAGGGGGCGAGTCAAATTGAATAACACGCTAGAATGGCATCCGCGCATACGAGGTATGCGTAGTGAGTAAGGCGGCGACTAGGCCTTAAAGCGAGATCACAGGTACCAACATGCGATTTATTGGTGTGTCGAACTACGACCACGGAACCCAGCCCAAAATAGGCGTGCTGCTGACCAACCTCGGGACTCCTGAGGCACCAACAGCGAAAGCGTTGCGCCCGTACCTGAAGCAATTTCTGTGGGACCCCCGAGTCGTCGAGGTACCCCGCCTGCTGTGGTGGATGATTTTGCATGCCTTTATTTTGACGACTCGTCCAAAGAAGTCAGCTGAAGCCTACTCTGAGGTCTGGACTGACCGGGGCTCCCCTTTGCTCTACCACCTCGAAGATCAGGTAACCGGCGTTAAGGAGCGGCTGCAAGCTCATTGGGGCGACAATATTGTTGTTAAGGGTGCCATGCGCTACGGACAGCCCTCCATCGGCTCTCAGGTTCAAGCACTTCTCGGCGAGGGAGTTCAACAGCTGGTGGTACTCCCGCTCTACCCTCAATTTGGGGGACCAACGACAGCCTCAACATTTGATGCATTATCCGATGAGCTTCAGGGGCAACGATGGCTACCGGATTTGCGGTTCGTCAGCTCTTATCATGACCATCCCGCCTATATCAAAGCCATTGCCGATAGCATTCGCGAGCATTGGGACTCCCATGGTCGCGCCGACAAATTGGTGCTGTCCTACCACGGCATGCCAAAACGCTACCTGTTGGAGGGCGACCCCTACCACTGCCAGTGTATGAAGACATCGCGTCTTGTTGCCGACGAGCTGGGGCTCTCTGAAGACGATTATATGTCGACGTTTCAATCCCGATTTGGTCGCGACGAGTGGCTAAAGCCGTACACCGACGAAACACTGCAGGGCCTACCGGAAACAGGTGTCAAGTCACTGCAAATCATATGTCCCGGCTTCTCGGCGGACTGCCTCGAGACTATCGAAGAAATCGGTATGGAAAACCGCGACTACTTTATTGAAGCGGGTGGCGAGCGTTATGAGTACATTACTTGCCTCAACGCGACAGATAACCATATCGATTTACTGACGACCTTGGTAACCGAGCAGCTAAACGGCTGGATGGCACCCAAATATGATGCCGACGTGGCTAAGGCAGAATCCACTCGCCTAGGTGGCAATTGAGCCGATAGTTACTCTTGAGGGTGTGTTACTCAGCGGCGAGAAGATCCGAACTAAAGTCCGAGAGCTTATTTGGAAGATTGATACGCTATTGATGATAGTGGGGCTCTAAGACGCCCAACGCCAGGGCGATTAGCAGACCCACGGCAAAACTCGCCGTCAGTTTAAAGCGGTCGTGACTGTGGAACTGGACTTCTGGCAACAGGTCCGCCAGCGCGATGCAAATGAAGGCGCCTGCGGAAAACGCGAGAGCCGCCGGGAGAACGTTGGCAATCGGTCCACTGAACCCCAGATAGAATAGGATAGCCGCAATCGGGCAGAGCAGTGCAAACAGCGTATTAGCAATGCCCCGATGTTTTTCGCTCCAGCCATCCAAGCGCATCATGGTTTCGATTGACAGTGCATCCAGCGGCTTGTGAAGCAGGATGGCGACGAACACGCCGAGACCAGGCAATAAAAGTGAACCCACCTCCACACGGAGAATCGCACCCAAGGCAACCCCATCCAGAATGGTGTGGATGCTCAGCCCCAGAAACAGGCCCATCCAACCCACGTCACGCGGCGGATGCGCATGGTCATGCGCATGGGCGTGATCATGCTCATTGGCGTGTCCGCAATCCTCACCATCCGTCGCAATGTCGTGCTGATGAAAGTGGAACAAACGCAATAGCAACAACATAAAGACCAAACCACCCACGACAAAATACATGGTGTGGTCGATGGACTGGCTCAGTTCAACGCTGTGGGGAATCAGATGAAAACCGGCGACACCCAGCATCAAGCCAGCCACGAGGCTCATCACGAGCTGAGTTTGCACATGCGTGAGGGCAAAGCGCCGTGGCAACCACCCTCCAATCCACGAGGCGATAAATAAAGCAGTACTGTAAGCCAGAAGCGTTGTCATGAAATCCTATCCGCTATCGCGTGGTAATGAGGTTATCTCTATGGATGAGCTCTTCTTCACCGCCAAAACCAAGAATGGCCTCGATATCAGCTGATGCTCTACCGAGAAGTCTCTTTGCATCAGCAGCGCTGTAATTAGACAAGCCTCGTGCTATCTCCTCACCATCAGGATCAACGCAACGGACCAGGTCACCCCGCAAAAAATCCCCAGTCACAGCCGTTACTCCCACCGGAAGTAAAGACCGACCGGCCTGAGAAACACCTTTAACGGCACCTGCGTCCAGAACCAGCTGACCTTTGGGATACAAAAGCGACGCAAGCCACTGCTTTCGCGCTGGCTGAGGCTGCTTTTCTGTAGTGAATAGTGTGCCGGTGGTCGCGCCATCAGCAATGTGACATACTACCTGTGGTTCTCTGCCGTAGGCGATAACAGCGAGTGCGCCGGAGCGCGCCGCTAATCGTGCTGCGCGTAATTTACTCACCATGCCACCACGCCCCAAAGTCGAGCCCTCTGAGACCATGGCGTCGAGCGACGTATCGTGCGCGTCCGTCTCTTGAATCAGTGTGGCATTAGAAACAGCTCGTGGATCAGCATTAAACAAGCCTTGCTGATCTGTGAGCATCAAGAGTGCGTCCGCATCGATGAGATTGGCTACCAGCGCCGCCAAGGTGTCGTTGTCACCAAAGCGAATTTCGTCAGTCACCACCGTATCGTTCTCGTTCACGATAGGGATCACATCCTTATCCAATAGTGTTTGAAGCGTCGCACGTGCGTTGAGATAACGATCACGCGATTTCACATCATCGTGGCTTAGTAGGATCTGCGCACAAAGGTAACCAGAGGGCGCAAAGGCGGCCTCGTACGCCTGCACCAGCGACGACTGGCCCACGGCCGCTGCTGCCTGCAGTTCATCGAGCGCGGATGGACGGGTGTCCAAGCCCAAACGCGCAAGTCCTGCCGCCACCGCACCACTTGACACAATGATGACTTCTCTGCCTTGCTCGCGCAGCGCAATAACATCACTTGCAAGACGCGCAATAAAATCGTGACTCAACCCCTGACCATTATCGGTCAGGATGGCACTACCAATCTTGATGACCCAGCGGCGCGCGGTAGTGAGTGCTTGGCGACTGCTCTTGGTCAACTTCGGTACTCAACCTCAACATCGCTATCATCAGCCTCGTCGTCATCATCCTGTTGCGCTGCCAAGCGAGCCGCTTTTCGCTCGAGTTGCAGTGATTCAATGCGCTCGCGGGCTTCGCTTTGCATTTGCATCTGAACGTCCTGCTCGTGGAGCTTCAGCTCCTCATCTTCCGCTTCCTGCTCGTTCAAATACTCGATAGCGGTCATCAGGTCACCGCTGAGACGGTCTGTTTCGCGACCGCTGATAGCCGAAATCTCATAAACCGGACCTTCCCATTGAAGCGCCTCGAGTATCGCTTCACGTCGCAAAGCCAAGGTCTCTTCATCGATGAGGTCGATCTTGTTCAACACCAGCCATCGTGGTCGGGCCGCAAGAGTCTGGCTGAAGCGTTCAAGCTCGCGCACAATCGACAGTGCCTGCTCCGCAGGGTCGCTCTCATCAAACGGCGCGACATCCACTAGGTGAAGCAAAATACGGTTACGCGTGAGGTGCTTTAGAAAGCGAATACCCAAGCCAGCCCCATCCGAGGCACCCTCAATTAGTCCGGGAATATCCGCGACGACAAATGAGCGATAGGCATCGACTTTAACCACGCCCAAATTGGGTACCAGCGTCGTGAAGGGATAGTCAGCCACCTTGGGCTTCGCCGCCGATATGGCACGAATCAACGTCGATTTACCGGCGTTGGGAAGCCCCAACAAACCAACGTCTGCCAGCACTTTTAGCTCGAGCTTCAGTGTACGGGATTCACCTAGCGTTCCCTCGGAAAACTGTCTGGGTGCGCGGTTGATACTGGACTTATAACGGGTGTTGCCAATGCCATGAAAACCACCTTGCGCTACCACCAGTCGGTCACCCGCCGCTTGTATGTCACCCAGGATCTCGTCGGTTTCCTCGTCGATGATAGTGGTGCCCAGCGGCACCGGCAGCACAATGTCTTCACCCGCTTTGCCACTACAGTTTCGGCCGCGACCGGACTCACCGTTTTGAGCGCGAAACTTTCGCGTGAAGCGATAGTCGACCATGGTGTTCAATGACGCACTTCCCTCGAGAATCACACTGCCGCCATCGCCACCATCACCGCCATCCGGGCCGCCAAGAGGGATATATTTTTCACGCCGAAAACTGACACAGCCGTTCCCGCCTTTACCAGCATGAACTTCAATTAATGCTTCATCGACAAATTTCACGCGTCACTCCCGTAAGCTTTCGCTCACACATCAGCCGTGAACCAAAAAAAAAGCCCCGTCGACTGACAGGGCTTTTCCGAAAACTATGCTGCTATCAGCCTGTCACAATGCGAACTTGCTTACGATTTTGCGGTCCGCCTGTGTAGAACTCAACTTTACCGTCTGCTGTGGCAAACAATGTGTGATCTTTACCTACACGAACGTTAGCGCCTGCGTGGAACTTTGTGCCACGCTGCCGAACGATGATGCTGCCCGCTGAGACTGCCTGACCACCGAAGGCCTTAACGCCAAGGCGTTTGCTTTCGCTATCGCGACCGTTACGGGTACTACCACCAGCTTTTTTGTGTGCCATTAGATTACTCCCCGATTATCCCTTGATTCCTGTGATCTTCACTTCCGTGTACCACTGGCGATGACCTGTCTCATTGCGGTAGTGCTTACGACGGTTGAACTTCACAATCTTAATCTTTTCGTGGCGACCATGGCTCACGACTTCAGCAGTGACTGAGCTACCCTCGACAACCGGAGCACCAATCTTAACGTCAGCGCCTTCGCCAACCATCAGTACTTGGTCAAACTCGACCGATTCGCCCGTAGCCACTTCAAGCTTCTCGAGCTTGAGGAATTCGCCTTCTTCAACGCGGTGCTGCTTTCCACCGCTAACAATTACCGCGTACATGTGTATTTCCTTCCAGTTAGCCTGCTCGCTGTATGAAAACCGCTGTCGCGGGGCAGAGCGTAGGCGCTCGGGTGTTGATTATAAACAAGGGCGCGGAGAATACGTGGTTTATTGGGCTTACGCAAGGCGAAGATAGGGTGAATATCCCACTTCGTGACAACAAAGACGGCGACATCTTATAATCCCGTCTCGCCGCGAAAAGGTCGCCTGACGACCCAGTGATAATAGTCCTGTGATAAACGAAATAAGAGCCAGTGTTGAGGCTGAGTTCACCAAAGTAAACGCGCTCATCGTTGACCAGCTGCACTCAGATGTCGACATGGTGGAAAACGTCGGGCAATACATTGTCGATGCCGGCGGTAAGCGCTTGCGCCCATTGCTGACGTTATTAGCAGCTGCATCCGTGGGAGAGGTAACGGAAAAGCACATCAAGTTCGCGGCCATCATCGAATTCATTCATACCGCCACACTCCTGCACGACGATGTCGTCGACATTTCAACGTTGAGACGCGGCCGCCCTACGGTGAACAGTGAGTTTGGTAACGCGCCCAGCGTGCTGGTCGGTGACTTTTTGTATACCCGCGCTTTCCAGCTCATGGTGCAACTGGATAATATGCGCGTCCTAAAGCTCATGGCAGATGTGACCAATCTGATTGCCGAAGGTGAGGTGATGCAATTGGTGCGCGCTGGCGACCCCGACACAACGCGCGAACAGTACTTCGATGTCATCACCCGAAAGACCGCCATTCTGTTTGCCGCTGCCTGCGAGGGCGCAGTGATGCTCAATGGGGAGAGCGATGAAACCCTTCAGCGCATGCATGGCATTGGTCTAAACCTTGGCATAGCTTTCCAATTGATCGACGATGTCCTCGATTACGAGGGCGACCCCGAGACAACCGGAAAAAACGTAGGTGATGATCTAAATGAGGGAAAGCCAACACTGCCGCTGATTCATGCCATGAGTCACAGCACGCCCGATGAGGCAGCGTTGATCGCTGATGCGCTACGCACCAAGTCGGCTGACCGACTCAGTGAGATTGTCGCACTCGCCGACAGTTCCGGTGGCATCCGTGAAACACGAAACGCCGCTGTCGAGCACTGTGAGCGCGTTACATCGGCGCTTGCAGAACTGTCATCAAGCCCCGCTAAGCTGAGCCTTCAGAAAATCGCTGAATTTTCTATCTCTCGGGAGAGTTAAACCATGCTGCAAAGCAGTGATCACGCCGTCTTGTTGTCAGAGGCGGAGAGACTTCTCCCGAACTCTATAGCAATCCTGCTAGAGCAAAACCCCAACCGTGTTTCCCAGCTAACTATCACTGGCGCAGGCTTGACGCTGGATGCATCAAAGCAACTGATTGACGAGCAGTCACTTCAGGCACTAGCTGCGTCGGCGGCAGGTGTGGATCTGGCAGGGGCGTACGAGCGTTTGATCACTGGCTCTGAAGTCAACATCACTGAAGAGCGGGCCGCCTTGCACACATTACTCCGTGGGACGGCTCAAGATACGTTGCCCGGTTTGGCGGGTGAGGTAACTGCAACGCTCAGCCGAATGCGTGCTGTCACCGAAGCTATACATTCTGGCGATCATGTCAGCGCCTCAGGCGATCGTTTCACCAACGTGATTAATATCGGCATTGGTGGTTCAGACCTCGGTCCGCGAATGGTGTGCCGCGCATTGGAGGAGGTCTCGCCTCAGCTCAACACGCACTTTATCTCCAACGTTGATCCTCATGATCTGGATGTTGTGACTCGGGGGCTCAATCCGCAAACCACACTCCTCGTCATCTGCTCCAAGACCTTCACAACCGAAGAGACCTTAACCAATGCACAACGCGCGCGGTCCTGGCTCATTGCCGGTGGCGTGTCAGAGGCGTCGATTGGCCAGCACGTCCTTGCCGTCACCACCAACCTCACGGCAGCCGCCGAGTTTGGCATTGGTGAAGCGGCGTGTTTCCCAATGTGGGATTGGGTGGGCGGTCGTTATTCCGTATGGTCGGCGATCGGTCTCGTAATTGCACTGGGGTTTGGCTGGCGCACCTTTACTGACTTTCTGAATGGCGCGAAGGCACTGGACGAGCACACGCGAACAGCTGACTGCGAACAGAATATTCCCATGATAATGGCGCTACTCGAACTATGGAATACGCGCTATCTGAACACCGAAACACACCTTGTATTGCCCTACTCGCAACGACTGGAACACCTTGCCGATTTCCTGCAACAGCTCACCATGGAAAGTAACGGCAAGCGGGTAACGTTAGGCGGAAAAACCATCAACGAGGTCACAGCCCCGGTACTCTGGGGATCGGCGGGTACCATCGGTCAGCACTCCTACTATCAGCTCTTGCACCAGGGCAATCGACGCTTCAGTGCCGACATCGTCCTACCCTTAACCAACGGCGATGTTGACCTCGACGCCCACCGAAAACTTGCATCGAATGCGCTGGCACAGAGCCGGGCATTTTTGATTGGCCGAAGCGCTGCGGAGTCACAAGCGCTTGCCGCTGAGAAAGGCTTACCAAGCGAACTCGCACCCCACTTTGAGATGCCCGGTAATCACCCGCACAGCACGCTTGTCATGAACTCGGTTAATCCGGAAACCTTGGGGGCGCTTATCGCCACCTACGAGCACAAGACCTACTTCCTATCAGTCTTGATGGGGCTGAATGCCTTTGATCAGTGGGGCGTCGAGCTGGGCAAAGTCATTGGCAAGCAGATTAGGGCAACGCTTGAGAACGGCGATGGGCTGGATGAACTCGACTCGTCTACCGCTGCCTTAGCGGCTGCTTGGCGTAACGCTAATCGCTAGCAATTTCCCAACCAGCACCGGCCCTCTAAAACAGTTGCTCAACGCAAGACTCAGTGACTGCTGATTACTTACGCGGTATTGGGAACTGAGGCACGTCCTTAAGCCTTTGCTCACGTCACAACAGGCAAAAAAAAGCCCGGCGAGGCCGGGCTTCTCGTTAAGTTTTTGATCAGACGCGCTCGATGATGATCGCAGGTGCCATACCACCGGCGGCACACATAGTGATCAGGGCATAGCGGCCGTGTTGACGCTCTAATTCATCCAGCGCCGTGCCCACCAAAATTGAGCCTGTGGCACCGATGGGGTGACCGAGGGCCATTGCACCACCGTTGATGTTCACCTTCTCACGATCAAGATCGAGTCGGCGAATGAACCGCTCTGCTACGACCGAAAACGCCTCGTTGATCTCCCACACGTCAATGTCGTCTTTGGACAAACCCGCTTTCGCAAGTACCTTTTCGGCGGCTGGTACCGGTGCATTCAACATGAGTGTTGGACAATCCCCCATGTTCGCTGTCGCAACAATGCGCGCACGCGGCGTCATGCCGGTTCTTTCCATGTAGGACTCAGACGCGAGCAAGAGTGCCGCTGCACCGTCCACAACACCCGAAGAGTTGCCCGCATGGTGAATGTGGTTGAACTCGGTGATTTCAGGGTACCGACGTTGAATCAAAGCCCCGTAGGTTATGCCGTCCTCGTCAATAGGTACGTCACGGACGACGCTGAATACTGTCTTTAGATCAGTCAGTCCCTCTTTGGTGGTCTCGGGACGAGGGAACTCTTCGTGATCAAGCGCAACAGATCCATCAGGGTTCTTGACGGTAATCAGCGACTTGTCAAAGCGACCTTCTGCAATAGCGCGAGCTGCGCGAGCTTGGCTCACTAACGCTAGGTTATCTGCAGCATCGCGATCGATACCTTCCAGCGTAGCAATCGCGTCTGCACAGACACCCTGTTGTGATTGCGGGTGCATTTCACGCAGGTGCAGGTTGCCCGAATCAATCATGGGCGGCTTACTTGGATCGCCGATTTGAGAGTGGTAACTCATCATCTCGGTACCACCAGCAATGACAAGGTCTTCCATACCCGACATGATCTGGGCCGCCGCAAGATTCACGGTCGTGATGCCAGAACCGCAGAAACGGTCGAGTGTTACGCCCGAGGAACGCACGTCATAGCCGGCATTCAGTGCGGCCATACGACCGAGATCACCGCCCTGCTTCCCGCTTTGCGATGACGTTCCCCAGATAATGTCATCAACCTCAGAGGTATTGAGATTGTTCCGCTCAGCCATTGCGCTAAGCACCGTTGAACCAAGATAAGACGGATGCAAGTGTGCGAGGGCACCCTTGCCCACTTTTCCGATACCTCGAGGTGTTCGGCATGCATCGACAATGTATGCGTTACCCATAATGCTTCTCCTGAGAGTGAGTGTTTGAGCCCTTGAGGACTCCATCTATTGTTATGACCTTACTGATCAACTGTGCCGCGTTACGCTACGTTGCCTTTATGGCAGGGTCAAGACTGACAATTCTCAAAGCGAGGCTCGGCTAAGAAGGACTTCGAGCCTATAATACTTCGCGAATCAGCGACAGGCGGCCTCAACTAATGCGATTTCCGCAGGGGTCAGTCGAGGGTCACGCTCGGCCTGCAAGCACTCCCGAAGTTCATCTCGATTCTTCACGCCCAAAATGACCGAGCCAAGACCAGGGATAGACAGCGCGTAACGGTGCGCAAGTCTAGCAGGGGTCTGGTCCCAGTCAGCCGCTAGTTGACGAAACCCCTGAGCGCGATCGAAATCCAGCTGATCTGCGTCATCCGCAGGCAATTCACGATCCATCTTCGACGTCAGCGCACCCGCCTGCACTGCGCGAATAGCCAGCGCAGGCACGCCATTCGCCCGACAGGCATCAAGCACGCTTCGGCAATCGAACGACTCGGTGACATACGCAATGCTGCCCACAGAATTAAGCGGATTGACTGCGCACTGCACTGCCGTAGGGGGCGTGTCTGAAGCGATGACGGATTCCAGTGCGGACTGCTGACCGAGCGCAAACCCCCAACCGCCAATCTTCCCTTCTGCCTGCAAGCGATCAAAAACGGGGATCACCGACTCGTATAAGTAGGTGAGTGGAGTCGCCAGACGGTCGCGGACCTCATCGTACTTGGCTAGTACATGGCCATCTTCGATTAACTGTGAGTGAAGAAAGAACAAGTCTGCCCGTTCAATGCCCATGGTCTGAAGCGAGCGTGTTAGCGAGGCATTGAGCTTGTAATAGGTCTGCTCTGGGGCGACATGACCCAGTCGGTACTTAGTGGTAAATCTCAGGTTCGACGTATCCGTCCCTTTAAACGCTTCACCAATCACAGACTCGGCCTCTCCACGACCATACATGGGCGCCATATCAAAGTGTGTGATTCCCGAGTCCAAAGCTAGCCTCGCCGTAGCGACCGCTTCATCGCGTGTGGTGGCGCCCCAGACCTGCCCTAGACCGCCGCCGCCCAAGGTGAGCGCGCTGACCGATTCAAAGGGTTTAAATGGCCTCATTTCCATGACTGAGGATCCTCCGCAGTGACATTCTGACTCGCATACGTTGCCGTCAGGCTAGGGGGGCCGGATGAGGACGTCAAACCAATCCGGAGCCATGCGGGCGTTTGTTCAATAAATACCGTTTTTCGAGCGTCGCTAGGTAGCGTCGATGATCGCTAGCAACTCCTGAGTTTTTGCAGCCATCAACGCCTCGTCCCCTCGGCTCTCCACATTGAGTCGAACCATCGGCTCGGTATTGGACATACGGAGGTTAAAACGCCAGTCGTCATAACTCAGACTCAGACCGTCCATATGCTCGATCGTATTCGCGTCCTCGGCATACAACGCCTCGACCTTGGCGATCAGTGCGTGTGCATCTGAGACAGTTCGATTGATCTCACCTGAACAGGGGAAGGCCTTGGTGCGCTCCGCAACCAGAGATGCCAGGGTCTTACTCGTGTTGGACATGATCTCAGCGACGAGTAACCAAGGGATCATGCCACTATCACAGTAGGCAAAGTCGCGAAAGTAATGGTGCGCACTCATCTCGCCGCCGTAGACCGCATCAACGCGGCGCATGGTTTCCTTAATAAAGGCGTGGCCAGTTTTACTTTGCTCCACGCTGCCACCGGCAGCCTTGGCCACATCGATCGTATTCCACGTCAGGCGCGGATCGTGGACAACGATCTGATCGCCAGACTTGGCTAGAAACGCTGACGCCAGTAACCCAACGACGTAATAGCCTTCAATGAAGTTACCTTCGTGGTCATAGAAGAAGCAGCGATCAAAGTCACCATCCCAGGCGATGCCCATGTCCGCACCTGTCTCGCGGACCAGCGAGGCTGAGGCGACTCGGTTTTCTTCCAACATAGGGTTTGGCACACCGTTGGGGAAGTTGCCATCAGCCTCGTGATGAAGCTTGATGAACTCAAAGGGCAAGTGAGGCTCGAGTAGGTCTACCACGCGGCCCGCGCCACCGTTACCGGCCGTGCAGACAATTTTAAGCGGCTTCAATAAGTCGATATCGACGTAACCGAGTAGGTGCTCCTTGTATGCCTCGCTGGTATCGACTGCTTCGTAACCTCCGCGAATTGCGGCGGGACTGAAGTCGTTGGCTTCCGCTTTGCCCTGAATCTCTTTTAACCCCGAATCGCCCGAAATGGGTCGTGACCCAGCACGTACAAACTTCATACCGTTGTAGTCTTTCGGGTTGTGACTCGCTGTTACGCAGATGCCACCGCCAACCTTGAGGTGAGACGTCGCAAAGTAAATTTCCTCGGTACCACACTGCCCGATATCAAAGACGTCGAGGCCCTGGTCTCTCAGGCCATCGATCAAGGCCGCCTTTATGGATTCCGAGGTGAGGCGAATATCGTGACCCACCACGACAGTACCGGGCTGAATGACTTCGGCATACCCCTGCCCTATGCGCTTGGCGATGTCCTCATTGAGCTCGTCGGGAATACGCCCACGGACGTCATAGGATTTAAAACAGCGAATCGGTTCTGGCACGGGTTACTCCTTACAAACAGATCACCTGGGGATCAGCTCAATACAAATTTTCGTAGACGAAATTCGTCGCTTCGACAAAACCGGGAACACTGCCGCAATCAAAGCGCAGACCTTCAAATTTGTAAGCCAACACACAGCCCTTATTAGCCTGTGTCTGAAGTGCATCGGTGATTTGCACCTCGCCATTGCGACCCGGAGGTGTCTCACGAATAATGTCGAAAATATCAGGCGTCAGTATATAGCGGCCGATTACCGCTAGGTTACTGGGCGCGTGCTCTGGAGCGGGTTTTTCGACCATTTTGTCGACTTTGTAAAGTCGATCTCCCATGGCCTCACCTGAGATAACACCGTAGGCGCTGATCTCATCCTCAGGCACTTCCATCACGGCGACGATGGAGCAGCGGAACTGCTTGTACAGCTCCGACATTTGCGCAAGCACGCCAGCACCCCCTTGATTGACACACATATCATCGGCGAGAAGGACACCAAACGCTTGATCGCCAATAAGGGGCTCCCCCGTCAAAATGGCGTGTCCCAACCCCTTCATTTCACGCTGGCGCACCATGGTAAAGATGCCGTTCTCAATGACATTTCGGATACCCTCAAGGTGCTTCTCTTTCGAAGTACCCGAAATCTGATGCTCGAGCTCGTAGGAGATATCAAAGTGGTCCGCAATAGCACGTTTACCGCGTCCTGTTACGAAAGCGCAGTTGGACATGCCTGCCTCCAGCGCTTCTTCCACGCCGTACTGCAAGAGAGGCTTATTTACGACGGGGAGCATTTCTTTGGGTGTGCTCTTAGTCGCTGGTAAAAACCGGGTTCCGTAACCGGCGACCGGGAATAAACATTTTTGAATCATTTTGACCTCAAAGGACCTTAGCGCCAAGCTTAAATGCTCTATTGCTTTCACTAATAGCGTATTACAAGTTTGTGACGAAATGTTACAGCGCGGGTCTTAATTAGTGCCGTCGCCGCAGGAAGCTTCAATTGTGACAAGCTCCACTTCCCCTTAGGAAAGCGAGTGCAACTCACATCGCTCCAAGGTACCCTACGCGAATGAGTGAAGAATTTGTATTTACCCCCAAGAGTTCCTACGCCAAAGATCAGTTAGTCGCCTGCGGCATAGGTGATTTATTCGGCCCCGGTAACGCCAAGCTACCCATTGACAACATGCTGATGCTCGATCGCATCACCGAGATCAATAGCGATGGCGGTAAGGCGGGCAAAGGTCTCATTTTGGCCGAACTCGATATCCACAAAGACTTGTGGTTCTTCGATTGCCACTTTCCTGGCGACCCCGTGATGCCTGGCTGCCTGGGCCTTGACGCCATGTGGCAGCTGGTTGGCTTTTTCCTAGGATGGCGTGGTAATCCCGGCAGAGGTCGTGCCCTAGGATCCGGTGAAGTTAAGTTCACCGGACAGATACTGCCTACCAGCAAACTGGTGACCTATAAAATTGAAATGAAACGCGTCATCGAGCGCAAGTTGGTGATGGGGATCGCCGACGGTTCTGTCTCTGTCGATGGCCGCGAAATATACACTGCCACCGATCTGAGGGTGGGCTTGTTCCAATCTACGGATAACTTCTAATGACACAACGCGTCGTAGTGACGGGCTTGGGCATTGTCTCGAGCCTAGGCAACAATGCGAGTGAAGTCACCGACTCACTCAGACATGGAAAATCAGGTATTACTTATAACGCCACCCAAGAAGAAATTGGGATGCGGTCTTGGGTGTCTGGTAAGCCCGATATTGATTTATCCGAACACATAGACCGCAAGCAATGGCGATTCATGGGCGATGCGGCGGGTTATGCCTTCCTCAGCATGGAGCAAGCTATTACCGACTCCGGACTGACACCTGAGCAAGTGTCGAATGTGCGCACTGGCATCATCGCCGGTTCAGGTGGCGCCTCCTCGGCTAGCCAAGTTGAAGCCGCCGACATTCTCCGCGAGCGTGGTTTGCGTCGCGTGGGTCCTTACCGTGTCACACAGACCATGGGCAGTACGGTATCGGCCTGTCTCGCAACACCGTTCCAGATTAAAGGGGTTAACTACTCTATCTCCTCTGCCTGCTCCACCAGTGCCCACTGCATCGGTAACGCTATGGAGCAGATTCAGCTCGGCAAGCAGGACGTTGTTTTTGCGGGCGGCGGTGAAGAGCTCGACTGGTCGTTAAGTTGTCTTTTCGATGCCATGGGTGCGCTGTCGACGAAGTACAACGAAACACCCGATCGCGCATCGCGCGCGTACGATGCAGATCGCGATGGCTTTGTGATTGCAGGTGGCGGCGGCATGCTCGTTCTTGAGTCGCTAGAGCATGCGCAGGCACGCGGTGCCAAAATTTACGCAGAACTTGTGGGTTACGGTGCCACCTCTGACGGCCACGATATGGTCGCTCCCTCGGGTGAAGGCGCCGTACGGTGTATGCAGCAGGCCATGGCTACTGTCGATGGTGGCATTGACTACATCAATGCGCACGGTACTAGCACACCGGCCGGAGACATTCAGGAACTCAAGGCCGTACAAGAAGTCTTCGGAGACACCACGCCTGCCATTGCCTCAACCAAATCGTTGTCGGGCCACTCGCTAGGCGCCGCCGGCGTGCAAGAAGCGATCTATTCGCTCCTCATGATGAAAAACGACTTCATAGCAGCATCAGCGAACGTTGAAAGCTTGGATGAGGGTGCGGATGGTATGGATGTCGTGCAAGAGGCGCGGTCTGACGTGCGCCTCAACCGGGTAATGTCCAATAGCTTTGGCTTTGGTGGTACCAACGCCACACTGGTGTTTCAGCGCTTCGAGGGCTAAGGGCGCCTAACCGTTTTGAGCGCCGCCAAGTGGCGCTCGCTTCTTTCCAAACTGCCCCTCTGCTAAACCTCGCCGCGGAGCACCTTTACAAAGTTACAGGGGCGATGCGTTTCATCCAGCTGGTCTTTGATCAGGCCATTCCACGCAGTCCGACATGCGCCTGTTGATCCGGGCATGCAAAAAATTGCTGTGCGATTAGCGAGACCCGCAATAGCCCTCGACTGCACGGTCGAGGAGCCAATCTCATCGAAACTTAAAGCGCGAAAGACCTCACCAAACCCCTCGACTGTCTTGTCGAACAGAGGTAGCACCGCTTCGGGTGTGGAGTCACGGCCCGAGAAACCTGTGCCGCCAGTCACCAGCACTGCGTGAACCGCCGAATCGGCAATCCAAGACGAAAGCCGCGCACGAATCTGATAAATATCGTCGACGACAATGGCACGATCAGCGAGCTGATGCCCTGAGGCCAAGAGTGACTCTTTGAGAAACTGGCCCGACGTATCTGTTGCGTGGTTACGGGTGTCACTCACCGTAAGAACCGCAACATTCAATCCTTCACTCATGGCTTCTCTATGACCCCCTCACCCTCAACATATAGCTCTAGATACCGCGTTACGGCACGATCAATGAAGCTACGCCACGGTAACTGCTGAATACCAAACTCTCTCCTAATCTTACTGCAATCTAGAGTGTGGTTACGTACTGGGTGTGCCTTATCCGTTACATCCTCCAACAGGTCACGCGCTTTGACGAAGGGTTCATATTGCGAAGCGCAGGCCATCGCGGCCTCGGCAAAGTCGTGATAACCCGTCTCACCTAAACTGCAATAATGGAACACGCCATGCCGATCGGCACCCGTACTCATCTGATCCAATATACCCATACAGACCCGAGCAACCTCGGCAACGTGAACTGGGTTGCCTTGCAACCGATCGGACACCTGCACCGTTTGACCACGACGCAGCGCATCCAGCGCTGTGCAAAGTGCATTGGGACGACGCCCGGCAAACAGTCGGCCCAATCGAAGTATCAAAACATCGTCCAATCGCGCGGTCAGTGTTTCCTCGATATCCAAGAGCACCCGCCCCAAACCTGAGGTGACATCGGGTGTATCGCTCTCAAGATAGGGTCGTGTCATTTGCCCTGAAAAAACAAAAGCACTGGACAAGTAAAAGTAACTGGCCCCAATACGCTCACACGCTTCAGCCAACCAAACGGTGCGCTGCACATCGCGTTGTCCAATGCGGTCAGACGAATCGATCTGGGTCACAATGCGGGTATCAAGGACGATATCGGGAGCGACGTCTTTCACTACACGGCGTACTTTTCTCTCCCGACCCCAGCGCGTTTTCTCAATGCTGATACCAATCAGCTCGTGGCGTCTGAGCGGGCTGGCAAACGCACTGATGGAGTAGCCCAGCGGCGTATCATTCCCCAAAACCAGTACACGCATGGAACCCTGCTACCTCTTAGCGGCTAATGTTTGCCAGACGGCAGTAGTTAAAACGGGATGTCATCCTCTGGGAAGTCAGCAGGCTGCGACGTGGGTGTGGGCGCTGCGTAATTATCAGCAGGCGCTGCCTGTGCCATGGGTGCGGGCGATGGCGCATACCCGCCGCCGTCCTGATTCATGTTACGGCTATCCAACATCTGCATCTCATTTGCGACGATTTCAGTCGTGTAACGGTCCTGACCGGACTGGTCTTGCCACTTACGTGTTCGAAGGGAACCTTCGACGTAGACCTTGGAACCCTTACGCAGGTATTCCGCAGCAATTTCCGCAAGACGATTGAAGAACACCACACGATGCCACTCGGTACGCTCCTGCATCTGCCCCGTATTTTTGTCTTTCCAGGATTCAGAGGTCGCGATACTAATATTGGTGACACCACCGCCTGAGGGCAGCACGCGATGCTCGGGCTCATTACCCAAGTTACCCACCAAAATTACTTTGTTAATGCCACGCGTCGCCATGCTTTTTCTCCTGTCTCACCTTTCTCGGCTTTCTCGCCTACCGCAACACCAAACATTTAATCAGTCACATCGATCGATGATTTTGTGTTGCGATTAAGGGCTTTATTCACATCGAACCACTATACCAACCCCGTTCGATTACGGGGAGATCCATTGTGCTCTTTATGCAACTTATACGACTTTAACGCTGTCGGGTGACGCCAAATGCGACACCCCTAGTACCGTTGCCCACACCAACGTCAGTACCGACATACCCAGCCAGACACCCATCACACCGGCTTGATCCAGCAACGCGCCACCGAGCATGCCGCCAAAAAAGACACCTATAAATTGCGAGGAGGCAAAAACACCCATGGCCGTGCCTCGTGAAGCGGCCGGTGCGTAAATGGAAGCCAGCGAGGGCAGCATGGCTTCTAGTGCCGTAAAGCCGGTAAAGAACAACAGTAGTCCCAGCAGTGTCCCAATAAAACCACCCAGTGACATTGCGACCAATCCTGTGAGCAATACGAAGAGACAGAGGAGTAATGTTCGGGTGGGTGCACTCAGGTATCGACGCCCCTGCACCAGAAAATAGATACCCGGCACTGACAAGACCAACGCCCCAAGGTAAGCCAGCGCGTGGCGGTCTCTCGCGATACCGGCTTCCGCCTCAAGCCCTGAGGGGACGACGACGAACACCGCCATCAGTAAGAAGTGTAAGAAAAAAATACTGGCGTACATCGTATTCAGCGACTTGATAGACAAAACCTCAGTCAAACGTGAGCGGTGAAACTCGGCGGCTTCATCACGTGCTTTGGCGGCCTGGCGATCCGGCTTCGGTAAGAACCCCACAACCAATATCCCGGCCAGCGCTAAAATCGCCGTGACTGCGAAGACAGCCTGCAAACCGCCAAAATTGGCGAACGTGGGTCCAAGAACCAGCGCAAGGCCAAAGGCAACCGCAATGCTGCCACCAATAATGGCACTCGCCTTTGCCCGTTGCTCAACCCGCGTGTAATCAGCGACCAGCGCCATGGTAGCTGACGCAATAGCACCTGCTCCCTGCAGAAATCGTCCCGCAATCACACCCCAGATAGAGGTCGAGTACGCGGCCACCAGACTCCCTGCCAGCAGAAGGCAAAGCCCGAAAACGATGACCCAGCGACGATCAATACGATCGGACAGCCATCCCATCGGTATCTGTAAGGTTGCCTGGGTCAGCCCATAGGCACCCACGGCCAGTCCCAGCAAGAAAGGCGTGGCACCGATCATGTCTGCACTGTAAATAGCAATCAGCGGCAAGACCATAAACAGGCCCAACATGCGCACTATGTAGAGTGTCGCGAGCATGGTGACCGCGCGGGTTTCGCTGTAGGTAAAGGACGTCACTTACATCGACCCTTTGGGAAAAGCGTAGATTATCACGATCGCGACAAATCTCGGCGATCGCAGTCTATGGCCGAGGTATCGGCGTATAATCTGGTGTTTTGGCTTTCTAATATTCCACGGATACAGATACTGCAGTATGGATACCATTCAGGTACGCGGCGCTCGCACGCATAACCTCAAAAATATCGATCTCGACATACCTCGCGACAAGCTGGTTGTCATAACAGGCCTCTCTGGATCAGGTAAATCCTCTCTGGCGTTCGACACGCTGTACGCTGAGGGCCAAAGGCGCTACGTCGAATCGCTGTCGACTTACGCCCGCCAATTCTTGTCCATGATGGAGAAGCCCGACATCGATCATATTGAGGGTTTGTCACCTGCTATTTCGATCGAGCAAAAGTCGACCTCGCACAATCCAAGATCAACCGTCGGCACCATCACCGAAATCTACGACTACCTGCGACTACTATTCGCACGCGTCGGCGATCCACGCTGCCCAACCCACGACATCACGCTGAAAGCCCAGACTGTCAGCCAAATGGTCGACACGGTGATGGCCATGCCAGAGGGCGAGCGACTGATGTTATTGGCGCCGCTGGTTAGGGATCGTAAAGGTGAGCACTTACATGTGTTTGAGCAGGCCAGAGCTTCTGGTTTTATCCGTGTTCGCGTAGACGGTATTGTCTGTGATCTCGACGACGTACCCGAGCTCGACAAGAAGAAAAAACACCGCGTCGATGTGGTCGTCGATCGCTTCAAGGTGCGTGACGATCTTGCCTTGAGACTCGCCGAATCGTTCGAGACAGCACTCGAACTTACTGATGGCCTGGCCAGCGTCTGCCCCATGGATGGCGATGGACAGGAGACCTTGTTCTCGGCGCGATACGCCTGTCCTCAATGCGGCCACTCCATTGACGAACTGGAGCCCAAACTCTTTTCCTTTAACAACCCCGCTGGGGCCTGTGACAGTTGTGATGGCCTAGGCGTTACACAATATTTCGATGAGGCACGCGTCGTCGCTCACCCTGAGGCAAGTCTCGCCGCCGGTGCGATTCGCGGCTGGGATCGGCGCAACGTGTACTACTTTCACTTACTAACATCGCTGGCCAAGCACTTCGGCTTCGATATCGATAAGCCTTATGAGGATCTAGATCCAGAACACAAAGCTATCCTTTTGTATGGTAGTGGTGGCGAGGAACTGGAGTTCGCCTACATCAATGATCGTGGCAGTGTGTTCAAACGACGCCATGCCTTTGAGGGCATTCTCTCTAACATGGAAAGGCGGTATCGCGATACCGAGTCATCGGGTGTCCGCGAGGAGCTGTCAAAATACGTCTCTACCGCACCTTGCCACAGTTGTGGCGGTACACGTTTATGCGCCGATGCACGGAGTGTTTACGTCGATGGAAAAACACTGCCAAGCATTACGCAATTAGCCGTGGGCGAAGCACATGCCTACTTTGAAGCGCTCGAGATGGAAGGCCGCCAGGGCGAAATCGCCGATAAAATACTCAAGGAGCTCCGTGCTAGATATCGTTTTCTAGTCGATGTGGGACTGAACTACCTCACACTGAACCGTAGCGCTGAAACCTTATCTGGCGGTGAAGCGCAGCGTATTCGCTTGGCCTCGCAAATCGGAGCAGGTCTTGTCGGTGTCATGTACATCCTCGATGAGCCATCGATTGGCCTTCATCAGCGTGACAATGAGCGCTTACTTCGAACCCTCACTCACCTTCGCGATATTGGTAATACCGTTCTCGTTGTCGAGCACGACGAAGATGCGATTCGCACGGCCGATCACGTGATTGATATTGGACCCGGTGCTGGTGTCCATGGAGGTATGGTCGTCGCCGAAGGTCCCATGCAGGTCATCATGGAGTCAGAGGCATCACTAACGGGCGACTACCTGTCGGGAAGGAAGACCATTACCGTCCCCAAGAAACGTGGTAAGGCTAATCCCAAGAAACAGTTGGTCATCGAGGGAGCGTCAGGTAATAACCTGCAAAACGTCAAACTCGACCTTCCCGTTGGCCTGCTCACCTGCGTGACCGGTGTATCCGGCTCGGGTAAATCAACTCTCATTAACGGGACACTCTATCCACTCGCGGCGACGGCACTGAATGGAGCCACCACCCTGCGCGCGGCGGATCATACGGACTGCCAAGGCCTCGATCACTTTGACAAGTGCATCGACATTGACCAGTCCCCGATTGGCCGTACACCTCGCTCGAACCCGGCAACCTACACCGGCATTTTCACGCCGGTCAGAGAGCTGTTTGCCGGCACACAAGAAGCCCGTTCCCGCGGCTACAAGCCTGGTCGCTTCAGTTTCAATGTGCGCGGTGGTCGTTGCGAAGCCTGCCAAGGCGATGGCGTCACCAAAGTTGAGATGCACTTCCTCCCTGATATTTATGTACCCTGCGATGTCTGCAAAGGCAAACGCTACAACCGGGAAACACTGGAGATTAAATACAAGGGCAAGAACATCGCCGAAGTACTCGATATGACGGTGGAGGATGCACTCGAGTTCTTTGAACCTGTGCCGTCGATTTACCGCAAACTCCAAACACTCACGGATGTTGGCCTTACCTACGTGCGGCTTGGTCAGGCGGCGACGACGCTGTCTGGCGGTGAAGCTCAGCGCGTCAAACTCTCGCGCGAGTTATCAAAGCGGGATACTGGCAGCACCTTGTACATCTTGGATGAGCCAACGACCGGCCTGCATTTCGAGGATATTCGACAGCTGCTCGAGGTCTTGCACCGATTACGCGACGGGGGCAACACCGTGGTCATCATCGAGCACAACCTTGATGTGATAAAGACGGCCGACTGGATTATCGATTTGGGTCCCGAGGGAGGCTCTGGCGGCGGGCAAATCATGGCAACCGGGACGCCCGAGGACGTTGCTAAAAATCCGTCATCTCATACAGGCCGGTTTCTTGCTCCCCTGCTGACTTGAACGCATTGGCAGTAGTGACAACTAGTCACTGCTCATTCGAGTTAGAGAGACAAAAAAAGCCCGGCATGTGCCGGGCTTTTTGTTTCAGCAATCGATTAAAAGCGCATACCTGCAGTCAAACCGTAAGTACGTGGCTCCAAAATAAACTGGTTGGTGAACAAGCTTTGTACCGATGAAGCTAGATATGCCCCAGTGATGTTATCGTCGTCCAAGATGTTGCGAACCCACAGCTCAGCGTACCAGCTCTCGCCCATAACGCGGGCATTTGCATTCCACATAGACCAATCGTCAATTTGTGTGCGGGGGCCATTAAAGTTTGAGGAGAACATCTTGTCTTGCCAATAGTAGTTTGTCTGCATAACCAGGGGCATTCCGTTCATCTCTGAAGTATAAATCAGGCCGAGGTTGTAATTAAACTCAGGGGTATTGGCAATTTGGTTGCCTGCCAAACTCTTTCGATAACCGGCACATGGGAATGGTGCCGGCTGGTCACAACGAGAGTAGTCAACCGGTACCAAGTTCCCAGTTGAATCGGCGTAGGGGATTATAAAATTGACTCCCCTCACACTTGTCACGCCCTCAGTAGTACCGAGCGTATTAGGATCAGCGGTATCAACTGTATTGTATTCCCCGATTTCTGCGTCCACCCAGCCCGCGTTAGCAGTGAACTCCAGATTTTCGGTCAGTAACCAACGCAACTCTCCCTCAAAGCCCGTGATTTCAGCATCAGTATTCTGATTAAGTGAGGTCACTGAGACTATTTTCGACTGCTGTAAATCCTTGTAATCATAAAAGAAAAACGCGCCGTTAAACTGAGCTGCTCCGTCCATGAATGTAGTCTTCATGCCTAGTTCGATAGCATCAATAAACTCTGGCTTGAAGCCTAAGTTAGCGGGGTCGCCTCCCGCAGCTGGATCGGCCAAATCATCATCAACCGAAATTGGGTTAACGCCACCTGATTTAAAGCTCGACGACACTGTACCGTAAACCATCATGTCGTCATCAACAGTGTAAGTAGCGTTAACCTTCCACGTAAACTCCTCTTGGTCATAGCTAGGGAATCCGTAGGCGTTATTCTCAGGATCGAGCGGGGGTAGATCGGAGAACGTTACGTAAATTGTACGCTGCTTGCTCTTCTTCTCTTCCTCAGAATAACGGGCACCGAGCGTCAGCCTTAGATCGTCTGATACGTCATAATAAAGCTCACCAAATATCGCCCTCGCATCAAGCTCATAAAGACGCGTATCATTCTCATAATCCTGCATATGCGGATTTGTTTCACTACTAGGGTCCGTGAGATTAGCTGGTGCAGGGAATACCGCGGGATTGATAGGAAATATTTGCCCTGGGAGCGATGTTGCAGTGTTCCTCACAATATAGTGATTCCTACCTTCATAATCGAGGTCGAATATACCTAGTAAGAAATTGACATCGCCATCGTAGTTGGACTGAATCCTAAACTCATGGGACCACCCCTGGTTATCAGACATTGACTGGTCAGCACCACGCGAAACGTAGGTTCTTTCTTGCGTCCCATCAGGCATCAAAATCGGAATACCTGCACCATACCCACCGAGAAGCGCACTGTTACCGGCCCAAAATGCTGACCCCGGACCCATAAAATCGACGATGAAGGGCAGCAGACTGTCTGGAATAGCCGGCAATGCACCGCCCGATCCTGCAGCAATCTGCTGATACTGAGCATATTGCTCAAGGCTAAGCGGCGTAGCATTTCCCAACTGCACCAATGTGTCTAGTGTAGGCCGCCAATCACCCGTTGCCACCGCCTTATCGACGTCTTCAGTGGAACGAAACATGGTTTCAGTATATCCAGTTGACCAACTAAACGTCAGATCACCCTCGTCATGGGTCAGTTGCAGCTGAAACATCTCCTCTTCGGAGAAATACGTGGGTTCGTAATCCATGTTTACCGTTCTCAGGTCATCTGGATTGTTGTCCACGAGAAAAGGCCTAACGAATGACGTAGCACCAGACCCAAACGTCGCTGTGTTAGCTAATAAACCAGCGTTACCAGGATTTATCCCTAGCTGGGCAGCTGCAAGCCCCAAAAATAACTGGGATCCGTCATTGGTTCCGCTTATTGCGTCAAACAAGAAGTCTCCAATACTGCCACCATTCGCAACCCCGTAGCTCAATTCGCCTGGTAGACAACCGAGAATTCCCGCAGGATCGGTGTTGCACGCTTGTTTTTGAGAGCGCATCCGAGAGTCATCCTCTTCGAACATGCTGTACATAAAGTTTACCCGCGTGTCTTCACCCGCGTCCCATGTGAATGACAGGCGACCAGACCAAAGACTCCGATCGTCAACATCATTACCGGTATACAAATTTTCAGTGAAACCGTCGCGGTTCAGCATCATGCCTGCCGCACGAAAAGCCAATGTGTCACTCAACGGAGTATTCACGTGGAAACGGCCCTGATTCGCACCATAATTACCGACGGTCGCATCTATACTCGCATTAAACTCGGTGGGGTCCGCTTTGGCGGTAATTAGGTTTATAACGCCACCTGTCGTATTACGGCCATACAGTGTTCCTTGCGGTCCACGAAGCACCTCTACACGCTCCATATCCAAAAATTGTGTTTCAAAGATTCGGGTCGAAACTTGGTAAATTCCATTAACGTGGATACCCACACCTGAATCCCCAAATGTGCCGATCGCGCCTGATCCAATACCCCTGATACGAATATCACCAGCGGTAAAATTACCTTTGGTCATGTTCAAGTTTGGCACCGAAAACTGCATTGCGGACGTGTCATTTATCAACTGCGAATCAAGAGCTTCCTGCGAAAACGCACTTACCGCAATGGGAGTATCTTGGATAGAGGCTTCAACCTTTGCAGCGGTAACCACTACCTCTTCCAGCACCTGAGCTTGGCTGAGACCTGACACTGCTAGGGAGGCGGTAGCGACTGCTATTGCCAACTTGTTTGCGTGAGACTTCATACGCTCTCCTTTAATTATCATTTGTAAGATATCGCGGGCCGTCCAAAATCTTATATATGTCAAATAAAAATTTGAAATAAATGTTATTACGACCATCAATAGCTCTGAGAGTAAAACGGCTTGCTAGCAAAGGCAATAGCACTATGCTTATGTTGCACAATTCAAAACTATAATTAATACGGGAGCACCAGCATGTATCGTAAACCGATAGCCGCGGCTGTCTTCGCAACGTTTTTGTTGCAAGGCACAACTGTTCAAGCACAACTCGAAGAAATTGTTGTCACAGCGCAGAAGCGAGAGCAAAGCCTTCAAGACGTACCCATTTCGATTACCGCAATTAGTGGCGATCGAATTCAAGACGCTGCGATCAACAGCTTTAACGACCTAGATAGTTACGTCCCCAACTTCGACGTCTCGGAAAATGCCATTGCAACCTCAATCACACTGCGTGGTATCTCTGTCGGCGCGAACCAGTCGTTCGAACAATCGGTCGGTACATTTGTGGACGGAGTCTACCTCGGTCGAATGCGTCAGATTCGTCTGGGCTTCTTCGATCTAGCACAGATAGAAGTGCTTCGAGGTCCGCAAAGCGTGCTGTTCGGAAAAAATACGTTGGCTGGCGCAGTCAATATTCGCTCTGCGTCGCCTGACGTCGGAGGTGAGACCACCGGTCGTCTCGCCATGAGCCACGAAAGCTATGATGGGCAGATTTACGAGGGCTACCTGCAGGGAAGTCTTTCAGACACCTTTGCCGTGAGAATAGCCGCGCGTGAACGATCTGACGAGGGATACCTCGACAACAAATACGCAGAGGAATTCCCTGCAGCTTTCGATACGGCGCCGCAAACTGAGGAGCAAATCTTTCGAATCAGTACTCGCTGGGAGGCTGGCGAGAACACTCTGGTCGACATGAAGTACCTGTATAGCGATCATGACCGAGTGGGGGCAACATCGTTCATTACACTATTTCAGCCCACGCAATTCCTCGCACCATTGGATCAAGCTGGGTACGCGTTAAACGGGGCTCTATTCCCAAATGCTCCTGTTGGAGAGTATTACCGTGCTGGTTACTCGATTGGCGGGGCGGCCTTAAGTGGTCGTCAACTCGGTATAGGTGGCCCAGATGAGCGACTTGAAGGCACGAATACGGAGAACGAAGAGTGGTCTTTGAATATCTCTCACGAGTTCGATAATGACGTTAGTTTGACCTGGACGTCGGGTTACTCGGAGTACAACTTTCAAGATGGTCTGGACGCCGATTGGGGTCCTCTTCGTTTTATTGGTCGCAGTGATGATCAGCAATTTGATCAAAATTCGCACGAACTGCGCTTAGCGGGAGGCGGCGATGATCTTTATTGGACCGTAGGTCTCAACTACCTTGAATCCACCCAGCACATCCAGCGTCTCACAGTACTCGATGGTACGTTTGGTGCACCTGCCACGGTGGCAGCTATTTTTGGTCTACCCACCGCATTTGCCTATAGTCCGGCTCAGCTAGACAACCTACTGGGGCCAGGTGTAGGTATAAACACGCCTGTGCCAACCTTTGGTGGTGCGTCGCTCGCAAACCTGGGAGGTTTCGCAAGTGTCACCCCGGGCATGCCAGGCGTGACAATGTTTAATGCAATGGGTGGGATGGCAGACTGGACACAAGATACAAAGTCACAAGCCATCTTTGCTCAAGTTAGCTACGACCTCAGCGACACGCTGAACCTCACCTTGGGCCTACGGTACACCGAAGAGGACAAGGATGTCGTTGCGATTACCGACGTGACCTACGATGGCACCTCAAGGGCAGGCGCCGGGCTCAGTGGGGGCGGTATTGCTACCGCCGTCGACTTCTCGGGCATTGGGCCCGGAATGAACCTTGGTGCATTTATGGGACACAGTTTGCTTGCTTCGCTGCTGGGTCGCTATGAGACGGACTTCGACGAAAGTCGTTCTACCGATCAGTTATTGCCGGGCGTTGCTTTGTCATGGACACCCGATAATAACAGTAGCTACTACCTCACCTACTCTGAGGGTTTCAAGAGTGGTGGCTTCAATGCAGCAATCGATCAAGATCCCGTATTCGCTAACGTCAACGGCCAGAGAACCGCGCTACGCGATCAGCCTGGTGTTGGCTTCGAGTTTGATGACGAGACCGGTTGGTCAATCGAACTGGGCGGCAAACACACATTGCTGGACGGTGATATGACACTTAACTGGAATTTGTTTACTAGCGAATATCAGGATCAGCAGGTTTCGACCTTCCAGGGCACTGGATTTGTCATCGCTAACGCTGGTAGCTCCACATCCAATGGATTTGAAATGGATATGCAGTGGAAACTGTCCGATGAGTTTAAGGTTATAGCGGCGGTAGGTTTGTTAGATGCCCAGTACGACAAGTTTGAGGGTGCTGCGTGCACTGCATTGCAGCAAAGTGCCGTTCAAGGTCTCGGGGCTTTGACATCTGCATCCCCGGTAACGAGTGCTGATGGCTGTCAGCAACTTTTTGATGCTACTGGTGCACCCGCAGGCCAAGTCCAAGATATCAGCGGCGCTCAGTTAGGTGCCGAGTACAGTGGGTCAATAATTCTCGAATATGCAACGCCCATTAGTCAGGACATGATGTGGTTTACACATTTTGATGCCAACTTTACAGATGGTTACTTTATGACCGGCGACCGTGACTCCGTCGATTATCAAGATGGATTCCAGCTCTACAACATTCGGGCTGGTATCAGAACCGACAATTGGTTGGTTATGGCCTATGGCAGAAATATCGGTGATGAGTTGTATGCAACAGGTGCCGCTGACCTCCCTGTTGCTAGAGGCTCGCACTTCATTTACTCCGGAACTACAGCCATCTACGGGGTAACGGTGGCATACGAGTTCTAAAGGCTTAGGCTTTTGAGTCAATTGCTTTATTACGAATAGAGACCGCTCTAACCGAGCGGTTTTTTTTACAACTCAAACGCCGCCCTTTTCATCTGGTCTAAAATTTAGTCGAGTGCTAAGTAAGTGACACTCTGAGAAGGTCCGGCTGTTTTCATTTTCTCATTACCAAGGCTCAACTGAATAAGTAGGTACAAGTCCATGAACGTGCCCTCACATCTCTCACTCGGTGCAACCGCTGATATTGATGTCAGCGATCCACACATTTATCTCAAGGATACGTGGCCCGCGTACTTTGAGCGCCTTCGTCGTGACGACCCGGTGCACTACACATCAAACGAACTCTTTGGTGGCTTTTGGTCAGTGACGCGCTATGACGATATCGTAGCGGTTGACTCAAACCATGAGGCCTTTTCATCTGAACCTGCGATCACCATTGGTGACTACGGAGACGATGTTCCCGTCGAGCAATTCATTGCTATGGATCCACCGAGGCATGATGTGCAGCGCGCCGTCGTTCAGCCGGTGGTTGCACCCAAGAACTTGGCTCAAATGGAGTCACTCATCCGTACTCGGGTCAGCGAGATGTTTGATGCGCTCCCTGTAGGAGAGCCGTTTGACTGGGTCAGCAACGTCTCCATAAACCTCACTACCCAGATGCTAGCGACTATTTTCGGCTTCCCTTTCGAGGACCGAGCAAAGCTCACCTACTGGTCAGATATGGCCGGCGCCATCCCCGAAATTGCAGGGGGAGATGCCAACGCAGAAGAGCGGACCAAAGCCATGTACGAATGCCTGGGCTACTTTACGGAACTATGGCATCTACGCTCAGGTGGACAGTCGGACTCAATGGACTTCATTACCGCGCTTTCCAATCATCCTGATACGAATGATATGGTCGACCGCCCATTAGAGTACTTAGGTAATATAGGGCTACTTATTATTGGCGGCAATGACACCACCAGAAACAGTCTGTCGGGTGGCGTCTTAGCGCTTAACGAAAACCGAGATCAGTTTAACAAGCTTAAAGCCGATCATGGACTGATTAAGTCTTTAGTCCCCGAAATCATTCGTTGGCAGACCCCGCTTATGCACATGCGACGCATCGCAACACGAGATGTCGAACTGGGCGGTAAGTTAATCAAGAAAGGCGACAAGGTTGTCATGTGGTATGTGTCGGGCAACCGAGACGAATCGGTCATTGAAAAAGCCAACGAATTTATTATCGACCGCGCCAATCCGCGCTTGCATCTGTCATTCGGGTTTGGCATACACCGCTGCATGGGCAATCGCCTTGGCGAGATGCAATTACGCATCGTCTGGGAAGAGATTCTCAAACGTTATAGCGACGTGGAAGTGGTGGGCGAACCGAAGCGCGTGCTCTCCAACTTTGTCCGCGGCATCGAATACATGCCAGTGGTTTTACACAAGTAAGTTCGAGTGGGCTCTGAGTCCGCCTGTTCTTAAACCTTATCGTTGTCTAACAATAACAATACGGATCTTTTCATGAAGACGTTTTTGTTTCTTTTGCTCGGCTTTGGACTTGCGCCCCTAGGTCACGCCCAAGCCGTTACTGCTCCCTCGGACCAACGGGTAAATCCAACCGTCTTAGCCCATCAGCAAACACTGATTCCCGGGCTGAAGAAATTAGGCACTCGGGTTTATGGTGCCGAGTTCATGGGGTACTCGAATTTTGGTTTTATCGAGGGCGATACCGGAATCATTGTGGTAGATGCAGGCTGGTTCCCCACCCCAACAGCAAACGCAATGAAGCTGCTGCGTGAATACACGAACAAGCCGATCGTCGCGGTTATCTATACCCATCTCCACATGGACCACTACGGGGGCATTCAAGCGGTTCTGACCGATGCCTCAGCAGATATACCGGTGTATGGGCCCGCTGACTGGGAGGCAACCGTCGCTATGGGGCAAAGCGTCACCCACAAAGCCACCTTACGACGCGCCTTTATGCAAATGGGCATTCCGATTCCTGACGGCCTTGACGGTACGGTGGGCAATGGTATTGGTCCAAGCCCACGACTCGAGCGAAACGATACCTTGAGTTACCCGCCGACGATAGACGTCGCTGAAAAAATTGAAGTCACCATAGACGGCGTTTCCTTAGAAATTTTCCCTGCCGAGGGTGACGTGCCCGAGCACTTATGGGTGTGGTTACCGGAGGATCGGATTTTATTCAGCGGAGACGCGCCACCGCATGGGGTCTTCCCCGCTGTCGAAACGGCAAGATTTGAAATGGGTCGTGATCCCAACAAGATGATGGCATCGGTGCAAAAGACCATCGATCTAGACCCGCTCGCGATCGTGCCGGGGCACAGCAGCATCATTGACGATCACGCGGAAATCCGCGAATTGATGACGCTGACACGGGACACTATTCAGTTTCTAATCGATCAAGTTGACCGCTTTTATTTAACTAACCGGTCGGTCGATGATTTGCTGAATACTATCGAGCTGCCCCCGTCCGTTGCTGCGCACCCGCAGTTACAGCCTTACTACCATCGATGGGAATGGATGATGCAGCAGCGCTTTACCAAGCGGGCGGGCTTCATCGACGACTGGATGGATTATCTCTCGCATAACGCTTACGACGAGGCACAACGCCTCGTGCCCGCCTTGGGTGGCCGAGAAAAAATCCTACAGATGGCTGCTGATACAACAGCCAGCGATCCCCAATGGGCCGCACGACTCGCAACCTATCTTATACTCGTCGACTCCAGTGACGACCAGGCACGACAGGTTCGACAGCAAGCCTCAATTCGATTCGCACAAGTCACCAGCAGCACCAATCAGCGCAACTATCTGCTGGGGCTAGTTGCTGAGGAAAACGGCGATATTGACTTCGATCGTATGCTAAGAGCACCTGTTGCCGGGTCGCTCCGTGCGGTTGATGACAGCGAGCTTCTTTCACGACTTCGAAATCGGGTGATTGCGGAGCAAGCCGACAACGTGGATATCGTCGTTCGACTCGCACTCACAGATGGCGAGACCTTTGATCTACATCTCATCAATAATATTCTGCGAGTGAGTTGGCCCGACATGGAGCGAGCAACGTCCGGCCAATGGACCACCGATCGTCAAACCATCATCGCCATTCTGACCGATGAATTATCGATGATGGAGGCGCTTACCAACGGTCGAATTCGGGCCAGCGGTGACCAACAGCGCCATCAACGCTTCGCGTCGCTATTCGAATAAGCGCCGCAAACGGCTAAAACTGGTGGACAAAAGCCGGCAAACAAAACCGCAAAACAAAAAAAGCCGCGATTAATCGCGGCTTTTTTAATTCCTCACCAATGGAACAACGACTTACTCGTCATCCATCTCCTCTAGCTCGTCATACACCTCAGGTACTGGACGATCTACGAGTTCAACGTACGCCATTGGCGCCTTGTCTCCGGCACGGTAACCACACTTAAGAATGCGGATATAACCTCCGGGACGCTCTTGATACCTAGGACCGAGCTCAGTGAAGAGCTTACCAACAGCCTCTTTAGATCGTGTGCGATCAAAAGCGAGTCGACGGTTAGCAACACTGTCGTTTTTAGCCAAAGTGATGAGAGGCTCTGCATAACCACGGAGCTCCTTTGCTTTGGCAACAGTCGTCTTGATCAGCTCGTGCTCGACCAGTGACACTGTCATGTTTCGGAACATCGCCTTTCTGTGCGAGCTGTTCCGGTTAAGTTGTCGACCACTATGACGATGGCGCATGACGATTCCCTTTTACTGTCTGACTTACTCTCGAGTAAGCGCTAAATCATCTGTAATAATTAAGAGTGTTAAACGCTCAGAAGACGCTCGTCGTCTTTCAAGCTTGCTGGTGGCCAGTTCTCAAGACGCATGCCCAAGGACAAGCCACGTGATGCGAGTACGTCTTTGATTTCTGTCAGCGACTTCTTACCCAGGTTGGGGGTCTTCAGAAGCTCAACCTCGGTTCGCTGAACCAAGTCGCCAATGTAGTAAATGTTTTCGGCCTTGAGGCAGTTCGCGGAGCGAACCGTGAGCTCGAGGTCGTCAACAGGACGAAGCAAGATTGGATCAACTTCATCGGCTGCGTCAGCGGCGGCGGCTTGTGTCTGACCCTCAAGGTCAACAAAGACTGCCAGCTGTTGCTGGAGAATCGTTGCCGCGCGGCGAATCGCCTCTTCCGGATCGATCGTGCCGTTTGTCTCGAGATCGATGACCAGCTTATCGAGGTCAGTACGCTGCTCGACACGCGCAGAGTCAACAACGTAGCTGACACGACGGATAGGCGAGAACGATGCGTCCAATTGCAGACGACCGATTGATCGTGTCTCTTCGTCGCTGTCAGCACGAGAGTCAGCTGGCGAGTAGCCACGGCCACGCTGTACGACAAGGCGAATCATCAGCGGCTGATCACCAGTCACAGTACAAATAACGTGCTCAGGGTTACGGATCTCGATGTCGTGGTCTGTCTGGATATCACCCGCAGTCACAACACCCGCACCCGATGCAGTCAGTGTCAACTCGGCTTCATCTTTACCGTTCATGACCAAGGCGACGCCCTTGAGGTTCAGCAGAATCTCGATAACGTCTTCCTGCACGCCCTCGATAGCTGAGTACTCGTGCAAGACGCCGTCAATCTCTACCTCAGTAACAGCGCAACCAGGCATCGATGACAGCAAGATACGACGTAGTGCATTGCCTAGCGTGTGACCAAAGCCTCGCTCAAGCGGCTCGAGTGTGACAAGCGCGCGGGTTTGTGACTTTTCATCCACCTTGATAACGCGTGGGGTAAGAAACTCATTTACTGAATTTTGCATAGTGTTTCCCGTTCAAGAATTCGGTGTAGTTAGCTGTACGCAATCAAGCCTTACTTGGAGTACAGCTCGACGATCAGGTTCTCGTTAATTTCGCTCGGTAGATCCTGTCGCTCGGGCTTCGACTTAAAGGTGCCCTCAAGCTTCTCAGCGTTAACCTCGATCCAAACAAGATCAGGACGCTGTTCTGCAAGGCCCATTGCCGACTGTATACGCAGCTGCTTCTTAGCTTTCTCACGAACGGAGACAACATCGCCAGGCGCTACTTGATAAGACGGAATGTTAACCACTCGTCCGTTAACCAAGATGCCTTTGTGAGAAACCAACTGGCGCGCCTCTGAACGTGTGGAACCGAAACCCATGCGGTACACAACGTTATCGAGACGGCTTTCCAAGAGCTGCAGCAGGTTTTCACCGGTTGCACCCTTAAGGCGCGCAGCTTCTTTGTAGTAGTTGCGGAACTGCTTCTCTAACACGCCGTAGATTCGACGTACTTTCTGCTTCTCACGCAACTGAACGCCGTAATCTGACAGACGGCCACGGCGTGCGCCGTGCATGCCAGGTGCAGTCTCTGCCTTACACTTGCTCTCGAGTGCACGAACGCCGCTCTTGAGCTGAAGATCGGTACCTTCGCGACGCGAAAGCTTACATTTAGGTCCAATATATCGAGCCATTTATCTGTTTCCTCAGGCGGCGTAATTAAACGCGACGCTTCTTAGGTGGGCGACAACCGTTGTGTGGAATCGGAGTCACGTCAGTAATGTTGGTGATTTTGTAGCCGCAGCCGTTTAGTGCGCGAACCGCTGACTCGCGACCGGGTCCGGGGCCCTTCACTTCGACATCAAGATTTTTGAGGCCGTATTCTTTAGCCGCTTCTCCCGCACGCTCGGCAGCAACCTGCGCAGCAAAGGGAGTGGACTTTCGCGAACCGCGGAAGCCTGAACCACCCGCAGTGGCCCAGCTCAAGGTATTACCCTGGCGGTCAGTAATCGTTACGATGGTGTTATTGAACGACGCATGGATATGCGCAACACCGTCGACTACCTGCTTGGTAATCTTTCTTTTGGTTGTCTTTTTGGCTTGCTTTGCCATTGTTTATCCTATCTCTATATCAACGCTACAAATTGGGATGTAGCTACACATGTGAAGAGCGCTAACGCACTCCATCCATTACTTACGAATCGGCTTACGGGGACCCTTACGCGTGCGCGCATTTGTCTTCGTGCGCTGACCGCGAAGGGGCAAACCCTTCCGGTGACGCAGGCCACGGT
The DNA here is from genome assembly GCA_902613175.1 of Halieaceae bacterium. Classification (GTDB taxonomy): domain Bacteria; phylum Pseudomonadota; class Gammaproteobacteria; order Pseudomonadales; family Halieaceae; genus Luminiphilus. Next base: position 68,982 of record CACMGJ010000002.1, on the reverse strand, counting down.
TACAACCGAGGTCGAGCAAACGCTTGATGTTCATCGACACCTCACGTCGCAGGTCACCCTCGACAGTCAGTTCTGAAACGAGGCCACGCAACTGATCCAATTCAGCTTCCGAAAGCTCTCCAATCTTGGTGCTCTCTGGAATATTTGACGCCGCGCACAACCGCTTCGCCTGCGTGCGACCCACGCCATAAATGTATGTCAGTGAGATCACTGCATGCTTGTTCTCAGGGATGTTTACACCGGCAATACGTGCCATTACCAATCTCCATTGTTGAGTGACGTTCTGTCACATCGTTTGGACCACATCGAGTTGGCGGTCCTAAATTTCCACTCCGAAATTAGCCTTGACGCTGCTTGTGACGTGGATCGCTAGAGCAGATCACGCGGACCACTCGATTGCGACGAACGACTTTACAGTTACGACAAATTTTCTTAACCGAAGCTCGGACTTTCATTTCTCTCTCCCAAGACCTAGCGAACCCGGCCTGCTGAGCCGATATTGCTTAGGTTTGCTTTCTTCATCACACCTTCGTACTGGTGCGACATCAAGTGACTCTGGACCTGCGCCATGAAGTCCATTACCACAACGACTACGATGAGCATCGATGTTCCGCCCAGATAGAAGGGGACGTTGAACATTACAACCAGGAACTGTGGCAACAGACACACCAACGCGATGTAAGCGGATCCAAAAATCGTCAGACGCGTTAACACGCCGTCGATATAATTTGCTGTTTGCTGACCGGGTCGAATACCTGGCACAAATGCGCCAGAACGCTTCAGGTTATCCGCCACTTCGCTAGGGTTAAACATCAGCGCGGTGTAGAAGAAACAGAAGAAGACGATAAAGCCAGTAAACAAAATAATGTTGAGCGGCTGACCGGGACCAATCGCCACTGCCAAGTCCTGCAACCAATCAGAGCTGTCAGCACTGCCGAACCATTGTGCGACCGACGCTGGGAACAACAATATCGAACTTGCAAAAATCGCGGGAATGACGCCCGCCATGTTGACCTTTAATGGCAGGTGCGACGCGGGAGCTTGGTACATTTGACGACCTTGCTGTCGCTTCGCATAGTTAACAGTGATTCGCCGCTGACCACGCTCAATGAAGACCACGAGCGCGATCACGATAATAGCGAGCGCCAGTACGCCCAACAGAATCAGGATATTAAGCTCACCCTGTCGCGCCTGTTCGAGCGACTGTCCAATCGCTTGAGGTAAGCCCGCAACGATACCAGCAAAAATCAAGAGGGATATACCGTTACCAATACCCTTCTCAGTGATCTGTTCACCCAACCACATCATGAAGACTGCACCAGTCACCAGCGACGTAATAGCAATGACGTAGAAGCCGAGGCTGGAGTCGTAGGTTAAGCCTTGATTCGCTAAGCCAACCGTCATACCGGTGCCCTGGACCAGCGCAAGGGCAACCGTCAAGTAACGGGTCCACTGGCTGATTTTCTTACGACCTGCTTCACCTTCCTTCTTAATCGCGTCGAGTTCGGGCGTAACAGCCGTCATCAACTGCATGATGATAGAAGCCGAAATGTAGGGAAGGATGCCCAGCGCCAAAATACTCATGCGCTCGAGTGCACCGCCCGAGAAGACGTTGGCCAAACCTAGGATCGTTCCCTGATTCTGATCAAATAAGGCCGAGAGCTGTGCAGGGTCGATGCCGGGTACCGGGATGTGAGTCCCAATTCGGTAGATCACCAAAGCAATAAGAACAAAACGGAGACGGCGGAATAACTCCCCCATACCCGCGTTGTTCATTGATGGCATACCGTTAGCCATGCTTACGCCTCGACACTTCCGCCAGCAGCTTCAATGGCTTCACGTGCACCCTTGGTCACCTTGAGGCCTTTGACATTAACTGCCTTACCGATTTCACCCGACAGGAAAACGCGCGCGCGCAACGCATCGTCTTTTACAAGATCCGCCGCCTTCAATGCCGCCAGATCAACGGTGTCACCTTCTACACGATTGAGTTCGTGGAGGCGCACCTGAGCCGTTGTCCTGCTGATACGCGAGGTAAAACCATATTTTGGCAAACGCTTCTGAAGCGGCATCTGACCACCCTCAAAGCCAGCACGAACTGTACCGCCAGAGCGCGCCTTCAGACCTTTGTGACCACGTCCTGCAGTCTTACCCACACCAGAACCGATTCCACGACCAACGCGCTTCGCATCTCGCTTCGCGCCAGGTGCAGGACTTAAAGAATTCAAACGGAGTTCATCACCCATTACGCCTGCTCCTCTACTCGTACCAAGTAGTTAACCTTGTTAATCATGCCGCGCACTGAAGGCGTATCTTCGACTTCGACGGTGTGGCCTATGCGACGAAGACCCAAGCCGCGCACGCAAGCTTGGTGATTCCTCAGGCGACCATTGGTGCTTTTCACCAGCTTCACTTTGATCATTTCTTTGCTCATCACCTAATTCCTCTTAGCTGAAGATTTCTTCAACTGACTTGCCACGTTTTGCAGCAACGTCTTCGGGTGAAACCATGTCGCGCAGACCGTTATAAGTCGCTCGCACTACGTTGGCGGGATTTGTTGAGCCATAGCACTTCGCCAGAACGTTCTGCACACCGGCAATTTCAAGTACTGAACGCATCGCACCACCTGCAATAACACCTGTACCTTCAGAGGCTGGCTGCATGTAGACCTTTGACGCACCGTGCCGGGCTTTCACGGGGTACTGAAGCGTACCGTTTACGAGTTCAACCGATATCATGTTGCGGCGTGCTGCTTCCATCGCTTTCTGAATAGCGACTGGCACTTCGCGGGCCTTACCGCGACCGAAGCCAACACGACCGTTCCCGTCGCCGACAACAGTCAATGCAGTGAAGCTCATGATACGGCCGCCTTTTACAGTTTTGGCAACACGGTTAACTTGGACCAGCTTCTCCTGAAGATCTCCTTCAGTGCGCTGATCGCCCTGTCTCTTATCGTTTGCCATAACTTAAAACTCCAATCCGCCTTCACGCGCTGCGTCAGCAAGCGCTTTAACTCGTCCGTGATACTTGTAACCAGAACGATCAAATGCCACCTCGGTTACGCCCGCGGCCTTGGCGCGCTCAGCAACCAACTTACCGACAGCCGCTGCGGCTTCGATATTACCGGTCGCACCACTGCGGAGGTCCTTATCGAGCGTTGAGGCCTGCGCCAATACACGATTGCCTTCGCCATTGATGATCTGCGCGTAAATGTGCCGCGGAGTGCGATTCACAGTGAGACGCACGTCACCTGCGGTACGCATACGAACACGCGACTTGCGTGCGCGGCGCAAACGCGCCTGAGTCTTATCATTCATCGCTCTACCCGCTACTTCTTCTTGGCTTCCTTACGCCGTACATACTCGTCGGCGTAACGGATACCTTTACCCTTGTATGGCTCTGGCGGACGGAAGCTGCGAATCTCCGCTGCTGCCTGGCCCACCGCCTGCTTATCAGTACCTCGAATTACGATTTCTGTCTGAGTTGGCGTCTCTGCAGACAGGCCTTCAGGCAGTTCGTAATCGACTGGATGCGACAGACCGAGGTTCAAATTAACCGTCTTGCCTGCCGCCTTGGCGCGATAACCAACGCCATTCAATACCAGCTTCTTTTCCCAACCGTCGCTTACGCCAACCACCAGGTTGTTCAACAACGCTCGTGTGGTACCGGCCATGGCTCGGTTGGTATCAAAGTCAAAAGTAATCTGCGCAACGCCTTCGTTGACATCGATGCCGATGCCGTCCGTCAACGTCATTTCCATTGTCCCTTTGCCACCCTTCACAGAAACGTTACTGCCATTAATATTGACTTCAACGCCCTTAGGGAGGTTGACGGGGTTATTCGCTACACGTGACATGAATCGATTCTCCCGCTACCAATTAAAAGACTGTGCAGAGCACTTCGCCGCCAACGCCCTGTGCCTTGGCTGCACGATCAGTCATCACACCTTTAGAGGTTGAGACAATCGCGACGCCCAGGCCACCGCGGACGCTTGGCATACCATCTTTGCCCGCGTAACGGCGCAAAGAGGGCTTGCTGAAACGCTCAATTTCAGCAATGACAGGCTTACCGTTGTAGTACTTTAGTTCGATACTAAGACGGGGCTTGTCCTCACCAGCATCAACACGATGACCAGCAATATAGCCCTCGTCCTCAAGTACCTTCGCTACAGCGGCTTTCAATTTCGATCCAGGCATGTCGACGAATTTCTTACCCGCCATTTGCGCATTGCGCACGCGAGTCAACATATCACTGATGGGATCTTGCATACTCATAGTCGTTCGTCTCCGTTACCAGCTTGACTTAACTAAGCCTGGTACATCGCCGCGCATCGCAGCTTCACGTAACTTGTTTCGGCATAACCCGAACTTGCGGTAAACACCATGCGGCCGACCAGTAATCTGGCAACGACGCTGCTGGCGCACGGGGCTCGCATTTCGCGGCAACTTCTGGAGCGCAATCTGGGCTTCCCAACGCGCATCATCACTCGCATTAACGTCAGCGATTGTTTCTTTCAACTTGGCCCGCTTCGCCGCGTACTTAGCAACAATACGAGCGCGCTTATTCTCTCTGGCCACCATCGATTTCTTAGCCATAACTCTGCCTCAGCCCCTGAATGGGAAGTTAAAGGCGCTTAACAACGCACGCCCTTGTTCGTCGTTCTTAGCCGACGTGGTGATTACAATGTCCATGCCCCGCAACTTATCAACCTGGTCGTAATCGATCTCAGGAAAAATAATTTGCTCGGTAACACCCATCGCGAAATTACCGCGACCATCAAACTGCTTACCGCTGATACCACGGAAGTCACGAATACGAGGGATCGCAATAGCAATCAGGCGCTCTAAAAACTCGTACATGCGCTCGTCGCGCAATGTGACCTTGCATCCAATCGGCCAACCGTCGCGGATCTTGAAGCCCGCAATCGACTTGCGCGACTTGGTTACGATGGGCTTCTGACCTGCAATCTTCTGCATGTCCGCGACTGCATTTTCAAGAACCTTCTTGTCTCCAACTGCCTCACCGACACCCATATTCAGAGTGATCTTGGTGACGCGCGGTACTTCCATCACATTCGTGAGGCCCAGCTCTTCTTTGAGCTTTGGCGCAATCTCACTGCGATATCTATCTTTAAGCGTTGCCATTAGTAGCTACCTCAAGAGCCTTCGGTTACGCGTCAATCGCGTCGCCGGTCGACTTGTAAATTCGAACCTTTTTGCCGTCTTCCACTTTGTAGCCAACACGATCACCGCGACCTGCGACTGCGTTGTAGATAGCTACATTTGAAATCTGAATTGGCGCTTCCTTCTCAACGATGCCACCTGCAACACCCGCTTGCGGGTTCGGCTTGGTGTGCTTCTTGATCATGTTGACGCCCGATACAATCAACTTGCCAGTGTCTAGGACCTGACGCACGGTGCCGCGCTTGCCCTTATCTCGACCTGCGATGATGATTACTTCGTCGTCGCGCTTAATCTTTGCCATTACCTTCTCTCCTAGCTACCGGCTACTCAGATTACTTCTGGCGCAAGTGAGATGATCTTCATGAACTTCTCGCCACGCAGCTCGCGTGTGACAGGGCCGAAGATACGAGTGCCAATCGGCGCATCTGAGTTGTTCAGCAACACCGCCGCGTTCTCATCGAACTTGATCAGCGAGCCGTCGGGGCGACGAACACCCTTGCGAGTGCGAACTACAACAGCACGCATGACCTGACCCTTCTTGACCTTGCCGCGGGGGATCGCCTCTTTAACAGTCACCTTGATGATGTCGCCCACGCGCGCATATCGACGCTTAGAGCCGCCCAACACCTTGATGCACATAACACGACGGGCACCGCTGTTGTCTGCTACTTCCAAATACGATTCAGTCTGAATCATTTCCCCACCTCATACCGCGGCATCGTGCCGCATTGGTCCTTTAACTCAAGCGATGTCAGTCGCTGTCTCAACAACGTCAACCAATTTCCATGACTTAGTCTTGGACAGCGGACGCGACTCGGCGACCAATACTGTGTCACCCATGCCCGCACGGTTGCCTTCGTCGTGAGCGTGTACTTTTGAAGAACGCGTGATGTACTTGCCGTAAACGGGGTGCTTCACGCGTCGCTCGATCAATACAGTGATCGTCTTGTCCATCTTGTCGCTAACAACGCGACCCTGTAACGTACGAGCTGTGCCTTGCGCTGCTTCCATCACTGACCTGCCTTCTGCTGCAATACTGTTTTGACACGCGCGATATCACGCTGCGTCTGCTTCAATAAGTGTGTCTGACCGAGCTGACCTGTTGCCTTTGCCATGCGGAGCTTGAACTGCTCTTCACGCAAATCGAGCAACTGCTTATTCAGATCGTCGACCGACTTCTCTCCTAGTTCACTCGCTTTCATCACATCACCGATCGCTTAACAAATGTTGTCTGTACCGGAAGTTTTGCCGCCGCAAGTGCAAATGCCTCGCGTGCCAACTCTTCAGAAACGCCTTCTACCTCGTACAACACTCGGCCTGGCTGGATCTGAGCTACCCAGTACTCAACGTTACCCTTACCTTTACCCTGACGAACCTCGAGGGGCTTACCAGTGATTGGCTTATCAGGAAAAATACGAATCCAGATTTTCCCGCCACGCTTAATGTGACGCGTCATGGTTCGTCGAGCCGCTTCGATCTGGCGCGCCGTAATCCGGCCACGGCCAGTCGCTTTCAAAGCGTACTCGCCAAAACTTACCTTACTGCCCCGCTCTGCCAGACCGCGGTTACGGCCTTTCTGCATCTTGCGGAACTTCATTCGCTTGGGTTGCAACATACTTCAGTCCTCGCCCAATTATCTCGCGGTAGCGCGACGTGGCGCTTCCTGGCCCTCATCGGTATCACCGATGATTTCGCCTTTGAAAATCCATACCTTGACGCCGATGACGCCGTACGTAGTGTGTGCTTCGTAGGTTGCGTAATCGATGTCGGCGCGCAGGGTGTGCAGTGGCACGCGACCTTCGCGATACCATTCTGTCCGCGCAATTTCCGCACCGCCAAGACGGCCGCTCACTTGCACTTTGATGCCTTCCGCGCCTTGGCGCATCGCGTTCTGAACCACACGCTTCATCGCCCGACGGAACATGACTCGACGCTCGAGCTGCTGGGCAACATTTTGAGCTACAAGACGCGCATCCATGTCGGGCTTGCGAATCTCTTCAATAGTGATGTGGACAGGAACGCCCATGCGACCACTCAACTCCTTACGGAGTGACTCAACGTCCTCGCCCTTCTTACCGATGACGATGCCAGGGCGCGCCGTATGAATAGTGACGCGCGCTGTCTGTGCAGGACGCTCGATGACAACACGGCTAACCGATGCAGCATCCAGACGCTTCAAGATGTACTCACGTACTTCGAGGTCTGTTACCAGCTGCGACGCGTAGCTCTTGCTGTCTGCATACCAAACCGAGTTGTGGTCCTTGACCACACCTAAGCGGATACCAGTCGGATGTACCTTCTGACCCATGCGGTCCTCTCCTTAATTCTCGTTGTCAGCAACACCTACCGTGATATGGCAAGTGCGCTTAAAAATTCGATCGCCACGACCTTTTGCTCGGGCACGCATACGCTTCATCGTCATGCCCTCGTCAACAAAGATCGTTGATACACGTAACTCATCAACATCGGCGCCGTTGTTGTTCTCGGCATTCGCGATAGCTGAGTTCAATAATTTGCGGACGAGGTGAGCGCCTTTCTTGGTGCTGAATTCGAGCAGCGTTAAGGCGTCACCAACACGCATACCACGCACCTGGTCTGCGACCAGACGAGCTTTTTGAGCCGAGATGCGTGCGCCGCGCAATTTTGCTGAGACTTCCATCATCTTTCTCCGTAGGCCTTAGCGCTTCGCTTTCTTATCGACAATGTGGCCTCTGTAAGTTCGCGTTACCGCAAACTCACCAAGCTTGTGACCTACCATGTCTTCGTTGATTAGTACGGGTACGTGCTGACGACCGTTGTGAACAGCAATTGTCAGACCGACCATATCGGGAGAGACCATCGAACGACGCGACCATGTCTTAATGGGTCGGCGATCGTTAGCCTCTAGAGCTGTCTCCACTTTCTGCATCAAGTGAAGATCGATGAAGGGGCCTTTCTTCAGTGAACGTGGCATCTGTTATCTCCCCTTACTTCTTGTTACGACGACGAACAATAAGGTTGTCCGTCCGCTTGTTCTTGCGAGTCTTGTAACCCTTGGTTGGAACACCCCAAGGAGTGACTGGGTGACGGCCACCTGAGGTACGTCCTTCACCACCACCATGAGGGTGATCTACCGGGTTCATTGCCACACCACGGACCGTTGGGCGAATACCGCGCCATCGCGATGCACCGGCCTTACCCAGCTTGCGAAGGCTGTGCTCGTTATTCGAGACCTCACCAAGTGTCGCTCGGCAATCAACTGGCACCTTGCGCATCTCGCCGGAACGCAGGCGAATCGTTGCGTACTGACCTTCACGAGCCACCAGCTGAACTGCCGCGCCTGCAGAACGCGCCAACTGGGCACCCTTACCAGGCTTGAGCTCAATGGCGTGAATCACAGCACCGACCGGAATATTACGAATGGGCAGGCAGTTACCAGCCTTGATGGGGGCCGCCGCACCCGAGACCAGTACGTCGCCCGCTAAAACGCCCTTAGGAGCGATGATGTAACGGCGCTCGCCGTCAGCGAAAAGTAGTAACGCAATGTGCGCTGTACGATTTGGATCGTATTCAATGCGTTCAACCTTGGCGGGAATCCCGTCCTTGGTGCGCCTGAAATCGATGACACGGTAGTGGTGTTTGTGACCACCGCCAATGTGCCGCGTTGTGATGCGACCGAGGTTATTACGTCCACCTGTCTTCGAGTTCTTCTCGACCAGAGGCGCGTAGGGCCCGCCTTTGTGCAGCTCCTTGTTCACCACGCGAACGTGATGACGGCGGCCTGCTGATGTCGGTTTACTTTTTACGACTGCCATGACCTATACCCCTTAATTGATCGTCGCAAAGTCAATCTCTTGACCCTGCGCCAAACGCACGTAAGCCTTCTTCCAAGTGGGCTTCGTGGTCCAACCAAAACGGTTGCGCTTCGTTTTACCTTTAACGCGCAGAGTCTTGACGTCGTCTACAGTCACTTTGAACAGCTGCTCTACCGAGTGCTTGATCTCGTCCTTAGTAGCATCAAGCGCCACCCTGAACACGTACTGGTTGTTCGCGTCTGCAACAATGGCTGCCTTCTCTGACACGTGAGGCCCCATCAAGATCTGGAATACACGCTCCTGATTCATGCCAACGCCTCCTCAAACTTCTTCACTGCATCGACAGTTATAACCACCTTCTCGTGGGCGATCAGGCTGACAGGGTCAACACCCTCAACATCCCGAACGTCAACCTTGTGCAGATTGCGCGATGCGAGGTACAAGTTCTGGTCTACCTCAGACGCCACAATCAGCACGTTCTCGAGTCCGTAGCCCTTGAGCTCCTGGACCAGTAGCTTTGTCTTGGGCTGCTCGAGACTCATGTTCTCCACGACGACCAATCGCTCACTTCGCGCCAACTCCGACAGAATTGACCGCATCGCAGAGCGATACATTTTCTTGTTCACCTTCTGGCTGTGATCCTGCGGCGTTGCCGCAAAGGTCACACCACCACTACGCCAGATTGGTGAGCGGATAGTTCCCGCACGAGCACGACCCGTGCCCTTCTGACGCCAAGGCTTCTTACCACCACCGGCAACCGCTGAGCGGTTCTTTTGCGCCCGCGTGCCTTGACGTGCACCTGCGAGGTAGGCAGTCACAACTTGGTGAATCAACGCCTCGTTGTAATCCCGAGCGAATGTCGCTTCTGAGACTTCAACCTTGCCTGGCTTCTTCTTACCGGGCTTAACTACACTTAGTTCCACAGTAAGCCTCCTTAATTTCGCGACTTGGTTGTTGGTCGAACAATCAAGTCGCCCCCGGGAGCACCGGGGACCGCACCCTTGATGAGCAGCAAATTTCGCTCAACATCAACACGAACCACTTCGAGGCCCTGTGTGGTAACACGCTCAGCACCCATATGTCCCGCCATCTTCTTGCCCTTGAAGACGCGACCTGGTGTCTGACACTGACCCAACGAACCGGGTGCTCGGTGTGACAGCGAGTTACCATGCGTGGCGTCTTGAGTGCGGAAGTTCCAGCGCTTAACAGCGCCCTGGAAACCCTTACCTTTCGACTGACCCGCAACATCGACCTTCTGGCCTTGCTCAAATCGTGCAACAGTCAGCTCAGCGCCCACTTCGAACGCCTCATCAGAGCCGTCCAGACGGAACTCCCAGAGTCCTGATCCGGCTTCAACACCTGCGGCGGCAAAGTGACCCGCTTCTGGTTTGCTGACTTTAGAGGCCTTGCGGTTTCCCGCTGTGACCTGAATTGCGCGATACCCATCGGTATCCTGCTCTTTGATTTGAGTGACGCGGTTTGGAACTACTTCCACTACGGTCACTGGTACTGATATGCCGTCCTCGGTAAAAACTCGTGTCATACCTGATTTACGGCCGACTATTCCCACAGTCATGGTACTAACCTCTCCGTGTACGGGGCTTAACCCTCTATGGCCGAGTAAATTCTTTACTCGTTACACACCCAGCGAACTGGGCAGGCTTACTTTTAAATTGTCTCTATCCCAAGCTGATCTGGACTTCTACGCCCGCAGCAAGGTCTAGCTTCATCAACGCGTCAACAGTCTTTTCCGTTGGCTCGATAATGTCCATGAGTCGCTTGTGTGTGCGAATCTCGTACTGGTCCCGCGCATCTTTGTTCACGTGAGGTGAAACAAGGATGGTGAACTTTTCCTTCTTCGTTGGAAGTGGGATGGGTCCACGGACCTGCGCGCCAGTGCGGCGTGCCGTCTCAACGATCTCCTGAGTAGAAGCGTCGATGAGTTTGTGATCGAACGCCTTAAGGCGGATTCGAATACGTTGATTCTGCACAAGCAATCTCCTAAAAAGCCGGTACCCGCGTGGGGATCCCGAAAAAAAGAGAGCGAATTCTAGGTGTGAGGGTGGGTGGTGTCAACTACAATATCTTGTCAGTTATTACCGTTTCGCGACCTTTTGTTAACACAAAAAAAAACGGGCCTATTGGCCCGCTTATTCTGCACTCACATTTAAATGAGTTTTATGGGTAAATCTCTCACTCGCTTACCGGTTGCTGCAAAGACTGCATTACCAATGGCAGGCGCCACCGGGATCAGCGGTGGTTCACCCATACCACTTGGAAACTCATCGCTATCAACAAATACGATATCGAGTTCTGGAACATCACTCATACGCAAAGGCTTATAACGATCAAGGTTCTGCTCTGCCACTTCACCATTGGCAAACTGGGCTCCCTCATGAAGTGCCAGGCTGACACCCCATAGTGCGGCCCCCTCTGCTTGAGCCATAGCACCATCAGGGTTCACCACGGTACCCACATCAATGGTTTGCCATAACTTCTTCAACGTCACATCACCGGAGGACGGTTCGACGACCACGTGAGCCACGCAGGCTATCCACGTTGGCATGCCCCGCTCCTGACCATGCCCGACAGCAACGCCAAGCCCCTCATTTACTGGGAGATCACGACCCCAGCCAGCGCGTTGGCTGACATCCTTTAATACAGCCGCAAGGCGCTTGGCTCCACCCACGGTACTGCCCTCTCCACCTGCATGCTTGCCCACGCCATCGAGCAAGCCTAATCGCAGTGCCACCGGGTCCTGACCTTGCTGGTGAGCAATTTCGTCAAGAAAACTCTCAACACCCCAGCTAATCCATCCGGGCCCTACGGCACGCAGCCAACCCGGCAAGAATGTCTGTTGTGCGAGCCCGTTGTTAATCGCCCTCACGCGATGGGCAGGCAGGCTGTACCAATGATCGGAGCCATTGATCGAAAACGCATCCAGCTCCCCCTTTCCATCAATGCCCGGGCCAATAAAAAACGGCGCCATACTCTTGGTCGGCCAACCCGCCACGACAGCATGATCAACACCGCTCAACATGCCATCGCCATCAAACGATGCCTCGAATGTGCAGACCGACGGCGAACGAACACAGTCAAATCGGCTGTCAGTAGCGCGGTCGAAGATCAGCTTAACGGGCCGCCCGAGCGAACGAGCTGCCAACGCTGTTGGGATCATCTGATCACCAAATAGCCGTCTACCGTAACCACCCCCGAGGTAGTACTGATGAATAATGATATCCGTCTCCGGCATTTCCAACGCTTGCGCGAGGTAAGGAAGAATTAACGATTGCCACTGGTTACCCGCGTGAATATGGCATTTTCCATCAGCGTCAAACTCGACCACCGCATTCTGAGGCTCCATCGTGAAATGAAGTGCCGTGCCGGTTGTGTAAGTTGCTGACATTGTCGATGCCGCGTTTGCCTTGGCAGAACCGACATCACCCTCATTCACGAACAGCGCACCCGCCTCAGGATCCGCTGCGAGCCGCACACCTTCAGCAAGAATCGCCGCCTCGGTCATCGATGCCGTGGGCCCGGGCGTCCAATCGACGCTAACCGCCCTCACTGCCTTCAACACCGCAGCCATGGTCTCGGCTGCTACCACGACATGCCCCTGGACGGTTTGACTAGGGTCATTGATTTCTATGGCGCCAATATAACCAAGAATCGTTTTGGCCGCTGATTCATCGATACCATTTACCTTACTGCCGTAGCGCGTCGGTGGCAGTAACGGCATGGCATAGACCATTCCTGGCAATTCCGCGTCCAAGCCATAGACAGCAGAGCCCTCCGACTTTGCGGCAACGTCAAGATTTCTCAAATCACGACCAATTAGGGTTCGCTCAGCCGGTGCCTTGACGGGCATCGCCGCCAACTCTTCCTCCGAAATAACGCGCGAGAAATCACCGTTAATGATAATTTCAGCGAAGGTCAGTGACTGATCACCCGACGTGACCACACCGCGTTCAGCGCTACAAGATTCAGCTGGGACACTCATCAGCTTTGAAGCCGCGTCAATAATGATGGTTCGTCCCGCAGCGCCCGCTTGGGACAGCAAGGTAAAAGACGTATGCACTGACCACGATCCGCCGGTCACCATTACACCCCATTTAGGGTCTGTATCGACATGCTTAAATGAAACCTTGGACCAATCAGCTCCCAACTCATCAGCCACGATTTGAGCCAATGACGTACCGACGTGCTGACCCATCTCCGCACGGACAATATTGATCAGAACGTCGCCAGCGCCATTGATCTCAAACCAAATATTAGGCGAAAACACCTTCGGCAAGTCACCACTGGCTAGCGCCTTAGAAGCCTGGTCCGAACTGCACCCAGACACCAGGGAGCCCATACTCATCATAAGGGACGAGCCAGCAACACCCGCTATGAATGATCTTCTGGAAAGACCTTGTCGCTGATTCTTCATGACATTGCCCCCCCGTTTGCAGCTGTTTTGATGGCCTTCTTGATTCGGGGGTAAGCCATGCAACGGCACAAGTTGCCGTTCATCGCATTCACGATCTCATCGTCGCTGGGACTTGGATTGGTCTCTAGCAAGCCCGCGGCCTGCATAATTTGGCCTGACTGACAGTAACCGCATTGCGGTACCTGTGCTTCTGTCCATGCAGATTTCAATGCCTCCCCCACCGGTGTCACAAGGCCTTCAATGGTGGTTACAGAACGCCCCTCAACCGCACTTACTGGGGTGATGCATGAGCGCATAGGATTACCATCGATATGAACCGTGCACGCGCCGCACTGCGCAATACCACACCCAAACTTTGTGCCGCGCAACTTCAACTCCTCGCGTAACACCCAAAGCAATGGCGTGTCAGCGTCGCTCTTGGCACCGACTACCTCACCATTCAATATGAAATTGACCATCGTCGATCCTCTTTTTTTAATCTTTATTACATATCGTTGCTACCTATCTTTTACCAAACCACGAGAACTTTGCCAAAAAAAACCCGCTAATTGCGGGCTCTTTTTACAACTGGGGTAAGGCGAGGCTATGACGATAGTTTCAGCCTAGAAGCTGTTCTTCCCGACAATACCGTCAGCGACATTACTAGGCGCCTCTGAGTAGCGAGCAAATTCCATGGTGTAAGTGGCTCGACCTTGCGTTGCTGAACGAAGATCGGTCGCATAACCGAACATCTCTGCGAGCGGAACATCGGCATCAACGATTTTACCTGCAGAGCTGTCATTCATACCCAGTATCAGACCACGCCGGCGATTTAAGTCTCCAACAACGTCGCCCATGTTTTCCTCGGGCGTCACAACCTCGACCTTCATTATCGGCTCGAGCAGGACAGCACCACCCTCATCAGCGAGTTTCTTTGTTGCCATACTGGCGGCGATCTTAAAAGCCATTTCGTTCGAGTCGACGTCGTGGAATGAGCCGTCATACAGCGTTGCTTTCAGACCGAGCAGCGGGTAGCCGGCGAGTACGCCATTCTGCATCTGCTCTTCGATTCCCTTATTTACCGCTGGGATGTACTCACGCGGCACCGCGCCACCAACAATCTCGTTAACAAACTCCAGACCTTCGGCACCTTCGTCCTCAGCTGGCTCAAATCGAATCCAGACGTGACCGTACTGACCTCTACCGCCAGACTGACGAAGGAATTTACCTTCGATCTCGGCGGTGTTCCGGATGCGCTCGCGGTATGCCACCTGCGGCTTACCGATATTTGCCTCAACGCTGAACTCGCGGCGCATACGATCCACAATAATATCGAGGTGAAGTTCACCCATACCGGAGATAATAGTCTGTCCGGTCTCTTCATCGGTCTTAACGCGGAACGAGGGATCTTCCTGTGAAAGCTTTGACAGGGCCAACCCCATCTTTTCTTGATCAGCCTGAGATCGAGGCTCAACAGCAACCGAAATAACGGGCTCCGGAAACTCCATTCGCTCGAGCACTACCGCATTATTTGCGTCACAGAGTGTATCTCCTGTGGTCACATCTTTTAGGCCAATCGCGGCCGCAATATCACCCGCCAGCACTTCTTTAATTTCTTCGCGACTGTTGGCGTGCATCTGAACCATGCGGCCAACGCGCTCTTTCTTACCCTTCACAGAGTTGAAGATGGCATTACCTAATTCCAACTTACCCGAGTAGACGCGGAAGAATGTTAGCGTTCCGACATAAGGGTCAGTCGCAATCTTAAATGCCAGGGCAGAGAAGGGTTCGCGATCGTCAGACGCGCGAGTGATAACAGTCTCGCCATCGAGTTCAGTGCCTTCAATTGCCTTCACTTCGGTGGGTGACGGCAAATATTCGACTACCGCATCGAGTACCGCCTGCACACCTTTATTCTTGAAGGCACTCCCTCCGAGGACAGGGACAATCTCGTTGGCAAGTGTTCGGGCTCTAATACCCACTTTGATCTGCTCTTCGGATAGCTCGCCTGTTTCGAGGTAGACATCCATCAGTTCGTCATTAGCTTCGGCAGCTGCTTCGACAAGGTACTCACGCATCTCATCACACTGATCGATTAAGTCATCGGGCACAGGTCCGTATTCGAAGGTTGTGCCTCTGTCCTCTTCGTTCCAGATGATGGCCTTGTTTTTGATTAGGTCGATGACGCCGACAAATTCTTCCTCGGCACCGATCGTCATTTGGATAGGCACCGCGTTGCAGTCAAGTCGTTCCCGCAGCTGCTCGACGACATTCATGTAGTCCGCACCCGCACGATCCATCTTGTTCACGAAGACCATACGAGGAACGGCGTACTTGTTCGCCTGCCGCCAGACAGTCTCGGTCTGTGGCTGAACACCTGAAGAACCACAGAGCACAACGACAGCACCATCCAGTACTCTTAGCGAGCGCTCTACCTCAATCGTGAAATCTACGTGTCCGGGCGTATCGATGATGTTGATTCGGTATTCATCGAACTGGCTATCCATACCGCGCCAAAAACAGGTGGTGGCAGCGGACGTAATGGTGATCCCGCGCTCCTGCTCCTGCTCCATCCAATCCATGGTGGCAGCACCATCGTGCACCTCACCTATCTTGTGAGAGACGCCGGTGTAAAAAAGAACGCGTTCAGTGGTGGTGGTTTTACCGGCATCAACGTGGGCGCAAATTCCGATGTTGCGATAGCGGTTAATCGGGGTTTTGCGAGCCACGTTAATACCTCGTCGCTGTGGATAGCGAGATTAGAATCGGAAGTGCGAGAACGCCTTGTTAGCTTCAGCCATACGGTGCACGTCTTCACGCTTCTTAACCGCATTTCCTTTGCCTTGCGACGCGTCCATGATCTCGCCAGCAAGTCGCATCCGCATAGACTTCTCTCCGCGGTTACGTGCGTAATCCACCAACCAGCGCATTGACAGAGCAACACGGCGGGCAGGTCGTACTTCAACAGGCACCTGGTAAGTAGCACCACCAACGCGGCGAGACTTTACTTCCACCATCGGTGCAATGTTCTCAAGTGCTTCGTCAAAAACTTCGATGGGATCGCGATTACTACGCTCGTGAACTAGGTCAAGCGCACCATAGACGATCGATTCGGCAACGGATTTTTTTCCGCTGATCATCACGTGGTTCATGAATTTTGCGAGGGTCGTGTTCCCGTACTTGGGATCTGGTAACACTTCACGTTTTGCAACAACGCGTCTTCTTGGCATATCTTTCTCTCTTCTTCAGGTTGCGCAACCACACTCGGGCTGCCCTTACTGTCACACTCGGTGACCGGTTGGCTCAAAATCAGCCAGTGCTAAGTGTAGGTAAGCCTCTCACTTTGGTCGCTTGGCGCCGTATTTCGATCGACCCTGGCGGCGATTTGCAACGCCCGACGTATCGAGGCTTCCGCGAACTGTGTGATAGCGCACACCGGGCAGGTCCTTTACACGACCGCCACGGATCAGCACAACACTGTGCTCCTGCAGGTTGTGGCCTTCACCACCAATGTATGAAGACACTTCAAATCCGCTCGTCAAACGAACACGGCAGACCTTACGAAGCGCTGAATTAGGCTTCTTTGGTGTCGTTGTATAGACGCGAGTACATACGCCTCGACGCTGTGGGCACGCCTGCAATGCAGGTACGCCACTTTTCACTACTTTGCGCTTGCGCGGCTTGCGCACCAGCTGGTTGATTGTTGCCATTCGGCCTTAACTCCAAGTCGTTAAGGGCGCCCCAAGCGGGGCACCATAAAAAAGAGCGCGAAGTCTAATGACGGGGCGATGCCCCGTCAAGTTCGCGCGGTTTGATTACTCTGCATCACCTTCAGCAGCAGCGGCGTTCTCAAGTTCTGCTGCGAGTGCATCTGCCAAATCGTCAGCTGCCTCCGCCTTTTCAAGTTCTTCAGCAAAACTCTCTGAGAACTCCTCAGCAGACATTTGAACACCCACTTCGCTGTCCATCGCACGCAGACGACGGCGCTCCTCGTGGTAGGCAAGGCCCGTACCCGCTGGAATGAGGCGACCCACAATCACGTTCTCTTTGAGTCCGCGGAGATAGTCACGCTTTCCAGTTACCGCAGCTTCGGTCAGTACGCGCGTTGTCTCCTGGAATGAAGCCGCAGAAATGAAGCTCTCTGTTGCCAGCGACGCTTTGGTAATTCCCAGAAGTTCGCGCTCAACCGTTGGTCGAACCAGTCCTTCTGCATCCATGCGATCGCACTCTTCCAAGTAGGCGTTCCACTCGATTTGCTCACCTTTGATGAAGCTCGACTCACCGGCAGAGACCACGTTGGCCTTGCGCAGCATCTGACGAACGATCACCTCGATGTGCTTATCGTTAATCTTCACACCCTGGAGTCGGTAGACTTCCTGGATCTCGTTAACGATGTACTTTGCGAGTTCCGGGATACCCTTCAAACGCAAGATGTCGTGCGGGCTCAGTGGTCCCTCAGAGACAACTTCACCTTTCTCAACTTGCTCACCCTCGAAGACAGAAAGCTGACGCCATTTCGGGATCAACTCTTCGTAGTGATCAGAACCATCAGGCAATGTTTTGCCATCGGTCGGTGTAATCACCAAGCGGCGCTTGCCCTTTGTTTCCTTACCAAAGCTGACCGTGCCTGAAATCTCAGCCAGAATCGCAGGTTCTTTGGGCTTACGTGCTTCGAACAGGTCGGCAACACGTGGCAGACCACCGGTAATGTCACGCGTCTTCGAGCCCTCTTGTGGGATTCGCGCAATAACATCGCCGACTTCCACTTTGACGCCGTCTTCGAGGTTAACCATCGCAGACGCCGGCAAGAAGTAGTGCGCTGGTACGTTTGTGCCGGCCAAAGACAGCTCGTTGCCATCCTTGTCTACCAGTGTCACGGCAGGTCTCACATCTTTGCCTGCGCTTGGACGCTCTGACGGATCCATGACTGAGATGCTTGAGAGGCCTGTGAATTCGTCAGTCTGACGCTTGATGGTCACACCTTCTTCCATGCCGCTCAGCTTCACGATACCGGCAACTTCAGTCACGATCGGGTGCGTGTGCGGATCCCATGTCGCGACGACATCACCGGCCGCAACAGGAGACTCATCTCCGACCTTGATCACAGCACCGTAAGGCACCTTGTATCGCTCACGCTCACGACCGACGTTGTCGAGGACAGACAATTCACCGGAGCGAGATACTGCCACCAGAGAACCGTCGGCGCGATCGACAACCTTCATATTGTGCAAACGAACGGTACCGTCCGAATTCACCTGAATGTTGTCCTGCGCCGCTTGGCCCGATGCCGCACCACCAATGTGGAAGGTACGCATGGTCAACTGTGTGCCTGGCTCACCAATTGACTGAGCCGCAACCACACCAATGGCTTCACCCATATTCACCTGGTGACCGCGACCGAGGTCACGTCCATAACAGGTTGAGCAGATGCCGTAGCGTGTCTCACAGGTAATCGGTGAACGAACGAGGATCTCGTCGATACCCATCTCCTCGATCCTCTGGGTCCACAGCTCATCAACCAGCGTTCCAGCGGGAATCAGCACTTCATCGGAGCCGGGCTTCAAAACGTCAGCTGCGACAATACGACCCAAGACACGATCAGCAAGCGATTCAATGATGTCACCACCATCGATAACAGGTGTCATCAACAGGCCACGTTCGGTGCCACAGTCCTGCTCAACAACAACCACGTCCTGAGCCACGTCCACCAGACGTCGTGTAAGGTAGCCCGAGTTCGCTGTCTTAAGCGCTGTATCTGCCAGACCCTTTCGAGCGCCGTGCGTCGAAATGAAGTACTGGAGAACGTTCAGACCTTCGCGGAAGTTCGCCGTAATCGGTGTCTCGATAATCGAGCCATCGGGCTTAGCCATCAGGCCACGCATACCGGCCAACTGACGAATCTGTGCGGGTGAACCTCGCGCACCTGAATCAGCATACATGTAGACCGAGTTGAACGAATCCTGTTGCTCTTCTTCACCGTCTCTATTGATCACAGTCTCAGACGAGAGATTAGCCATCATTGCCTTGGCAACCTGCTCGTTCGTACGCGACCAGATATCGATCACCTTGTTGTACTTCTCGCCTTGAGTCACCAGACCTGCAGAGTACTGTCGTTCAATCTCAACAACTTCAGCGTCTGCTTTCTCGATGAGCTCGTTCTTAGCATCTGGAATCTCAAAGTCATTCACGCCAATCGACGATCCCGACTTGGTTGAGTACTCATAGCCCGTGTACATCAGCTGGTCAGCAAAAATACAGGTTTGCTTCAGACCAACCGCGCGGTAGCACTGGTTGATGACCTTCGAAATCGCCTTTTTAACCATTGCACGGTTAATCAGATCGTAAGACAGACCCTCAGGCACAATATTCCACAACAGAGCACGTCCGACGGTTGTCTCAACAACACGCGTTCTGGCCTGCGCGGCTTCACCGTACTCGATGACCTCTTCGTGGATACGCACCTTTACGCGCGCTTGGAGGTGAACGGCACCACTGGCATAGGCACGTGATACTTCTTTCGTGTCAGCAAAGACCATACCTTCGCCTTTCGCATTAATGCGCTCACGGGTCATGTAGTACAAACCCAGTACGACATCCTGCGAGGGAACGATGATGGGGTCACCCGATGCTGGCGACAGAATGTTGTTTGTCGACATCATCAACGCACGCGCCTCAAGCTGCGCTTCGAGCGTCAGCGGCACGTGAACCGCCATCTGGTCCCCGTCGAAATCAGCGTTGTACGCCGCACACACGAGCGGATGAAGCTGAATTGCCTTACCTTCAATGAGCACGGGTTCGAACGCCTGAATACCCAGACGGTGGAGCGTTGGTGCCCGGTTCAGAAGAACCGGGTGCTCGCGAATCACTTCGGCCAGGATGTCCCAGACCTCAGGTGGCTCGCGCTCAACCATCTTCTTGGCCGCTTTAATGGTGCTAGCCAAACCGCGATGCTCGAGTTTGCCGAAGATAAATGGCTTGAATAACTCGAGCGCCATCTTCTTGGGTAGACCACACTGGTGAAGCTTCAGCGTTGGGCCTGTCACGATCACCGAGCGCCCGGAATAATCTACACGCTTACCGAGCAGGTTCTGACGGAAACGACCCTGCTTACCTTTGATCATGTCAGCAAGCGACTTCAGTGGACGCTTGTTCGATCCGGTGATAGCTCGTCCGCGTCGACCGTTGTCGAGCAGCGCGTCGACCGACTCTTGGAGCATACGCTTCTCGTTACGCACGATAATATCGGGCGCGTTCAGATCGAGCAGCCGCTTAAGTCGGTTGTTTCGGTTGATCACACGTCGGTACAGGTCGTTGAGATCTGATGTAGCAAATCGACCGCCATCCAAGGGAACCAGAGGGCGAAGATCAGGTGGAAGCACGGGCAGTGCATTCAACACCATCCACTCGGGACGGTTACCTGACTTATCAAAGGCTTCCATCAACTTGAGTCGCTTGGACAGCTTCTTGATCTTGGTCTCTGAGTTGGTCTGCGGAATTTCTTCACGCAGGCGCTCGATTTCGCCTTTCAGATCCAACTGAATCATAAGTTGCTGAATCGCCTCGGCACCCATTTTGGCGGTGAACTCGTCACCGAACTCTTCCATTGCCTCAAAGTACTGTTCGTCGTTCAGCAACTGGCCGTGGTTCAAGCTCGAAAGACCGGGATCAGTGACCACATATGATTCGAAATAGAGAATCCGCTCAATATCACGCAACGTCATATCCAGCAGCAAGCCAATACGCGAGGGTAGCGACTTAAGGAACCAGATGTGTGCAACAGGGCTCGCTAACTCAATGTGGCCCATGCGCTCGCGACGCACCTTGGCAAGTGCAACTTCAACGCCACACTTTTCACAGATCACACCGCGGTGCTTCAGACGCTTGTACTTGCCACAAAGACACTCGTAGTCCTTCACTGGGCCAAAAATCTTGGCGCAGAACAGGCCATCGCGCTCAGGCTTAAACGTACGGTAGTTAATGGTCTCAGGCTTCTTCACTTCACCGTACGACCACGAGCGAACCATCTCTGGTGAGGCGAGGCCAATACGGATCGCGTCGAAATCTTCAGACTTCTCGCGGTTCAATAAGTTTAGCAAATCTTTCACGTAGTCTCTCCCCTCAGAAGCCTGATGACTCGGACTCGAGATCGATATCGATACCGAGCGAGCGGATTTCTTTGATCAATACATTGAAGGATTCGGGCATGCCCGGATCCATGCTGTGATCACCATCGACGATGTTCTTGTACATCTTCGTACGACCTGCAACGTCATCCGACTTTACAGTCAACATCTCCTGCAACGTGTGCGCGGCACCGTAAGCTTCCAGGGCCCAAACTTCCATCTCACCGAAGCGCTGACCACCGAACTGTGCCTTACCACCCAGCGGCTGCTGAGTAACCAGGCTATACGAGCCGGTTGATCGTGCGTGCATCTTGTCATCAACCAAGTGGTTGAGTTTCAACATGTACATGTAGCCAACGGTCACGGGGCGATCGAAAGCATCTCCCGTTCGACCGTCGTGAAGTACCAACTGGCCACTGTCTGGCAAGTCAGCCATACGCAACAGCGCCTTGATGCTCTCCTCGCTCGCACCGTCGAATACAGGCGTGGCCATTGGCACGCCAGCACGAAGGTTTTGAGCCATCGCCAGCAATTCGTCATCCGACAGACTATCAATGTCCGCATCTCGACGGCTGTCACTGGTGTGCGCGTAGATCTCTTTCAGGAACTCACTCAGCTTGGCCGCTTTAACCTGCTGATCGAGCATCTCGTTGATCTTCACACCGAGACCACGTGCTGCCATACCGAGGTGGGTTTCGAGAATCTGCCCCACGTTCATTCGCGACGGCACACCCAATGGGTTGAGGACGATATCGATTGGCTCACCGTTCTCGTCGTAGGGCATGTCTTCCACGGGCATGATGACCGAGATCACACCCTTGTTACCGTGACGTCCCGCCATTTTGTCACCCGGCTGGATACGTCGCTTAACGGCGAGGTAGACCTTAACGATCTTAAGCACACCAGGCGCTAGGTCATCACCGCTTTGCAGTTTCTCTTTCTTCGCCTCGAAGCGCTCTTCGAGCAACTGATTCTGCTCTTCAAGCAAACGCTGCGCAGATGCCAACTGATTGTTGAGTTCTGAATCAGAGAACTTGAGCTTGAACCACTGCTCACGATAAAGGCCTGCCAGTACATCCGCATCGATCTTGGTACCCTTTGAAAGACCACCACCAGAGACGGTTGTCTGACCACTCAGTAAGCCCGCGAGACGCGCAAACGTTGCTTCCTCATAAATGCGGAGTTCTTCTTTGAGATCCTTACGGTAGTCAGCGAGCTGAGACGCTTCAATCTGCTTCGCTCGTGCGTCTTTCTCAAGACCATCACGGGTAAAGACCTGGACATCGATAACCGTGCCTTTGTAGCTCGAAGGCACACGCAACGACGTATCTTTCACGTCAGACGCCTTCTCGCCGAAGATCGCACGCAACAGCTTCTCCTCTGGTGTCAGCTGTGTCTCACCCTTTGGTGTCACCTTACCAACCAGAATGTCGCCAGCATCCACCTCAGCACCGATGTAGACGATACCTGACTCATCGAGTTTGCTTAGTGCGCCCTCGCCCACATTCGGGATATCCGCAGAAATTTCTTCAGCACCCAACTTGGTATCGCGAGCAATACAGGTCAGCTCCTGAATGTGGATAGTCGTCAGACGATCCTCTTCGACAACACGCTCGGAAACGAGGATTGAGTCCTCGAAGTTGTAGCCGTTCCATGGCATGAATGCGATACGCATGTTCTGTCCAAGTGCCAGCTCGCCGAGATCAACCGACGGTCCATCAGCAAGGATATCGCCGCGGGCAACCGTGTCGCCGGGGCTTACGATCGGACGCTGATTCACGCATGTGTTCTGGTTAGAACGCTTGTACTTCGTCAGGTTGTAAATATCGACCGGTGACTCGTCCTGACCCACTTCTGCGGGGTTCACGCGAACAACGATGCGCGAGGCATCTACCGAGTCGACCACACCACCGCGCGATGCAACCTCACAGACACCAGAGTCACGCGCTACGTAACGCTCCATACCGGTACCAACGAGTGGCGCCTGCGCCTTGAGCGTTGGCACTGCCTGACGTTGCATGTTTGAACCCATGAGGGCGCGGTTGGCATCGTCGTGCTCGAGGAACGGAATCAATGCCGCCGCAATCGATACAACCTGCTTTGGCGATACATCCATGAAGTCCACTTCGGAAGCAGGCTTCACAGTGAATTCGTTCATGTGGCGAACGTTAATCAACTCATCCACAAACCGATTGCCGTCATCGAGCGTGGCTGATGCCTGTGCGATAACGTGGTTTGCTTCGTTAATCGCTGACAGATACTCAATCTCATCTGATACGATGCCATCGATCACCTTGCGATAAGGAGACTCGAGGAATCCATACTCATTGGTTCGCGCATACGCCGCCAACGAGTTGATCAAACCAATGTTTGGACCTTCGGGCGTTTCAATCGGACATACACGACCGTAGTGAGTCGGGTGTACGTCCCGCACCTCGAAGCCCGCGCGCTCTCGTGTCAGACCACCTGGGCCCAAAGCTGATACGCGACGCTTGTGCGTCACCTCTGAAAGCGGGTTGTTTTGGTCCATAAACTGAGAGAGCTGACTGGATCCGAAGAACTCTTTTACCGCAGCCGATACAGGCTTGGCATTAATGAGATCTTGCGGCATTAAACCCTCGCTCTCTGCCATGGACAGGCGCTCTTTCACAGCGCGCTCAACTCGGACAAGACCGACGCGGAACTGGTTTTCCGCCATCTCGCCCACTGAGCGAATACGCCGATTACCCAAGTGGTCGATGTCATCAACGACACCCTTACCGTTTCGGATGTCGACCAGCGCCGTCAGCACAGCTACGATGTCTTCTTTATCGAGTGTGCCACTGCCAGTGACCTCATTGCGACCGAGACGACGGTTGAACTTCATTCGTCCAACGCCAGACAAGTCGTAACGATCTGCCGAAAAGAACAGATTCTGGAAAAGGTTCTCAGCAGACTCCTTCGTGGGCGGCTCGCCAGGGCGCATCATGCGGTAGATTTCAACCAACGCCTCCAGCTCAGTACGCGTGCTGTCACCAGCCAACGTATCGGAGATAAACGGACCGCAATCGATTTCATTGGTGTAAATCGTTTCGATAGTCTCGATGCCTTTCTCACGCAGACCATTCAGCACTTCTTCGGTCAGCTCGCCATTGCACTCGAGCAGGACTTCACCACTGGCAGTATCAACAACCGCCTTAGCAACGCGACGACCAACGAGGTACTCATCAGGCACCGCCAGAAACTCAACACCTGCATCTTCTAACTGACGGATATGGCGCGCCGTAATGCGACGGCCGCGCTCTACGAGCACCGTGTCACCCCCCATAATATCAAAGGCAGCCATGTCACCCTGAAGGCGCTTGAGCACCAGCGTCATGGTCGCTAAGTGCTCGTCGTTCAGCTGGAAGGTAGTGGTCTCATAGAACATCTCGAGAATGTCCTCTGACTCGTAACCCAGAGCGCGCAGCAAGACGGTCGCAGGCAATTTCCGACGACGGTCAATTCGTGCAAATACCTGATCCTTGGGATCGAACTCGAAGTCCAGCCATGAGCCACGGTAAGGAATGATACGCGCGCTGTAAAGTAGCTTGCGGCTTGAGTGAGTTTTACCTCGATCGTGATCGAAGAACACACCGGGCGAGCGGTGGAGCTGCGAGACGATAACTCGCTCGGTACCATTAATGACGAAGGTACCGTTGTCGGTCATGAGCGGAATCTCGCCCATGTAAACGTCCTGCTCTTTGATGTCCTTGATGGACTTTGAGCTCGCCTCTTTATCGTAAATGATGAGTCGGACCTTGACGCGGAGTGCGCAGGCAAAAGTCGTGCCGCGCAGCACACATTCATCAACGTCAAATACGGGGGTGCCCAGAGAGTAATCCACGTACTCCAAAGCCGCGCTTCCACTGTAACTTACAATAGGAAAAACGGACCGGAATGCTGCGTGCAGACCGTGGTCGCCGCGCTCATCTACCGGGGTGTCAGACTGAGTGAACTTCCGGTAGGAATCCAGCTGGATGGCCAGCAGATAGGGGATATCCATCACCTTCGGCATTGAGCCAAAATCTTTGCGAAGGCGCTTCTTCTCTGTAAACGAGTAAGTCATTGATACTCCTCAACTTCGGGTCGGCAAAGACCGACACTAGTGGCTTAACGCCATAAACAACCGGCTGCTATAACCGGGAAAAAGCCGGTGCGCATTGCGCACCAGCCCGGACCTGCAAATCTGCAATCCTGAACGGATCACTTAAGCTCGACTGAACCGCCAGCTTCTTCGATTTGCGACTTGATGTCCTCAGCGTCTTCTTTGCTAACGCCTTCTTTGATAGGTGATGGCGCACCATCAACCAGGCCTTTCGCCTCTTTGAGGCCAAGACCAGTGATCGCGCGAACCGCCTTGATCACATTGACCTTCTTCTCGCCTGCAGAAGCGAGGATGACGTCGAACTCAGTCTGCTCAGCTGCTGCGCCACCTGCATCGCCATCCGTTGCTGGCGCTGCGACTGCAACGGCTGCTGCAGCTGATACGCCAAACTTCTCTTCCATCGCTTCAACCAACGCAACGATATCCATCACGCTCATTTCTGCGATTGCATCAAGGATTTCTTCCTTTGAAATTGCCATGTTTATTTCTCCTAAAATGTGTAGTCGAGCACTCGCTTACGCGGACTGCTCTTTCTGATCACGAACCGCCGCCAATGTACGAACAAACTTGCTTGGTACTTCATTCACCGTACGAACAAGCTTGCCGACAGGCGCCTGCATGACGCTCATCAACGTTGCTATTGCTTGCTCTCGAGTTGGTAGTTTCGCCAACACGTCGAGCTGATCTGCACCCAACAACTTACCGCTGACAGACAATGCTTTGACTTCGAATTCGCCGTTTTCTTTAGCGAAATCTTTGAACAACCGAGCCGCTGCACCGGGATCTTCCATTGAAAATCCAAAGATGGACGGACCTACCAATGTGTCAGTAACGCATTCGTAGTCAGTACCTTCCAATGCACGCTTCGCGAGTGTGTTGCGAACAACACGCAAATTAATTTGATTCTCGCGAGCGGTGGCGCGGAGAGCCGTCATGTCATTCGATGCCACGCCTCGGGCGTCAGCAATAACGAGTGACAAAGCACTGGCCGCCGTCTCGTTGACTTCAGCGACGATCGCTTTCTTCTCTTCGAGTCCAATTGCCACGGATCTACTCCTATGGTTTATGCCAAGGTCATAACACTGCTATGACCACCCTAGGTGAACGGATTCACCATCTGCGTAGGTTGAACACTACCGACTTCGTTTAAGGAGACTGGCTCCCCCTACGGTCTTTGATAGTCCCGCGTCCTGCTAGGGGCTATATGCCCACACACTCTGCTTAAGACTTCAAAGTGGAGCGCCAAATTGCCGCACTCCAAACTCGTCAAACAGCGACGAGCTCGCCCCGAGCTAAGCCCGGAACAAATTCTCACTTCATTACAGTTCGATCGCGCCGTGATCGATGGTCACGCCAGGCCCCATCGTGGTCGACAACGTCACCTTGCGGAAGTAAACACCTTTTGCCGCCGCTGGCTTCGCCTTTTTAAGGTCTGCCAAAACAGCAAGTAGATTTCCTTCAATCGCCGCAGGATCAAAATCAATCTTGCCAATACCACCGTGGATAATGCCGTTTTTGTCTGTACGGAAACGCATCTGACCCGCCTTGGCATTTTGTACCGCCGCCACGATATCAGGCGTCACTGTGCCCGTCTTTGGGTTAGGCATGAGACCACGAGGACCTAAAACCTGCCCCAGCTGACCCACAATGCGCATGGCATCAGGCGATGCAATCACGACATCAAAATCCATCATGCCGCCTTTGATTTGCTCAGCCAGATCTTCCATGCCAATCAAATCAGCGCCCGCTTCTTTCGCCTTATCGGCATTTTCACCCTGTGTGAAAACGGCAACTCGCACTTCAGATCCGGTGCCGTGTGGAAGGGTTGTCGCCCCTCTAACGCCCTGATCTGATTTCCGTGCATCAATTCCCAGATTCACTGCCACCTCGACCGACTCATTAAACTTGGCCGTCGCGGTCTCCTTGAGGATTGCGATCGCCTCGTCCAGAGGGTAGCTCTTGTTCGCGTCTACACGCTCACGAAACGCCTTTACACGCTTAGATAACTTAGCCATGTTAAACAACTCCCTCTGTGTCGATACCCGCTGCTCGAGCACTGCCTGCAATGGTTCGAACCGCCGCATCCATATCGGCTGCAGTCAGATCGGGCCACTTTTGCGTTGCTACCTCTTCCAACTGAGCACGCGTAACCTTCGCGACTTTCTCGGTGTTGGGGCGACCTGAACCGCCCTTAATGCCCGCAATCTTCTTAAGAAGCACGGAGGCAGGTGGTGTCTTCTTGATAAAGGTGAAGGACTTATCGTTGTAGACAGTAATAACCACCGGGATAGGAAGCCCTGGCTCAACACCCTGAGTCTCTGCGTTAAACGCTTTACAAAACTCCATGATGTTGACGCCCTTTTGACCCAGTGCTGGGCCCACGGGCGGCGACGGGTTCGCTTGACCGGCAGGGATTTGCAGCTTGATGTAGCCGTCAATTTTCTTTGCCATGTTGTTAACTCCTGGGTGCAAACGCCGTTGTAGTCAAACTACGCGGGCTCCCCAACTAAGGCCGCTATGCGGCGTTTATCTTCCACTGCTTTCGCAGTGACTGCGATCAGCCTTTTTCGACTTGACCGAATTCCAACTCTACGGGCGTTGAACGACCGAAGATCAAAACAGCCACGTTCAAGCGGCTCTTTTCATAATTCACACTCTCAACGACGCCATTGAAGTCGTTGAACGGCCCATCGATGACGCGAACCATCTCACCGGGCTCGAAGACCGTCTTGGGCTTGGGCTGATCCACACCCGCCTCGACTCGCTGAAGGATCGCATTCGCCTCGGCTTCCGTAATGGGCGCAGGTCGATCGGCTTTCCCGCCGATAAAGCCCAGTACGCGCGGCGTGTCCTTGACTAAGTGCCAGGTATCGTCATCCAGCTCCATCTCTACCAGGACGTATCCTGGGAAAAACTTTCGCTCGCTCTTTCGCTTCTGGCCACCTTTCATCTCAATCACTTCCTCAGTGGGAACAATGATTTCGCCAAAGCGGTCCTGCATCGCAAAGCGTTCAATGCGCTCCTTCAGGGCGACGGCCACTTTTTTCTCGTACTGAGAAAATGCGTGTACTACATACCAACGTAAAGCCATGCTCTTTTCCTAACCCAGCAAAAGTGAAGCAATCCAGCCAAGGAAGCTGTCTAACGCCCAAAAGAATAATCCGCACAGCACAACAAATATCAAAACGATAATGGTTGTTTGTGATGTCTCTTGTCGCGTAGGCCAGATCACCTTGCGGATTTCTGTACGTGCACCCTTAATCAATGACCAAGCAGCGGCACCTTTCTCTGTCGTAACCGCCACAGACATCGCTATGCCAGCCACGATCAGCATTGCAATTACGCGGTACAGCAACGACTCGTCACTGAAATAGCTATTACCGTAGATACCAGCGCCGACCAATAGAACGACGAGTAACCACTTCACGCTATCGAGCTTATTGCTCGCAGCTTCACCCATATCCAATCCTTGTCAGAGAGCGAAACCCGCTCTCGTAAATACAGCGCCACTCTCGTATTGGATGAGAGTGGCAGGCCAGGAGGGAATCGAACCCCCAACCTGCGGATTTGGAATCCGCTGCTCTGCCAATTGAGCTACTGGCCTATCACATCTGTTAGCCGCCCTTCACCTAATCGGCATAGACGACAAAGCCGAACGCGCCACAGGGGCGGTTCGGCTCAATTCGGAGATACGACGAATCGCACCTTACAGTCTCACCGATTACTCGATGATTTTTGCTACAACGCCAGCGCCAACTGTTCGACCACCCTCACGGATAGCGAAACGCAGACCTTCTTCCATAGCGATCGGAGCGATCAGAGTGGCAACGAAGTTCAGGTTGTCACCTGGCATTACCATCTCTACGCCAGCAGGGAGCTCAACGGCACCTGTTACGTCAGTCGTACGGAAGTAGAACTGAGGACGGTAGCCTTTGAAGAATGGCGTGTGACGGCCACCTTCGTCCTTTGACAGAACATAGACTTCCGCTTCGAACTTAGTGTGTGGCTGAACTGACCCAGGTACTGAAAGAACCTGACCACGCTCAACTTCGTCGCGCTTAGTACCACGCAGAAGAACACCCACGTTCTCACCTGCGCGGCCTTCGTCAAGCAACTTACGGAACATCTCAACACCAGTACAAGTAGTCTTGGTTGTCTCCTTGATACCAACGATTTCGACTTCATCACCCACAGTTATGATGCCGCGCTCAACACGACCGGTAACCACCGTGCCGCGACCTGAAATAGAGAACACGTCTTCCACAGGCATCAAGAATGGCTGGTCGATAGCACGCTCTGGCTCAGGGATGTAAGAGTCAAGTGTCTCAACAAGCGACTTAACTGCAGTTGTTCCAAGACCGTTCTCATCTTCACCGTTCAACGCCATCAGTGCAGATCCACAAATGATCGGCGTGTCGTCGCCAGGGAACTCGTAAGTGTCGAGAAGCTCACGAAGCTCCATCTCGACAAGCTCTTTCATCTCTTCGAATTCTTCGCTGTCAACGCCACCACAGTCTTCTGCAAGAAGGTCTGCTTTGTTCATGAACACAACGATGTATGGAACACCTACCTGACGTGAAAGCAGGATGTGCTCACGAGTCTGAGGCATTGGGCCGTCAGTCGCACCACATACCAGGATAGCGCCGTCCATCTGCGCAGCACCTGTGATCATGTTCTTAACGTAGTCCGCGTGTCCGGGGCAATCTACGTGTGCGTAGTGACGGTCGTTAGACTCGTACTCTACGTGCGAGGTTGCGATCGTGATACCACGCTCACGCTCTTCAGGTGCGTTGTCGATACCATCGAACGCAACTGCCTCACCACCAAATACTTCAGAGCACACACGCGTCAACGCTGCAGTCAGTGTTGTCTTACCGTGGTCAACGTGCCCAATTGTTCCCACGTTTACGTGGGGTTTATTACGCTCAAATGCTTCTTTAGCCATTGCGACCCTCTCCTGGTCAATTTCGCATTACTTCCCAACGCCAACGCGCCTTACTCAATTAAGCACACCTACCGCTGTGTACCTCACTCAGTATAGGCCGTGGCCTCTACTGCTCTGACCGCCGGAGCGGTCGAACAAACACCGAAAGGCGCCTGCTCAAATTGGAGCTCATAACCGGATTTGAACCGGTGACCTCTTCCTTACCAAGGAAGTGCTCTACCGACTGAGCTATATGAGCAAAAACTCATCGCCGGATCATGGAGCGGGCAGCGGGAATCGAACCCGCATCATCAGCTTGGAAGGCTGAGGTTCTACCATTGAACTATGCCCGCAGCATTTTACCGCCGACGGTGGTCAAACCCAAAGCCTACCGTCAGCTTACGGCTCATCGCTCTCGCGACAGGGCTTATCCGGTTCAGCCCCCTTGTTCCACTCACAAACACCGCGTTAGCAGCGTTCTATATCATCCTTGGTGGAGGGGGGTGGATTCGAACCACCGAAGCTCGCGCGTCAGATTTACAGTCTGATCCCTTTGGCCACTCGGGAACCCCTCCAGAAGGGCGCACATTCTCTAGATGTCAAGGAAGGGTGTCAACACTAAATTTTACCCTCAAAATACCGCTTTACGCCTGCGTTTGCCCTCGATTTGAGAAATGCGTTCGAGCAGTCGTAATTTTCGCTCCCGGATCCCCTCAACGACTCGGCTCGGGCGGACTGCAAATTACGCGCCGCCTAGGCGTCGGAACACGATACAGCCGGGCGACAGCAGCGGTCGTGCGAGGTACCAAAGAAAAAAATGTGTCGAGAAAAAATGGAGCTGGCGAGAGGAATCGAACCCCCGACCGGCTGATTACAAATCAGCTGCTCTACCTACTGAGCTACGCCAGCTAGACGTTGGGTGAGCTGCTCACCACGAAGGGCGCACATGATCGTCAAGAGGGGCCCTCAGGTCAAGCCCCCTTTTAACCAAAAATCCAAACCATCAAATACGAGGCCGTCGACGCGTTGAGCATCCAGCCCGAGCGCCAAAAGCTCGGGAGCTGAACCACCTGTCAAATAGACCGTTGCATTGGGAAATCGGTCGATAACACTTTGGCAGGAAGCCAACAGTGTCAGCCAGACGCCTGACAAGACGCAGCTCGCCGTATTAGTTCCCAGCGAGGTAGAAGGCTCGGGTTGTTCAGAAAATCGAATCTTGTCGGTGTTTGCCACCATTGCATCACGCGCAAGCGCCATGCCGGGGAATATGTAACCACCGAGGTGCTGACCATTTTCCAGCACATCGATGGTACA
Organism: Halieaceae bacterium; assembly: GCA_902613175.1. Classification (GTDB taxonomy): domain Bacteria; phylum Pseudomonadota; class Gammaproteobacteria; order Pseudomonadales; family Halieaceae; genus Luminiphilus. Next base: position 37,107 of record CACMGJ010000002.1, on the reverse strand, counting down.
CGCAGTCCCGACATCGATAATCACGGCAGAGTTTTCACCTCGCGCCTTAATGGCTAATAAGGCAAGCCATCGATCCACACCCAAACGTTGCGGCTCATCATACGCATTGCGAACACCGGCAAATGTGGCTGAACTTTTCACGAAGTGAAGCGTGGTACTACTCAAAGATTCAAACGCTCGCCCAATCTCGTGCGCGTAGCTGTCGTCCTTTACACAAGACACAGCGACCGCGTATTGCTTGGAGTCATCGAGCACTGCGACCCAGTCACGAAGAGCACGCAGGTCACCCTGTCCGCCAGCGACGGCATCACTACTACTGCGCAATTGCCACTTGGTCGAGGTATTCCCAGCATCCACGAGGATTCGCATATCAACAGCGCTCATTGAGTATCAACATGACCGAGACTAACCTCACCGGCATAAACAGTTCTTATCTTCCCCGCGAACTCTACCTGCAGACCGCCGTCGTGCGAAAGACCGCGGGCAATACCCAAATCCTCTCCCAAGGAGGGTACAACCACCGGCTGGTTTAGAAGCATATCGCGACTCGGCCAAGACGACGTGAGCCATGCCTTTAAGGCAGCATGAGACAAACGACACATGTCGACGAGTGCAGTTGACACCACAGCAGCGACCATCGGCAGGTCAACTGACTTGTCGGTGTGCTTGCTGATACATGTCACGGGGCGCTGCAATAACGTTGGGTCGGGGTGCGATGCGACATTGAGTCCAACCCCAATAACCACGGCTATATCATTGCCGGGTAGATTCACCGTCTCCAAGAGCACGCCACCGACTTTCATACCTTGAAGATAAAGGTCATTGGGCCACTTGATTTTGCATTCAAGCGACAACTCCCGCTCCAGCGCATCGGCGATAGCGATCGTGATACCCACTGACCACAACCTTAGCTCGGTGAGCGGGCGGCCCGAGTGGACGCAGTAGGACAAATACAAATTTCCGGCGGGCGGACTCTGCCACGGACTACCGCGGCGCCCAACACCCGCCGTTTGCTCACGAGCCAGCAGCAAGGTCTGATTAGTTGTCACAGCCTCAGCTTTTAATTGCGCATTCGTGGAATCGATCGTCTCAACCACAGCGAGCTGAATGCCCGAGTCCAGAACCGGCGATAGCCGACGGCGCAGCTCTAACTCTAATTCATTGAGTTCTATGAAAGTCATGGGTGATGGCGTAAACGGGAGATTAGCGGGCTGATCATGGACGGATATGGTATACGGTTTCTTTTATTCAAGTGCTATTCATGTGCATTTACTTGCGGGGTCGCGAACCGATATGTACACAAAGCTTAGACTGGTTGCGGTGTGCCTTTCAGTGGCTGTCGGTGCAGGCCTAATCGGGCAACTTTGGGTTGTCTCTCTGGACATTCTGAGCCTTTCCGAAGCGGCAAGAGGTGTCCTGTTTCTATTAGTAGCCCTCGGACTCATGGGTTATCAGCGTCTCAGCCTCGTTTTGAGTGCCATCACCTGCCTACCTTCTGTACTGCCTCACCCGCTGACATTGGGTGGTAGCGTTCTGGTCACTGGTCAATATGCGCTCCTCGCTCTCAGCCTAGTACTGCTGGTCATGCACACCCAAAAATCCTCCGATGATGCATAACTGAACTGATGACTCTTCATGCACTAGCGATGGAAAGCCCTCTCGGGAACCTGCAGCTCGTCAGTGAGGCGGACTACCTGATAGAAGTCAATTGGGAGGGGGGCCACAAAGTGCTAAGTAGCACTACCCGGTCACAGCCCGCCATACTGACGACAGCCGCCGATGAGCTCTCACAGTTTTTTAGAGGCCAGCGATACGAGTTCTCGGTTCCGATTAAACCGAAAGGTACGGCGTTCCAACTGAGCGTCTGGCGCGCACTCCAAGCCATAGCGTGGGGTGTGACCTGCTCTTACCAGGACATTGCCGAGCGCCTAAGAAAACCAACGGGGTCACGCGCCGTGGGCGGGGCGGTGGGTCGAAACCCGATTCCCGTCATCATTCCCTGCCATCGCATCGTGGGTGCCAGCGGCGCCCTCACCGGATTTTCAGGTGGTCTGCAGAACAAAAAAATATTACTAGGATGGGAAGGTCACCCGCTCTAACAGAGCTTCAGGCATCCAGATCGGGGATCAACTCGTCTTTGAGGCGCTCGATTCCGTCACGCAGGCGCAGCTTCTCTTTTTTCATGCGCTGAATCAGCAATCGATCACCCCAGGGGTACGTTTGGAGATCAATCAATTCATGGTCGATGGCCCGATGACGCTCGATCATGAATGACAATCGCATTTCAGGCGTCATTGGCTCGTTAGCAGCAGGCTGATTCAGCTCAGTTGTCATGCGCATGCTCCCCCAAGCACAGCTTTTATAAATAACGCATGTTGCTGTTTATCAAGCAAGCACGAATTTTCCTAGCGGTTTCAGGCGAGCTGCCAGAGCTCAGCACTCTAACCTCGGTCACTAAATCCCGGGGCATTAAAAATAGCAGCGTAATCAACACATGCATCACCCCCCGCGATAAATGACTCAGCCAATAACGATGACCGCTGATTGTATTTTATCGGTTCACCGTCGAACTTGGTGACGCAACCTCCTGCCGCACGAACCAGAGCATCGCCTGCTGCCACATCCCACTCGCCACACGCGGAGGTACGCGGGTAGACATCCGCGTTTCCGGCAGCCACCTCACAAAACTTTACGGCACTGCCAGAATTGCGACGCTCTACCTCACCAAAATGCGACGACAAGCAATCCAAAAGTGCCTGAACGCATTTTGGTGAGTGCCTGTGACTCGCGAGCATTACCAGCGGCTTACTCCTAGTTAGACCTTGTACGTTAACAACCGAACCATTTAGGCCCTCGCCCTCCGGGAAGACCGCAGCGCCGTTCTGGACCACGCCTAGCCAATGCTCTTTGCGACAGGGAATGGAGATCAACCCCAACTCCGATACCCCATCGAGTACCAGTGCGATATTGATGGTGAATTGATCAGTCTTTTCTATGAACTCTTTGGTCCCATCAAGTGGGTCTACCACCCAGCAAGCGGGCCAGCTTAGACGGTCAGCTATGTCGGCTCCCTCCGATTCCTCTGAAAGAATCGGTATCACCGGCGATAACGCATCCAACCGCTTACAGAGAAGGAGGTGGAGTGCAGTATCTGCGTCAGTAAGGGGCGTGGCATCGCCCTTTCGGACAACCTCCAGTTCATCGACTTTTTCGTAAAAACCGCGAGCAAGAGCAGCTGCCTCATCGACTATGTCTAGCAGCGATGTCAGCAGCGGAATGAATTCTAAATCACGCTCGTTCAGAAAAGCGCTTAAACTATCATTCTTATTCGACTGAAGCCACCACATGAAAGAAGACTACCAGCACATGACGCACAAGACCGGTAATGGTGCCTATTTTGAAACGGTAGATTGGACAGAAGTTGACCACGTGCTGTTGGACATGGACGGGACACTGCTAGATCTCGCCTTTGATAATGACTTTTGGGGACAGCGCATCCACGAAAAATATGCGTTAATGCATAACATCAGCATCGAGCAAACCGTGGCGAGGTTTGAACCGCTTTTCAAGCGTGTTGCTGGCACCTTGAATTGGTACTCGACTGATTTTTGGAGTCAGCAATACGGCTACAGCATTATTGAGCACTCGCGAGCCTATGCGGGCGAGATCCGGTGGTTACCCTTTGCCAAAGAATTCCTTCATGCTTTGCGCGAGAGCGATGTTAGGTCGACCATTGTGACCAATGCAGACCCCGACATCGTGCGCCTGAAACACGAGATAACAGGAATCACGGATTTGGTCGATCGCACCATTAGCAGTCATACATTAGGTCATGCCAAGGAGTCGCCGAACTTTTGGCGAAACCTTCAGAACGAATTGAAGTTTAGCGCCGGCTCAACACTCTTCTTCGATGACTCGCCCGCGGTGCTCTCGGCCGCGATCGATTTTGGTATCGAGGGATCAATAGCCATTTGCCACCCGGATAGCACGCGCCCAAAACGCATTCCCGTGACCTCTTTTGCGGTAAATGATTTTGAGCAGCTCAATGCGAGCTTGCGCAGTGGCGGCGCCGGTTAATGGGTCGTTTACGCGTAGACAAGTGGCTTTGGGCGGCCCGCTTTTTTAAAACACGATCGATTGCCAAAACAGCCATTGAGGGAGGGAAGGTTCACTTGGATGGGCAGCGAGTCAAAGTGTCACGAGAGATCTCTGTTGGTGAAACCTTAGTCATCAAACAGGGCTGGGATGAAAAAGAAGTCGTCGTGCTGGGCTTGAGTGCGCAACGAGGACCGGCACCAGTAGCTCGCGAACTCTACGAGGAGACCGCAGGTAGTATCGAAAAGCGGGAGCGAGAGGCAAAAGCTAGGAAAGCCGCAGGCGGCGCTGTCGCACGACCCACACAAAAACCTGGAAAGCATCAGCGCAAAGCCCTTGAGCGCCTGCGGAAGCAATTTGATATCTAAGGCTGCCTCTGGCCAGATGGCAATGGAATGGAAAAGACGGTCCTCAGTTGTTGACGGAGAAGTATTCTGCACTGTCAAACGAGCGTAAAAAATAATTTACGGGTATAGTGTCAAAATGAATTTTGATCAGCTTCCAATAACGGCACCACAGACACCGGTCTTAGACCGCATCGACGCCGTGCGCGAGGATATCAGCGCCCTTAGTAGCGACGAGCTCGTGACGCTCGCCAATGAGTTACGGGAGTTTCTTCTCTATTCAGTGTCATCCACGGGTGGTCACTTCGGCGCAGGGTTGGGCGTTGTAGAGTTAACGGTTGCCCTGCACCACGTCTTTGATACTCCGAACGACCGTATTGTTTGGGACGTGGGCCACCAATGCTACCCACACAAAGTACTCACGGGCCGAAGAGACCGCATGGGATCCATGCGACAAAAGGGTGGATTAAGCGGCTTTCCCAAGCGGAGCGAGAGCGAGTTCGATACCTTTGGTGTCGGCCATTCATCTACCAGTATTTCAGCTGCGATGGGCATGGCACTGGCAGTAAGACAGCAAGGCATTAATCGCAAAGTTGTTGCCGTTATCGGGGACGGTGCGATTACCGGCGGTATGGCTTTTGAGGCACTGGCACATGCTGGGCACGAGCGCCCCAACATGCTGGTAATTCTCAACGACAACCAGATGTCTATCGGTCACAATACGGGTGGCCTCGCGAGCTATTTCGCCAGAATTTGGGCAACTCAAACCTACCTAACCCTGAGAGAGACATCGAAAAAGCTGTTGGAGCACGTGAAACCTGCCTGGGATTTAGCGAAGCGCACGGAAGAGCATATGAAAGGCATGGTCGCTCCCGGCACACTGTTTGAAGAACTGGGTTGGCACTACATCGGACCACTAGACGGCCATGACCTGCCGTCACTGGTTGAAGTGCTTAAGCGTGTCTCATCGCTGAACGGCCCCCAGATCCTTCATATTCGTACGATCAAAGGCAAGGGCTTCACCCCTGCGGAGGAGGACCCTGTTGGTTACCACGCACTGGGTAAAATCGAACCCAAAAAAGAAGTAGCGAAGGCGTCACCAGCAGCACCAAAACCACCCAAATACCAAGATGTATTTGGTCAGTGGCTTTGTGATACCGCAGAGGTTGACCCGCTGCTGGCTGGAATCACACCTGCCATGTGCGAAGGCTCAGGCATGGTGAACTTTGCAGCTAACTATCCTGACCGATACTACGATGTGGCCATTGCCGAGCAGCATGCGGTGACGCTCGCAGCCGGTATGGCCTGCGATGGGCTGAAACCTGTTGTTGCTATCTACTCTACGTTTTTACAACGCGGCTATGATCAATTGATCCACGATGTAGCTCTACAAAATTTAGATGTCACCTTCGCCATCGATCGTGCTGGTTTGGTGGGTCAAGACGGAGCCACTCATCACGGCGCCTTTGATTTGAGTTACATGCGCTGCATACCCAACCTCATCATCGCGGCCCCCAGCAACGAAAACGACTGCCGTCAGATGTTAGTGAGCGCTTACAATCACAAGGGTCCCTCAGCGGTCAGGTACCCTCGTGGAGAAGGTATCGGTGTACGTATTGAACCCGAGCTCACCGGTGTTGAGATTGGCAAAGGGCAAATCGTAAGAGAAGGCCGTGACATTGCGATTCTCAACTTCGGCGTGCTGCTGTCCGAAGCAGAAAAAGCAGCCGAGACGCTCAATGCAACCGTTGCCGATATGCGATGGGTAAAGCCGCTCGATACCGACCTGATTTGTGAGCTTGCAAAGACACACTCCCTATTGATCACGGTTGAAGAGAATGTTGTTGCCGGCGGTGCGGGAAGTGCGGTCGCTGAATTCCTCACCGAGCAAGGCTTGGATATCGAGATTCGTCATGTGGCAATTGAAGATCGATTTATCGATCATGCCAACCAAAGCGAGACCCGCGCTGATGCAGGTCTGAGCTGTGATGATATTTTGTCCAAAGCCGGTGCAAGCCACGGTAAACTCAGCGCAGCGAGGACTGCGGTGGCATCATGAGCGACAAAACGAGCGATAAAAAACTCAGTGAACAAATTGACAAACTTTCAGCACTAGTCAAACGGCTTGAAGACCCATCAATCGAGCTCGAGGATGCGCTGGCTGTCTATGAATCCGGGATGAAAATTGCGCGAGCGGCGCAGAAGGCGCTCGAGCAGGCTGAACAGCGAATCGAGACCGTATCGAGCAATACTGAAAGCTAGGATAGAGACACCCAGATGGATACATCAGGTCGCAAACTGTCCTCCCCTATCGAATGCAGTGACGCGCGTCTCAATGAGGCGCTGACCTACGCGCTATCCAGCCCGGGCAAACAGCTTCGTAGCCGTTTATGCAGAGTGACCTCTGCGGTAGTTGCCGGTTGCGAGCTACCCTCAGCCGCCAGAGCGGGTGAGGCCATCGAGTTTCTCCATACCTACTCCCTGATTCACGATGATCTCCCATCAATGGACAATGACGACCTGCGGCGCGGAAAGCCTACAGTCCACAAAGCCTATGACGAGGCCACAGCCATTCTCGTCGGCGACGGGCTACAGGCCCTCGCTTTTGAGTGGGTTGTCGACACACCCGACCTAGCGCCACTGCAACAAGTTCGACTCGTTAAGTTGCTCAGCAAGTCGGTGGGGTTCGATGGGATGGTGGGCGGTCAAGCCATGGACATTGCAGCGGAAGGCCAATCACTCGCTCCGGTCGAACTTGCCCAAGTCCACGCGCGAAAAACCGGCGCCCTCATTGAAGCTTCTGTAGTAGCGGGCGCAATCTGTGCGAATGCAACTGACGCACAGCAAGTATCGCTCAGTATCTTTGCACAGCGGATCGGGCTCGCATTTCAAGTGATGGACGACGTCCTCGATGTGACCGCAACATCCGAAGAGCTTGGGAAGACAGCCGGTAAAGACATCGATGCCGAGAAGTCGACCTATGTTGCCTCAATGGGCATCGAGGGCGCACGAGACTATGCGGAAACGTTGCTCTCCGAGGCCTTAGAGGCACTGAATGAATTTGGTGATGCAGCATCGGAGCTCAAGCAGCTGGGTCACCTCATGGTGCACCGCTTCTTTTAAAGCGACCGCCGCTCGCCGTTAACTCACTGAAGTTAGATCAACGCTGATACGCTTTTTCAGATCGAGGAGAGTAGTAGGATGAAATAGCTACCTGCGACGGCTAAGACTCCCATCAACGCTGCAACTAAATCATCGATCATCACACCAAACCCACCACCAACTGCCCGATCGATCCAACCGATGGGCCATGGCTTTAGGACATCAAACAAGCGAAAGCTCAAAAAGCTGAGCAGCAGTAGCAAATAGGGATCAGCCACACCCAGAAACCACCAGCTAAGTAGCAAGGCACTCACGCATACGCCAACTGCCTCATCAATCACAATCATCTGGGCGTCGTGCTGCCCCAAGACTTTCTCCAGGTGGTTCGCCGACCAAAGACCCAAAAAGTAGAGACCAACAACTATTGAGGTCGCTACGACGATATCCATATGCAGAAGTGCAAAAGCCAGCGGCAATGCCGCGAGACTACCCACTGTGCCAGGCGCCACCGGCGAGAAGCCTGCCCAAAAAAAGGTAGCGACTAACACCGGTAGTCGACCGGCTTCAGTGGAAATGTTCATAGCCTTGCTCCCGCGACATGATATCGCAATAAACACCCTCACCTGCTTCGACGGTTCCTATGACGGTAACCTCGTCGGGAACATCCCGATCAGGCGGCAGGGTAAAAAGTAGCTCATAGTCCTCTCCACCGCTAAGCGCATATTCGAGCGCCTGCGCTTCACCCACAGCTGACACCAGCGCTGTCGAAAGCGGAACGGCGGCAGAGTGAATACTAAAGCGAACGCCGCTAGCGTTGGCCACATGCGTAGCATCCTGGAGCAACCCATCGGACAGATCGATACAACTCGTTGCCCGTTGTCGAAGCTGGCGACCCAAGTCGAGCCGGGCTGTTGGATGGGTAAACCGACTGACAAGGTACTCCCGATCATCAAAGTCGAGCTCTAATCCACGGTACTGGCCTTGCAGGACAGCGAGACCGAATGCCGCGTCACCCAGACAACCGCTCACGCAAATCTTGTCCCCTACCCTCGCCTCCGACCGCAACAGCTTTTCCTTGCGAGGACAGAAGCCCATCACAGTGAGCGTAAGCGACAGAGGACCTCGAGTGGTGTCACCACCCACCAAAGGCAAACTATATTCATGACAGGCACGTGTCAGTCCTTGCGAGAGCCCGTGTAGCCATAGATCATCGACTGAGGCCATAGTCAGCGCCAGCGTCATACCGAGTGGTTCAGCTCCCATTGCTGCTAGATCACTCACCGCCGATGCGACCGCTTTATAGCCAATATCTTCAGGGAACACGTCATCAGTGAAGTGAGTATCAAGCACCGAGCTGTCGGTTGAGACAATCAATTCCGAGTTAGGAGGGACGGTTAGCGCAGCGGCGTCGTCACCTACCGAAAGATCGACAAATTCTCCCGAGCCAAGAGAAGAGAAATAGCGAGAGATGACATCGAACTCACCCAAAACGGCTACGTTAGTGCCCAGCCAGCTCTTGCGCGCGCAGCTTCAATCCAACTTGATCCAGCACACCATTGACGTAGCGATAGGAGTCAGTCGCACCAAACTTTTTTGCGAGCGCAACCGTCTCATTCAGTGTGACCTTCGCAGGTACATCAATCCGATCTAACAACTCAAACGTGCCGAGTCGAAGCAAATTACGTGAAATGCAATCGAGCACATCGAGCTCGCGATCGAGGAACGGCGAAAAGATGCCATCAAGCTCTTCGACCCGGCGAGTGATACCGACCAACATTTCATTGAAATATTTAGTATCGACGTTGGTGAAGTCATTGTCAGTGCGGAACTCTGCCTCAATAGACGAAGCCGTCGCCCCGGTCATTGACCACTGATACAGCGCTTGGATACAAAAGTGACGAGCTCGTCGACGTTGAGCGGCGAGCACATTAATTGAGGTCATTAGCTTTTCAACACACCCAGAAGGCTTACCATCTCAAGCGCACTCATGGCCGCCTCAGCGCCTTTGTTGCCGGCTTTCGTGCCAGAGCGTTCGATTGCTTGCTCAATCGAATCAACCGTGAGCACGCCAAAAGCAATAGGAACACCCGAATCCAGTGACACCTGCGCTATGCCTTTGGTGCATTCTCCAGCGACATGCTCAAAGTGAGGGGTACCACCGCGAATAACGGCGCCGAGCGCAATAATCGCGTCGCAATCACCACGCTTTGCCACCACCTGACACACCATCGGTATTTCAAAGGCACCCGGCGCTCTGACAATGTGCAGTTGATCTTCGCTGATGCCATGACGCTTGAGCGTATCGATCGCGCCTTCGAGTAGATGCTCTACAACAAAACTATTCCACCGGCCAACAACCAGCGTAAACCGCCCAGAAACGCCACTGAGCTGACCCTCAGTCGTCGCAATTGTATTTGACGCCATACCTTTTTCTCCTCACTGCCCCGAGGCTACAGCCCCTGGCTCCACAAACTCAACGACTTCGAGTCCGAAGCCTTCGAGCGCATTGTACTTCACGGGTGCACCCATAAGTCGAATTTTGCCAACACCCAAATCACGTAAAATTTGCGCGCCCATACCTACCTGCGAATAGCCAACGCTCCGTTGCTGCGAATCATCCGGCAAATCAGCGCCGAGCACAGCGTCCACCTGAGTTAATAAATCAGCATCGGTTTCTTCTTTGTTAATGAGAACCACCACACCGCTTCCCTCTGCGGCAACGCGACTAAGGCTATCTTGAATCGACCAAGAGACTTGCACAGTGGATGTCACGGACAAGAGATCACGCATGGATGCCGTTGTGTGCACACGAACCAAGGTCGGTGTGTCGACATGGATATCACCGACACTGAGCGCCATGTGAACATGGCCTTGCGTGCTCTCCTGGTAAACCGACAGCATGAAATCACCATGGCGTGTCGTGATGGTGCCACTGCGAATCAGATCGACGGTTCGATAATGATTTAAACGGTAATCAACAAGTTCCGTAACGCGTCCAACCGTAAGATCATATTTATCCGCGAAGTCGACCAAAGCAGCGGCGTTCGCAAGATCACCGTTCGCATCCAACACCTCGGCAAATACGGCTGCGGGCGTTAAACCCGAGAGCGTTGCCAAATCGACACCTGCTTCTGCGGCCCCGGTTCTAATCAGCACCCCGCCCGTGAGCGTAGCCACCGGGAATATATGACCTGGCTGCACCAAATCCGAGGGCTTGGCGTCAGGTGCCACTGCCACTCGAACCGTGTGTGCACGATCTGCCGCAGAGATGCCTGTATCGATGCCTGCGCTCGCCTCAATAGAGAGCTTCACTGCGCCCGAAGTGGCAGGATCGACCATAGGTGGTAAGTTTAGCTGCTCGCAAAGCTCCTCAGTCAGGGCCAGGCTCACCAACCCCCGTGCTTGGCGCGCCATGAATGTCACATGTTCGGCCTTACAGTATTCAGCTGCCATAGCAACGACGGCTGTCTGCTCGCCGTCACTCTGATCAAGCACCAACAAAACCATTTCACCGTGACGGAACTCGCTGATGAGCTGGTCTGCTGAAACGGGCGGTACTGAATCAATCACTGTGGTACCCCGCGTTCTTCAATGTATCCAAGGTAATACGCTCTGACGTCGGAACGACACCCGACTGGAGTAAACGCTCCAGATAACGCGCGATGATATCCACCTCGAGATTGACTTCCGTGCCCACCCTATATTCGCTGAAAACGGTTTCTTCCCACGTCTGAGGAATGATATTGAGTTCAAAACGAGCACCTGACACCGAGTTCACCGTGAGACTGGTCCCGTCGACACAAATGCTGCCTTTGGGTGCAATGTAGCGCGCGAGATCCGCCGGTGCTTCGATTGATACGCGCCACGATCGGGCATCCCGGCTAAGTGCGACCACCGTACCAAGACCATCGACATGACCACTCACCAAATGGCCTCCAAGCGCGGTGGTAGGCGTCAATGACTTCTCTATATTTACCGGACTACCGATCGAAATTTGCCTGAGTGATGTCAGTGAAAGCGTTTCATTAGACACATCAGCCCAGTAGCCGTCCCCCGGGAGCTCAGTCACCGTGAGGCAAACACCGTTGGTTGCAATGCTATCGCCCAACTGAACATCAGCTAACGGCAACTTGCCCGTCTTGACCCGCAGTTTTAGATCGCCGCCCGACTGCTCAAGTGCAGCCACTTCGCCAACGGCTTGTATGATTCCGGTAAACATGTCTTTTCCTTGGGAAAGTGTTGTTTGCTAGAGGCGTACTTCAGCCCTTTGCAACCTGGCGCATGATAATACGCAAATCTTCACCAATCAGGTCGTGAGACGAAATTGAATAACGATTTGTTTGTCCAAGTGAGTTAAATACGGCGTGGTGAGTCGGCTGGGCGTCGGAACCCAACATTACAGGCGCCATGTAAATCAGCCACTGATCGATCAAGTTCTCTTGCTCGAGCGCGCCGACCAGCGTCGGGCCAGCCTCAACAAGAATCTCGTTTGCGCCCTGCTCTCCGAGTTTTAAAAACGCCTGGCGCACATCCAACCCGGCAGCACTACTGGCTATCGGCACCTGGCAGACGTTGTCTGACATGGATGAATCCAGAGATGCGGCCTCCCGCGTGAATAGGGTAGTTGGCGTAACTCCAGTCACCACATTCGCCGATGCGGGAGTGCTGGCGTTGGTATCGATGACAGCTCTCGGCGTTGGCGCCACCATCGCTCTCTTCCAATCGTCTGAGTCGAGACGGTTGTCACAGGGTCTGAGGGTCAACGAGCAATCATCAGCTGACACCGTGCCGCTCCCGGTCACTATTACATCCGAGCAGGCGCGCCATGCCTGGACGTCCGCTCGCGCTTCCTCACCCGTAATCCACTGACTCTCCCCTGAGGCCATTGCCGTGCGGCCGTCGGCCGACATCGCCATCTTCACGGTGACACGTCCATAACCGCGCTTTAGCCTCAGGAAAAAGCCAGCGAGCTCATCGGCTGCTTCTGCTTCACAAACGCCGAGCGTCACATCGATTCCCGCCGAGCGCAGCTGCTCTACCCCTCTCCCGGCAACACGCTCATCGGGATCAATGCAGGCAATCACCACCCGCGCTACCCCGGCGTCAATCAGCGCCTGTGTACAAGGAGGCGTTCGACCGGTGTGTGCACAGGGCTCGAGCGTCACATAAACCGTGCTGCCCGTTGCATCTGCGATCTGGGAAAGCGCGTGAATCTCAGCATGCGACTGACCGGTCGGATGCGTGAACCCCATCGCGAGAACTTCGTTGGATTTTACGATGGCGCAGCCGACCGCAGGATTGGGCGATGACCACACGCGAGCGCATCTCCCCGTCTCGATAGCCAGACGCATCCAATGATCATCTGAGTAGTTCACGATGCTTTACGTCTGTGGATCAGCTTCGAGCGATGCGATGGCATCTCGGAACTCTGAGAGGTCCTCAAAGCTTCGGTAAACGGATGCAAAACGGACATAGGCCACTTGATCGAGTCGCTTGAGCGCCTCCATGACGAGCTCGCCCAAAACGCGGGAATCTAGTTCGCGCTCACCGGTAGCACGCAGTCGGTTTTTAATCTGTGCGAGCTCACTCTCAACCGCTTCCACCGCCACAGGGCGTTTTTCGAGGGCGCGCTGCAAGCCTGAGCGCAACTTATCTTCGTCAAAAGGCTCTCGACTACCATTTTGTTTAATCACGCGTGGCATCACGAGTTCGGCCGCCTCGTAGGTCGTGAAACGCTCTCGGCAAGTCACACATTCTCGACGACGTCGCACTTGGCCGCCTTCAGCCATGAGTCGGGAATCAATTACCTTTGTGTCATCGGCACCGCAAAAGGGGCAAAACATTCGGAACTACCTTAATAGTTAGTATCCACCTACTTTACCACTATCATTCAGCGTAGACCGGAAAACGTGCACACAGCGCTTTCACACTGTCGCGAACGGTATCAATCACTGCCTCTGGGTTGTCAGACTCCAAGCCTTCGAGTACATCACAAATCCAGTCAGTTAACTGACGGGTCTCCTCATCAGCAAACCCTCGAGTTGTAATAGCAGGCGTTCCGAGTCTTAAGCCCGAGGTCACAAACGGTGACCGAGGGTCGTTTGGCACCGCGTTTTTGTTAACGGTGATATAGGCACGACCTAGGGCGGCGTCTGCATCTTTGCCCGTATACTCCTTGTCGCGAAGATCGAGCAACATGAGGTGATTATCGGTACCACCTGATACGAGATTAAAGCCTCGGGAGACAAAGGTTTCGGCCATCACTTTGGCGTTTTGTACTACCTGCTTCTGATAATCGACAAATGAGGGATCCATTGCCTCTTTGAACGCCACAGCTTTTGCCGCGATAGCGTGCATTAGTGGGCCGCCCTGCGCGCCGGGGAAAATGGCTGAATTAAGCTTCTTATGAAGCTCTTCGTTCTCGCGCGCCAGGATAAGTCCCGATCGTGGACCACGAAGGGTCTTGTGCGTTGTCGTGGTTACCACGTCGGCATGTGGAATGGGGTTTGGATAGAGGCCCGCAGCCACCAAGCCGGCAACGTGCGCCATATCAACCAGAAGATAAGCACCGACAGCATCAGCAATCTCGCGGAACTTGCCCCAGTCCATTAGGCGGCTGTAGGCACTGAATCCACCGATGATCAGCTTTGGCTTGTGCTCAAGTGCAATCGCCATCAGCTGATCGTAATCGACTTCACCGGTCGCATTATCAATGCCGTATTGAACCGCGTTGTAGATCTTACCGGAGAAGTTAACCCCTGCGCCGTGTGTTAGGTGCCCACCGTCCGCAAGACTCATTCCCATCACCGTGTCGCCCGGCAGCAGGAGCGCATGGAACACGGCAATATTTGCACTCGAACCCGAGTGTGGCTGCACATTAGCGTACGCCGCACCAAACAGCGCCTTGGCGCGTTCGATAGCAAGAACTTCCGCTCGGTCAACGAACTCACAGCCACCGTAATATCGCTTGCCCGGATAGCCCTCCGCGTACTTGTTGGTCAGCACACTACCCTGAGCCTCCAGCACACGCGGACTAGCATAGTTCTCAGAAGCGATGAGCTCAATATGTTCTTCCTGACGCTGTATCTCCAAGCTCATTGCATCCCACAATTCATTATCGAATGACGCAATGGTCTGAGAGGCTGCATAGCCATGCCCTGTCGGGGTTTTTGCTGCCTGATTCATGAAGAAGTTCTCCAACAAAGTAATGTTAGTGATACGGGTCAAACGACGAAGCGATGAATGATAGCGCAGCTATCTTTCAGCTGCAGGATAAACGCCTCCGCTTGCCGAATTTAACGCACGAAATATTGCGTTTTTTCACTTTTGCATGGGCTGTCACACTTCATTCATAAAACTGAAATATCTTCGCGATTCTTAACAAAGGTACGCGCGCTCGACCCTGAGGCCATGGAGGTCTGTGAAGGCATCTGCGGCGAGAGAGACGATATGACCTACGTCAATATCAAGGACGAGGCGCTAGAGGGCGCGGATTGCCTTGTAGTCCGTACCGAATGGAAGACATTCTGGTGGCCCAATTTTGAGGCCATAGAGAGAGCGCTTTCTGAGCCGATTATTGTTGATGGGCGTAATCTCTGCGATCCTAAATACATCGCCAGCATCGGCATTGAATACTACGGCATTGGTCGGGGACTATCGGTAAAACAGCAGTGAACAAACACACCTTAGGCTGGCGAGAGTGGGTGGAACTACCCGAGCTTGCTATTGGGCCAATCAAAGCAAAAGTGGATACAGGCGCTCGCACCAGTGCGTTGCATGCGGTCGATGTTGATGTATTTGATCGCGATGGTTCGACGTGGGTGTCATTCGCTTATGAACATGAAGACGGCTCTGTAGGAACCGTTAACGAAGCGCCCGTTCTGGAGTTTCGTGACGTTACGAATTCCGGAGGCCAGAGTGAGTCACGGCCCGTGATTCAAACTCCACTCAAACTGGGCGGAGTCTACAAGCTCGTTGAATTGACTCTGACGCAGCGGGACAACATGGCCTGCCGCATGTTGCTGGGCCGCACTACCCTATCTTCTGACTTCATCGTCGCACCCTCCGAGAGCTTCGTACAGGGTGGCGATGACTCGCAACCTGGTAACTTTGAATGAAAATAGCGATTCTCTCCCGCAACCCCGACCTCTACAGCACTAGCCGATTGCGAGAGGAGGCTGAGAAAAAAGAACACGAGTGCCGTGTCATTGACACGCTGAAATGCTCCATTGACATCACCACAGCCAATCCAGCGATTTGGTACAAGGGCGAAAAGCTCGAGCGTCAGGATGCGATTATCCCGCGCATCGGTGCGTCGATTTCCGACTAAGGTACCGCCGTCATTCGTCAATTCGAAATGATGGATACTTATTGTCTGGTGGGTTCGATTCCTCTGGGTCGCTCGCGTTCAAAATTACGTGCGCTCCAGCTCTTAGCTCGCAAGGGGCTGGGCATGCCCGCAACCGGGTTTGCGCACGACGTTCATAACACCCGTCAGCTGATTAAGCTGGTGGGGGGCGGACCCGTTGTTGTCAAACTGCTCGAGGGCACCCAGGGGCGCGGCGTGGTCTTGGCTGAGACCGTAAAAGCTGCTGAGTCCGTGATCGACGCCTTCACTGAACTCAAGGCAGACTTTTTAGTTCAGGAATTTATCAAGGAAGCCGGTGGTAGCGATCTCAGGTGCTTTGTCATCGGCAAGCACGTAGATGCCGCCATGGAGCGTATCTCCCTACCCGGCGAATTTCGCTCTAATCTTCACCGAGGGGGTAGCGCGCAAGTCACCAAACTCACCCCTGCTGAACGTTGAACCGCTGTCAAGGCAGCGCAAACCATGGGCCTTGAAGCCGCAGGTATTGACCTCATTCGATCCAGTCGAGGCCCTCTGGTACTGGAAGTGAACTCATCGCCGGGCTTACGAGGCATCGAGGAGGCGACCGGAGTAAACGTGGCCGGGAGGATCATTAACTATATTGAAGAGAACGTGGGCTCAGCCAAATCACGACGAAAGGACAAGGGTTAATACCACTGCCCAGCCCTCTGACCGGGTGACCCGCTGTCACCTGGCATGACGCCCGGGGATGGGGCGCTAAGCTAAGAAACCAAACGTCCCGAACTTGGCATCCAGTAAGTGCGAGCAATGACTCACCTTCCTAGGCGAGTCACTCCTTAAACGAACAAGTTGAAGTGTTCTACTGAGAAGCCTAGCGCCATACCCAAAAGTACGAAGGGAAGGATCTGTTTCCAGCCAATAGATTTCATCGGGTAGTCAGCAGACCCGATAAGCGTGTCGCCATCGAATACCTCGAATTTAAAACCGCGTTTTGCCCAGCCGAAGCGGGTAGCGAGCGTCTCCGACCCTACATTAATGTCCTGCTCACAGATAAACTTCCAGCTACTTTGACTAAAAATAACCTCACCATCTACCTAGATCGTCATTCGGGAAGTCCAACTCGAGTTGTGGGCAACAATGCTGTGTCCTTTGTGTTCGACTGGTAAGAAAACGCCTGACCAAAACGAAAACGTGGGTTCGCTCGGTAAATTATCGTGTGCCACATATACCCCCTATTTATCTATTTATCAGTCCGCTGATCTAACGCTTTACCTCGTTGATGGCCCTCGATCTATTCATCCATATGCTGCACCAGAAATGAAGCACCAATCACTGGTTTATCAAATGCTTCATCTTCTTAAAACAACTAGAAATTTGTCGCAGAGACGGCAATGACTTGCAACGACATTCACCCGACACTGCATGGTTACAAATAAATATGACGCTCGGTTGACCCGTATAAACACAGTGAGCGCCCGCACGAGAGTCTCCCTAAGGCTTTAGTGAAGAGGTAAACTAGCCAGCAATCCGAAAGTGGCTCGGTTTGCAGCCGCGATGACTAGTATCCCCCGAGGTCTTTTACACAATGAGCGATAACAAACACGGGAAATCAGGCCAATACGTCTATAGCATGAGCCGCGTCAGTAAAGTGGTTCCTCCCAAGCGCGAAATCTTGAAAGACATCTCGCTCTCGTTCTTCCCGGGCGCCAAGATTGGCGTGCTAGGCTTGAATGGTGCAGGTAAATCGACACTGTTAAAAATCATGGCGGGCATCGATACCGATATTCAGGGCGAAGCCCGTCCGCAAGCAGGTATTAAGATCGGTTACCTCGCTCAGGAACCACAACTCAATACGGAAAAGGATGTTCGGGGAAACGTCGAGGAGGGCTTATCCGAGGCGTTTGATGCGCTTGCGGGGCTAGACAAGATTTATGCGGCTTACGCCGAGCCAGATGCAGACTTCGATGCACTCGCAAAGGAGCAAGCAAGACTCGAGGACATCATTCAGGCAACTGACGCACACAACATTGAAACGCGACTCAACGTGGCCGCAGACGCACTGCGCCTCCCGCCGTGGGACGCCGACGTCACCAATCTCTCGGGCGGTGAACAGCGACGCGTTGCGCTCGCTTGCCTGCTATTGAGTGAGCCTGACATGCTTCTCCTCGATGAGCCGACTAATCATTTAGACGCAGAGTCTGTTGGCTGGCTGGAGCGTTTCCTCGAGGGCTTTACTGGCACCGTAGTTGCTATTACTCACGATCGTTACTTCCTCGACAACGCCGCAGGCTGGATTCTGGAACTAGATCGCGGACGTGGCATACCTTACGAGGGCAACTACTCCACCTGGCTTGAGGCCAAAGACCAGCGACTTGCGCAGGAGCAACGCCAGGAGGCATCGCGACAAAAAGCGATTAAGGCAGAACTTGAATGGGTTCGCTCGAATCCAAAAGGTCGACAAGCCAAAAACAAAGCCCGACTGGCGCGCTTCGATGAACTCAATTCTCAGGGTTTTCAGATACGAAACGAAACCAACGAAATCTACATTCCGCCCGGTCCACGACTCGGCGATAAGGTCATTGAAGTCGAAGGCCTGAGGAAGGTATTTGGCGATCGCCTGTTATTCGACAATGTGTCGTTCACCGTTCCAAAAGGTGCCATCGTCGGCATCATTGGCGCGAACGGCATGGGTAAGTCCACCCTCTTCCGGCTACTCATAAGACACGAGCAGCCCGATGGCGGGACCGTGACCGTCGGAGAAACGGTACAACTGGGATACGTCGATCAGTCACGTGATGATCTGGATGGCTCTAAGACTGTGTGGGAAGAAGTCTCTGATGGTCTCGATATCATCCGCATCGGTACCTACGAGGTACCTTCTCGCTCGTACATTGGTCGATTCAATTTCAAGGGCTCGGACCAGCAGAAGTTCGTGAAGAACCTCTCAGGCGGGGAACGTAACCGTTTGCACCTCGCCAAACTCCTAAAGCAAGGCGCAAATGTTTTGCTGCTAGACGAACCTACCAACGATCTCGATGTAGAGACACTTAGAGCCCTCGAGGATGCTGTGCAGGCATTCCCCGGTTCTGCCATGGTGATCTCGCACGATCGCTGGTTCCTTGATCGCATAGCCACGCACATCCTAGCGTACGAAGACGACGGAACAGTCGTGTTTCACGAAGGTAACTACAGCGAGTACGAGGAAGACCGTCGTGCGCGCCTGGGTCGCGACGCCGATGTGCCGAGTAGAGTTAAACACCGCAAATTAATGTAGTGACTTTCGGTACGCGCAGGCATTGTTTGCTTAGTCGAAGAGTGCAATGGCCTCGTCAAGTCGAGAGACAGGTTGGACCTTAATACCGGGGATGTTTGTCCTCGGCGCATTACCTTTCGGAACGATGGCGCGTTTAAATCCGTGTTTGGCGGCTTCGGCAATGCGCTCCTGCCCGCTGGCTACAGGCCGTATCTCTCCCGTCAATCCGACCTCGCCAAAGACCACGAGGTCGTTTGGCAAAACCTTGTTTCGCAGACTGGATACAACCGCCAGTAATAGCGACAAGTCACCACTCGTCTCGGCGATTCGGACACCTCCGACCACATTAGCGAAGACATCTTGATCGCCCACGTGTAAACCCACATGACGATGTAGCACCGCCAGCAACATGGCCAGTCGGTTCTGCTCAAAGCCAACGGCAACACGCCGCGGGTTACCCAAATTACTTGCGTCCACAAGCGCCTGAATTTCTACCAAAAGAGGACGGGTACCTTCCCAGACCACAACCACTACGGTGCCGGGCGCTGGCGCGTCAGCACGCTCCAAGAAGATAGCGGACGGATTGAGCACCTCTTTTAGGCCGGTATCCGTCATGGCGAATACACCGAGCTCGTTGACCGCACCGAACCGGTTCTTCTGACCACGAAGGGTTCGGTAGCGAGAGTCCTGCTCCCCCTCCAAGAGGACGGAGCAATCAATCATGTGCTCCAGGACTTTTGGTCCCGCCAGGCTTCCGTCCTTTGTCACGTGACCGACGAGAATCAGTACAGTCCCTGTTTGTTTCGCATAGCGGGTCAATAGAGCGGCACAGTCTCGTACCTGCGCGACGCTACCCGGCGCTGACGTTAAGGCGTCGCTGTGCACCACCTGAATAGAGTCCACCACCATGATTTTTGGTTTATGTTCATTGGCAGCGGCAAGAATGGCGTCAACATCAGTTTCAGCCATGAGTTGCAACGAATCGGTTTCAAGTCCCAGGCGCTTCGCGCGCATCGCAACTTGCTGTGGCGATTCCTCCCCTGTCACATAAAGGGCAGGCGCTCTAGCAGCGAGAGCACAAAGTGTCTGGAGTAATAATGTGCTCTTCCCCGCCCCCGGATGACCGCCTATGAGGATTGCCGATCCCGGGACGAAGCCACCACCCAATACACGATCGAGCTCTGCAAAGCCCGAGCTGAAGCGCGGTAAGTCAACCAGGTCGATGTCAGATAGTTTTTGGACGCGTGCCGTTGTACCAGCAAAGCCGCCTCGCGCTTTTTGCACTGACCCCGAGTTGCCCCCGGGGATTCTGACTTCTGACAAGGTGTTCCATGCATTGCAAGCCAAACACTGCCCTTGCCACTTTCGATAATCCGCACCGCAGTCGTTACACACGAACGCTGACTTAGTTTTTGCCATAGATCACTCCGACAGGGGTGCCTCGCTACCTCGAAACCGCTATGCTATCAGACCAACAGTCACCGCTTGTATCCATGTCCAACCCGCGATTCATCCCAGAGCGCTATTGCACCTTCTCTCCGCAGCTCGCCGCGACCGTGGGTTTAGAAGAAGCGGTTCTTTTGCAAGGCTTGAGCCATCAGCTAGCCGCAGACGCCAATACCATTTCCGTCGAAGCACTGGCACAGGACTTTCCGTTCTGGGATCACGTGAGAATCGGCCAGTTGCTCCAACGGATTGTCGATCTCGGAATACTGAACGCTCGACCCAGCCATGATCCACTGATTTGGCGCGTCACAGACAAACCGGCCGGGGCTGCGCCCAAGGCAGAACCTTTGCGAGCGTGGACACCTAGCGAGCATCTCATTGATTTACTCAACCTGAATCACGGTCTGACCCGGGACTACATTCTCGAGCAACTTAATACATTTGAAGCATCGGGCGACCGAAAAACCTTAGATACGCGCTTTCGTCATCACGTACTGTCTCATTGGCGACAGCAACAAAAGCATCCGGCTTTTGCCATCAAAGAACCCGCACGATTTGATAACGTATGGCAACCAAGTCTCGATGCCAAAGAGATTTTGGCCCGAACGGAAATGCCTTCGGAGTTCATTGAATCTATCCGACCCGAGTTCATCCTCTATTGGAAGGAACGAGGCGGCGCACCAAAAGACGTTAACAGTAAATTTATTCAGTTTGCGAGACAGCGTTGGATCAGGCACGAGAACAGCCTGCAGCACAGCACCCTACCGGAACGCCTTCAACCCAATTGGACACCCAATGCCGCGGTCTACGAGACGCTACAATTGTCGGGCATATCCCAAGACTACGCCGACACGCTACTGCGAGAATTCGTTGTCTATTGGGTAGACAGCAATGAGGTCCATACATCGTGGAACGCGAAATTTTTGCAGCATGTAAAATACCAATGGCAGCGCCATCAGGAGCAGATCAGTGGCAGATCACAAACAGGCGGCGGAACTAGCCCAGCAGATCGCACAAAAGACCGCAGTATCTCAGACGACCTCAGCGACACCAGCTGGGCAGGATGAGCGTGTCGATCGCGATGACTCAAGCCTGATCGAGGCCATCAATCAGGTCTTTGCCCTATTCCGGCTGAACTATCACAATCAGTATTACGCGGCGTGGTCAGACGCTCAGCAACTAGGTCAGGTCAAACGACTTTGGCTGGAAGCACTTAGCGAATTTTCGGGTGAGCTCATATTGATGGGTGCGCGTCGCGCGATAGAGGGCAGTGACTATCTGCCAACGCTTAATCGCATGCTGGCGAGCTGCTCAGAGGCGCTGAACGAGCTGGGTCTCCCCTCAGCGGTCACTGCCTACGAGGAGGCTTGCTTGGCACCCAGCCCAAAGGCCGAGGCAAGCTGGTCTCATCCGATCGTCTACCTCGCGGGTAGAGACGCGGGTTGGTACCTGCTAGCCAATCATGCACGAGGCGAGGCCTGGCCGGTTTTTCAAGGTCACTACAACCGCTGGCTGAAGCGCGCCCTGCGCGGTGAAACACTGGTGATCCCCGAGCGCAAGCAACTAGAGGCGCGCAGTGATGCAGCCAGTATGGATCTCAACGATCGAAAAACGGCGCTGTCCGTGCTTAGGAAAGAAATGGGGCTCTAACCAGAGTCCCTTGTCGGCCAGGTATTGCTCGAGAGACTGTCGCTCCAATTGAAGTGCATTAATCAAGCCTTCTGCTTGCGACATATCGCCAGCGGCCATAGCTGTCTATAGCAACTTAGCAACATTCGATATCGGCATCGCTCGAGCATTACTGCAGATGCCCTTTAAGCGGTGACCTAGTGCGCGAATAGGCTCGGGATCGCCGCTCGCCGCGAGTTCATCTAAAGCCACATATCACCCGCTATCTCCGCAAGGAACTTGCCGACGATTATCTGAACCAGTGCAGGTTCATCTCCCAACATTTTACCCAGTGGCACCAGGTCGACAGGAGGCATGTCGTTAGACCCCGTAATTTTCATAGTCTCGCCTGGCTAGATTTTCGAATCGTGTAAACTGCCCCTGGAAAGACAGCCTACAGGTACCAATGGGGCCGTTACGCTGCTTACCAATGATGATTTCCGCAACGCCCTGATCCGGGGAATCCTCGTTGTATACCTCGTCTCGGTAGATAAACATAATGACATCGGCATCCTGCTCGATCGCACCTGACTCCCGCAAGTCGGAGTTGACGGGGCGTTTGTTCGGGCGTTGTTCAAGTGCACGGTTAAGCTGTGATAGCGCCACCACAGGAACCTTAAACTCCATAGCGAGTGCCTTCAGGCTCCGCGAGATCTCTGAGATCTCAGCGGTTCTTCCCTCACTCGAGCCAGCAACACGCATCAACTGCAGATAGTCGACCATGATCATGCCGAGATCGCCCTGCTCGCGCACTAACCGGCGGACGCGCGAACGAAGTTCCGTCGGCGTAAGGGCGGGTGTGTCATCAATAAAGATCTGCGTGTCTTTTAACTTCTCTGTGGCGCTGGATAGCTTTGGCCAATCGTCTTGCTCGAGCTTACCTGTTCGAACCCTCGACTGATCGAGTCTGCCAAGCGATGACAGCATTCGGATCACCAGTTGCTCGGCCGGCATCTCCATGGAGAAAACCATGATAGGTCGATCACTCGCGAGCGCCGCATTCTCTACGAGATTCATAGCGAATGATGTTTTACCCATAGACGGTCGGCCAGCAACGATGACCAAGTCTGACGATTGCAGACCCGAGGTCATGCGATCCAAATCAATAAAACCGGTTGTGAGACCGGTGATATCGCCGCCCGTGTTGTAAAGCTCCTCGATGCGCTCAAGCGCCCCACTCAAGAGCGTAGCCATTGCCTGTGGACCGCCAACTTTCTGACCGCCCTCGGAAATCTGCATGATGAGCCGCTCCGCCTCATCAACCAGCTCCTCCGAGCTTCTGCCCCCAGGATTGAAGCTGGCAGATGCAATATCTTGCGCAGCGTTAATGAGTTGCCTCAGTACTGAACGCTCACGAACGGCCTTCGCATAAGCTCTGACATTGGAGGCGGTTGGCGTTTGCTCCGCAAGTTCAGCCAAGTAGGTGTGGCCACCCGCGGTATCCAACTCACCCGTTGCCAACAGGCGATCGGCAACCGTAATGACGTCAACCGGCTCACCTCGGTCGACCAATAGCGCAATCTGGCGAAAGATGGCTCGGTGTTCGGGACGATAGAAATCTCCAGGGGCCACCACCTCGGCGACGCCATCCCAACTATCAGAGGAAATGAGAAGTGCACCCAGGACTGAGCGCTCTGCCTCAATCGACTGCGGTTGCAGCTTGATTTTTGCGACATCCCAATCGGGATTTGTTGCTGTCTCCATCTCAACTCTTTATCGATCTTGGTTTTCGCTGTTCGCGCCAAAGCAACCCGAGCAGCACAGCATGCCACAGTTAGGATCTGTGGCGTAAGACATGTCGCAGAGATGAATTACTCGGCAACTACCGACAAGTTGATAGTAGCCATTACCTCAGCGTGAAGCTGAATCATGATCTCGTAATCACCAAGCTCACGAATAACGCCGTCGGGCAAACGCACTTCAGCTTTATCTGTGTCACAACCTGCAGCTGTTAGCGCTTCGGCGATATCGCGTGTGCCCACAGAACCGAAGAGCTTTCCTTCCTCACCTGCCGTTGCAGTAATCTTTACGCCCTCTAGCGCCTGAATCGCATCACCACGCTTCTGAGCAGCATCGAGTGTCGCCGCAGCAGCTGCCTCGAGCTCTGCACGCCGCGCCTCAAACTTCTCAATATTTTCTTGTGTCGCAGGAACGGCTTTGCCCTGCGGAATCAGGAAGTTACGGCCGTAGCCGGGCTTCACATCAACACGGTCACCCAGCAGACCAAGGCTACCTACGTTATCGAGCAGAATTACTTCCATCCTTATTTCCCTCTCGCATTGGCGCATTGCGCCACACTTATCAATATCAATCTTCTAAACCGGCCACCGACTCAGACAGACCGTGACATCCGACGGTAAGGGCCTCACAGCCAGTACCGTTAACTAACTCTCTACTCGACTATCAGCTCGCCTTTGCCCTGCGACCGAAGTCGAAAAAAGCATCCAGCAACACCGCCACGAGCACACCCACTTTCAGCAGATCAACAAATGCCCACAGCATGTAACTGACAGCCAGAAATCCAAATCCAAGCTGTCGGTCACGCGCAACATGGTGCAAGAGCGCAAAACCACAAATCGTGACAGGTATTCCTGCCAAGGCAGTCCATGCTGCCAACTCTCTACCGCCTAGGGCGCCCGCAACGGTCACCAGAACCAAGGCAGCCGCCCAGAGTGAGGGCAATCGCAGCGCCCTGAACTCATCGCCAAACCCACCGGGCTTGTACAGCGCCGCTTGCCAATACCGCCCCAGTAGCAAGCTGAGGCAAGCAAGTAGCGAATTACCAACTGCCATGAGCCCGGCAACTTGCGGCACCGATGGCCTTAGCAAACCCAGTACGGCAGTGTCGTCAGCGCCCGACTCCAGTGCCTCAATCCACGTATCGAACACCGTCAACAACGCATCCAAAAACGCGGAGTTGAACGCCAACAGCGCCGCTCCACCCAGGGCTGACACCGGCACCACAGCGAGAAGCGCTAACGACAAACTGTAGGTCTGCGCTAACACTGCGGCGCCCACAAACACCGAGAGCAACAAGAGCCCTGTTCCGTAATCTCCGCTTACCCAGCCCAGTAACAGAGCGGGAAGCATCGACCACAGTACAACCCAAGCACCATCCCGCACACTGCGACCCAATGTCACAAGTGCAATGGCTGCCGCACTAACAGGTGCGGCAATGACAAGCACGGAACCAATAACAGCTACCGCCAGCGCTTGCCAACGACCGCGCATGATGAATTCAGCGAGGTAGCGCATCATTTTTTACTGGTGCGAATCCGTGTAAGGCAGCAGTGCCAAGTAACGAGCGCGCTTGATGGCTGTCGCCAACTGACGCTGATACTTCGCCTTGGTACCTGTGATACGGCTAGGTACGATCTTTCCAGTTTCAGTGATGTACTGCTTTAAAACTTCTAAATCTTTATAGTCGATTTCCTGCACACCTTCGGCAGTAAAACGACAGAACTTTCTACGTCGGAAAAAACGTGACATGGATTAAGCCTCCTTTGCTTCTTCGTCTGCAGCTGGCGCATCTTCTGCCTCTGCTGCCTCAGCGATTTCTTCAACCGCCTCCTCGGCTACTTCTTCAGCAGTATCTGCGTCACCCGAATCATCTGCCTCAGCTGCTGCAGCTTCCTCTTCGGCCTTCGCTTCAGCGGCTTGGCGCTCTTGGTAACGTGACTTACGCTCCCGATCTTCCTTCTCAGACTTCATGATCAGTGACTCTTCAGTCACTGCATCGTCTCGACGAATCACGAGGTTGCGGATGACAGCGTCGTTGTAGCGGAACGTTGTCGTAAGCTCTTCCATTGCCTCGTTACTAGCTTCAACGTTCATCAAGACGTAGTGCGCCTTGTGAATCTTGTTGATGTGGTAAGCGAGTTGACGGCGACCCCAATCTTCGAGGCGATGCACTTGGCCGCCATCCTTGGTGATCACATTGGTATACCGTTCAATCATGCCCGGTACTTGTTCCGACTGGTCCGGGTGGACCATAAAGACGATTTCGTAGTGGCGCACTAACGATCTCTCCCTTCGGTTGTAGCTGCCTGACAATCAGTGCAGCAAGGAGTTAAGGCCCAGAGAGCCCGGCTAATTGTGAGGCGCGGATTCTACAGAGACACGTTGTGGAATGCAATCACACGGCGGTGCGCTGTCTTAAGGCCTCAAAGAGACACACACCTGTTGCCACCGAGACATTCAGACTAGAGACGTCTCCGGCCATCGGGAGCTTCACCAGGAAGTCACAGGCGTGGGTCGTCAGTCGTCGCATACCGGGACCTTCAGCACCCATGACAATGACTACAGGAAGCGTTAGATCTTGATCATAAAGTATCGTATCCGCCTCGCCCGTCGTCCCGACAACCCAGAGTCCGGCTTCTTTCAGCGCCTTCAAGGTTCGCGCAAGATTGGTCACACGAACAAGCGGAATAGCCTCTGCAGCGCCGCTGGCGACTTTCCTTGCTGTGGCGTTTAGCTCGGCACTGTTATCTTTTGGGACGACGACGGCGTGAACCCCTGCCGCATCGGCACTTCGGAGGCAGGCCCCCAAGTTATGAGGGTCGGTGATGCCGTCGAGAACAAGCACCAGCGGTCGCTCAACAGCCGACACGTAAGCAACGAGATCCCGCTCGCTCAAGTTAGCTTCTGATGATGCGGGTTCAATGACAGCGACAACGCCCTGATGACGCTCAGCAACCTTGGTGTCCAAATCCGACTTGGGGACCCGGGTAACGGATACGCCTTGGTTCTTAGCTAGCGTGAGAAGCGACTGTATACGTTTATCATTGCGATCGGTCTGAACAAAAAGTACCAGAATCCTTTGTGGGGCCCGACGCAGCAAACTGTCGACGGCATGGATGCCGAAAGCGATATCGCTCATGAACCTCCATCTCTGTGCTTTGGTGCGCCCTTGGTCTTAGACACCTTGCGCCTCGTTGACTTTTTCTTGGATGCGGTCGCTGATTTCCGCGGCTTTTTTTCTGACTTTTTTTCTGACTTTCTATCTGACGCGTCGGATCGTCGCTCTGAGCGAGAGGCCGCCTTTTCTCGTTTAGTATCGCCTGAGTCATGCCGCGCTTTCCGCGACCTAATCGATGACTTATTACCCCGCCGTCCAGCGCCGAGCGTCACCGCACCGACCAGCTCTAGATCAATTTTGCGATCATCGAGATCCACGCGAGCCACCTGAACTCGCACCGCATCGCCCAACTGATACGTTTGCCGGGTGTGCTCACCGACCAGGCGTTGCGATGCCTGATCGAAGTGGTAGTAGTCCGATGGGAGGGCGCTAATGTGTACGAGACCTTCCGCATAAATGTCGGTGAGTTCGACAAACATGCCAAAACGAGTCACCGATGCGACGACACCGGCAAATTCGTCTCCCATCTGGTGGCGCAAGTACTCACACTTCAGCCACAGCTGAACATCGCGGGTTGCATCATCGGCCCGTCGCTCGGTCATCGAGCAATGCTCTCCCGCCGTCACAAGATCGGTCATCGTGTAGGGATAGAGTGCTCGGGTTTCATCTTTTGAGCGCTTTCGTGGCGTGGAATCAGAGGCAGTTGCGAGGCGCTTGATTGCTCGGTGAACTAACAAGTCCGGATAGCGCCGGATGGGCGAAGTGAAATGCGCATAGGCCTCATAGTTAAGGCCAAAATGGCCACCATTGTCTGGCCTGTAGACCGCTTGACTGAGCGAACGAAGCAACATTGTTTGAATCACTTGAGCGTCGTCGCGCTCGTCCAACCGCGACAGCACACTTTGATAATCCAAAGGCGTGGGGTCCATACCTCCTGGCAGATCGAGCGCAAGCTCGCCAAGGAAGGTGCGAAGCGCTTCCAACCGTTCAGCGGAGGGGCCTTCATGCACGCGAAACAGTGCAGCCAACTCGGACGCTTCCAAGTATGCTGCGGTCGCAACATTGGCCGCTAACATGCACTCTTCAATAAGCTTGTGAGCGTCATTGCGATTCACCGGCACAATCGCGTCAATCTTGCGGTTGTCGTCAAATAGAATCCGGGTCTCCACGGTCTCGAAATTGATGGCACCTCGCTTTGATCGTGCCTCGCTGAGCACTTTATACAGCGCGTGCAAACGGAACAGACCCTCCAGCCGATCAGTGTGAACATCCTCGTGCCATCCGTTCTCGAGAACCTGACCCACCTGCGTGTAGGTCAACCGAGCATGCGAGTGAATAACCGCTTCATAGAATGAAGAATCCGTCACCTGGCCTTGGGCGTCGATGACCATCTCGCAGACCATAGCGAGGCGATCAACCTCAGGCTTTAGCGAGCAGAGTCCATTAGAGAGAACCTCGGGGAACATGGGCACCACCCGCTCGGGGAAGTACACAGAGTTACCTCGATTAAACGCTTCCTCATCAAGCGCACTGCCAATTTGGACGTAGTGACTGACGTCTGCTATCGCCACCCAGACGCGAAAACCTGACCCTTCAGTTTCACAATAGACCGCATCATCAAAGTCTCGGGCATCCTCGCCGTCAATAGTGACAAGGCCAAGGTGTCTCAAATCAACACGATTTTGCTTGTCCAACTCGGAGGGCTCATCGTGCAGGGCGCCCGCTTCGGACAGCACAGCATCTGGCCATTCATGAGGAATATCGTGCGCCCGAATCGCGACATCAATCTCGAGCCCGGGATCGAGGTGATCACCCAAAATCTCCTCAACTTCTCCCTTGGCACCGAGCACTTCGGTCGGGTAATCGGTGAGTTTGACCGAGACAAGCTGACCAGATTTCGCGCCGCGCTTTGATTTAGGTGGAATCAACACATGATTACTGATGCGGCGGTTATGCGGCAGGAGGTAACCAATTCCCCCCTCCTCCATGTAACGTCCAACAATATGGGTGTGTGCGCGCGTCAGCACTTCAACGACCTGACCCCCAGGTCGCCCCTTATCGTCATGGCCCGATTGAGCTACCAGCACCTCATCACCATCGAACACGCTATACATCTGCCGACTCGAGAGGAAAAAGTCGTCACCTCCTTCAGCGGGAGAGGCAAAGCCGTAGCCATCTCGATGGCCAATGATTTTGCATTTCACCAGGTCCATCTTCTTGGGTAGACCGAGGGCTCCGCGTCGGCCCGAAATCAGCTGGCCATCACGCTGCATCGCCTTGACGCGCTTTTGAAGCGAGAAGAGATCGCTGTCGTTGTGAATACCCAATGCATCGGCAAGCTCAGTGAGGCGCATCGGCACATCACGCTCAGCCATGACAGCGAGAATCAATTCTCGACTTGCAATGGGTTGATCATATTTTTTGGCCTCGCGCTCAGCTCGAGGATCAGTCGGCGCAGTGGCCATTAAGGGTTTTTTCAAAATTCCGCCAGTGGAGGTAGTGGATAGCTGATTGCTAAGAGATATACGCTCAGTGTACGGCTATGCGATTGACAAATAAATGTCCAACCCTTAGCCTCGCGATCCCTCGTTTTGCCTTACCTGCCCAGGTGGTGAAATTGGTAGACACGCTAGCTTCAGGTGCTAGTGCTCGCAAGGGCGTGGAGGTTCAAGTCCTCTCCTGGGCACCAAAGAATCTCATAAAATCCCTTATCTAAGCCATTCTTAGGCCAAACTCGTCCAATTTTGGACAACTTTTTGGCCAACAGCTAGTCTGACCACGCTACCAAGGCGTCCTGAGGGGACTGAAGTATGGCGAAGATAAGTAACTCTAAGGGAAAGCGATGGCCTCCTAACGTCGGGGAAAACATGGGCCGTGTCCGTTTCCGAAAAAAGATACCGGTAGATGTCGAGTTAACCTTCGGCAAGAAGCACTTCCAAGAATACCTCCCAGTCGATGCGACAGCGACTTTTGATGAAGCCTTCGAGGCCGCTAAACCTGCGAAATTAAGATATGACGCTCTGGTAAAGTCTCTGAGGAACACCAGCATCGACGCATTCACAGAAAACGAGCTAGAAGCGTTAGCGGCTGAATACCTGAGAAAAGCCAACCTAGATCGTGGTGACCTGGCACCTCACAACATTGGCCCCGAATTCATCAAACGACATGGATTAGAGGGCATCGAAGAACGGGTTGGTCGGAAGCTAACTAGCGATGACCTAATGCGCATATTCTTTCCCGGCATTTCTGGCCCGAGCGATCGGGTCGACGAGCTGAAAGCAAAGCTAGGCATTTCGGAAGGCGGCCTCTTTTCTGAGGTGATAAAAGCAGAACCGACAATCCAGGAAATTGCGCAACTAAGAGCCGCTGAAGCGGCAACAAGTGTTCGGAGTCGTCAACCGAAAACGCTCACATCGTACTGGCAAGATTATCTCGAATTCAATGGCTTTGACGATCCTGACAATAGAGTCGTCAAACGCATGCAAAAGAGATGGGACAGATTTCTGGCGCGAGTTGGTGACCACATCGTCACGCCAGACACACAGCAACTGATCGACGACGCCTTGGAAGATCAAGTCGCTGAGCGAATAAAACAAGTGGCTCCAACCACAGCAACAAGGGAACTCAAAGAGGTTGTCTCTGCGCTGAACGTGATGGCTCTAAAGCAACGGCCTAAGTGGCCCACCTTCCGAATTCCCAAAGTACCTAGCCATCAAGAAAAGGAGCGCCCACCTTTATCAATCGAGGATCAAATTACACTCGTAAACCACTGTCTTTCCAACGAACATGATTGGGTATCGGCAGTACATCTCCTTGAACTTCAGGGTGGAATGATGGCCCAGGAAATACGAACTCTCAAAACCGATGATCTGCATCTTGAGGGGAATTACCCACACATCATCGTTCGTAAAGGTAAGACGACCGCGAGAACACGAGTCATTCCAATTGTGCTTGGCCTCTCAGTTATCAAGACAAACATTAAAGAAGCCATCAGTCGCCTTGATGTGAAAGACCCCTCGGCCACCCCACGAAATAGAATCAAGAAGCTATTCGAGGGAAGGTACACCTGCCATTGCTTGAGGCACACCATTCGGCTGAACGGAACCTCCAATAATGCAAACCCCCTCCATATTGAAGCGATTTGTGGATGGTCGAGCACGATCATGAACAAGCAAATGCTTCACTACGGCAACGCGGGACTCGCTGATTCCTCGGAAGCAATGAGGCAACTTTTTCAGGCTTCGATTCAAATCCACCAACATCTGCTTGAGCTTGATGAGCAAGTGGTCGCAGCGCCCAACGTTGCACAAATTAGGTAACCACCATAGCGATATCGGATTTACCTGGCATAACTGGCAAAAGTGGCAGAGGTTTATATAACCAACTAATTTATCGAGAGAAAATTTTCAGCCTGCTTGGCAGAAGAGCAGGCAGAAGTCGCAACCAAAGTGGCATTAGATGGGAGTTAATTAGATGAAAGAACAGAAACGAGACTGCTTAAAAATCACCGTCCCTAGGGAACTTGCCCTTGATTGCCAGCGCGTGCTGGAAACACAGGGCGTCCCTCTCAATGTTACTCAGGCGGTAAAGGCGATGCTGACCTTTGCTGTGCAATCCAAAACCCAATGCGCTGATCATGAAGCCGAGCGAGGTCGTTATGGGAACCGTAGAATCAATCAACGTTGAAGTTAGTGATCACGATGAACAACTGGCTCTAAAGCGCAAGGCTGTCCGCGAGGTAGTTGAAGGCCTAAAGAAACGAATCTTTTTCTCGCGCATGCAAGGAAATCAACGCCACTACTATGACGTGAAAACAGGCACTTCGAATCTGACACTCGAGCACATTATTCCGATGGTTATTGATTCAATGCCCGCCGGTTACGAGCCAGGCAATGTATATTCTTCTAACAATGACCTGTGTCAGCTAATCAAGAACACTAACTTCTTTCCTATCGTGAAAGAGCCGCAGTATTACCCGGGATTTGAGGCTCCCGTTATTAAATTAAACGGTCTCTATTTCCCAAATAGTTGGAGAAAGCCCACCTGCGGTCCAAAAGCTTTTAGCTCAATTGAGGAAGCGAGATCGAATGATGGGGCCGCGCCTTTTATCGAGCATCTTCAGCTCATGCTCTCAGACGAATTTATGGATCTTGACCATCCTGAGAGCAAAGCAGGCTACGTCATAAGAATGCTGGCCTATCGGTATCAGATCCATGATTTCAGAAAAGGCCAGAAACCGCATGTCGCCTTCTATTTTTGGGGCAAGCAAGGGTACGGGAAATCCTTGTTCGCAAACATGCTAAACACGGTTTTTGGAGAATCTGCTGTCCGAACAGTGTCAAATGAAAGCGCGCTCACCAGCGGCTCGCAGGTCGATATTTTTACCTGCACCTGGGCTGTAGTTGATGAAACCAATATCAAGAAGGGGTCAGTTGATTACAACACCATCAAAAGTAACACCGGCCAGACATTCATCGAATCCTCGCGGAAGCATGAACATTTCAAAAAATGGTACATACCTGCCCAGCTGATCATGTTCGGTCAAAAAGAGCCAACATTCATAGAGCCAGGCGATCGACGATTTTTCGTTAATAGATGGGATACCGAATTCGAGAGTCAAGCCGCCAAAGACGACTACTTCGAGGGGTATACCAACTGGCTCTACAATGAAGACGGATTCGCCGCGATTGCCGGCCTACTAGCAGTCACAGATATATCTAACGTGCGGATCGAATCTCCACCGTTAACGACTGATGACAAAAAAATGGTGATCAACATGGTCACCGATTACTCGGTCTCAGACATCAAAGAGATTATTAACCAGCACCCGGAACGAATCTGCTTTGTTGCAAGCGACTTTGAGGAGGTTTGGGAAAAATACGATATCAAGCGGAATCAATTCGTATACAAGTTAGCGGAAGCCGGACTCAGTGATACGAACAAGCATAAGTACGATGGTCTGCGAAGACGTTTCTTTATCCGTAACTCCTATCGCCTACCCCGTAGTCAAGGATCAAAACTTAGACTTGAGCATAAAGTTGATCCAACAAAGACAATCTACCTGACTGACGATCCTGGATACATTTCTGCTACGGAGATGTCTCGCGGAACTTCACATGATGGCGATTTCGGAACCCACCTTGATTTGATGAGGAGATAGTGAGAGTTGATGCCCTGATTTTTCTGAATTTCCTTCCTACACTGAATTTTCAGTTTGTGAGGGATCAATGAATTCATGAAAAAACACTTGTTAATTTGCGCGTCAATTTTGTTGTCTGTGAGTTGTGCCTCCGTAGATGAGGATTCAGATGGGTTACCAGAGAGGTACTCTCAGCTGGGGTTAGAGCCTTTGGAGCAAGTATTCGATTTTGAGTTCCAACGTTTTCGCGACGCGGACAGACAATCAATAATTGTAAGAACGCGCGGTCGAGAAGCCTATCTCTTAGTCTTCAACAAGCCAGGCTTTTATAGAAACGATAGTGTGGACATTGTCGAAAGAAATCTGAGGCCAGGGCTTACCAGAGTGTGTGTTACGAGGATGGATGCAGGAATTTGTCGGAGACTCGAAGTGATATATAAATTTGAAGATAAGAAGCAAGAAAATGAGGCCGTGAGATTTCTAAGAGCAAATGACTGATAAGGAAATCAATTTCATTTAGCGTACTAATGCTGGAAATCATTTACGCCATACAAGTTGTCTTAGCGATCATGTTCGCTCTCTGGACTTACGACCGTTATGCGAAAAGATGGCCCGTCACTTTGGGTGATGATGTCGTAACTGGAAGCGTTGTCGACGTTGGGTACTTGCATCTTCCGCCCAGCAGTGCCTCTCCCAATGGTTATGTCATTGTGTCCTACGGCTATTCAGTCTCTGATAAGCGTTACTTTGGCTCTTTTTATCGTGAGTTAGACAATTGGACGAACCCTCAAGAATTTGAAGATAAAATGCGGAAGGAATATCCTAAAGGCTATGAGGTGACTGTGTTCTATTATCGAGACTCACCCGCAGAGCATTGGTTACACAAGCCACCTCCAAGGTGGGCAATATTTTGGAAAGCTTTTTGGCTTCCAGCTTTGCTACTGGTTCTGACCTACATCCCATTAATGTTCATAAGTCTTCTGATTTCCCTGCGAGCTGGATGAACACTGGTTAGTCAATATGACCATTGCCTCACGAGAAGGATTTGCGACAGATCGCTCCTTGAACCATCACTACCCGAGATGTGTGTGCATATGCAGGTGCCCACACCACCAATCATAAGTCACTGAATTAATTGATTTTTTATCGAATATTCTTCGCTGAAACGTAGGTTTTATGAGGGTCTTGGGGATGTTAAAGAGTTAGATTTTGCTTCTTATTAGTCGCACACCCCTAAATTGATGACTTTAAAACTTATGCCCGAAGGTTTGATAATGACATGCGAATAGACGAGTATTTAACGTGAGACCTCGTACTTT
Source organism: Halieaceae bacterium (assembly GCA_902613175.1). GTDB lineage: Bacteria > Pseudomonadota > Gammaproteobacteria > Pseudomonadales > Halieaceae > Luminiphilus. Next base: position 2,554 of record CACMGJ010000002.1, on the reverse strand, counting down.
ATGGCCGTGAAGAACTTGCTTGGGGTAAGTCGATGAATAAGTCTCTGATATATCTACTTTTAGGCGGTGCGATAACAATTTTTATGCTTTGGGATATGGCAGACCACTTCTTTGGTGGTCTAGGTTTCCCTCGAGGCGATTGGGAGACCACTACGTGGGGGTTACCCTTTTTGCTCATAGTATTAATTATTCTGCTCCAACGGGAAAAAGACAATGAGAAGCCGTTGGATCAGGAGGATGACTAATTGACTTATGGAGGCGATATGGCGGCGTTAGTGGTCAAAAACTTTAAAGCGGCGGACGGGAAGTTTGAGGCGCTGGGGAACTTTTTCAAAGACGTATTAGGCGACACCCGTGCTTTCGAGGGGTGCTTGAAGGTTGATGTTTACGTAGACGAATCCGCGTCGACCTATACGTTAATAGAGGAGTGGGAAACGTTTTCCGCTCACGACAACTATGTAAGTTGGAGAACTGAACGGGGTGATCTCGATGAGACGGGCGACCTCCTAAAGGACGGTTTCGAGGGCGGTCTGCAAACCTACGAATGGGGAACTAAAACCGACCTCTAATGTATCTGGCAGGAAACTACTGCTACAGGATGAATTTGCGTTAAAAACAAGAAACGCAAATATTGCGGTCGCCAAAGAATGCGCAGAACCGGAGCATACGTGGGATTCGTGAAGTTAGTCGTTTGCCGTGCGCATCGTTTGGGTAACAAACTCTTCAATTAATTGGTTAACCTCGTCGGGACGTTCTTGTTGAACCCAATGAGAAGCGCCCTCGATAAATCTTATCTGTAGATCTTTCACATAACTATTTGTGTTGGTGGCTATCGCTTTGTCTAAAAATTTATCTCCATCGCCCCAGATTAAAAGCGTGCTTGTAGTTATCGGCCCGTGTAGGTTATCTCGCCATTGTCGCTCACGCTCCCACCACCCGAAGCGATAAGCTCGATAGAAGTTAATCATCGCTTTTAATGCCCCGGATTGTGACGCGTTGCGCCTGTAAACTTCGATAACCTCCGGAGGAAACGCGGCTCCATTTTTATTAGTTTTCTTGATCATATCCCCAATTGCCCGTGCGCCTTGCAGCCCGGCCAAGTACTCCGGTAGCCACGGTATTTGAAAATAAAATACGTACCAACTTTTAAGAAGTTGAGACCATCCCAAAGTATCGACGTAAGCGCGCATGTGCGGGCCGTTACAAATGATTAGCCGCTCCAAAGGTAAGCGATCAGTGATTGCGAATTCCCAAGCAATTATACCTCCCCAATCATGACCGATAAGGGTCACCTTTTTTTTCTCACTCGCAATAATCAGTTGCGCAACATCCTCGACAAGCTTATCGAGCGCATAATCTTTTAATTTGGCGGGGCGTGTAGTGTTACCGTAGCCTCTCAGATTTGGCGCCCAAGCCGTGAACCCTTGCTCAGCTAACACTGGTAATTGATGACGCCAAGAGAAACTGTGCTCCGGAAAACCGTGCAAACAGAGCGCCAACTCATCACCATCTCCACAATGATCAACCTCAAATGTCATACCTGAGCCGACAACAACCATAGATGTCCCTATTTCAGGATTCTTCAGCTCATCTGGCACGACCTTCAGCATGCGCAACCTCCTTAATCTGTTTTAGTAGACCGTATAATTGCTCGTTGACCAAAGATCTAATATCGGGATCGCTTCCTACAAGCTCGTCCTCTTGAAGTTGCATGAAACCCTTTAGTGCACTGGCAATTCTGGGTCTCTCCATAAGGGATAAAGAGGAAAAGTATTGTATCTGCCCGACAGTCACGGACGTAGATAAACTACTGTCGGGGAAGTCTCTCCTGAACTGCTCTAAGTCGAAATGTCGCCCAGTTGATACCACCTTTCCATCTTCCCCTTGGCCATAGAAGTTACCGATGAGGGCGGTAGCCGCGTTCGCAGAGAATTTCGGATATTGGTAGGCCGAGTTCTCTAAAAAATAGAGCCAGTGTGATTCTGCACCTTCGATAAACCCTTGTTTTGCCAAACCCAAACCAGCGTAATACCGATATAAAAGATGCTGGTCTGCCCTTTTAAGAGCTAAGTCTGCTAGCCGACTCCAATTCTCTGCTTTAATGGCATCATTGAGAGATCGTATTTGTCTTTTCGGTAAATCGGTGTAGGTGCCATCGTCAGATGACCAGTTCTCCCAACACCTCGTTTGCGACCAACATTCCCTGGTGACTCTGTTTCGAATATAACGTTTCCAATCAGTGACCCGAGGGATTTTTGAATAGGAGTCTATGACTGGCACCATCTTCCAATTATCGAACCACCGCTCATATGATCTGGCCAGCGTTTTACAAGCACGCCCGCTAACATTATTGGCGTCCAAAAGATCGGTGGAATTACCCACAGAACAAAATTTCAGCTTTATTTCCGAAATGCGCCCATCAACTCCATAAAATAATTCCATATGGATAAATGCGGCTTTTGGAAGTTCCACATCGCTGTTTCTTCCTATGCTTCTAGGCCAATGCCATCTAGGTTTACTGTCAGGGTCTACAGGCTCAATTTCGAGGTAGCCG
>CACMGJ010000001.1 GCA_902613175.1 Halieaceae bacterium | reverse complement strand
TCGCTGTTGATGTCGCTCCCGATACCCTAACCACCACGATGCCGCGGTTCGCCACGCAAAGCCCCGATGGCCAGTCTGTGATCTTTGAGTCCATGGGTCGGCTTTATGTTAAGCGCAGCGATACTGAAGCCAAGCGTTTGACGCGAGATACTACTGATGCGGTCGAATTTTCACCCGCATTTTCACCCGACGGAAAGGATGTGTACTACCTGACCTGGTCTGACGATAAGTTAGGCTCTGTTCGTAAAGTCAGCGCCCGCGGTGGACGCTCTAAGAACGTTCTCGCAACACCGGGTCACTATGTCGATCTCAGCGTATCGAGCGATGGCGAGACCTTGCTATTTGCCAAGCTGAGTGGCAGCTCGCTGACCAATCCACACTGGGGTAAAAAACCCGGGATCTATGTCTTTGAGCTCGGTGATGACGAGGCTCAGTTTGTCAGCAGACGCGGCCGATCACCCCACTTCGGTCCGGACGACCGCATTTACGCGACTGAGCGCGTGAGCTCGGCAGTCGGTCGTGGCAGTGATGATGCTTCCAGTGAACTCATTTCCATGAATCACGATGGTGAGGATGTGCGAAGCCACGCAAGCTCGCCGCTGGCCACCGTGATTCGTATGTCGCCCGCAGGCAAGCACGTCGCTTATCGTGAGGCGGGACGCCTTTACGTTGCGGCGCTGCCCATGACAGGTCGCTCTATCGATCTTTCTGCCATCCCAAATAACGCGTCCGGCCCCGCTGCCTTCGCGACCGAGCGTGTTAGCGCGCCGGGCGGTGAATTCATTCATTGGAACGCTGATGGCACATCGCTCACCTGGAGTGTAGGTCCGCGCTTTTTCCAGTACAGCGTCGATGGCTCTTTGGGCACCGGCACAAACGAAGCCCGGCAAATTGCCGATCTTAGCCTCTCGGTAGACTCCGATCGTCCACGGGGACTTGTGGCCTTTACCAATGCTCGCATCATCACCATGAACTCGGCGCGAGATGTCATTGAGAATGGCGTTGTCATCGTTGAGGACAATCGCATTTTGGCGCTGGGCGCCACTGGTGATGTTTCCATCCCCGACGGTGGATCGCAGGTCGATCTGGCTGGGAAAACCCTGATGCCGGGCTATATCGATGCGCATGCACACGGCCCTTACGGACGGGACGACATCATCCCTCAAAATAACTGGTCGCTCCTTGCGCACCTGGCGCTCGGGGTCACGACCGTGCACAACCCCTCAAGCAGAGCCGCTCAAGTCTTTCCGGCCGCTGAATATCAGCGCGCAGGGAAAATCATCGGACCGCGCATTTTTTCCACGGGAGAAATCATCTACGGGGCGAAGAGCACAGGCTTTGATCCCATTGAGTCGCTCGATGACGCCAAAGCCGTGGTTGATCGCCTCAAGGCTCAGGGGGCCATCAGTGTCAAAAACTATAATCAACCGCGCCGAGCGCAGCGACAAATGGTCATCGAGGCCGCGCGTGATGCCGGCATGTTGGTGGTTGCTGAAGGCGGTTCGCTCTATAACATGGACATGAATCTAGTGGCCGACGGTTCGACAGGCATCGAGCACAATATTCCGACCTTAAAAATTTACGATGATGTCCGTGACTTCTGGTCGAACACCCGTGTTGGGTACACACCGACCTTAGGCGTGACCTATGGTGGATTGACCTCCGAGGATCGCTTCTACCGAGATACCGAAGTCTGGAAGCACCCCCTACTGTCACACTTTGTTCCGCCCACCGTACTGCAACCGCGCGCCGTTCGGCGGGTGACCGCACCCGAACCAGACTACCGTGATGATGATGCGGCGGCTGTAGCAAAAGAGCTAATGGAGCTCGGTGTGTTGGTCAATACCGGTGCTCACGGACAGCGGGAGGGGCTGGCAACCCACTGGGAAATGTGGAGCTTTGCCGAGGGAGGCATGAGCCCAATGCAGATACTGGCAACAGCGACCATCAACCCTGCGCGCTACCTCGGTATGGATGCCGACCTAGGTTCGATTGAAACCGGCAAACTGGCAGACTTGCAGGTGGTCGATGGCAACCCGCTCGAGGACGTGAAGAGCACTGACCTTATCACGCACGTCATGGTGAATGGGCGACTCTATCGTGCCAATAACCTCGGCGAGGAGGTGACCGGCTCGCGCCCAGCGCCGACGCTCTGGTGGCACAATCAGCCACAGCATAAGATACGTTAAACACTAAGGAAGATGAGTATGAATTTGATTCAACGTGCGTCGCTACTCAGCGCCCTATTTCTCAGCGTCACCCTTGCGCCCGCAACCCATTCAGGGTCACTGTCAGCCAAGGAACAAGCCATGGTTGACTGGATCGACGCGCATCAGGACGAGGCGATTGAGCTACTGGCTGAAACCGTCAGCATTGGTAGCGGAACGATGAACCACGCCGGCGTTCGTGCCGTCGGTGACGTCATGTCGCGTGAACTGCAAGCGCTTGGTTTGGCGACGCGCTGGATCGATATGCCCCCTGAGATGGATCGCGCAGGCCATTTGTTTGCAAGCAAGGAAGGTAAAAGCAAAAAGTTCCTACTCATAGGACACCTCGATACCGTTTTTGAGTCAGATGACGAATTCCAGGCGTTTACGCGCGAGGGCAACATTGGACGTGGCCCCGGCATCAGCGACATGAAGGACGGTAATACTGTCCTCGTCTACGCATTAAAGGCTCTTCAACACGTTGGAGCCTTGGACGATATTGCGGTCACCGTCGCCTACACGGGCGATGAGGAGATGACAGGCAAACCCTTGTTCATCAGCCGTAAAGATCTCATAGAGGCCGGAAAATGGGCTGATATCACCTTAGGCTTCGAGGGTGCGATTACAACCGAAGGTTCTGACTGGGCGACCATTGCCCGTCGCAGTTCCAGCGGCTGGATGTTAGAGGTGTCGGGTAGGCAAGCGCACTCTTCAGGTGTCTTTAGCCAACGCGTGGGCGCTGGTGCCATCAATGAAGCCGCGAGAATTCTGGATACGTTCTATAACGAGGTTCGCGGCGACTACGGCTTAACCTTCAATGCGGGCACCATTCAAGGCGGTACCACCGTGAACTACGATTCAGCTCAGAATCGGGGCACCACGTTTGGAAAAACCAACGTTGTCCCCAGCGAAGTCATCGTGGATGGGGGCATCAGAGCGTTGTCACTTGAGCAGTTGGCGCAGGCAAAAGAAAAGATGAAGACCATCGTGGCTAACCACCTACCCCACACCAGTGCCTCAATCAGCTTCGTCGATAGCTATCCCCCGATGCCACCTTCGGATGGCAACCGTCAGCTCGCAGAACAACTCTCAACAGTCAATCAGGACTTAGGGCGTGGACCCATGAAGATCTGGGATCCGCTGCGGCGTGGCGCGGCCGATATCTCTTTTGTAGCACCTTACACCGATGCCCTGGCTGGCATGGGCGCACTAGGCAAAGGCGGCCACACGCCCAACGAGAGCCTTGAACTGGACTCGATGGGACTTGCGATTAAGCGCGCGGCAATACTCATGTATCGGCTCTCAGGTACGGCAGAGCAGGAGTAAATCGATCCTCTCTTACAACGTGTTTGGCGACTGAAACCGCGGTGGTCTCTGCGCCCTGATATTACCGATATGCGTCGGCAGTTAAGACTAAAAACACCCATCTGAACGGCTGGAAAGTGACGTTCAAACTGTCATACTTACCATATGACTAAAACGCATACGCATATTGCTTATTTGATGGGGGCAGGTCTCGCGATCTACTCCCAGCAAGCTGCACTCGCACTCTTCTTGGGTATTGGACTGGCATTAACCGTTGGTCCTGCTCCCTTGAACGATGCCTCTCGACTATCACGCGGGGCGTTGCAATCCGGCGTGGTCATCCTGGGCTTAGCTTTACCCTTCAGGGAGGTCGTGACACTCGGATCCGTAAACGGTGCTGTCGTTTCAGTGCTAGTCTTGGCCACCCTAGTCAGTGGTCTCATTCTACTGAAGCTGCTTCGACTTGATGATGTCAGCGGAAAACTTTTGATGACAGGTACTGCAGTTTGTGGGGGTACGGCGGTTGCCACCCTCGCACCGGTAATCAAAGCTGAGAACCAGCAGGTCGCTCAAACCCTCACGATAATCTTTGTCCTTAACGGCATCGGTATTTTGCTCTTTCCTGCGATCGGACATGCAATGGATTTGAGTCAGCAGCAATTTGGCATGTGGGCTGCTGTGGCCATTCACGACACCTCTTCCGTTGTAGGTGCCGCCGCCGCGTACGGCGACGAGGCACTCACGACCGCAGCGACATTGAAGATCCTCCGTATTTTGTGGCTCATCCCCGTGATAATCGTGGCTAGCTACTCGATGACGCGCATCAGTGCCAACGAGATTCGGATACCGCTCTTCGTCGCGGGCTTCATCATAGCGAGTGTGATCGGAGGCTACTTCCAGTTCGATGGGGAGGTCACCAGCCTGTTTTTACTGATCAGCAAGAGCCTATTTGGCCTCGCTCTATTCCTGATCGGCTCGCAAATGTCCCTCGAGTCGCTCAAGACGATCTGCCCTAGGCTGATGGGCATGGCACTGGTGCTTTGGTCGGCCCTGAGCCTCGGCAGCCTTTACTGGGTAACAACGGTCTGACAACCCAATCGCTTTGAGTCATTTTCGGTGAGCAGATCCATTTCCTTTGCCGTTAGTCCGACAAGTGGATGACGAAACAACAGATTTTGGGCAGACTGCCGGCTCATTTGGTAGTGTTGTCGCGAAACACCGTAATCTCAGGCTCAAAAAAGATTAAAAGGATTGTTTATGGCTCAGTGGGAATGCATCGTTTGTGGTCTGATCTACGACGAGAAAGAAGGCTGGCCCGATGATGGCATTGCGCCCGGTACAAAGTGGGCTGATGTACCCGACGACTGGACATGTCCCGATTGCGGCGTTGGCAAAGATGACTTCGAGCTCATTCCCGGTACTGAAGATGAAGCAGAATCTGAGGACGCGTCCGCATCGAGCGACACCGGACCTTCGGGTCACCCTATCGTGGTCATCGGTTCTGGACTCGCAGCTTACAGCTTGGCTAATACCATCAAGAAAACCGATGCAGATACAGCTATAACGCTCATCACTCGCGACGGCGGTGAAAACTACTCTAAACCTATGATCTCGACAGGTTTCACTAAGAAATTTGAGCCTGATCAACTGGCTACGCAGACCGCCGAAAACATGTCAGACAATCTGGGTGTCACCGTGCGAACACGCACCCAGGTTGCGTCGCTCGATACGGTCTTAAGTGAAGTCGTACTGACGTCGGGAGAGCGAGTGCCCTACTCAAGCCTGGTACTTACGCTGGGCGCTGAACTGATTCGACCCCCCATGGGCGGAGATGCCGCCGATGAGGTCATGGGGGTTAACGATCTCGATGACTACCGACGGTTCAGGGATACACTAACGCAGACTGGTGCCAAAAAAGTCGCGGTGATTGGTGCTGGACTCATTGGCTGTGAGTTCACTAATGACCTTCTCAATGGTGACTTCACCGTGGAAGCCGTCGATCCGATGGATTACTGCCTACCCACGCTGTTGCCGGAAACTGCAGGACGCGCTGTTCAGCGAGCGTTAGAAGAAAAAGGCGCACGTTTTCATTTCGGGCCATTGGCAACGGACGTCAACCGATCCGAAGGCGGCTACAGCGTTGCCCTTAATAACGGCGAAACCATCGAAGCCGACGCCGTGCTGTCTGCAGTGGGTGTTCGCCCCAGAACGCAACTTGCGGCTGATGCGGGGATTGAATGCGGACGCGGCATTAAAACGGACCGATACCTGCGCACCAGTGTCGAGAATGTCTACGCCATTGGCGATTGTGCTGAAGTGGAAGGCCACGTCCTGGTGTATGTGGCACCGCTCATGGCGGCTGCGCGTGCGCTAGCGGCCACGCTAACCGGCACACCGACGGAGGTGGCCTACCCTGCTATGCCCGTGACCATTAAAACACCCGCCTGTCCGGTCTGTGTGTCTCCCGTAGGGCGTAACGCCGAGGGTGAATGGACCATTGAGGCTGATGGACAGAACGTCAAAGCCTTGTTCCATAGCCCAGAGGGTGACCTACTTGGCTTTGCGCTGACGGGCCAAGCGGTGAAAGAGCGTGTGCCGCTGACAAAGCAGCTGCCTGCCATTCTCTGATTTATCGGCCAGCCCAAGTAAAACTAGATGCCACACAGTTCGAAATGATTGCGAACACACCCGTCGGCGATGGCAAGATCAAGGCATGGCACGGCTGCTTAGTGAAATCAGCCACAGGCACGATCACGCCGGAAGACAAAGAGATGGCGAAAGCCATTCAGGCTGGCGCTTTAGAGGCATTCTCCAAAAACTTTGAAATCTGGCAGAACAAGACGCCTGCGCTCAAACCCATGGCCATGAAAACTGAGGGCCCTTTCCTCAAAGGTCGCAAATGGTATAGCCAGTTCTACGCGGCGCGGGATGACATTCAGGCAACGCAGGAAACCGTCAACGGCATCTACCATGTACTCGGTGTGCAGACGCCCGCCGAGCGCGATCATGCGATTGATGACGGCCTACCTATCTGAATAAAGCACTCATTAAGCGGTTTTGGCGCGTAATGACACGCTGATGACCTATTAAGAGACGGTACTAAAGACACCGCTGGGTCAGGCTATGTAGGGTGCGAGGGATCAGTCCTTCGGATTGGGCCTACTAGTGTGTTTTTCGAGTAAATGGCGTCTCTATTAGACATAATTACCATCATTCACACGGACGAGATGGGTTTCATACGTAAACCCGTATAATGCGTGGCACCACTATCGGGGCGCAGAAACTCGCATTTATCAACTGGGATCCACTATGAACGACGGCACGTCTGGCAAACCTTCAGCGATAAAGAGGTTACTCGTACCGCTATTGATACTGGCCTTATCTGCTGTGATTTTTGTTGTCCTGGTGAATAACCAGCCGACACTAAAAACAACCGTAAAAGAGCCGGTCCCTGTCGCGGTTCGCGCACTCGATATCAACCTCGCTCCCATGCAACTTAGCGTCAGCTCTGAGGGAAACGTTCAGCCCAGCGTTGAGACTAAACTGGTGGCGCAAGTGGCGGGTGAAGTCATTGAACTCTCTTCCAGCCTTGTCGCCGGCGGGGACTTTAGCAAAGGCGATGTTCTTCTAAAGCTTGATCCGCGAGACAATGAAATTGCAGTAGCGCGATCCCAAGCCGCACTGTCCCGAGCGCAAGCAGAGCAACGCTACGCCGCTGAAGAAACTGCGCGTATTAAATCACTGTACGGTGAAGAGTTAGCGAGCATTGCACAACTACAAAACGCCGAGCGCTTATTAGCGGTTGCGAATGCCGCCTTGGACGATGCGTCTGCGGCGGTGAAACGAGCTACCGTCGACCTCGAGCGTACGGTCTTCACAGCCCCCTTCAATGGTCGTGTGCGCGCAGAGAACGTGGATATTGGCCAGTTCTTATCCAAGGGTGCCATGATTGCGACCTTGTATGACACCGATCGGCTCCAAGTGCGTCTACCTCTGGCAGATGCTCAACTTGCCTACCTAGACCCGAGCTACGCCCAAACCGGACTGGCTGGCGAAGAACCCGCTGATGTTGTGCTGACTGCTGACTACGGGGGAGATACGCAGTCCTGGTTAGCCAAACTGCTTCGAACGGAAGGCGACATCTCGACAAAAAGTCGCTTTTTACATGTCATTGTAGAGGTGACCGAGACGCTCAACAGTAACGGCGTCCAATTGCCCGTCGGACTCTTCGTCGACGCCGTCATAACTGGTCGGACCGTGGATAATTTGGTCTCTGTGCCACGAACCGCCCTGCGACCCGATAACTCGGTGATGGTGATCGACGACAGCAATCAGCTTCACTTCCGCGAAGTGACCGTATTCAAGCTCTCTGACAGCGATGCGCTTATCTCTGAGGGACTTGCCTCAGGAGAGCGCATCAGCATCTCTCCACTGCAGTTTGTGGTTGAGGGCATGCCCGTCACAGTGATCGACTGAGGCCCGCCAATGCCTAAGCTCATAGCCTGGTTTGTCGATAACCCCGTTGCCGCCAACTTATTGATGTTCATCCTGATTGGCTCGGGGTTGCTCGCGCTTAACGATGTGCGCAAAGAGGAATTTCCAAACGTAGAATCACCCGTCGTCATGGTTACTGTCTCCTACTTGGGCGCGGCGCCGGCCGAGGTAGAGACCGGCGTGTGTTCGCGCATTGAGGAGTCCATCGATGGCATCGAAAATATCGTAAAGGTCAAAACGACGGCTGCGGAAGGTCAATGCAGTGTCGCCGTTGAGTTGGAGATGGACGCTGACCAAGCCAAAGCGCTTGACGATATCAAAGCGCAGGTCAACGCCATCTCAACCTTCCCCACGAATACGGAGCGCCCCATTGTTTCCCAGGTCACCATGCGCAGCCTTGTGGCTCAGATTGCGGTGCACGGTGATACCGACGAGCGTTCACTAAAGAACATCACCGAGTCGATCCGTAAGGATCTGCTCGAACTCCCCGAAGTCAGTCTTGTCGAGACGCTTTACATGCGTGCGGATGAGATCTCCGTCGAGATATCAGAAGCCACTCTTCGCAGGCACCAGCTGACATTGGATCAAGTAGCGCATGCCATTCGAAGTTCGAGCATTGATATTCCCGGTGGCTCAGTGAAAGCCGACGCTGGCGAGATTCGCCTGCGAGGCACCGGCCAGCGCTACTCGGGAGAAGAGCTAGAAAACGTTGTCGTGGCGAGAGAGCCCGGTGGCGGTCGTCTGCTGCTGCGAGATATCGCAACCATCGTCGATGGCTTTGAAGATATTGACCAATACGGCGAATTCAATGGCGAACAAGCCATGATGATTCAAATCTCGCGTATTGGCAGCGACGATGCCATTGAAATTTCAGAAGCCGTTGTCGCCTACGTTGAGAGTAAAGAACGAGAGCTACCTGAGGGCATCCACTTTACGATGTGGAGTAACGAAGCCGATGAGCTTGTCGGTCGACTCGGAACCATGATCAACAACGCCTTTGGCGGGCTGCTGCTAGTGATCATCAGTTTGTCGCTTTTTCTTCGGGTGCGGTTAGCGTTGTGGGTCAGCGCGGGCATACCAGTCGCTATCTTTGGCGCCCTCGCCTTTTTCCCGAGCGCAGATTTGAGCATCAGCACACTTTCTCTCATGGGCCTACTATTATCGCTAGGCGTCGTTGTTGATGATGCAATCGTGGTCGGCGAACGCATCTATACGAAAGAGCAAGGTGGGCTCGATCCGCGTTCAGCCGCCATCGAAGGCACAAGCGAGGTTGCAGTACCCGTCTTCTTTGGCGTTCTGACGACCATTGCGGCATTCATGCCGCTGCTGAATGTTGATACTAATCTAGGGCAATTCTTTTATTCGATTGGCGGCACGGTTGTACTGTGCCTGATTTTCAGCATCGTGGAATCGCAGCTGATCTTGCCGTCCCACCTAGCCCACCGAAGCAACAGGCGGCGCCAATCTGGGTTTGGTCAACGGTGGGAAGTTTTTCAAGACCGAATTGCAGGTTCCTTGGAGCATTTTGCGACACACCGCTACAAACGATGGATTGAATGGGGCATCGACAACCGCTACACAACCTTATCTATTGCCCTCGCGATGATAATCGTCATGGGTGGTTTGATGGCAAGTGGTCGCGTCATTTTCCAGTTCTTCCCGGCCGTTGCGGGAAACAATGTGGTCGCACGCGTGGTTATGCCCGAGGGCTATCCACTGGCAGGCACGCAAGCCGTCATCGAGAAGATTCAAGCCTCTGCGGCCGAGACCCGGCGAAGAGTCGATGCCGAGCGTAAGGACGGCAAGTCGGCTTTCAAAAACGAGCTTTCCTCGGTTGGCGTCAGCATTACGCAGGGCGCGATTGTGATGGTCGGTGCCATAGGCTCTAACGTTGCCGAAGTCTCTTTGAACCTTGTTCCCTACCGCGAGCGCGGCGGTATGACGCCTCAAGAAGTGGTGAATCTCTGGCGGGACCTTACACCCCCGATTTCCGATGTCGTTGAGCTTAGCTTCTCAGCGGATGCCGTCTCCATGGGTGCGGATATCCATCTTGAACTTCGAGGCCGAGATATCGAGCAGCTGGGACACGCTGCCAACGACTTGACTGACACCCTTGCAAGTTACGGTGGCCTTTATGACATCAGCAATAGTTACCGTACCGGCAAACGCGAGCTCGCCTTGAAGGTGCTCCCTGAGGCTGAGGCTCTGGGACTGACTCAGGCGGATCTTGGTAATCAGGTCCGAGATGCGTTTTATGGACGCGAGGCGCAGCGCGTGCAACGGGGCCGTGACGATGTCCGAGTCATGGTGCGCTTCCCTCAAGATGATCGTCGTTCGCTCGCCAGTTTGGAGACGATGACTATACGCCTGCCTGATGGGACCGAGGTCCCGGCCTTATCGGTCGCTGAAATTACGCCTACGCTTGGCAACTCAACCATCAACCGAACGGATGGGCAACGAACCATTAACGTGATTGCGTCAGCGGACCGTGAGGTTGCACCACCCGAAACCATCCTTGTTGAGATGTTCAGAAAGCACGTACCGCAGTTGATGGAAGATTTCCCAGGAGTCACTGTGTCGCAGGCGGGCGAAGCCGAGGAGAGAACCAGAGCCCTGAGTGGTTTGGTGAGTGCCAGTCTCGTCGCACTAATGGTCATCTACACCCTGCTTGCAATCCCACTGAAATCCTACTTGCAGCCGCTTGTGGTCATGGCCAGCATCCCGTTTGGTTTCATTGGCGCCATTCTCGGGCACCAGATCATGAGCTATGACCTGGTGTTCTTCTCGCTGCTGGGAATGATCGCACTCTCCGGCGTTGTCATTAACTCAAGCTTGGTACTCGTCGACTTTATTAACCGTAATCGGCGACTGCATGGCATGGGGCTCAGGGAGGCGGTTATCGACTCGGGCATGTCCCGTTTCCGGCCTATTTTCCTGACATCGGTCACCACGTTCATGGGCTTAATGCCGCTCATGGTGACCCGTGACTTTGATACCGCGCCGTTTGTGCCTCTGGCGGTATCTCTAGGCTTTGGTGTCGTGTTCTCTACGGCGGTTACTCTGGTGTTGATACCGGCGCTTTACGTCATTCTCGAGGACTTCCTGTCCTTGTTCCGCGCCGATGCTGAATCCAACGCCGAGCCAGAAGAAACCGCGTTACCTAGTCAGAGCCAGGCTTAGTCGCTCACCAACGTATCGAGCGCTTCATAGGCTAGATCAATGCCAAAACAACGTGGCTCGGTCGCGGCCAGCGCCTCGGCTGTTTGATAAAATCCTGGGGCCCCGACAGCAATGACAGCTGCACGCTGACCGTAATGCAAGCGCTCTGCATGAATGGGCATCGACGCCACGGCGGCCACCCGGAATGACGCTACGCGCGCGTCGGTTGGGACTGCGTGAGTCGAAAATTCATCGTGCTCGGGAAGACTGCTCATGGTCGCTCTATCTCATTACGGTGGCCTTCATGCGCACGGATTTCATAAAATACCGCCAACAACTGACTCAAAGACAGGCTCAACTAAGCGTTTCAAACGCCGGATTTAACCCACAGAAGCCCGTCAAAACGTGCGTGAACTACCTGCGCACCATCATGCGTTTAGCCGCCCAGCGAGGCAACACCAAAGCGGCTACTTTGAGGTCCTTTTTCAGACAAAAAAAAGCCCGCAGTTTGCGCTGCGGGCTCTTGATCGAATGGGTAGTTCTTACATTGAGTAAGAGAGACCCAAAATGAAGGTACGACCACGTGGACCAACTGGCCATGCGTTCTGAGTCGCATAGGGCTCTTCGTCAGCGATGTTGTTAATCGCTGCAAAGAACGACAACTCATCGCTGTAGCGATAGTTGGCGTTCAAGTCAGTGATGATCATTGCGTCGAAGAATCCGGCATCACCATAAAGCGCCTGGTTGTCGCCCAAACCGAGGACTTCCTCGATTTCGTCAACACCCTGCTTGCTCTGGTAAATGCTCTGCATTCCCACTGATAGCGAGCCGCGCTCAACTGACGCACCGAAAGACGCTATTGTCTTTGGACGCTGAATCTCCTGAATTTCAGGGTCAACGTCAGCTGCATCAAGCGGGTTGAAGAAGCGGTTCAACTGATCCTGATGCGAGCCCGTCATACGGAGACGGAAGAAGAAGTCCTTAACCGCGAACTCGTAAGACGCTGATACGTCAAAACCTTCGGCCTCAAGATTCGCAAAGTTGATTTGCCCTGTTTCGAGGAAATCCAAACCACCATCGGCACGACGTGTAAACGAGTTACAGAAGCCGAGACTTGGATAGTTGGTTGAGTCGTAACAACCTTTGAGGATGTCGCCCGCACCTACAGCCGATATAGCGTCTTCGATGGCGACATCCCAGTAATCTACTGTGATAGTCAGACCTTCGATGAAGCTAGGTGTTAGCACCAAACCGAATGTATCGGTATCGGCAGTCTCTACACCGAGGTTCGGGTTACCACCTGACACACCGTTGAAGCGTGCTGTTAGTGGGTTCGCCCAAATATACTCACCAGACTCATTGAAAATCGCAGAGTTCGCTACACCAATCGCCTGGAGTGCCGCCGCACAGTTCGCTTCCCGAACCGAAGAACCCTCGTTGATTCGCAGTGAGTCACATGGGTCCTCGTTCTTACCGATGAAGATTGGAAGACGTGGGTCATACAGCTCAGAAATGTTTGGCGCACGCACCGCCTCAGAGGTTGTGTAACGGAAACGGATCTCGTCGATCGGCGCCCAGGTTGCTCCAAACTTCCATGAAGTTGCTTCACCCAGTGTGGAATAATCCGCCTGTCGAACCGCTGCATCCACTGTCAACTCACGCGCAAACGAGCGATCAGCAAAGATGGGTAGACGAACTTCAGCAAACACGTCAGTTACGTCGTAATCACCCGATGTATTGAACTGCTGGGTGTTATCGAAAGACGTGAAGCCAAACAACCATGGAGACACTTCACTGACCTGAACGCCAGGTGTGAATGATGTTCCCGCTGGCAAGATACCGAGCGTTAAAGGATCCAAGCGGTTGTCACTTGACTCATCGCGGTACTCGATACCCGCTGCGTAACCGATGGGGCCATCCAAAAGACCACCGAGGACATCGAACGAACCAACAGCTGTAACGTTTAGAACAAACTGCTCAACCTCGAGCTCGTCTGTCAAACGCTCAGTGATGAAGTCCTGTGCCTCTGGGCTAGCAGCGTATGTGCCGAACGGATTGAGCGGCTGACACTGGCCATCACCAGGGGTGAACGTGTAGTAACGGTCACTGTAGAAGCTGCCTTCGGTGTAACCGTTCGCCCACGCGAAGTAATCGATGGGGTATGCGGCAGTTGGATTCAAATCTGAACGACAAACGGGGTTACCGTTAGCGTCCGCCACTGTATCCATCGCAGCATAGAATCGGTCAAGCAGAATGCTGGTTGACTCTGATGTCTGCTCAAAGATGCCCTGATTCACAGAGAACTCAACCATGTGATCTTCACTTGGCTGCCACTCGAGGCCCGCTACCACACGTGTCGTTTCACGCGTGAACTCAGAACCGTCTTCGTGCCAATCAAGTGCGTCTTTTGTGAAGATGAGGTAGCCCACCTGATCCATAACAGGCTGCAGTTCAGCTGGCAGGTATGGGTTATCAGGCGTGATCTCGAGGGTATCGAAGAAGCCGTCGTACTCTGAGAACGTGTTTGTCTCAGCTTTAACGTACTTAGTCTCGAGGAAGCCTCTCAAGGTATCGCTAAACTCATAGCTCACATTGAAATTCACCACCTGACGGTCGGTCTCTGGGTACAGCGTGTCACGGTTGTGGTCGGCATAAGCGCCGTCACCACCCGTACTGAGCAGGCCATCAATAATCACGCCGTCTTGGTTAACGCGAACGCTACCATCGGGATTAGTCAGCCAGCAACCAGCGAGGAAGCCTACGCGGCCGCCTTCCGATTCCTGGCAGTCAGCAATACCGTTGCCGTTGATGTCGACATATGTATTGCCGCGTCCACCGAAACCGGGAGCAACGGAACCTTCGTGCGACGTCAGCCAGTAACCGACGTCACGCAGAATTGTTCTTGGTGCACCGTCCGGATCGGGGTTGTTCACGGTAAATCCAATACCGTTATCCCGTGACCATGACCGCTCACCGTAGAGAATACCGCCGTCGTCTTCAGCACTAACGGTCAACACGGCGTTACCGCGACCACCGGCGAAGTTGGTGCCCCATGCAATATCTATAACCGTGGTTTCACCGGCACCACGCTGTGGTCGACCGGTCGACAGGTCAATCTGCAGACCTTCGAAGTCGTCTTTGAGGATGAAGTTCACAACACCGGTTACCGCGTCAGCACCGTAAACCGCCGATGCACCGCCGGTGGTGACCTCTACGCTCTTGACCAAGGCACGGGGAATCGAGCCTACGTCAACCGCCTGTGAACCGCGGAAACCCGCTACGTGCCGGCGACCGTTGACCAGTGTCAGGGTTCGCGAACCGCCCAAACCACGCAGGTTGAGGCTGTTTGCACCGGTTAACGAGTTCTCTGCAGTAAGCGAAGAAACAAGCGCAGGGATATCAGCAACGATATCGGCAATGTTGATTTCACCCGAGTTACGGATGTCTTCCTCAGATACCGCCTGAATGGGTACTGAAGAGATGGTATTGGAGTCAACGGGAATGCGGGATCCCGTAACGATGACTTCTTCCAACTCTTCCTGGGCTACAACCGCAGGTGCTGCTGTGGCAACGGCGACTGCCATTGCTGCCAATGCAAACCCGGGCTTCCGAGACAATGACTTGATCATCTTAGCGTCCTTTCATGGTTTATGTCTTAGATCCATCCATAGGGGTGGACCGCACATTTTCTTTAATTATCCGGCACAACCGTGCCTGCGTTACAGCTCGCGCCTTGCAGTATATAGCTATGCGCAAATGTGACAAGCTAAGGGCGCACCAACAGAAAAATTACCAATAAAAACAATACTTTGCGGTTTTTCGCGCTTATGGAATTTCGACGAAAAGCCCCAAATTGGTGAAATCAGACAAAGACGCGCACCGACTTGGTGCTGAATCGCGTTTGGGTACGCTCCCGTTCAAAGCGATCTACAACGGCGTCAAAAGCCCTCCGCCGCAGCAGATAACAGTGTCAAACAGGCCACCGCACGCTCACCCGCTGTCCGCGGAACAAAGATGTGATCGTGATAAAAACCCGCAACCACATTGGCGCTAATCGCCTCGGAAGCGAGGGCTTGCGACACCGCAGCAGTAAGCCCAACCGCCTCCAAGTTCGAGTGAATATTGAGCGTGATGCGCGCCATCGGCTCACTGCAGACATCAAACTCCTCGGCTCTATCCCACGGGACAATCAGGGTCGTGCCCTCGGCCTCACGAAAGGTCGCGAGTGCGTGCTTCACAACATACTCGCTTGATAACTGATCGATCGATACAAAGGCCCATACCTGATCATCCAGCGACGGTGCCATCTGCGCAATCAAGGTCAACAGGTCTGACTCTCCAGTGCTACCGGCCTCCTTCTCACTCATGCACAACAATCCTGATGAAATCAGCCCCAACCTTACCACGTGGGCCATGACTCGCCACGCAATGGCTTGACCTTTATGGTCTAGCATTCACTGAAGCACTGTATTTGGGTCATTACTGGCAAGGTGTTAACGCGCTCACTATTATCAGTAGTGATAGAAGGAACCCGGAAAGCCAGAAAGGCTGCAACGGTATCAACGATCATCAGTCAGCCGAGCGGATCGGCGATGTTTAGGAAGAGCTCATGAAAAAAATGGTCTGTTTGTTATCGACTGCTACTTTGCTCGCTTTTAGCCCAGTGACGCTTGCCGATGAAAATACGCCGCCGATGGCAAAAGCAGTGGCGGTACTGGACCAGGTGGTCGCTGATGGGAAGCTCAACTTTGCCGTAGCTGCCGTGGGTAATGTGGGGGGGCAGACGTGGTCGCATGCGGCGGGATATCAGGACGCGGAGAAAACCAGGCCGGCGAGCCCTGACAACATTATCCAGATTGCCTCGATGACCAAGCTGGTCACCACCATTGCGGCGCTACAGCTCATGGAGCAAGGCAAGCTCGACCTCGACACCCCAATCTCCGCCTACGCACCTGAACTCAATGAACTACAGGTGCTCAAAGGCTTCGCACCGGACGACACGCCCATCTCCGAGAAAGTCAACCGCGCACCGACTGCACGAGAGCTCATGACCCATACCGCGGGCTATGTGTACGAGATCTGGAATGCGAACGCGCTCAAAGGCAGTCAACTCGGTGTCACTCCCAGCCTTTTTAGTAAGGGTAACTACTACCTAGCAGCCCCCCTCGCCTTCCAGCCCGGCACTGCTTGGGAGTACGGTATTAACACCGACTGGCTGGGCGTTCTGGTCGAGCGACTCTCGGGTCAACGCCTCGCTGACTATTTTGATGAACACATCTTCATGCCGCTGGGTATGGTGGACACCTTTTATGAGTTACCAGCAAACAAACTCGACCGATCGGTAATGATGATGGCGCGCGCTGCGGAAGGTCTGGTTCCGCTACCCAGCTTCCAACCCACACCCATTAAGAAAGGCAGCATGGCTCACTATTCAGGTGGCGGCGGTCTCTCCTCGACGGTCAAAGACTACGGCCGCGTTCTTCAAATGCTTCTGAACAGCGGATCGCTCGACGAGAAAACGCTGCTTAAAGCCGAAACAGTCAACAGTATGTTCGAAAACAACATTGGCGACATTCAACCAGCAGCACTGGCAACCGTCATGCCGACGCTTAGTAACATCGCTGACCTGAGCTTTGGTGAAAAGGCAACGTTTGGTTTGGGATTACTCATCCATTCAGACGGCATCGATGGCGGGCGCAAAGCGAATTCGGGCTCTTGGGCAGGACTGTTTAACTCTTACTACTGGGTAGACCGAGAGGCGGGCACCTACGGCATCTTCGGCACACAGGTGTTGCCCTTTTATGACGGGGTTGCCATCGAGACCTTGCTCGAGTTCGAGCAGGCGATTTATTGAGTAGCTAGAGCCGCTCAAACAAAGGCGCCTGAGGCGCCTTCCCACCTAATCATTCAGAGTCATGATTTACAGCTAATCTATAGCCCTTCACCCGACTCCGAATAAATCACCCAGATCTTTCGATACCCCTCGGTTTCCCAGACACCCGTCCATTCTTTTGGAATGGTGACAGCCTCGCCCGCGTTGATGGTCATTTGAGTGCCATCATCGGAGGTCAAGGTCACACTGCCTTCAAGGAAAAACATGAACTCGTCCACGCCGTAGGGCTCGGTAATGTCAAAGCGGGATTTCCCGGCGCTATACATGCCTGAGGCAAACTTGCCGTCGGAGGATTTGAGCGAAGTAAGGTCGTGTGTCTTACCGGTTGGTGTCTCCGTCACAATGGTGTTGGGGTTTTTGAAAGCATAGCCTGCGAGCTCGGTGCTCGATAGTTTGCCTGGGTGCACCGTCTCAGCCGTCGCCAGAGCGCTGAAGCTAATCAGACTCATCAACGCCGTCAGTTTCACCCAGAAACAACTCTTATTGTGTATGGCAACCCTAGCTCCTTGCATCTTTTTATCCTTCTATCCTTTTTTGCTTTCATCCATTGCTTGTTATGGAATGGTTTTTCGATTGTCTTCTTTGCTTTTGTTTTGTGGCCTGTCGCTTTGCTGGCTCTCACTGCAGGTTATCGCCATCTGACGCGCTGTCGTGTTGTGGCTGTGGCTGTGGCTGTCATTACGCTTGTCACGCGCCAGCCACTTTTATTTGTTCGTTAACGGCCCGATCCGCCGCATCAATGGCGCCATCCACATAGGCATGCGCCTCTGAGTCCGAGTTGGCGATGCTGATACGGCCAATTTGCGCACGCCCGGCAATGTGCGGCCCGTTATAGCGGTTGTAGCTAGGGTTAATGCCAATCCCATCGAATTCATAGGCATAGCCGTGCGGCCAGCGGTTGAGTGTAATGCCGGCCATATCGCGCTCAACATCAAACCCGTGAGGGCCAAGCATGCCATCAAAGTGTTTGATGATGTCGTCTTCAAAGTCCTGATAGGACATCTGAAGTAGTTGCACGCGCCCTGCCCGATACTGATCCATGGCGGGCAGGCCTCTCGCTGTCGGCGAGTACCAGGCGGTAACCACAATGGGCCTGTCCGTCTTTTGGGCGTATTGGTAGTCCCCAATGCTGACCGGATAGTCCAAGTGCAAGTACTTGAAGTGGACATCGCCAGGCGAATAGAACATGAAGTGCCCGGCGTCTTTAAAAGCCTGCCAGTTTCGAAGCGCAAACGTGCCCAGCACAAAGGGGATCTTGGTTGACTGCCCAATCGCCTCGGTCTGCGCCTGACTGGCCTCAGGACACAGGTGCGGAATAATCTGGTTGTAGCAGGCCATGACAGCGTGTTTTGACCGAACTCGGTAGGTTTTATCGCCCTTGACGTAAGCGACATCGACGTATCGCCCGTCCGGCGTGTTCTGCGCTCTCACGACGGTGCTGTTGAGACGAATCTTAATGCGATTACCTGATCGATCGAGTCGACTGTAATCTGCCTTAGCGGTCACCAGATCTTCCATGTTGCCGCCGGGAATCGCATCGGGAATGAGATGTCGCACCAGGGCGCGCGCAATACTCGCGTTGCCATCCGGAAACTTGAAGATATAAGGCTCTTCCTTTCCCTCGGGGGGTCTAACCCCCACTTCATCGGTCCCCGGGAACCAGTAAATCATGGCTTCCCAGGCTGATATCGCCTCCCAGCCTGCACCCATCATGGGAAGCCAGGAGTCCTGCAGAATGCGTCGTACAGACTCGGGTTGTTCGGCGTAATCCTTGAGGAAATCGAGGTAGCTCGTCTCGCGCAAAACGGCCTCGCGCTCGGGGTTAGAAAGCCCCTCAAGATAATCCTTGCCGCCCTTTAGCAGACTAGCAAAGGCCTTCTGGTCCTCTTTGGGTATCGGTATCTCGCCGGTGATGTTATTTAGCTGAAAACCCCAGCGATCCCACCAATTCTGAATGGGGTTGTCGGTGATGGCACGTTTTCCAAACGTCGCCTCATCGAAGTAGATACCACGGGTCATACCACGGTCTTCGAAGAACGACTGATCGTGATAGTCATAAAACCGCTCGACGAAGATACCGAGGTCTTTCAGGAGCTGGCTTGCCACGGGTGAGTAGGCGGAGGGTGTATCAATCGCCTGGCTCCCGCCGTAGCCAATCAGTGTCTCGCCATCCACCGAGAGCTCGTTACGACGCGCGTGTCCGCCAAAGTCATCGTGGTTATCCAAGATGAGAATCTTGCTATCGCTACCGTGACGGTCTCGGAAAAATTTCGCTGCAGACAACCCGGAGAGGCCGCCTCCGACGACCACAAGATCGTAAGTTGTCTCTGTTTGCTCCTTTGGTAGTGAAAAGGCCCTCCCCTCGCGCGCTAGTGCGTGAGCGATCTCATAGGAGCCATCGACACTGCCCCGCATGCCAGTAAGCGCGGGCGGGTAGTAGTCAGGACCCAGCGAGTGAGAAGGGATTAAACCTTGCGCAAGCGCCTCGAGTGGCGAGAGGTGGAGCCCTGCCGCACCGACAGCCATGCCGTTGATAAAATCACGGCGTGTGAGTTTTGGCTTTACTGGGCTTTTCATCGCTTAAGTCATTGCTCCCTTTAAACGCTTATTTAACCCTTTTTGAACTCTTTTTGTGTGCGGTTGCCTGCTTCTAGAGGCATGGCACACTTCGCTTTGGTTCTGTCATCACCATAGGCCTGCGGCCTGCAAAAGTAAAAGCACTGGCAGTCGCCAGCGAGTTATCGTTTACTCATAGAAAGGGAGCAAAACGCGGCTCGCGAGTAAACAAAATAAAAAGCAAAATCAAAAAATAGGAACGAAAATTGATGTCGACCGTCAAAAAGACCCTGCTTCTCGCAACCCCCGTGGTCCTGCTTTGCGGGTGGTTTGCTTACGACTACTTGATGACCAACCTCAAATTTGTACCTACGACTGCTGAAGAGTGCTCGGCAATTCGTGCTGAGGTCGCAGCACAAGACGAAAACGCCCTCTACAAACCCGCGCAGAGCCCGCGGTCAATTCAGCCAGCAAATCCGCTTAACAACGTCTACTTTGGGGATCTCCACATCCACTCGAATCTCTCTGCCGACGCTTACCTCTTTGGTAACCGTCGGGATCTCGATGCGACCTATCGGTTTGCCAAGGGAGAGTCTGCCTCAATTGAGACCGGTGAGGTCATCGAACTTACCCGGCCATTGGACTTTGCCGCGGTCACGGACCACGCCGAGGGCTTTGGGCGGGTCATAGCGTGCTCGGAGCCCGCGACTCCCGAAATCGCAGAGGACTGTGAACTCATCAACAACCCCACACTTCTCTCATTTCTCGAGCTACGAGCCAATATGGAAAATCGGCCATTGGTCGAAAATCTCCGCTACTTCGGCAATGACAGAGCCGTAGAGCGGCAGTATCACCTTGATACGTGGGAGGCGATTAAGGCCGCTGCAGAACGACACAACGAACCCGGACTGTTCACTACTTTTGCAGCGTATGAGTACTCCCCCGCCATGGTCGACCGCGGTAAGCACCACCGCAACGTTATCTTCCGCACGAGTGTCACGCCCGACTATGCCGTATCAGCCTACGACGCAGACTCCGAAATCGATCTCTGGAAACAGCTGGATGTGACCTGCGGAAAGGACTGTGAATTCCTAACCATTCCTCACAATCCCAATAAAAGCTGGGGCTTGGCCTTCGCCAGCGAAACCATTGATGGCATTCCCTATACCCGCGATGACTGGCGCCTTCGGGAGAAATTTGAGCCTCTGGTTGAGATGTTCCAGATCAAGGGTAATTCCGAATGTGTGCTGGGTTATGGTGCCACCGACGAAGAGTGTGGCTTCGAGCAGTTCTTACCTGTCTGTGAGGAGGGCCAAGTCACGCTATGTATTCACCCCACATCAATGGTTCGTGATGGGCTAAAGAAGGGACTGGTGTTGGAGGAATCACTCGGCATTAACCCCATGAAGTTTGGCCTCATGGCCTCCACTGACACACACAACTCGAACCCAGGCGATGCTGAGGAGTGGGACTATCGTGGCGCAAACTCCTATATGGGCTCGCCTGCGAAAAACCGGCTACAAGATGGCATACGTCAGCCCAAAGTGGCCAACCCGGGTGGCTTAGCTGCCGTGTGGGCTCGGGAAAATACGCGTGATGCCTTGTTCGATGCCATGAGCCGACGCGAGGTCTATGCGACCAGCGGGACGCGACCAACCTTACGCTTCTTTGCCGGTGCTGAATTACCCGAGGATCTTACCCAAACAGGTGATCTGGAAGCCGCTTATGCAACGGGTGTTCCGATGGGAGGCACCCTCAACGCTGACGCCGGCGTACCGCGACTGTTCGTTTGGGCGACTCAAGATCCTGACCATGCGCCGCTAGCGAAAATTCAGATCATTAAAGGCTGGCTCGAAGATGGCGAGGCGCGTGAAAAAGTATTTGATATTGCCTGTGCGGATACCGATGCCAGTGGTGCCTGTATCTCGGCTAAAGCCCCTGTCGATCTCAGTGATTGTTCCTGGTCGGAATCTGCAGGCGCGCCCGAGCTCCGCGCTGACTGGTTGGACCCTAACCACGACGCATCACACAACGCATTTTATTATGCGCGAGTCATCCAGATACCGACCTGTCGATGGACAACCTATGACAGCCTGCGGCTTGGACTGGCGCCGCCTACAAATGTGCCAGCGACGATTACCGAAATGGCCTGGAGTTCACCCATCTGGGTATCGGCGAGAGACTGAAGCGCCTACCGAAACCTTGTTTTTATGCTTCTAGGCGCTTATGGGCACTTATAGGCTCTATTTTGATACTTTTAGCGAGCTTTAATTGTTTTTATTGATTTTTAGCTGTCGCTGTCTGGGAAGTCTTCGTGGTCCGAATCGCCCTTCTCCGGCGGCGTCAGAATGAGCTTTTGGGGTTTGTCTTTGGACTTTCCCGGAGGCTCGTTCGTATCCCATCGCACACATCGGTCGATCGCTACCGTACCCTGCGGGTTGTCGATGGTGTTGGCTAAACTGTACTCCCCCGCGACGACACCCGCTTTGGGTGCCACTTCCTCGCTCAAACACTTCGGGAAGTAAGGTGCGCCATCGAGGCCCAGTTCCTTCTCCAGCGCAGCGACCGTACGCTCGTCAGGAGTGGCGCAACCCACGAGTGTGAAGCTGCTAATGACAACAACAAGGCCAATTGAGAAGCGCATGGGCAGTCCCTCTGCTCGATTGCTAATAGCTTAGTACGGTCACTCGGCTTTTTCGAGGATCAACAGCTAAGGGAGAGAAACAATCAGTCAGGGCCTCATCGGCTTCTGACTCAGCGAGCACCCAATCAGCTAATGGTTGTCCTGAATATCGACACCAACAGTCTCCCAAAACGGGTCAACTTCATCAGCGCTGTGGCGCGAAAAAGACAGGGCTTTTCGGCCGATACGGCTTCGGTAATACTCTGTTAACAACTGCACTGATAAGAACAACTTCATATGACACGTCAGACAATACGCCTATTCCGAGTTCCACTCGTTTTTAACATCCTCTTAAGCTCGCTCGGCGCTCTCGCCTTGCAGGGAAATTCAGCCTTCGCAGAAGGTCTACCCGCCTTCAGCGCTGAAGACGTGTTTGAAATGGAATACGCCAACGACCCGCAGGTCTCGCCTAATGGCGCTCGCGTGGCCTACGTCAGAAGCACCATGGACATCATGACTGACAGCACACGACGCACCATCTGGGTGGTCGATGTCGATGGTGATAATCACCGGCCATTGGTCAGTGGTGCCGGGAATGTCAGCTCACCCCGCTGGTCGCCATCCGGTGATCGGCTGGCGTATTTGTCGAATACCGAGGGTAAAACCCAGTTGTTCGTGCAGTGGCTCGACGGTGGTGAAACAGCCAAGGTCACCACCCTAGCCGAGTCTCCACGGAGTATTGTCTGGTCACCCGATGGTAAGCATATTGCCTTCACCCGATTTGTTCCTGCACCACCTCTCACGCTTGCCGAAATGCCGGCCAAACCAAAAGGCGCGAAATGGGCCGAGCCTGCCACTGTGGTGGATAGAATGACGTTTCGGTTCGATGGTGGCGGCTATCTACCCACCGGTAACCAGCAGGTATTTGTGGTGCCCGCCGACGGCGGCACGCCACGCCAGATGACCTCAGGGGACTACCCAATCAGTGGTTCGGTCTCGTGGATGCCCGATAGCCAGTCGATCATCTTCTTAAGCAATCGACGGGAGGATGTCGAGTACCATCCCCGTCAAAATGATCTGTATGCAGCCTCACTAGCAACCGGCGAGCTAACACAAATGATCGATCATGCAGGGCCTGAGAGTGACCCTGCAGTATCCCCTGATGGGCGGTTCCTCGCTTATACGTCGGCTGCCGACACCCGTCAGGGCTACAACCGCGCGGATCTGCGAGTAATGGATTTAGCATCAGGAGAGAGTCGCTCGCTGACGGCTGATCTCGATCGGTCGGTGTCTGATATTCAGTGGTCAGCTGACAGCAAGAGTGTCTGGATTCGCTACAACGATTTAGGCATGGGCCGTATTGCTAAGGTCGATCTCAAGGGCAACCTCAGGCAAGCCGATATTGTGCTGGGCGGCACGGCATTGGGACGTCCTTACACCAGCGGCACGTTCTCAGTCGGCGGTGAAGGCCGTATTGCCTACACGCTGGGTCGGGACGATCGACCGGCAGACCTCGCGCTAATGCGGTCTGGCAAGCAACCACTGCAACTCACCGACCTCAACAGCGACCTCATGGGGCAACGAGAGATGTCGCGGGTTGAGCGCATGGTCTGGCCCTCCTCCCACGACGGACTCGAAATCGAAGGCTGGGTGATGAAGCCACCCGGCTTTGACCCCGAAAAACAGTACCCCATGATTTTGGAGATCCATGGTGGACCGCACTCGGCCTACGGCCCCAACTATTCGACCGAAGCGCAGCTGTTCACGGCGGCAGGCTACGTGGTGTTCTACACCAACCCCCGAGGCAGCTCGAGCTATGGCGAGAAGTTCGCGAATGAAATCGACTTGGCCTACCCCGGTTACGACTACGATGACCTGATCTCAGGTGTCGATGCACTCATCGACAAAGGCTACGTCGATAGCGAGCAACTGTTCGTAACCGGCGGCTCTGGTGGTGGTGTCTTAACCGCCTGGATTGTGGGTAAGACCGATCGATTCCGCGCGGCAGTGGTCGCAAAACCAGTGATCAACTGGGTAAGCTTCGTATTAACTGCCGATCTTAACTACTTCTTTGCCACCACTTGGTTCGATGCCGCCCCATGGGAGGACTACGAGAGTTACTGGAAGCGCTCGCCGCTGTCGCTGGTGGGTAATGTCTCCACGCCTACGATGTTGCTCACGGGTGAGGAGGATTACCGAACGCCGATGAGCGAGACCGAGCAGTACTACCAAGCCTTAAAGCACCGCGGCATTGATACGTTGATGGTCCGCATTCCCGGCGCAAGCCACAGCATTTACGCGCGGCCGTCCAACCTCATCGCCAAGGTCAACAATATCTTGGCGTGGTTTGAGCGCTATCGGACGATGAAGGAGACAACAAAAGGCTGAGATCGTCTCTCTCATGATGATAAGAAACAATTAACGACCCATAACCTCGAACAAGAGAACCCTATGAGATTTTTTTCCGTACTTTTCGCTCTGTTAATCGCAGGCGCCACACCGGTCTTTGCTGATCACCAAGGTACAGAACAGACGAGCACAGACCAAACGAGCACAAAACGCTCCAAGCAAGAAATACTGAGAGATCTTGGGAAACGCTTTGCAGAGGCTGGCGTAAGTCCCGTAATGATGACTGATCAGGAGCGCCGCGTTGCACTTGCAAATACGCACTTAGTGGCGCCCGTTCGGACACTGCCACCCTCACCAAGTGCCTACCCCCTCAACATCGAACTTACACCAGAGATTGCAGACGTTGTGTATACGTTCGAAGACGAGGCTTTTACCGTCAGAAGCTTTCTTGAGCGCCACGAGTTGATGGGATTCATGATCGTCGAAGGCGATGAGATTCGCCTTGAATACTACGCCGAGGATCATGGCCCCGCGGTTCGCTGGAACACCTTCTCGGTCTCTAAGTCGGTAACTTCAATGCTAATTGGCGCTGCTATCGAGGACGGTTATATCAAAAGCGTTGACGAAACAGTTGAGACTTACCTGCCTCGTATGCGCGGCAGTGAATACGGTCGCATCACCATCCGACAGGCGCTTCAGATGAGCTCGGGTATGCGCTGGACTGAAAATAATGAAAGCCCCGACTCGGACGCAAGCAAAGGAGCGTTAACATCAGGGCTCGTACTTACAGACTTCTTAGCCACCCTGCCGCAGGAGCATGAAGCCGGAACAACATTTAACTACAGCACCGCAGAGACCAATCTACTGGGCGAGGTCCTGCGTGCCGCGATTGGCAACAACGCCGCGGAATACCTCGACGGCAAGATATGGCAGCCATTTGGGATGGAGCACGAGGGCAACTGGCTCCTTGGCGCGCCATTCGGCGGCGAGACTGGAGGTTGCTGCATGAACATGACACTCCGAGACTATGCTCGCGTAGGCTTGTTTGCGAAACATGACGGCGTACTACCATCAGGCCAAAGAGTCCTACCCGAGGGCTGGATGGAAGAGTCGCTGACACCCTCGAAAGCTTATGCGGGCTATGGTTACCAATGGTGGCTTTATGAGGGCGGCGCCTACTCAGCCAGCGGCCTATTTGGACAGTCAATATTCATAAGACCTGATGCCAACTTGGTTATCGCAGTTCACAGCAATGGTCCGGCAAGCAGCTCTACCAGCGTCTATGGACGCCATCTCTACACCGTACTGCAGGCACTGGGGCGGCACTATGCCAAACCGGCGGATACTCCCGAACACCATGGCGCCGACTAACAGAGGTGAGGTAGTGTCAGTCGCCGTACGCTGTTTGGCTCCGCGTAGATATAAATTAGCTATCAAAGGTAACCCCATGCGATCACTCTTTACCGCACTCACTCTAGGCGCTATCACGCTCAGTGCCATAGCACTGCCCGCTAGCGCCGCAACAAAGCAAGTGGTAGAAGGCTTTGTCGACCGACTAAAAAGTGGCGACTTAGACGAACATGTCTTGCTCTACCCCACCGCTGACCGCCGTGTCGCCTTTGCGCATATCAACGCCTGGATGCCGACACGCCCCTTGTTTCCGTCCGAGAACCCTTATGCACTGACCACTGAGATCGATCGCGATCTTGAGCGCGTGAGCTATCAGGTTGGTGGTGAAACATTCACGGTCGGTGATTTTCTGAAGCGGGAACCCCTCATGGGCATGGCGGTCGTCAAAGGCGACACCATCAAGCTTGAGCACTACGCCAAGGACCATAGCCCGGAGTCTGTCTGGGTGTCCTTTTCGGTAACCAAATCATTTACCTCAACCCTCATTGGTGCCGCAGTAAAAGATGGATTCATTGGCAGTATTAATGACACGGTAGAGACCTATTTACCGCGACTCAAAGGTACAGCTTACGGCGCAGTATCAATTAAAAATATCCTGCAAATGTCGTCGGGCGTGGCATGGAACGAGAACTACGCGGATCCAGATTCTGATGTCGCAAAAGCGGGTACCTTCCAAGGGACCCAGCTGACGGACTACCTGGGGACACTGCCGCAAAAACATGAGCCTGGGATGGTCTTTAACTACAACACGGCCGAGAGCAACCTGCTGGGTGAGGTGTTAAGAGCGGCCGTAGGCAACTCAGCCACTGACTACATGAACGCCAAAGTCTGGCAAGGTTTTGGCATGGAGCACTGGGGAAACTGGATGCAATCGGCCCCATTTGCCGGCGAGACCGGTGGCTGCTGCATCAGTGCATCCATCCGTGACTATGCACGACTCGGTATTTTCGTGAAAAACGACGCGGTGAATGCGGCAGGTGAATCCATCGTGCCCGACGGCTGGATGGCCGAGGCCACATCGCCCTCAAAAGGCTATGAGGGCTACGGTTACAAGTGGTGGCTGTACGGCGGCGGCATGTATATGGCGAAAGGCATCTTCGGCCAGTTCATCTTTATCGATCCAAACCATGACATCGTGATCTCGATGCACAGTAACGCACCTGCCGCCGTGGATACCAACTACCACGCCCATGCCAATGCGGCGATGAAGGCAATTGCGGCGTCACTCGGCTCGTAAGCTCTGACTCAAACGCGCTGAAGGGTGCATGTTGATTTCGTGGCTTTTTTAAACAGCCGTTTTTTAAACAGCAGTTTTTAAACAGCAGTAAACCGTAGGACGTCAGGGTTGGATGAAGCCTCAGTCCCTGCTCAGTATCAGCGTGGGTACACCATGGGTTTTGTCACGCACCGTGCACACCTGGGTGCCCGGACGTCGACCGGTGCGGATTTCCGAGACATCAAACCCACGCTCAGTGAGTTCGGCATGAGTCGCCTGTATATCGTCCGTGCGCCAGCTCAAGCCGAAGAAACGATCGCGCTCGTGACCCAAAGGCTTGGACAGCGGCTGATAGACCTCAATGATGAGATCGCCACAGCGAAAGAACATTAGCCGCGCATCCCAGTTCTCATTAGTGAGATCTAGTCGCATGTCGAGCTGCAGGCGACCGCTGAGTAACGCTGACGTAAAGTCACCATCTCCGCTGGCCACAACCGCATGATCAAGGCCTGATAAAGCGCCCTGGCTTGACAAATCGGATGACTCGGTATCGCGCGCCGCCGTTAAAGCCAGGCTCACACTCCGAGTGGTCTCGGGGTTCAGTGCGAGAAATCCGCCATCCGATGCTTCTTCGATAATCTCGATGCCGACATTGGGTAGCCGGCGACGCGCAGCGTCTAGGTCAGGACAGCCAAAGACCAGGTGTTTGAGGCCCTGTCTCTCAGAGGATTCAACCAATCGGAGGCAGGTATTTGCCAACTGAAAGCTCACTGATGAACCACCGCGGAACTTCCCTTCCTGCCCGCCAGTCCCGGTCAGCGCCGCATAATCCGCTGCCGCAGCAGCTAGGTCGTTAACACCAACAACGACGGAATCGAGCTGAGAAATCATTCGGGACATACCGCCCTTCCTTGGGTTTCATCATCTAAGTCAGAGACACAAGGATACGTGGCTGCTCTTTCAAACCCAAGGGCTATCGTCTGCCACAAGAAAATCTTAATCGGATTGCCAGCGCAAGGAAGCCTTTCAGGCTATAGGATGGCTTCATTATTGATCTCGCTGGGTTTAACCGAGCTGATTCAGTCTGGGTCAGTCGCTGCTGTTCATGCGATTCAGTCCGAGCTCTGCTCAAACGGCAACCGCCGCGATGCGTGCTCCCAACCATCCTGAAGCCTTACACCAATACCAATGAGCCGCACCGGCATCTCGCGCCGCTGCCATCCCTCAATAAGTAACTGACGATAGTCAGATTCGACTGCAGCTGTCCCCACGCGCTCAACCGTTGTACTACTAAAGTCGGAGAATTTCAGTTTCACAAAAGCCTTGTGAATGCTTTCGCTGGCATTCGCTGACTCAATGCGACCCAGTAATTGCTCGAAGAGCTTGTCAACATATGGTTCCCAGACTGTCGGTCCGGCAAGGTCCTCACCAAAGGTGGTTTCAACGCTGATCGATTTGCGGATACGGCTCGGCTGGACCGGGCGCTCATCTTTGCCACGCGCGCGCTCGTGAAGCACAACACCAAACTTACCAAAACGGCGAATGAGGTCATGCAGCTCCCACTCGCGTATATCCGCGCAGGTCTTGAGTCCGTAGCGATGCATTTTTTCAGCGGTAACCGAGCCCACACCCGGGATTTTTTTCACCGGCAGTGCGCCGACAAAGGCATCGACCTGCTCAGGCGTTACAACGGTCAGTCCATCCGGCTTTTTCCAGTCCGAGGCAACCTTGGCGATGAACTTATTTACTGAGACACCGGCCGAGACCGTGATATCGAGCTCCTTTTGTACTTTGGCCCGAATTTCTTTGGCGATCTTTGTTGCAGTTAAGCTCTCACCACTCGACTCAGACACATCCAGATAGGCCTCATCCAGCGACAGCGGCTCGATGAGTTCCGTGTACTCTTCGAAGATACCGCGCATGGCCTTAGACGCCTCACGGTATTTCATGAACTGCGGCGGTACGACGGTTAAATGCGGACACAGGCGCATGGCATGCGCCGTGGACATGGCGGAGCGCACCCCAAACTTACGCGCATCGTAGTTGGCGGTCGTGAGGACGCCCCGACGCTCGGCACTGCCACCCACTGCCATGGGAATGCCACGCAGTGTTGGGTCGTCCCGCATTTCTATGGCGGCATAAAAACAATCAGCGTCGATGTGAATTATCTTGCGCTGCATCGTGGTTCGACTCAGTCAGACGTGAAGGCGGCCACCGAAGACCTACCCCTCAAACCAGGTACTGAGTGATGGCTTGGTCACTTTACCGAGCGCGTTGCGCGGCAAAGCATCGGTGAAAATCCACTTTCGAGGGACCTTATAGCTGCTCATACGCTCGCGTGACCACTGCGCGAGGCTGTCCTCGGACACGAGATTGGCCAGAACAACAGCGGCGGCAACAATTTCACCCCATTCATCATCCGGAACGCCAATCACGGCTACTTCGCTGACATCAGGGTGCTCAAGCAACGTGGCCTCAATCTCGAGGGCAGAGAGCTTGTAACCACCCGATTTGATGATGTCGATGGAGGCGCGCCCCAAGATGCGATAGGCGCCTTCATCAATGACTGCAATATCGCCCGTCAAGAACCAGCCATCGGCAAACGCCTTAGCGGTGGATTCAGGGTTACCCCAATACTCTCTGAAGGCGGTGCGGCTTTTCACCGCCAATTCACCGGGCGTCGTGGGATCAGTAATGTCCTCTCCACTCTCGCTGACACGTTTAATCACAACACCGGGCAAGGGTTGCCCTACATGGCCTGGCCGGCGCTCACCCTCGTAGGGGTTGGACAGGGCCATACCCAACTCGGTCATGCCATAACGCTCAAGGAAGCGCTGAGATGTCAGCGTTTCCCACTCGTCAAAGAGCGGCACCGGGCAGGCAGCAGAGCCCGAGACGTTGAGACGCATATTGGCGAAGCCCTCGGTAACTTGGTCACGCGTTGCTTCATCCAATGTCTTTAGATAGGCAATGAGTTTGACGTAGATGGTCGGCACCGCCATAAAGACCGAGTAGCGATCGTTCGCCACCTTGTGACACACCTGCTCAGCATCAAAGCGCGCGTACAGATCGACCGTGGCACCTCGCCACAACGCACAGAGCAAAATATTGACGATGCCGTGGACGTGATGGAGCGGCAGAAATAGTGGAATGACATCCGTTGGTTCCCAGCCCCAGGCCTCAATCAGCGAGGTCACCATTGCCGAGACGCTGGCGACCGTGTGAACCACACCTTTGGGTTTACCGGTTGTGCCGCTGGTGAAAACAATGAGCGCACCCTGCTCAGCCGCAAGGGGCAATACGTTTGGTACTTGCGCATCCGGGAGGTCTCCCACAGCAAGCTGCTCAACCCCGAGTGCTTCACAGACGGCATCGAGAGCTCCCGAGCGCATCTCACTGGGGAGAAGGAGTCGCCTCACTCCGGCAACCGACAGACAGTGCGACAGCTCGCCTGCACTCGCGTGAACACTGAGAGGAACGGCAATACCACCTACCGCCACAACACCAATAATCAGTGCCGCGTAATCAAAGCTCGCGGGATAGAGGAACGCCACGCGCTCTTCTTTTAATGAATCCTCACCGTCCAGTAAGCCCGCAACAACGCGCATGACCGCATCGTTCAACTCGGTGTAAGTAAGACGACGCTCACCGTCAACCAACGCTATCGCCTCACCTGCTTCGTTCAGGCTTGGAAACCACGCCACCGTTTCAGTGCTCACCGGCAAACACCCAGAGCAGCAGTCCGCCGATAACCAGCGGCAAGGCGAAGCCGAGAAACAGGCTGTACATACCCCAGCCGGCAGAAATGAGGGCAGCCGCCAACAAAGGCGATGCGATGGCACCGGTTCTTCCCAGCCCAGCTGCCCAACCAACGCCGGCGGCACGCACGTCGCTCGGATAGGCCTGTGTGGCCAATGCGTAGAGGCAAGTAAAGCCGCCGTGTAGAAACACGCCACCAATAAACATCAGCGTCATGAGGCTACCCAGCGCAGTAGGCTCGGTTAACCCGACGTAGGCTAATACGCCCCCGGCTGACAGAAAGAAAAGGGAAAGTAAGGGCACTAGCGGTAACCGCGTGGTGAGAAAAGCGAGTATCAAGATGCCTGGAATCGCGCCCAGATTGAATCCGGTCAGCGCCTCAATGCCCTGCGCACGGGTATAGCCTGCATCCACAAACAAGGTCGGTATCCACGACAGCATGAAGTACATGGTGAGGAAGCCCATGAAGTAAATGGCCCAGAGCACCAACGTTCGGAAACGCCGCTCGGCTGTCAGTATCTGCGCAACGGGCGTCGCGCTGGGCTGCGTTATAGTAGCACTCATACCAGTCACCGCATCCCGGCTCAGGCGCGCTAACAAACCATTCACCGCTACCTCTCGCTCTGGGTGGTTACCGGCGCGGCTCGCCAGAAACTCGGGGGATTCGGGTAATAACGCCCAGGTCACGATGCCAATCAATAAGGTCAGAATACCGCCTGCCGTAAATACGGCGGTCCAGCCGTAGTCAGGAATCAACGCATTGGCGATGGGGCCCGCCAGTACCGCCCCAACGGGATAACCCATAACCACCAGTGACACGGCCAGACTCCGGTAGCGGCTTGGCATGAACTCGGAAGCGAGCGCAGGTGCACTGCCAAATATCACGCCGATACCGAGACCTGAAATGAAACGAAGGATGGCAAAAACGGTGACGGAAGCCGTGCTCGCAATCCAACTGACGGCCAGCATGCTGAGACCTACGAGGAACATCGCGGCCACTAACAACAGACGGCGGCCCAGCTGGTCCGATAGTGGCGCCAAACCCGCCGCGCCAATAGCCATACCAAACAGTGCTGCGCTAAATAATGGACCTAAAGCCGCACGCTCAAGACCCCATGAAGCCGCCACACTGGGCGCCGTTACTGACATGGCAACGACATCAATACCGTCAGCAAGATTCAGTAGAAACCCGAGCAAGACAACCAACCACATGAGTGGCACAACGGGCCCTTCATCGATGCGTAATCGAACCAAATCAGCACTCATGGTGTTTCCTTTGCTCTGCCTGCAGCTGCCGCTCGCGCCCGAAAAAATGGGGCTAACCAAACAACCTATTGATAGGCTCGATGATAAAACGAAACAGTTGTGCCTGTCCGTCGGAAGTGCACCCGCTCGTAGGTGTTACTTATCTTATGAATTAGATTCGACGGGCGATTTTGACGGCTTGCTCCGACCCAAAGCCCACAACCCAGCACCACGCCTTGAGCAGGCTTGATTGCCCGTACGCTTCCCCGCCAGCCTCATCACGATGATCAGCCTCGTCGTTGCAGAACTGATGTATCGCTGCGGTTAGTGCCGCGTCACCGTAGGCCTCCAGCGCCGCGAACTGGGACTCATAGTGTTTTACAACGAAGGTTTCAACCGCTTCGATCGATGCGTAGACCCAATTTCCTCCGCCGAGCGCAGAGACTGCACCCAAAACGAACCCTGACAGGCGCCAGAGGGGTAACAACAGGCTTTTCTGACGGGACCTTAGCCAGTCCTCAAAGAAACCGAGATGTGTCTCCTCAGTCGCCAGATGATGCTCTGCGAAGGCGCGTATTTCAGCATCGCGCGAAATCGCCAGCACACCTTTGTAAATCCAAACCGCGCCGGTCTCGCCTGCATGATTCGAGCGCATCTCGCCCGCAAGGTGAGCAGGCAGGATTGAAGCAGATTGTAAGGACACTGTATTCATAGCTAGCCGCCGTCTTGAACCAGTTCAACTATAGCGAATTAGCTCAGGAATTCAGGGCTTCCGCCGGTGATACCGCATCCAAACTGAACGCTTCCCCGACACCGACGTGCGTCAACTTACCCACGTGCACGTTCAAGCCAAGCGCAAATCTCGCGTCTCCTCGCAATGCTTCCAGCCCTTGATCGGCCAAGCGCACGACGTAGGGAAGTGTTGCGTTCGTCAGTGCCAGCGTTGCCGTTCGCGCCACGCCACCGGGCATATTTGCCACGCAATAATGAACAACACCGTCAACCTCATAAGTAGGATCTTGGTATGACGTTGCGCGAGATGTCTCGAAGCAGCCGCCCTGATCGATCGCAACGTCCACCATGACACTGCCCTTTTGAAGCTTGGAAACCAGGTCGCGGCTCACTAACTTTGGCGCAGCCGCACCAGGAATGAGCACAGCACCTATGATCAAATCCGCATCTATTACCTGCTCTTCGAGTGCCGCGGCACTCGACCAGACGGTCTCGATGCGTCCCATGAAGATGTCATCGAGGTAGCGCAGCCGATCAAGCGAACGATCAAGAACCACAACGCGCGCGCCCATACCCTGCGCAACACGCGCCGCATTGGTGCCTACAACACCCCCCCCCGATGACCACAACTTTGGCAGGTGCAACGCCGGGCACTCCACCGAGCAGTACACCGCGGCCCCCACTGGATTTCTTAAGAAAGTCACCACCCGCCTGAGTCGCCAGGCGACCGGCGATCTCTGACATGGGGGCCAAGAGTGGCAATCCGCCATTCGCACCCTCTACCGTTTCATAGGCAATGCAGGTTGCTCCGCTCTCCATGAGTAAATCGGTTTGCTGCCGATCTGCGGCCAAATGAAGATACGTGAACAGCAATTGGCCAGGGCGCAATTGCCGACATTCGTCAGGCTGCGGCTCTTTCACCTTAACAATCAGGTCGCACTCGGCAAAAATCGTTGCCGGCGCGTCAACAATGATCGCTCCGGCAGCGACATAATTTTCATTTGAGAAGCCTGCACCCTCTCCGGCGTGCGTCTCAATCATGACCTCATGACCATGGTTGACCAACTCAACAACACCCGCAGGAGGGAGACCCACACGGTACTCGTGATTTTTGATTTCCTTTGGAACGCCAATACGCATAAGGGTTGACCTTTCTACTCGATGAAGCCTCTAAATCAAGCAGGCGATATCGCTATAATAAGACCAATTTACGAATTTATTTGTTTTAAATTAGCATCTTAGACAGTGGAATCCACTTTTTATATGCGCTATTTTTCAATAAACCACTGCAGGAGATTTGGCGATGGAAACCCTGTCAAAAACCGATAGAAATATTCTATCGTTGCTTCAGAAAGACGGCAGAATGAACGTGGCTG
This sequence comes from Halieaceae bacterium, assembly GCA_902613175.1. Lineage (GTDB taxonomy): Bacteria > Pseudomonadota > Gammaproteobacteria > Pseudomonadales > Halieaceae > Luminiphilus. The sequence goes on along the minus strand of CACMGJ010000001.1, from coordinate 119,750 downwards.
AGATTGGTCGTCGCGTTGGACTCACCGCTTCACCCTGTGCCGATCGTATTAAACGTCTGGAAAGTCAGGGGATAATAACCGGCTACTACGCTCGCTTGTCCCCCACCAAATTGGATGCTGGTTTACTTGTGTTCGTGCAAGTGACCTTGCAACGCACCGCCGGCGACGCCTTTAAAACATTTACCGACGCGATCGAACTGATTCCCGAGGTTGAAGAGTGCCACCTTGTCTCCGGCGAGTTCGACTTCTTGGTGAAAGCGCGGGTAAAGGACATGACCCACTACAAGGACCTGCTGGCTGGCTCGCTACTCCAGCTTCCCAATGTGCAAGAGTCCAAAAGTTACCCGGTGATGGAATCCGTTGTGCAACGCTCGGGAATCAGACTGTAGTCATTGAATTACGCAAGGATTCACATCGCTCCCGGCGTTTTCAAATCATCATAGCGTCCCAAACGTACGTCTATCTTGATGAATTGACGCGTAGTTCCCCACACACCACTAGATCTGAGCATGCATGTTCTTCGATTGGTCAAATCGCAAATATTGTCATAAGCTGTGACATAAACATCGGTGGTGTATATGAAAATCTTAAGAACCCCAGACAGCTGCTTCGAGGGACTGACGGACTATCCGTTTGAGCCTCGCTACACGACCATCAAAACGCATGGCGGTCAGGATATGAGAATCCATCACATCGATGAAGGGCCTAGAGATGGTGCCATCGTCTTGTGCATCCATGGACAGCCCGTGTGGAGTTATCTCTACCGAAAAATGATTCCTTATCTCACAGCCGCCGGTCTACGTGTCATCTGCCCTGACCTTGTCGGCTATGGGAAGAGCGATAAGCCTGCAGCACGCGAGGACTACACTTACGAGCGCCAAGTCGAATGGATGGGTGCTTGGTTGGAACAAAATGACTTCTCCGGACTCACCTTTTTTGGTCAGGACTGGGGTGGACTCATTGGGCTGAGACTAATTGCCGCACACTCAGAGCGCTTTGATAAGGTAGTTATTGGCAATACGGGCCTGCCTTACAACCCAGACGTGCCGCAAGCAATGGTTGATGAAGTTGAGGACTACCGCGCCAATGCGCCGACACCGACGCTATTCAGCATGACCAAAGAGCTGCGATCGCTGTCATGGGGCGGCAAGGCAGCAAACCCCGCACGCATCTTCGCCGTCTGGCAAAAGTTCTGTTGGGAAACCGCACACCTACCGATTGGACTTATGCTCTCGATGATGACCGAGCAACAACCGACGTTCATGAAAATCGCAAAGGCGCTTCTGCACAAATTAGGCATGCGAGCGCCGCTACCATCGTCTGTTGCCAAAGGTTATGAAGCGCCTTTTCCGAGCCCCGAGTTCACGATGGGGCCGCGTGCTATGCCAAGCCAGGTACCGTCGTTACCGACATCACCGTCGCTCGAGCAGCAACGACTTGCTTGGGAATTTTTCGACACCTTTGATAAGCCTTTTGTTTGCGCGTTTGCCGACGATGATCCTGTCACCAAAGGCGGTGATGCCATCTTCTTACAGCGGGTTCCGGGTACAAAGGATCAGCCGCATACCACCATCAAAGGTGCCGGGCACTTCCTGCAGGAAACGCGTCCAAAAGAGGTGTCTCAGGTCATCATTGACGTCGTAGCGCGGTCGGCTACCTAGGACGACCTAATTTCTGAGGGGTAATTAAGCCCAAGATTCTGCGCGCCCGACCCTTGAGGTGAGCGCGCCTACCCACCTAATCACTTTAGCCCTCGTTAATCTCCCGAACAGTCATTTTGCCGAGCTGTGACATGTGCACCTCATCGGGACCATCGGCAATCCGGCAGAATCTCGCCAGCATGAAGACTTCAGGAATCATCGTATCCTGACAGACGCCCATACCACCAAAGACCTGCATGGCTCGATCAGCTACCTGTTGCGCCATTTGTGGCGCCACGATCTTAACCATGCTGATAAGCGGTCGTGCGGCCGTCATACCTTGCGTATCCATAACATGCGCCGCATGAAGGGTTAGTAGGCGCGCTTGCTCGATATCGCAGCGGCAACGAGCGATCTCGTGCTGCACGCTCGTTTTCTTGATCAATGGCTCACCTAAGGCTACGCGCTCCTCAACGCGGGAGCACATGAGCTCGAGACAGCGCTGTGCCATACCTACGAAGCCCATCGCGTATTGAAATCGCCCTGGGCCCAAACGACCTTGCGCGATTTCAAAACCACAGCCCTCGCCCTTAATCATATTGGTCACTGGCACACGCACGTCCTCAAACAGCAGCTCTGCCTCGCCAGCAGGCGAGTGAAGTGAGTCAAAGACGCGTAGCTCACGAACCAACTTAATTCCAGGGGTGTGTCGCGGAACCAAGATCGTCGAGTGCTGACGATGCCGTGGGTTCTCTGGATTTGACTTACCCATGACCAGCATGACTTTACAACGCGGATTCACGGCATCCGTGGTCCACCACTTTCGTCCGTTAAGCACGTACTCGTCGCCGTCACGCTTTATTTCCAACTCCATATTGGTCGCATCACTCGAGGCGACCTGCGGCTCCGTCATGGCGTAGGCACTTCGAATTTCACCAGCCAGCAAGGGCCCGAGTCATTCTTTTTGCTGTGCCTCGGTACCGTATTTAGCCAGTACTTCCATGTTACCCCGATCAGGGGCATTGCAGTTGAAGACCGACTGCGCCCATGACACCTTGCTCATGGTTTCAAACAACGGCGCAATTTCGACATTAGTTAAACCAGGACTCCACGGCAGATACTCGTGGGGAAGAAACAGGTTCCATAGACCCTCTTCCTTTGCCAGCGCACGTAACTCGTCGTACCAAGGCGGCGTGGTCCATAGCTTGTATTGATCCAGACACCACTCGTGCCAATCGTGTTCTCGAGGGTATATGTGCTTATCCATGAAGGCTTGTAACTGCGCATTGAGCGCCATCACCCGATCATTTAATTCAAATCCCATGAACCTATTTCCTTTTCAAAAGCACCAGAGCAACGCTTGAAAAGCGCGCTCCATTTGTGTCATCAACCACTCTAACCAAATGTCACGATGCGAATAGCATCGCTTCAATTCCCGTTCCCTCAACCGCCGCATCAACCAAAGCGCGATCAGACGCCGATAGCGCCTGATACTGCTCGTTGGTCCACCGGAGGCACTTGGCCTGGTACGGGAAGGTTTGTTGCACCCAAGGTGCACCGTCAATCTCGCATTCCCAGGTCTTTTCACCCCGCTCTAGGGCCTGTGCATTAGCCAACTGTGCGGGCGCATAGACCCGACCAATTTCAGACAGTAGCTCGCGCAAGCTCTCCGGTTGCTCCTCAAGCTCAGTCCAGTCTTGTCCTGTAGGCTCTAGCCCACTCTGATCTTCAATTTGATCAACCCAGGCCACTGTTCTCGGCGATACCTCATGCGCTATTGCACGGGAGGTTGGATCGAACCCCACCAATTGCGTTAGCTGACCATGCAAGCCGAAATCCCCTGCACCAGGGCGACTACCGAGCATGAACTTTTGGTTAGACAGGTGGGATTCCATTGCTGCGAGAAAACGTCGATAGCTCGCATCAATCACGGGTGCGGTGGTGTCATTTGACCCAACAACATAGAGACGCCCAACCTGCCGCTCCGAAATATGTCGCTTGAATTGCTGAAAAAACTCAGGGGGCATAGTGACATCCATGCCCAGCGGCAGGAGTGTCCCCGCATTGTCCGCATCCTCACTGAAGTGCCAGCGGTAATGGAACATGTATTTGGTGCACCACTCGTCAGCGAAATCCTCTATCAGGTAATCGATAAAAGCGAGTGCCGGATCCTCTGGCAAGACCGATCGCCCGGAGTACGTGGCCTCAAGCCGTCGAATAATTGGGGTCGAGTCGCACTCGGCAACCATTCCGTCATCACCTTTGAAAAAAAACGTCGGCATAAAGATGGGACGTGGCTTTTCGACACCCATCACATCACAAGCTGCCTCTGGTTGCCCCCATTGAATACTGTAAGGAATGCGGCGGTAGCGAAGCAGCGCCACCATCTTCTGTGTATAGGGTGACCCTGTACCGCCTACCAATTGGAGTGGTGCCTCAGACCTCATATGCAGCCTCATTTTTATTCGCGTTGATGCTTCAACTTACGACAGAAATAGTGACATAATTAATGTCACTATGTAAGTTTTTGAAAGTAGTAGCCACTCTCAAGAACTGAACGGCATTGATACAAAGGCGAGGTCTTCAACACCAACGAATAAAAGGCTGTAGTGTTGGCGATCTACAACAAACGCTAGCTACTTAATCAACGTGGAAATTCATTATGTCCGCTAGAATGAAAATTTGGCTCCTACCTGCCGTCCTCTATGGCGTTTTCCTGTTTTGGTACACACCAACGGGAGGCCCTCTATCTGACGCCGAAGTTGACACCTTCATCGCGAAAATGGAGCAAAACGGCAGTGGGTCAGAGGCCATGGAAATGATCAGGCAATTTGGTGAAGAGGATACCGGCAGGCACTTCATCATGATCAACAACATCGATTATAACGAGTCGCCCAGGAACGTCGCCGGCGCAGCGCCCGGGGAAAATGCACAGCAACTCATGGACCGTTACATGGGACATATGATCTCGGCAATGCTCTCGCGAGGGTCACATCCGGTCATGTTGGGGCCAGCCGCGTACCGAAGCATGGATGTGATTGGTGTCCAAGGTGTAGATGTATGGGATATGGGCGGTTTAGTACGCTATCGAAGTCGACGCGATTTCCTCGAGATTGTGACTGACCCTGTGTTCAGCGGGAAACACCATTTCAAAGCAGCCGCACTCGAGAAAACCATCGCCTTCCCCGTAGAGCCTGACTTCAATCTAGGAGATCCACGGCTATTGATTGGACTATTAATCCTCTCCTTAACGGCGCTCGTTGATGCGCGGCGTTCATCACAACGGGGATAAGACAGGCAACTGCACTTCCCACTTAGAAGGGTTCCCACCGCCCGTCGCGGCTCAACTCGGCAAATTTGAGGATTAAGCCCAGACCTCGAGGTTATTTGCGCGCTCGATGCGTCGACTCAAAATTTCCTCAAGGATGGCGCCCATAGCCGACTGGCCAAGTACCGCATCGACGCCAACCTTGTCTGTCTCAGACAGACTCACGTAGTCATCCTGAACACGTTGTAGGAGATGAAAACGATGAGGTTGAGCCAAAGCTTCGATTGTCTCTCCCCGCAAAACAAAGCTTGCTGTCCCAGGTGCTTGAGCCAGCCGCCCCACTGCTGGCGCACCCGCCCCTGGATGATTTTCAGCCAACCAGCCATTAATCACATCTGCAGCAGCTAAGGTTTCAGGTACAAAGTCCTCGGCCAAGACTCGCAAGACAGCCATCAAGGACTTAGGAATCTCATAATCTTCGACAAAGTCGGTACCTGCGTTGAAAAACTCAGGCACATCCTGATCGTAAGGATTCATTCGCTCCACCCATCGGTGCACCGAGACCGCTTGCTGCTGCATGAGCGTTGCAGGGTGGGGATCTCGCCCCAGGTGCGCATACATCGGCGCAATGAGACCAAAGTCGCCAATACTGGGGCGCCATCCAAGTAAGTACGGATAATGCTCCAAATGCGCATTCAACGCCTCGAGATAGTCGAGATAGAGCGACTCGACTGCGCCCTGACTTTGCTCCGTAACACCAAAAATCATCGCGGCATGCCGCATACGATTCATCATAGCTTCGGTCTTCTCACTCCGTTCGGGTGTATCTCGCTGTGAGTGGAGTAAGTGGTATCGGACGAAAGCTAAATTGTCCTCGGGGAAGTTCCAGCGATAGTGCATGGCTGGACGTAACAACCCATCCGTCCCAATAACGTCAAAAAGAGCACTGATGATGCGCTGCTTAGGGCCCGTCGGACGACTCGGTCGCCCAAGTGCCGCCTCGAAGTGCTCGATGATGGCGGTACCATCACGAATCACTTCACCCTCTGGCGTTACCAATGTTGGAATAGTGGGCAATTTTCCCTTGGGTAAAACCTCGGCCTTGAAACTCTCGTGACCCGTTGAGAGCTCCTAAAAGGGGATCTGGTGTTTGATGAGGTAACTGCGCGCACGACCCGAGTAAAGCGAGTGTGTCATCGCATTCAAAATATGGGGTTTAGCCATTTATACCCTAGCCATCTTGATGTCGTTAGTTTGAGTAAGTGTTTGTTTGCAGATCAGAAGATCACGGCATTCGCAGTTTCAATATTCAGCTGCCCCGCAAGGCCCGCCGACCGATGCACCGAGATCTCCTGATACTCCGGCAGCTGCATCATCTCCAACATGGCGGCCCGCGATGGGTACTGAGCGATAGCTACAGAATCCCAGAGCTCCTCAACCTCACCCAGCATCAGACGGCTAACTTCACCAGAAAAGACCAGCTTGCCGCCGACTTTAGCAAGCGTCTTCATCACGCCTCTAGAGTAAATAGCGTAGGCCTCCGCGCCCGTCAGTTCAGTCTCACGGCCGTCGTCGTAGCTTGCTTTATCCTTGAACTTCAGCAGATTAACCATGCTAATCGGTCCATCCGGACCCGGGGCTAAAAACCCTGCCATTTGCTCTTGCGTGGGTATCACACTGTTCTCTACTTCCATTGCGTATTTCCTCTAATTTCAAAGCCTTTGACTTTGATTTGAAGCGACCAGTTCGCATCCTCAATTTGGCCAGTAAATGTAATCGTCGCCGTCCTCGAAACGCTCCACCAATGTCTTGTCGATGCTAATCGCACTCTCCATAACGGCGGGATACAGCGGCGTTCGAGCACTTGCGGCGTGCCCATCCAGCAGAGCCATCAACTCGGCGACTTTTTCAGGATCGCTCATCGCTAAGTTGTTTTGCTCGGTGGGGTCTTCGGCGAGATTAAAGAGCCACTGTTTGTCGGGTCTCGCCGTTACCTGAAGCTTCCAATCTTCGTGGCGCACCACTCGATAATGCCCGCTTTGCCAGAATAAAGTGTCACGGCTCCAAGCCTCTTTGCCATCCCCTGTCGCCAAAGGCAGTAGGTTCTTACCATCGATGATCACATCTTGAGGCTGCTCTGCACCGGCGGCTGCCGTCAGTGTTGGCATGACATCAATATGCGCGACTGGCTCCTCTGCAACAGTACCTGCCGTAATCTTGGCTGGCCACTTCATCATGAGGGGTACCCGGATGCCACCCTCAAACTGGCTGATCTTCCAGCCACGGAAGGGCTTATTGATGTCAGGTAAGCCAATGTAACCGGGACCCCCATTGTCGTTTGTGAAGATAACGAGGGTGTTATCGGCCAAACCGGCCTCTTCCAGCGCGGCGTTGATACGGCCAATACTCCGGTCCAGCGAACGGATCATGGCAGCGTAAACCCGCGCGCGGTGCGGCGTGATATCGCCCACTGCGTCATAATCCTCTCGCGTTGCCTGCAGCGGCGTGTGTACTCCCCAATGACCCAAATACAAGAAAAAAGGTTGATGTTTATTGGCGTTAATGATGTTGATGGACTCATCGGTCCAGTAGCCGGTTAGGTAACCTCGTGGCTCAAATCGGTCCTCGTCACCTGAGTTGAAGCTGTTGGCGAATACCATGCGCGCCCACAAAAACTGATCAATGGGGTCAAAATCGAGCTTCGCGTTTACGACATTCGGATCGTCCTCTGGAAGGTAGAGCGCGCTGGCCATGAGTAAGCTCTGGTCGAAGCCCTGTTCATGTGGCGCCATGCCGTTTTTACGTCCCAGATGCCACTTCCCGATATGGAAGGTGGCGTACCCCTTCTCTTTTAGCACCTCAGCAATTGTCTCTTCTTCGGGCGGAAGGCCTTGTTCTTCATAGGGCGGCTTAGTTTCATCGAGTGCAGCGTCATACAGCATGGACGGTGCGCCCCGATTCATCTCCGCTGAGATTCTGGAAATCATTGGCGCCATGCCGGACGGCGTCGGTGTGAACTCGAATCCCGTTCGTGTCGGATAACGCCCCGTCATCAACATGGCACGCGAGGGCGCGCAGGTGCCGGCACCAGAGTAGGACTGCGTAAAGACCACCCCATCCGCCGCTAACTGATCAATGTGAGGCGTCTTGACTCGGCCATCAGCCAGGCCTCCGCCAAACGTAGAGATGTCGTTGTATCCCAGATCATCAGCGACGATAAGAATAATATTGGGTGGACGCTCAGCCAGGGGAGTAGCCGCTTCTTCGGGCCCCTGGTTCCAAGGAATGTCGCGAGGGGGGCCTACCTCGTATTCGTTGGCCGACTGATACTTCACAAGTGCCAGTAAGAGCTTCGTTTGATGTTGATAAGCGAGTGCGCCCGAAATAACCAATAATCCAGCGACGACAAGTAAGTATTTTTTCACGCATCCGTCTCCAACGCCGAGTGACAGACCACTGTCATCGGCAGCGGCTCATTATTGCGTCATAGGTTATGTCTATTTTTGTCGAGAGCGCAAATATGACGGTGTAAAAATTTATCTGCAGATGCAGTGGTGGATCAGTCGGAGCTTAAAAGACTAATGAGCGTTGACTGAATAACCGAAATACTCGCTTTTTCGGACAAACCTTGCTCGCTTCGCAATCGATTCCACATCTCAAAAGAGGCAATGGCATGCACGGACTCGCACTCAACCTCCAGCAGACCATTCAACTCAGGCAACCAGGCCTCGAGATCCTTTCTCAAACCTTTCTGATTGCGTGCGTAGTTATTGCGCAGCATGTCGTAGCGCCACAACTGTGCTTTGGTGCCCAAGAAAAGGTTTGTCAATTGTTCAAAAGCCGCACTTCGTCGCTCTACCGCGCGATGAACTCGCTCCAATAGGGAACCTTGGCGATCGCCACCAATAAAAAGCGCTTCATAGGAGTCACGCAGCTGGTCGTCAGCCGCCTTGAACAACGTTTCCATGTCATCAAAGTGGCGGAAGAAGGACCTAATCAGCACACCAGCACGATCGGATATCTGCTGGGCAGTGGGCACAAGTACTCCCTCCTCCTGAAGCGAGAGTGCCGCTTCGATAATAGCCTGGCGTGTACGCTCTCCGCGCTGCCGTCGCCCATCAACCGAAACTACTGAGTTACTGTCTGCCATTGAGCCCTCTGACTGAGGCATAGATCCCTTGAGGTTGTTAGTCTACACCGACACGATTGAGGTCTGCACATCCATAGATGCCAGTGGGGCACGGTGTCAAAGGGCTACAGATAGTTCGGCAGCGACATGGTACTAAGACATCTATAAACGCGCTGAGAACCTGTGCCTCGCGCAGTCTTGCGCCGCAGATGGTCTGCATAGCCTGATTACACAGCTGTAACCCCTAAACCCAAGACTCAAATGCTTTGCTAGTATGTTCAAGTTCCTTACTCTCATTGGAAACTCACCCCAAATAAGAGCCACTACGATGCCTTCAAAATTAACTCGAATCACCCTTGTTTCTGCAATCCTCACACTATGGTCGCTCGCATCGCAGGCTAATGAGGGTGTCATCAGCAGCATTGAAACCCGATCGCAACAGCTAACAGATCTCAGTGACCTCATCTGGGATCTCGCGGAAGTGGGCTATCAAGAAACGCGCTCAAGCGAGGCATTAAAAAGTGCGTTGTCAGCGGAAGGCTTCAGTATTGAAAGCGGTGTGGCTGATATACCGACAGCGTTTGTAGCCAGTTACGGATCCGGCGAGCCAGTCATTGCTGTAATGGGCGAATTCGATGCACTGCCGGGCATAAGCCAAGCAGCGGTGCCTTTCGAGCAAAAAATCGAAGGTAAAAATGCAGCTCAGGCCTGTGGCCATCATCTGTTTGGCGCGGGTTCAGCAGGCGCGGCTATTGCCGTCAAAGAATGGCTGGAGCGCACGGGCACCCCGGGCACGATTCAGTTCTTCGGCACACCGGCTGAGGAAGGCGGCTCTGGAAAGGTCTATATGGTAAGGGCGGGTCTCTTCGATGACGTGGATACCGTCATTCACTGGCACCCCTCCTCCGTCAATGCCGCCGATTCGGCAAGCACCTTGGCCAACCGATCGGCTAAGTTCACCTTCTCGGGTGTCTCATCACACGCCGCCTCGGCACCTGATCGAGGACGATCAGCGCTCGACGCCGTGGAATCCATGAACTTCATGGTTAATTTGCTGCGAGAGCATGTACCAACCGCCACTCGCCTCCACTATGTCATTACGAACGGCGGTTCAGCACCGAATGTGGTGCCGAATACCGCCCAATCGTTCTACTACGTCCGACACCCCAACGAGACGACCCTTCGTGAGATTTGGGATCGTGTCATAGCCACGGCGGAAGCTGCGGCAGTTGGGACAGGCACCTCGATGAGCTACGAGATCATCCATGGCAACTACAGCGTGCTTCCCAACGACACCCTGGCACAGGTCATGCACGCGAAGTTGTCGTCAGTTGGTGGTGTTGAGTACAGCAAGGCCGATGAAGTCTTTGCTGCAGAGATTTCAAAAACATTGCCCGCGGGCGCCTACACCAAGGGACGTGCGGCCGAGATAAAGCCCTTCGAAACGGGTCAACGGGGCAATGGATCCACGGATATCGGTGACGTCAGCTGGACAGTCCCCACGGTTGGTATGAGTACAGCGACCTGGGTTCCAGGCACTGGCGCGCATACATGGCAAGCCGTTGCCGCGGGCGGCACGCCGATTGGGCACAAGGGTATGATCGTCGCGGCCAAGTCGATGGCGCTCACGGCCGTTGAGCTGTTTGAAAATCCGAGCATTGTGATAGAGGCCAAAGCCGAATTTGACCTAAGACGTGGAGCTAACTTCCAGTACGAAGCGCTCTTAGGAGATAGAGAGCCGCCGCTCGACTACCGCCGCTAACAGCCCGACACCGTTATCGCCAGCGAGACGAAGTGAGTGCTTGAGCGACCGCTTAAGCGCTGACGCAAGCACACGTTGCTGATACGGAAGACTCTCCACATAGTCAGGCAGCAACTCGTCAAAGCTTTGCGACCGAGCCGCCTGCTCCTGAAATCCTTGAAGAAACATGACCAGCGCATCTCTCACCGACTGGCTGAGATCAGAATCAAACCGAAGCTTCCAGGTCATATCCTGGCTGAGCTGGCACTCGGCCACATAATCACCGGGCAATCGTCTGCCCCACTCCCGGGGTGAGATGAGCGACAACTGCCACTCGCCTTCCGCGCAATACAGGTAATACGTGTTATCAGGCGCTACGCGAAACTTAAACGCTGCAGACAGGACAAGACTCGAGCACCAGTAGTCCAACAGCGCCTCATCCGCAGATTTTGGACGAATCTCCGCGGGTGCTGCAGCAGCCATCTGCTGGAGCACCATGACAAGCCCTTTACCCTGGGGGTTGCCGTGTGGGTTAACCGTCTCATTCATGCGTGTATATCAGCCAGCTAGTTCAGGTTGTGCTGCAATAATGGAGTCTCTGACCTGCTGAGGGATGGGTCGGCTTTTACGCGTCTCCTTATCGACGAAGACGTAGACAAAACTACCTCTAGTGGCGATTTCATTGGTTGTCGTGTTCAGCATTTCAAACTCTAAGGTGCAGCTGGCGTTGCCCAGTTTAGTGAAACTACAGGACACATCCAAAATGTCCCACGCCAGACACTCACCGACAAAATCTATGTTGGCATTGGCAGTGAAGGTCAGGAAGTCACCGTCAGGCCCCGCGTCCCAACCAACTTGCTCGAGGTACTCGGATACCACCTCATCCGCGAGCACAAGATAGCTCCCGAAATAAGTGTGTCCATTGGCATCTGTATCGGCGAAACGAACTTTTATTTGTCCGGTATAAGCAGCTTTCACAACTTTAGTTCCTTTTTAAGCGTCTTGACCAAGGCTAATGTTCGAAGGTGACGCAGTATGGGCGTAATCGTTTTTACTTACCATATTCGAGCATCGCCATACAGGCTTTTACCTCTGGTCACATCACGAACAGGCGTCCATCCGTGCGGCCAATAACCTTAATTAAGGTGAAATTTCCAGCTTGATGCTGATCGTACTTACATCAGCTGGATAAAGGTCTTATCATTCGCGCCGATCGAAGAGTCAGCGCTTTTACCCGGGGGAAATCAATGAATACGAATGTCATCGTCGCAGCTTTCACGATCGCTGTTACCGTCATTATCTGGTTCGGCACGACAAACAATGACGAGTCTTGGACTGGCAACCGAAACGTCTGTGTTGGCGACTGCTATGCAGCATGGAAGGCAGAAAATGGCGGAAGCATTGCCGATATTGAGCGCATAAAACAGGAAGCGCTTGCCGCAGCTTCGCCCGAAGCACTTGGCGAGACTTACTACGGTCAGTGCATCGCCTGTCACGGCGGTAACGGTGCGGGTGGTATTGGACCCAAGCTCGCAGGCCAAGCGGTTAGTGATATCGCAGACAAGCTGATTGGCTACCGTGCAGGCGAGCCACGTGGCGCTCAATCAGCGATGATGTGGCCGGTTGCCAAACCAATGACCGATGACGACATCGGTAACATTGCGGCGTATATCGGCACTCTGTAAGAATTGACTTACGAGGTGGCGTTCGCCACCTCTGCTTCCCTTTCAAACCACTGCCAGACCGTTCCCATCAGGGTTAACGGGATGACGACCAGTGCTGTCGCTGCTGACAGCTGTGCGGCCAGTGTACAAAGGACAAGCAGCTTCAATATGTCCTGCACTCTGAACCAAGTAGAGTCATGATTGCTCAGCAAAGCCGCATTCGAAATACCGAGCCACAGCATCATTCCCCACGCATAGGCTTCGAAGCCTTGTACAAGTTGGCTTTGCTGTGCCGCCACCAATAGCAACGTTATCAAGATTAAATTGACGGTCCCGCTCACCTTCCGAACTCGCAACACCTGCGGGTCATACTTTTCGAAAGGTTCGCCGGTGACCGGTTCCGCAGCTGCTACCAGATCTGAAGGTTGCCAAGCGGGGTGCGAGAAAGGCACCCGCAAGCGATCAGACCAACTTCGTGTTCGCCACATATCACTCGCCATATCTCTGTAAACATGAATCCATGCCTCCAGAGGAGACCAAGATCGTATCGGCTTGGTTATGCCATACACGCAAGGCTCAGACGGTAACTCGCGTTGATAGGAACCAAACATTCGGTCCCAAACGATGAATATCCCGCCGTAATTCCGGTCTAAGTAACAAGCATTCCTCGCATGATGCACGCGATGATTTGATGGAGAGACAAACACGTATTCGAACCAACCAAGCTCGCCAACGTGCTCCGTATGCACCCAAAACTGGTAAATCAGATTCAGTGCACCCACCGTCACCATCATCTCCGCCGGGACGCCGATAAAGAACAAAGGCATGTAAAAAATCCAACCAAAGAGGAACCCGGAGCTTGTCTGACGCAGCGCGGTCGAAAGGTTGTAGTCTTCACTTTGGTGATGAACCACGTGCGCTGCCCAAAAAAGCTTCACCTCGTGTCCGGCTCGATGCGAGCAGTAGTAGCAGAGATCGTAAAGCACGAATGCAATCAGCCACGCTTGCCAACCCTCTGTCGTCCATGTCGTGAAAGGTGTTACCGACGCCAACCACGCGTAGACAACACCACCCACGCCTAGCGCTACGAATCGACGCGCCTGAGACAAACCACCGAGCGTCAAACTGCTCACCGCGTCCGTCAGCCGGTACGTGTCTCGCCCGCACCAGCGTCCCCATGACCACTCGACGGCAATAGACAACAGGAAAAACGGTACGGCCAAGGCAATAAGGTCCATGCCTCGAGTATAACCCTGTCCGGGTGCAATCCCCACGTCACAACCTCGACAAAGCCGTTGAGTGCGAGCAAATGAGGAATACTGGACCTGTACACAGGGTCAGCAAATTGTGGGATAACACGTCGCTCGTCCCGCTGACGCCTACTCCTTGATGCGGTATGGAAAAATAACGATGCACATACGCACCTTCACAGCACGCTCGACTCGCTTACGCACTCTTTTCACATTCCTCGTCCATTTGTTGGTGTGCAGTCAACATGTCGCCGCCGCGACGCACCAAGCGAGTATTGAGCGAGATCTGTACGGCGTTCCACATGTTTACGGCGAGACAGATGCCGATGCCGCATTCGGTCTGGCCTATGTCCAAGCGGAGGATGCGTGGCCAATTATGGAAGGTAGTCTGCCCTTTTTTCGCGGCACGGCAGGGCTTTACAAGGGTCAGGAAGGTGCGCAATCTGACTATCTGGTGAAATGGCTTGACCTATGGGGAACGCTTGATCGCGACTACGAGCGGGTCCTGTCGCCCGAGATCCGCCGTTATGTCGAGGCGTTTGCTGAAGGTTTTAACGCCTTTACTCGAGATAACCCCTCCGAAGTGAAGCATCCTGAGCTGTTGCCGATAACGGGTAAGGATATTATTGCGGGCCACATGCTGAGGCACCCGCTGTTCTACGGTTTTGACGGGCCCGTGCTCGAACTCTTTGGCGACGCGCGGCCTAACACGGTCAGCAAAGCGCCCTACAACCCCAAGCCTAAAGACCCTATTGGCTCCAATGCGACGGCCATTGCGCCCTCACGAACCGAAGATGGATCAACCTACCTCATTATCAATTCTCACCAGCCGCTTACAGGACCGGTCGCCTGGTACGAAGCACATATAGAGTCAGGCGAGGGACTCAATGTCATGGGTGGTCTGTTCCCCGGCGCACCCACTATGGGGGTTGGGTTTACGAAAGAACATGGATGGGGCGCGACTGTAAACAAGCCAGATCTCGTGGATATTTACCTGCTCGAGATGAACCCTGACAACCCCAACCAATACCGGCTTGACGGTGACTGGCGTGACCTCGAGGTTGGCGAGGTAAAACTTAAATTAAAACTCTGGGGTTTTATTCCGTGGTCGGTCAAACGGGAAGTGCTCCGATCAGTGCATGGCCCTGCCTTGAGGACCGAGCACGGTGTGTATGCCATTCGTTACGCCGGCATCGATGAGATGAAACAGGTTGAGCAATGGTTGGCTATGAACAAGGCGAAGAACTTCGAGGAGTGGAAAGCCGCGGTCGCTCTGAATCACATACAGAGCTTCAATTTCGTTTATGCCAATCGACACGGCGACATTCACTTCATTCATAACGCTCAGTTGCCGGTAAGAGCTCCGGGCTGGAATTGGCAGCAATACCTTCCGGGCGATCGCTCAGATCTTATCTGGCAGCGCTACCATCCCACCTCAGCACTTCCTCAGGTGACCAATCCCGGGGCTGGCTTTGTGCACAGTGCCAATCAGACGCCTTTCAACATCACCGAGTTACAGGACAATCCACAGCCAAACACAGTACCTGCTGACGGCGGATGGCAGACACGAATGACCAACCGGGCAACTCGCGGACTTGAGCTTTTTGCCGCCTTTGGACAGATCTCATTTAACGAGGCTTGGCAGCTAAAGCACGACAATAGCTACTCGGTGAACTATAGAGGCATCGCGTTTTTGAGCGAAGTGATGGCACTCCCGAGATCGAGCGACACGGTGAGCCGTGCCATCGAGATTCTTGAGAGCTGGGATCTTGGGACCGATAAAGAAAATCGCGGCGCCGCACTCGGTGTCTGCGTCCTTGCCGCCGAATGGCAATCTGAGAGTGGCGGCACCAGTAATCCCGACGCACAAGCGATTCTTGATGATTGTATTGATCAAACCCTGGAGATTGGTGATCGTCTTGATCCTCGTTGGGGTGATGTCAATCGACATGGTAGAGACGGCACGCACTGGCCGGTTGCCGGAGGGCCTGACACGTTGCGTGCGATCTATTCTCGGCGGCTCAACGGAGACGACCACCTGACGGCTGTTGCCGGGGACGGACTCTACTACTTCATCCGATGGATGCCCGATGGCGAGCAAAAAGTGCTCGGCACGCACCAATACGGAAATGATATGACCGACCCCGACTCACCGCATTACTTGGACCAAGCCGAGGACTACACAAATGAGATCCTGCACGAACCGCTATTTACAGCAGACAGTCGGCGCGGACGGATAACCAAGCAATACACCGTTCGTTCCGACTGAGTCAAAAACGCTCGCTCCAAGAGCGTTCACATCTCGCCCGGAACACAAAGTCTGCCCACAGCGAAAGACTAAGTTCTTGACCAACAATTTGGGGCTACCTACAACAGCCATCACATTGCGTCGGCGCACGCCCCGTTAGTCTCACCTGAGTCCCATTTGGCCGGCTTTGCTCTATCGGCTTTTCTGCCGGTTGATATCCTGAAATTCGTAAAAAAATCTCAATAAAAGAGTCACATACGAATCACCATGGCAAAGGTACAACTCCTCGGCGATAAGACGGATGGTTATCAACTAACCGTTGACGGAGAGCCCTTCTTTATCAAAGGAGCGGGGCTGGAGTTCGGGCACCTGAAATCATTGGCAGAGGCCGGAGGAAACGCCTTTCGAACCTGGCGCGTAGCCAATGGTGAGCGCGATGCGATCGATATTCTCGATGAAGCAGAGGCGCTGGGCTTGAAGGTGTGCATGGGACTCGACATCGCGCGAGAGCGGCACGGATTTGATTATTACGATCAGGAAGCGGTCATCGCTCAAAACGAAACGATGATGCTCGATGTGATTCGGCTAAAAGATCATCCGGCGCTGCTCATGTGGGGACTGGGCAACGAGCTGAATTTGCGCGCCAAAAATGACGGCGTATGGGATGCAATGGAGGATCTAGCTGTTCGCATCAAACAGGTCGATCCTGATCACCCAGTCACTACCATGCTTGCGGGAATCGATGAATCCACCGTTACCGCGATTGCCCAGCGGGCGCCCTCGCTCGACTTTTTATCGTTCCAAATCTACGGCGAGATAGACCACCTACCAGAAACTCTGGAGAGGGTGGGATACGACGGCCCCTACCAAATAACCGAGTGGGGTCCGACAGGACATTGGGAAAGTCCGGAGACCGACTGGGGTCGGCCTTTTGAACCCTCAAGCACAGAGAAGGCAAACGACATCACCCGTCGCTATGAAGAGATTATTTTGGCCGACACCAAGCGCTGTTTAGGTGCCTACATCTTCTTATGGGGCCAGAAACAGGAGCGAACACCCACCTGGTATGGCATGTTCTTGGAGACAGGTGAGCGCACGGCCGCTGTTGATGTAATGCAAAAGGTGTGGACTGGCGACTGGCCGATGCATCAAGCCCCACAGATTCAGTCGCTGCGCCTCAATGCCGAAGAAGCACCGACAAGCATCGAAGGGGCTGTCAATCAGGTATTCCACGCTGAGGTCCATGCGACTGAGAGTGATGATCACCTCATCTCTTGGCGTGTGCACGAGGAGGTTCCAACTGCGCTGCAGAGCGATGGTGGCGACTTTGAGCCGACCCCGCCCACGGTTGAGACTGTTATCGGAACACAGAACCGACAATTTAATTTTCAGCTATCCGAGCCTGGCCAGTACCGCCTGTTCTGTCAGATAGACACACCTCACGACAGCAGCGCCCTTGCCAATATTCCCTTTCTTATTAAAGCCGAGCCTCAAAAACGTACGAGGTTCTTCAATTTATTCAGAAGAAGCGCAGCATGACAACTAGTACCCTCACCCAATCATCCGATCTGATATCAGACACACCACGGACATCGAAAATCCCAATGTCGCAAAAGGTGGCATTTGGTATCGGAATGCTGGCCAACCAAATGTTCCCAGCTGCTCTCGGCATCTTCATGGTGATTCTCGTAGAAAGTCTGGGAATGAGCCCTTTGATGTGGGGCCTCATCTTCTTCCTGCCCAAGCTCGTGGATGCGCTCACGGATCCGCTAATGGGGTATATCTCGGATCGAACAGAGTCTCGGTGGGGTAAACGCCGACCGTTTGTTTTCATAGGGGCAGTGGTTGCAGGTCTGTCCTACATTGCCATGTGGCAGCTCTATGAAGATAACGGCATTACCTACAATTTTTGGTACTTCTTAGGCTGGTCGATTGTGTTTTTCCTCGGCATGACGATCTTTAGTGTGCCCTACGTCGCCATGGGCTATGAAATGAGCGACGACTACCATGAGCGCACGCGCTTAATGGCCGTGGCGCAATGGATAGGTCAATGGGCCTGGGTCATTGCACCCTGGGGTTGGGTTGTCCTTTATGACCCCGAGTGGTTTGCGTCTGCGACTGAGGGCGCTCGAACCGTGTCAATCTATGTGGGCCTCATCTGCATGTTACTGGCAATGGTGCCGGCCATTTTCTGTGACTCTGAAGATACTAGTAGTGCTGAGCCAAAGTCAGGCGGAAAAACACTGGCGCAAACCTTCGTAGAGCTTTTCAAAGGTATTGGTGTTACCCTAAAAAACAAGCCATTTCAGCGGATCTGCACGGCGACCTTCTTTATCTTCAATGCCTATAATTGCGTCGCCGGTTTCGCATTTTTCATCATCGTCTACTACATGAATAACGGCGATCCAGTTGCAGCCGGTAACTGGCCAGCACTGTTTGGCAGTATTTCGGCGCTTTTCACCTGCTTCCTGGTAATACCGATCGTCAACTACATGGCGCAGACACTCGGAAAGCACCGCACCTTCTTGATCACTCAAAGCATGTCGCTGGCAGGATACGCTATGTTTTGGTGGAGTTTCTCTCCCGAGAACCCCTACCTGATGTTTCTTCCAATCCCACTTTTTGTGTTTGGCATCGGCGGCTTGTTTACCATCATGATGTCCATAACCGCTGATATCTGTGATTTGGACGAGCTCGAAACACATGAGCGGCGCGAGGGGCTCTTTGGTGCTATTTATTGGTGGATGGTGAAGTTCGGTGCTGCTTTCGCCGGGCTGTTGAGCGGTCTCATTTTGGCATTCGTCGGATTTGATCAGAATGTTGCCGTACAATCCGAGGACGCACTCAACGGTCTTCGAGCAGCCTTTATCCTGGTACCTGCAACGGGAACCTCGATAGGCATTTGGGCGATGTGGAACTACGACCTCAACGAGGAGGCAGTCGCTGCCATCAGGGAAGAGCTTGATTCCCGACGGGCATAATACCGTCTGATCGCTAATGGCATGACCCGAGTTTTTGTCGCCGAATACTGGTAAGAAGACTCACAGACCGCCAAGACTCAAGCGGCGCAGAACTGCATCGATCCGCTTTTGCAACACACATAAAAAAACCCGCATTCGCGGGCTTTGTTGTAAAGAGCAACAAGTTAATCCATGACCTGTGCGACCCGCACATCGAGGCGCACATACTGTCCCGTCTTTTTAAACAGTGCTTCTGATTGCTCGGCAGTCAACACGCTCCCCGCAACAGACTCCGTAGCACCGTCAGCGGTGTGTAAAGTGATTGATGGCGAATCAGCAAGCGCCATAACAACCGGCACCTGACAGTAGGTAAAGCTCAGCTCGCCGGCCTCCAATGCGACAGCTTGCGAGGCGCCGGCCGTATCGAAGTAGCGCAGCGTTGCCGAAGATCCCAAGAACTCCGATCGGCGGAGCACTGATGGCTTGAAGCTCACGCGGGCGTCCGCAACCTCTACGCCCAACTCGAGGAGACGTGTCAGCACTTCCTCTTTCACCTGTCCCGTCATACCCGGCTGACGAGCACCCGCGAAGCCAGGCGTGTGAGAATACGGGTCAGTTGGGAAGGCACCATAGACGTCTGGCGTCTTGTTAAAACCAATACCCTCACGCACATCGTAGTAAGCAGCCTGTAAGCCTGCTAATACCTTTGCAGATGCACCCGTCTCCTCCGCTTGCTTGACCGTTTCCATCACGGCGAGCAGCAGTTTGGACACCATATGCCAGTAAATAGAGCCCAGCCCTTCGTAGGCGTACATGCCACCCGAGCGGCCCGTAAAGTTTGCGCAATCAAACAGGTCAGAGAACAAGGTCTCGATCGCAGCTCGCTCTGCCGAGACGTCCTCTGCAAAACCATCCTCTGCAAGGGCTGTCAAAGCTGCCGCCACGGAAGCCGTGTTATTGAATTTTCCTGCGAAAAACGCCTGACCCGATCCATCAACTTCAATCAGATCCGTGTTGCCAGCGGAAACTAGTTTGGTCATCAACGTCGAGGATTTCACGAACTCGCCGGGAACCAGATTGCGCACCATAAAGCTCGGTAGCTGACGGTTGGGGTAGAGCAGGTACGAGTGCTGTCGCGCAGTGTAGAGAGAGGATGCACGTAGCGTCTTGAGCAACGCGAGTGACTCATCGGCTTCCAAAAGCTCTGAACTCAACACCGCAACCTGACCCTCGAGCATTTCGTAGAGATACTTGATCTCTACACCTTCGTCGCGCACTGCAATGCGATTGTAGGCGTGGTAAAGGCCATCCTCCCGACGGTTAGATCGAATACTAATGGCACTGATGTCACGTGCACGGGATAGACAATCGACTACGCTGGCGAGGCTTACCGACTTTTTCGACGCTGAGAAACCGCGATCGTAGATACCTTGACGGTACCGCTCCGCCGCTGTTCCAAGGGCTTCCATCACCTCTTTTCTGACGACATCAGAGACCGGTCCTTTGCAGATTGATCCCTGATGCGCCTCGAGTACAGAGGCTACGTCTGACATAAACGCTGCAACCTCTGCAGATAATTGCACCGAGTCCTGCTCGAGTTCTGAGAACAACGGCACTGCCTTGTTTAAGAAACGATGGAGGTAACACAGGGTCACAACGGAAACACCGGTCCCTACGAGTGCATTATTCGCATCATTCCACTCGGGTCGCTGGGTGTTCATCCAAATACCCGTATCCGGGATGAAGTTGGCTATCTTGGACAGCAGCGTGACCAGGATCTTTTCGGCGAGGTTGACTTGGTAGACCTCACCGTTCGGCGCGGGCATCAAACGACCATCCGCCCCCATCGCCTCAACACGGCCATCGATAACGCGATCCAGATCCTCGTCAAACTCAATCGTGTCGTAGGGGTCACTCAGAATGCTGGCGTATGACTTAATGCGGTACGGCACATTAGCGTAGGCAAAAGCGTCACTGAACATCATTGACTTTAATGCTACGGGATTGTGGGCAACGGACTGCTCGATCAACTTGAGTAAGTAAATGAGCTGGTGGTCACCCCAATACCCAATATTCGCCCAGGGGTTTTCAGGCTCCGGGCGCTCCCAGTCGATTCCTTGCCGCGTAATTCGGTAGGGGTTGTAGCCATCGGCTGTCGTCGCATTGACGAACTTTGAAATCATGTTCACGCCAAAGCACGGAATGGAGGAACTCAACGCTTCCCAGTTTTGGAAAATATCGCGCCAGTTGCCCTCATAGTTAAGAAGCTTGTTGCCTTTGTCATCTTTCACTTTGATGGCAAATCGATTCCACGGCCGCGATGGGTCCCCGTGACGACGACTGAAGCTCAGCGGTAAATATTCTCTGCACAGACGCTCGAGCTGCAAATCCGTATTGCCTGCCAGAGCCGCGTCAAGATCGTGATAGGTCATGCGCGCTGGTAACGGATCAAAGAAAGGCGTGTTTGCGTCAAAGACCGCGCGATTCCATTCGGCACAAAAAGCCATGAGATCGGGTTTTTCGATGGCGTAGTTATCAATGAACAAACCGCCGCGCATGATGTTAAACAGTACATTTGACGCATGGTGATTGGCGCTCAGCGTGTCACCCGTCATCTGTATGCCATCAGCGGTACTAATCAGGCGCTCAAGATTTCGGGAACCGAGCTCGATATCGTCTGCAATCAAGGCGGACACATCGGTGTCACTTTGAATCAATGACACAGTGTCTCTGACGGCTGCCGGGCCTTGATTGACGTCGGCCACAATTCCCCAGCCACGCTCAGCACCAGCATCTAGCGCAAATGTCTGGTGAACGAAATATGCTCCTCGTCGCCCCAAGACCTCCTGTTCTTCGCTGATGGCGGCGCCAGATCTAAACTGGCTCAGCTGGTTTGAACTGATGAGATAACTTGCGTCCTGGACCCCATACGACCAAACGGTCGTTGCTGACAGCGCCTCGCTGGGTTCGGCTTTGTCCGATAGGATCGAACTCATTGCATAAACAGCTAGGCCCGAGTTGGGCACCAACTCAGTTTTCTTATAGGCATCGACAAGGCAGCTCAGCTCGTTTTGCGTACCGGCTAACACGCCATAAGGCAGCAGATTCTCGATGCCATCGAGGATCTCGATTGTAGATTTGGCATTCCCAGTAGCGGCAATGGTGCACTGCTTCACAAAGCCAAACCGATCCGAGGTCGACCATGAATAACTAAACTGGAGACCAAGATCGTGATTGGTCTCTTCAAAAATGAGTTTGTCACCGAGCACATTCTTGTAGAGGTTTCTCGTGATGCTGTAGATGCCTGTGTGAGAGCGAGAGAAAGGCTCCCACAGCATCCGCTTGCCACCCTGATCGGCAATGACGATCGTTCGACTGCCCGTGTTATCTGAGTTGTCGCGAATTTTATCTTCGGTGTAATACGGGAACAGGGCACTGTCACAATCAGTGCGGCCGGCAGATAGCCCGCCGCGTGTCGAGATAAACATCCAATGATTGGAATCGCTTACGACACTGATGAAGAAATCATCCATGCCGTCGACGTTGGCAATACGATAAAAAGATTCGCCATCACGGGTGACGTAGTCACCCTCTACGGCAGTGGCAGAAGTATTAAGCGGATTGGCACCCAAATACAGCGTTTCGTTAGTCATATCTCTCAATCATTACTTTCGTGATATTCGAACTGTGAAGCGATGAAGTCGACGCACAGTCGACCGCCCTACTCTCATGACGCCGCTTATCCTAATTGTCGGCGTATCAGTTCTACTGACGGACGGAGGATCGTAATCGTGTTTGATTACATCCCTCTCAACTCGGGACGTTATGCTAAAACACCACCCTGCCCAGCGATACCAAGGTTCATCCAACTTAACCAGTGAATGCGCCATCTCGTCGTATTGAAGATGTCTGAAACAGCATCCTTGCTTAGCATCGCGTCTCCATCACCACGTACACGGCAAAAGACTCGAGGAGACACATGGGTAAGCGGACAGGTAAACACCATTATTTAATTGGGCAAAATAATCGCAGCGCGAGCGAGCTCGATTTAGATATCCGTCTCGAGCTTTTGCTCGAAGAAAAGATGCATGGCATTTCCTTCAGCGCTTACACCAAGGGTCAAAAACCAGGTGATGAACTCACACGCGAGCAGATCGAGCATCGGATGACAATTCTGGCGCCTCGCTTCAACTGGATTCGTTCTTTTTCTACCACTCAGGGCAATGAACACATCCCGCAAGTAGCCAAAGCCATGGGCTTAAACACGCTTGTTGGCGCCTGGCTTGGCGAGGATGCGGATAAGAACAGGAATGAAGTCGATAAATTGATCGAACTCGCGCAAACGGGAGCCGTGGATGTCGCCGCAGTAGGTAACGAAGTTCTTTACCGCGGTGATCTGGAAGAGACCGAACTCCTCGACTTCATGGCCGAGGTCAGAGAGCGACTCCCCTCCAATGTTCCTATGGGTTATGTAGATGCCTATTATGAGTTCGAGGACCGGCCGCAAGTGACAGAAGCCTGCGACGTCCTCCTCACTAACTGTTATCCGTTCTGGGAAGGCTGTGCTCTGCCCTACGCAACGCTCTATATGCAGGACATGTATCGTCGAGTACAAAAAGTTGCGAACGGAAAGCGCGTCATCATCTCGGAGACTGGCTGGCCAAGTTCAGGTGGAAACTTTTACGGAGCTGAGTCATCGTTACAGGGAGCTTACCTATACTTCTTAAAAGCGATGGAGTGGGCTGCAAAGGACAACGTGGAGATGTTTTATTTCGCGTCGTTTGATGAAGAATGGAAAGTATCTGGCGAAGCCGGTGAAGGTGACGTTGGTGCCCACTGGGGATTGTGGGATGAAAACGAAAAGTTTAAGTACTCACACCTGTTATGAATAAGACGAAACGCCTGCCCTATAAACGCGCCATTTGCTACTCGGGATTCCGAGATGGGCAAAGCCCTGATGCGGGCGTCTTCCCCTCGGAGTCGGAAATCCTGGAGGACTTGAGGCTTCTCGAGGGATATTGGGATGCCCTTCGGGTCTACGCCTGTGATCTGCATACCGAACGAGTACTGAAGGTCATCGAACGCGAGAGCCTTCCCTTCACAGTCATGCTTGGTGCATATATCGGTGCAGAGGTGAACAACCCTAATTGCCCGTGGGGCGGTGTTTACAGTGATGAGACCTTAAAGAAAAACCGCATCAACAACCTGCAGGAGCTGGAGCGTGCCGTGGCGTGGGCTAATCGCTATGACGCGATTGTCGATATCGTATCCGTGGGCAACGAGGCGACCGTCGATTGGACTGACCATCTTATCGAGCCTGAGGCCGTGACAGCGTATGCGGCTTTTTTGCGAGCACGCATCTCTCAACCTGTTACTTTCTGCGAAAATTATGTGCCTTGGCTAGATAAGCTCGCCGGGCTTGCTGAAGAGCTGGATCTCATTGCCATTCATACCTACCCGGTGTGGGAATACAAAACAGTAGCCGAGGCAATGGCGTACACACGCGATAACTTCGATGCGGTTCAGAGCGCCTACCCAAATAAGCAGGTCATCATCACCGAGGCTGGCTGGGCCACAGCGTCGAACGGACGAGGGATCCCACCAGAGAACGTGGGTGAGCTATTTCAAGAGACTTATCTGCGGGAGTTGCTCGAGTGGGCAGAGGAAGAAGAGATACTGGTTTATATCTTCGAAGCCTTCGACGAAAACTGGAAGGGATCGGACCATCCGCTGGAACCGGAGAAACATTGGGGTATCTATCGAGCGGATCGTTCCGGCAAACCAGCACTATCGCTCCAGCTGTAAGACTTGGCCACGACCTGCAGTGAGTGTGCTCTGGCTAACGTGGTGTCATGCCGCAATGTAATAGATAAGATGTCATAGATAATAATCTCCAAGAATAAACAGCACCTATATACGCCTATGTTGATGCGTATACTGGGGACTGATAAAAAAACGCATTAGGGGTTTAGCGGTAATGAATGGCGCAGATTTACTCATAAAGAAACTCGCGGACGCTGGTGTCAGCGCTTGCTTTGCCAATCCTGGCACGTCCGAGATGCAGCTCGTCGCCGCGCTCGATAAAGAACCCCGAATTCGAGCTGTACTAGGTCTCTTTGAGGGCGTCGTTACCGGTGCTGCAGATGGATTTGCGCGGATGACCGACACGCCAGCCCTAACGCTACTTCACCTTGGACCGGGTTATGCCAATGGCATCGCCAATCTGCACAATGCATCCCGAGCACGAGTGCCCGTATTGAACATGATTGGCGATCACGCAACGCACCACTTGGAATTGGATGCACCCCTTACATCTGATATCGATGGGCTTACCTCAGCTGTCTGCGCCTGGACAGGGATGTCAACCAGTCCGGACGACTTGCCCGAGGTGGGACTGAAGGCGTGGCAAGCCAGCATGGAATACCCCGGTAATGTCACCGCCTTTGTGGCCCCGGCAAACCATGCCTGGGATCCCGCAGGTGGTGACGTGGATATCCCTGATATTCCAGCGCCTAAAACCCTGAGTGACGATGAGATTATTGAGACAGCCGAAGCACTTCAGAACAGTGACTCCGCAGCCCTATTCATGGGCGGTCATGCTCTGCGCGAGTCAGGCCTCATTCAAGCGGGGCGCATTTCGGAGGCAACGGGCGCTCGTCTGATCACCGAAACCTTCTTTACGCGTCAACAGCGAGGCGTCGGGCGCGTTGAGACCGAACGCCTGCCCTACTTCGGCGAAATGGCCGCGGAACACCTAAAAGGACTCGATACCCTTGTCATCGTCGGCAGCAAGCCACCCGTATCCTTCTTTGCTTACCCCGGTAAACCCGGATGGCTGTCACCTGAAGGGGCGAGCCTGCTTCAAATGGGTGACCACAGTGTCGATGCTATCGATACCCTGACGCGCATTGCCAATGCACTCGGGGCGCCAGAACAGGTGACGAAAGTTGCACAAAGAGTCGAACATGCCCTGGAAATCGGCCCTATCAATGCGGTAGAGCTTGGTAAGGTGATTGCCAATCGACTCCCTGAAAACGCCATTGTCGTCGACGAGGGCGCAACCAATGGGCTTGGGGCGTTTCTCATGACCGGCAATGCAGCGCCACACGATTGGTTAACGCTTACGGGTGGGGCTATCGGAGCAGGTTTGCCTATGGCAGTTGGTGCTGCCATCGCATGTCCCGATCAAAAGGTGGTTGGCTTAGAAGCTGATGGATCGGCGATGTACACGGTCCAAGCATTATGGACGATGGTGCGCGAGGATCTCGACGTAACTGTGTTGATTCTTAACAACGGATCGTACGCCATACTAAATATTGAGCTTGCGCGCGTCGGTGTGGAAAAACCGGGACCCACGGCCTTGTCATTACTCGATCTAACCAATCCAGCGATTCAGTGGACCGATATCGCCAAAGGTATGGGAATGGCAGCGGTGCGCGTCGATACAGTTGAAGCACTGGATCGCGCGATGGCCGAGGCAATGGCGGAGAAAGGCCCTCGCCTCATAGAGGTCATCCTGTAAGTAACGGTCGCGTCTTTGTCGACTTTGGCATTGCCGAAAACTGAAAATAAAAAGATTGCCATTCCGAAATCTCGGATATACTCGCGAGATGTTCATTTTTCGCGCGGTTATGCGGTTCTCAGGTATGTCAGCTCTGCTGGCATGCGCGTTCATGCTGGGTTGCTCAGACACCCCTGATGAGGAAACACCCGGATCACGCGGTTCATGGGGTGTGCGCGAGCTACCCGTCGTAACCGCACTTGTTGAGCGTGCACCGCTTATTGATTCAATAAAATCCGTCGGGACAGCGCGAGCTCGCCAGAGCGTAACGCTATATCCAGAGAGCTCTGGGTTTGTGACATTCGCAAAGTTGGCGCCTGATACACCCGTGTTAAAAGGCGAGACACTTCTCAAATTGGATGATCGCGACCAAGCCCTTGCCGTACGACAGGCGGAGGTCGAACTGGCGGAAGCGAAACGAACGCTAACGCGCTATTTTTCCCTCAATGCGAGTGAGGCGAATATCCCTCAAAGCACGATTGATACTGCACAAAGTAACGTTGATCTGGCTGAGATTCGTCTGGCACAAGCAAAAGTAGAACTCTCTCGCCGTCAAGTAATGGCGCCGTTTTCAGGGCGCATCGGCATTACTGATGTGGAAATTGGTGATCGCGTTGACACCTCAACTGTTATAACTACGCTCGACGACCGAAGCGTTCTGCTCGTTGATTTTACGGTACCCGAGAGCTTCATCGGTAAGATCGTGATGGACCTTGAAGTTCAAGCCCGTCACTGGGAATCACCAGACGACAACACCTCAGGAACAATTGTTGCTGTGGATTCCCGAGTGGATTCGGCCACGCGCGCTTTCAGAGCGCGTGCGGCGATCGACAACAGCCTAGACAATCTTCGCCCCGGTATGGCATTTGAAATTGACGCGTCTATCGAGAAAGGTGAATACCTTAGTGTGCCTGAGTTATCGGTTCAATGGGGTGCAGACGGTCCCTATGTCTGGTCGGCTGAGGGTGATCGCGCCATGCGCTCTCCGGTGGAGATGGTGCGCCGCGTCGACGGTCGTATGTTGATCCGTGGTGAACTCTCTGAAGGTGAACGTGTGATTCTCGAGGGCATTCAAAGTGTTCGCCCTGGAATGAAGATCAAAGATATCAACGCAGTAAAAGCAACAGCACACTCATCAAAAAGTGAAAAGGCTGATCGCGGCTAAAATGCACAAGAAAACCGGATGAAAGTCACTCTCAACACCCTAGCCGGTGCGGGCCTTCCCGTTTTGGGTGTCAAGCGCCCATGGCTCGTCACAGTCATCAACTTATTAATTGCAATCGCAGGTCTTGTGGCGATTTTCGCCATTGAGGTGAGAGAATTACCTGACGTCGATGAACCTGTTGTCAATGTTCGCGCGAACCTGCCCGGAGCATCCCCAGAGACAATGGACGGGGAAGTTACGCGTATTCTTGAGGGTGCCGTTGCGCGCGTAAGTGGCGTCAAAGAGGTGAACTCCAACAGTGAAGAGGGAAACTCCCGTATTCGTGCTGTGTTTGACCCCGGTGCCAATGTGGACAGAGCCGCCGCCGATGTCAGGGAGGCTGTTAGTCGAGTTCAGCGTCAGCTGCCGGATAACGTCGAACAGTTAGCCGTCTTTAAGTCTGACGAAGATGCCGAGGAAATCATGCGCATCGCTGTGCTGGCGGACGGTATATCCGAGCAGGACCTCGCGACCATCGTTGAGCGCGATGTGGTTCCAGCATTTATTTCACTGCCGGGTGTGGCTGACGTCCCGCTCTTTGGCTCCCGTCGACAGATACTGAGGGTCGAACTAGATCCAGGTCGCATGAGCACCTATGGACTGACAGTGACCGACATACGTTCGGTACTGGCTCAGGCGCCGCTAGATGTGCCAGCCGGTAGCTTCAGGACGAGCGATCAGACGTTGCTGGTGCGCGCAGAT
Organism: Halieaceae bacterium; assembly: GCA_902613175.1. Taxonomy (GTDB): domain Bacteria; phylum Pseudomonadota; class Gammaproteobacteria; order Pseudomonadales; family Halieaceae; genus Luminiphilus. The sequence goes on along the minus strand of CACMGJ010000001.1, from coordinate 91,383 downwards.
GCTGCTGTCGAGTCGGAAGCCGACATTGGCAATCTTCTTATCACTGACAAAGTCCGACTTCGAGACGTCGCACGCATTGCCTATACCCCTGACGATGCAACATCAGTGGTCCGCCTGAATGGTCAGCGAGTGCTGGGCGTTGGCGTGGTGAGGCAAGCGGGCTCGAATACGATTCAAATTTCAAAGGGTGCGCATCAAGCCGTCGCGCTTTTCAATGCCCAGCGCGATGACATCAAGCTGCAGGTCATTTCCGACGAGGCCGTCTTCATCAATGGCGCAGTATCTGAAGTTTTACGCACCTTGGCATTTTCCGTTCTGATCGTGATTTTGACGATTCGTCTCTTTTCCGGAAGCTGGCGATTTACACTGGTTCCAGCAATTGCCATTCCGATTTCACTACTAGGCACACTCGCTGCAAGCTGGATTCTGGGCTTCTCCATTAATATCCTGACACTACTAGCACTTGTTCTGGCTACGGGTCTTATCGTTGATGATGCCATTGTGGTGCTTGAGAGCGTCCAGCGCCGACAGAAACGCGGCGAGGGGAGCAGCGCAGCATCTGTCCTCGGGACACAGTCCGTGTTCTTTGCCGTTATCGCCACGACGATGGTTCTGGTTGCTGTCTTTGTCCCAATCGCTTTTTTGCCAGGGACCTCAGGACGACTATTCAGAGAGTTCGGCCTGGTTCTAACCGTGGCGGTAGCAATTTCGTCATTTGTCGCATTGTCATTGGTGCCCGCGCTAATGGCGCGATTGGGGAAATCTGAGTCTGCCGTTACTGGCCAATCAGACATGCCCAATATTTTCCAGCGATTCTACAGCGGTGGTTTGCGCTCGGTTCTAAATTACCCTGTGACGTCGGTGCTTGTATCGATGGGTATCGCAGCAGCGGCCGCCAGTGTTTACACGTCGTTGGACAGCGAGTTGCTGCCGACCGAGGATCGGGGCACGCTGAATATGTTCGCGCGAGGACCTGCAGGCGTAGGCCTTCCATATACCGAGCGCCAATCCGATCAAATCGAAGCTATTTTTCAGCCCTATTTGGATTCGGGAATCATCGAGCGGCTTTATACCGTCGCCGGCCGCTGGGACGCCAACATCATTTACGTCGTGGGCACCTTAAAACCGTGGGATGAACGTGACATATCACAGCAAGAACTTACAGCAGAGATTCAACCACAACTGAGCCAATTACCTGGCGTTACCGCTCGTGTTTACGGAAGCAACAGTCTCAATATGCGCGGTGGCTGGCGTGGTGGCATCCAGTTTGTTTTGCTTGGCAGTGAATACGAAGAGATTTACGCGGCAGCTCGTGTCTATGCTGATGCCATTCGAGAGCGGCTGGATAGCGTCGATAATCCACGTATCGACTACACCCCCTCGCAAGCCCAGGTAGCCATCAAAATCGACCGAGAACGCCTGGCTGATCTCAACGTATCCATCGACGAATTAGCTCAGACACTGCGCGTCATGGTTGATGGCGTTCGGGTCGTCGACTTAAACGGGCGAGATCAATCGATCCCAGTTGTGTTGAAAGCGGGAAAGAATCGTATTCAGGGCCCAAATGATCTGGTGAACCTGTTCGTTCGCTCGCAAACCAGTCAACTTATCCCGTTGGCATCGCTTGTTACCGTCGTCGAGGAAGGTGTTCCCGATGAATTGCGGCGGCTCTATCAGCGGCGCTCCATCAGTATTGATATGCAAACCGTTGAAGGGGTGGACTTACAAACCGCCGTGGACGATCTCATGGCCTTAGCCAACGAAGTTGTCCCCAGCTCCATTACCGTTGCCCCGGAGGGAGAGGCCGCTCGCTTGGGCGAATCTCAGCGAGACTCGCTCTACGCCTACGGTCTCGCACTCTTGATTGTGTTCTTGGTGCTGGTCGCGCAGTTTGAAAGCCTGACCTCAGCGCTCGTCATCATGACCATTGTGCCATTCGGCCTCGCTGCGGCGATCTTCGCGCTATTCATCACTGGGACGTCACTCAATGTGTATTCACAAGTCGGACTTGTTATGCTCATTGGGTTAATCGCTAAGAACGGCATTCTATTGGTCGAATTTGCCGATCAGCGGCGTGATGCGGGTGCCAGTGTGCGAGATGCCATTGAGGATGCCGCAAACATTCGACTCCGGCCGATTGCAATGACACTGATCTCAACGGTGCTCGGTGCACTCCCGCTTATCTTGTCCTCGGGCCCCGGGTCTGAAGCGCGCGAGGCTGTGGGCTGGGTCGTCTTTGGTGGTCTGGGTCTCACGGCATTCTTCACACTGTTTCTGACACCGGTCATTTACCTTGCAGTCGCACGCTTCTCCAAACCACGAGCGGATTCTCGGCTGAAGCTCGAGCAGGAGCTAGAAGCTGCTACCGAGCTTTGATGTCCCCCCCTTCGTTAGTTGGTCTCAGGAAAGGCCCTCGAGCAGTCCCCAACCAGCAGCCCCTAACGTTGCTCTAATAATCACACCAACCTGCGTCAATTGGGACGTCATCACCTTTTATTTAAGGCGATTTGTGCCACTATTGAATCAAACGAAAACTAACTAGGCGGACTCACGTGACCACTATCACCATCAACGGGAAAGACCATTCGTTTAACGGTATTGATCCCGCAATGCCCTTGCTTTGGGCCCTGCGCGATCATGCGGGAGTTCAGGGCGTCAAATACGGCTGTGGCGTGGGCCAATGCGGTGCCTGCACTGTATGGCTTGACGGTTTCGCCGTTCGTTCATGTCAGCTGACAGTCGGCGCACTTGAAGGTCGCGTCGTTACTACGGTTGAAGGATTGGCAACGGCGACACTACACCCCGTTCAGCAGGCATGGATTGACCATGATGTCGCACAGTGTGGCTACTGTCAGGCAGGCCAGATTATGTCAGCAGCCGCACTCCTTGAGCGAAATCCGAGCCCAACCGATGATGAGATAGATGCAGCCATGGCGGGTAATCTTTGCCGCTGCGGTACCTATGTGCGTATTAAGTCGGCGATTAAAGCGGCCAGCGGTGCAATGACCGCCTCTGCTCTCTTCTATAACGCCATGGAAGCAGAGGAGTTGTCAGCATGAATCAGCCATCCGATTCGATCGCCAATACCGATCGACGCGACTTTCTCAAAATTTCACTGGGTCTTGCCCTCTCGTCCACAGGCAGCATTTCGATGATGTCTCTGGCATCAGCCGAGGCATCGGGAACCCTGAACGCTTACGTGAATATCAATGCGGATGGCAGCGTCACCATTTATGGTCCGAATCCAGAAGTAGGCCAAGGCGTTAATACGTCTTTACCCATGATTGTGGCAGAGGAACTCGACGCTAAGTGGGAAGATGTCCAATGCGAGGCGGCGCCCGTTCAGCAGCAATACGGTATGCAATTTGCCGGGGGCTCTCTGTCTATCCCCATGCGCTGGGATGAAATGAGAAAAATGGGAGCAACGGCGAGGGAAATGTTATGCCGTGCGGCGGCAACCCAATGGAATGTGCCGCGCGACGAACTCACAACGGCTGACTCGATGATCTGGCATGGCCCCTCGGGCAAGTCGGCTCACTACAAAGATCTGGTGGCCGCGGCTTCACTCATATCGGTACCGGATGAGGCGGACGTGCGACTCAAAGCGCCCGCAGACTATCGTTTGCTCGGCAAACGTATTTCGAACGCGTCAGCGGAGGGCATTGCCACGGGCAAACCGATATTTGGTATCGATGCGAAGGTCGACGGTATGGTTTATGCGAGCTTCGTCAAGTGTCCGTCGATTGGCGGCATCGCAAAATCGGCCAACCTAGAAGCTGTTAGAGCGCTACCGGGAGTTATTGATGCCTTCATACTTGATGGGACGCCCGGACCCTACAACTTTGACATTAGAAAATCTCACGCGATTCAAAGCGGGGTCGCTATTGTGGGTAAGGACACATGGTCAACCTTCAAAGCACGCGAAGCTTTAAAAGTAGATTGGGACCTATCAGCCGCGTCGCAAGATGACTCGGATGTGATTGAGGCGGAGGCGCTTGCTGCCCTCGCTGCGGGGAGAGTCGAGGCTGAAATCGAGCGTGCAGGGGATGTGGAAGCAGCCTTCGCAAACGCGGCAATGACGGCCGATTCAACCTATTCAACCGATTTTGTATCGCACGCACAGTTAGAGCCTCAAGGCGTACTTGTGTCTGCGGCAACCAGTGCCGTTGAAGTGTGGACTAGCAGTCAAACACCGGTCTTCATCACCTCAAATCTCGCAAAATTACTCGACGTAACGCCGGGTAATATTACCGTTCATCAACTCCGTGGCGGTGGCGGTTTTGGGCGGCGATTATCCAACGAGTACATCTTCGAAGCTGCGCTGATTTCACGACGTGTTGGAGCACCGGTCAAACTCCAGTGGAAACGTGAAGATGACATGGCTTTTGATTACTTCAGAGCGCCCACCTATTACCGACTCCAAGGAGCCGTAACCGATGACGGGCAATTAGTCGGCTGGAAAAACCTGGTGGCTGCCGCGTCAGCAGATGGGGAAAATGCCAACTACGGTGCAAGTTACAGACCCTACGATTTCCCGGGCAAGGTCATACCCAACGTAGCGGTAGAGCAAAGCTTCGTTAAGTCTCAAACACCAACCGGTGCCTGGCGAGCGCCGATCTCCAATGTGTATGCCTTTGCCGTGCAATCGTTTATCGCTGAACTCGCGCACAAGGCGGGACAGGATCACCGCGATTTCTTGCTCAATGCGATTGGTGACAAAGGATGGATAAAAGAAGGTGACATGGCCAGTCTCAATACGGCCAGAGCACGCGCGACTATTGAAGCTGTGACTAAAGCGGCTGGATGGGGACGCAAGTTACCCGAGGGTCATGGCTTGGGGCTTGCCTTTTTCTTAAGCCACTCTGGTCACATCGCTGAGGTGGCTGAAGTCAGCGTCAACGGCAAAAATATTACCGTGCACGACGTCTGGGTTGCGGCCGATGTCGGTCAGGTGGTCAACCTTTCGGGACTTGAGAACCAGTTGCAGGGGTCAGTCGTCGATGGTTTGAGTACCATGGCTGCACAGCGCATCAGTATCAAGAATGGAGCTGTGGTGCAGAGTAACTACGACAGCTATCCCCTGTTGCGCATGCCGCAAAGTCCACGGGTGCATGTTGATGTTTTGAACTCAGGCTACCGGCCTACCGGTGCAGGAGAACCGGCACTGCCGCCTCTGGCGCCTGCCGTATGTAATGCTGTGTTTGATGCCTGCGGTGAGCGCATCAGAGCACTGCCTATTAGCAACGAAGGCTTTACGATCGTCTAACCGCGCCAAGCCGACAGTTCCTCCAGATAAAAGCCACGTACAGGCCATCTGGGCAAAAGCTACCTATATAAAAAAGCCCCCATAGTGGGGGCTTTTCCTTTCTAGGTTTCCGTTAGATCTCAAGCACCCAGTGCTGCTACTGCAGGCGACGCCTCAGCATCATTTCGCAGATCGGCCTTGATAACAGGTAACGTACGCACGCGCTTACCTGTGGCGTCGAAAATGGCATTTGCCAAAGCCGGAGCCACCCCGGGCGTGCCGGGTTCACCTGCGCCACCCATTTCGGCACCACTGTTGATAATGTGAGTCTCAATAACGGGGGAATCGTGCATTCGAATAGCGTCGTAGTCCGCAAAACTACTCTGCGCCACAGCGCCATCTTCGATAGTAATCTCGCCGTACATCGCTGCACTGAGACCATAAATAATACCTGATTCGATTTGCGCCTTTATACCATCGGGGGACACCGCATAACCTGCGTCAATTACAGCGACGACCCGATCAACCCAGGTCTTTCCACCCGACACGGTCACTTCGACGACCTGACCCACGATAGAGCCAAATGACTCTTGCAAAGAGATACCGCGCCCGCGTCCTTCTTCCATCGGACGCCCCCAATCGGCCTCCTTCGCGACCCGATTGAGGACCGCTAATAGACGGGGCTTGTCCTTGAGCATCTCTGCTCGGAATTCGTAAGGATCTCTGCCTGCGGCGTGGGCTGCCTCATCAACAAATGACTCCGTGAAGAAGCCGTGCTGAGAGTGATCAACACTTCTCCACGCACCAAACGGCACATGAGTGGGGCTAGCAACATGCCCGATATCCTGCGCAGCGACAGCATAAGGTATGAGCGGCGCCTCCACAGGCTCGTGTTTATCGACGTAGGTATTTTGCCAAGCGACCAACTTGCCATCGGCATCGAGGCCCGCCTTGAATCGACTTTGAACGGCTGGCCGATAAAAGTCCTGCTTGATGTCCTCCGCACGGGAGTAAACCATCTGAACCGGTCTACCCACTTGGCGAGCAATCATAGCGGCCTGCAACGCATAGTCCGCATTGCTCTTTCGACCAAAACCACCGCCCATAAAGTAGTTGTGCAGCGTCACTTGCTCAACATCCAGGCCTAGGCTGGCGGCCAGATGCTGCCGGAAACCCAGAGGGTTTTGGCAACCGACCCAAATCTCCGCCCGGTCTGCCGAGACCTCTGCTGTTGCGTTCGGCGGTTCCATACAGGTGTGCGCCAGATACGGCACGCGATAGTCAGCGGTCAGTACCGTGGCCGCACTATCAAACGTCGCAGTGGCATCGCCCATGGCAACATCATTGGCTCGGTCTATACCTGCCGTAATATCCCGGTCGAACTGCTCAAAAATGGATTCGCTTGAGACGCGTTCCTTGCCTTCGGTATTCCACTCGAGCTTCAGTGCCGCAAGCGCCTTCTCCGCCCTCCAATAGCTATCAGCGACAACTGCAATGGTGTCTCCCGCAGAATACGATCCGACCAGCCCTGCAGCACTCGACGGACCCACTTTGACCACATCGATAACACCTTTCATCGCGCGCGCTGCGCTGTCATCCACGCGCCTCAGCGTGCCACCTGCAACTGGGGTACGCTTTACGGCGGCATAGACCATACCGGGACGCTTAACATCCATGGCGAACATCGCCGTACCGTCTACTTTTGATGGGACATCGTGACGAGGCTTGCTCTGCCCCATGACAGTAAACTGGCTCGTTTTCTTAAGCTTGGGTGTCGATGACGGCGTCATCTCCGCAGCGGCCGCCGCAAACTCCGAATAAGGGGCCGATCGGCCACTTCTGTCGTGATACAACATGCTCTCAGCCGCACGAATTTCGCTCTCGGGCACACCCCAAGCCTTCGATGCGGTTTTTACCAGCATCTCGCGAACCGAGGCGCCAGCTGCGCGCAGGAAATACTGCCCGGTGGTACGGATACTCATGCTACCGCCAGTAACCTGCATGCCAATGGCATCCGCGATATTCAACATCAGACCGTCAACCGTCGGCACAACTACATCAGGGAAATCAACGCCCTTGAATAGGTAGCCTCGCCCCAACGCCATATTGGCGTATTCGGCACTGGCTGGCGCCTCTTCAAAGCGCATGAGATCCCAATCAGCATCCATCTCTTCCGCCAGCATTTGGGTCAGAGCGGTTTGCGCGCCCTGCCCCATTTCAGAGTGAGGCAAAATCGCTGTCACACGATTCTCAGAATCGATCTTTAAATAAATATGTAGGAGATTCTCCCCTTCGCCCGCTACTAGGTGTCCCGCCGTCTCTGTCGGGTTGCCCGGGCGAACGGCAATACCAATAACCAGTCCGGTTCCACCTAAAACACCGGCTGAAAGGACACCACGTCTGGTCCACTTACCCATTTTGACTACCCTCCATCGCATCGTAGAAGGACGCACCCGCTACCTGCTTGATCGCTGATCGTATCCGTCCATACATACCGCAACGACAGACGTTACCTCGCATGGCCGTGTCGATATCGGCTTCCGATGGATTTGGGTTATCGGCAAGCAATGCCGCCGCCGACATCAGCTGACCCGACTGACAGTAGCCACACTGCGGAACCTGGTGATCAATCCACGCCTGTTGAAGCGCATGAAGCGATCCGTCTGCACCTTTTAGACCCTCGATGGTGGTGACGCTGGCACCTTCCAAGGAGGCGATGGGTGTGATGCAGGCACGTTGCGCCCGTCCATTCACATGGATAGTGCAGGCACCGCACTGCGCCATCCCACAGCCAAATTTAGTACCGGTTAAGTCGAGCTGCTCTCGGATGACCCAGAGCGCGGGTGTTTCCGGATCAGTATCAACCGTCCGTATTTCCCCATTAAGCGTAAAGGTTGTCATTCACTCGTTCCTCAATGTCTAGGCGTCTGGAGTGCCTTAGTGGTGCCGACAGTATGATCGAATTGGTCGCATGTTGCTGTTACGTACGATTACATACGGTCATCATTGGACTTGGGTTAATCTTTTTGACCCTCAGTCAGTTAATTTAATGACTGGCGGTCATTTGTCAACAAAGTTACTATTCGGGAATGGCACCAACTATCACCCACATCAAGCGAGCGCGAACGCCCGAGCAAAAAAGCGATCGGCGGGAGACCATTCTCGCTACTGCAAAGGTCTTGTTCATGGAAGCGGGCTATGAAGGCTTTTCCATGGGACTGCTGTCGAAGCGCGCAGGCGTTGCTAAGGGCACACTCTATCTGTATTTCGGCACCAAGGAAGAGGTGCTGTTGTCATTGTACAGCCAGGAGTTTGAGCGTTTCTGTAACAATATTGTCGTGGGCATCTCTCCTGGCATCTCAGATACTGACTTTGTATCGCATCTTTATGAGACCAGCCTATCGGACCCGATTTTCCTGGCACTGCACGCCAGACTGGGCACCGTCATCGAGCAGAATATTTCAGTTGACGCGTTGATAACCTCTAAACGCATCATGGCTACTCACTTTCACACCATGGTCACAGAACTCTCTGAGCCGCTCGGAATGAGCTTCGAACAAACGCTCGAGGCGTTAAGTGGCATATCCGCACTGTTGACAGGATCCTACGACGGCTCCTCAGATTCGGTGATCGAGACTGAGGCGCTTCCCGAGGACGTGGCAACCTTCATGGGTTACTTCGATATGAAAGTGCGCTTTGAAAAAAATGCGGGCTACATCCTCCAGGGTATCCGCTCGTCATCACGCTAATGCGCCCATGAAGCATCGTCGCCACTTTACCCACCGAGTCATCCGTTGTCAGACCAACCCATCGCTTCAGGGGATCTGGTTATGACGATGCAGCTAGCGGCAATGCTTTCGCGCTGGGAACTCCAACGCGACACAGACGAGTGGATTTTAGGCACGGTTTACAAAACCGAAGGCTCGAGTTACCGAAAACCCGGCGCAATGAGTCTGATCAGCTCGGGTGGCGAGCAACTGGGGCTATTAAGTGGCGGCTGTCTAGAAGCGGACATAAGGCTCAACGCGCGCAAAGTCATGGCCTCGGGTATCCCCGTTTGCATTCGATATGACGGCGATGATGAAGATGATCTGTCATATCGACTCGGTATTGGTTGCGGTGGTGTCGTTCACGTCTTACTAGAACCAGTTAATGCCGAGAACAATTATCAGGGCCTGCTCGACATTCAACGCTCATTGGCTAAACGCCAAAGCGGACATCTAAAGCAACACATTCCTGCACCGGGAGCCCTGAGTTTTCCGAGCCAATACGCCGTCGAATCAGTTCTATCGCGCAAGCGTGAGAAAAGCCGAGTAGACGCAATAGATGGTGAAAACTGGCTGATTTCGCATATTACGCCGGCCCCTCATTTGCTAATCGCAGGCGGTGGCATCGATGCACAACCAATGGTCGCGCTAGCCAATCAACTCGGTTGGGAAACGACTATTTGGGATCCGCGACCCGCCAATGCGAGAGATGAATTTTTCTTTATGGCAGACCATCGACTGCGATGTCCGGTCGAGGAGCTTGCGCAATGGGTACGGGATGCCGCGGTCAATGCCGCTATGCTGATGACTCATAGCGTACCCATGGATGCCCAGAGTCTTAGAGCTGTCGCCGGTCGCGGTCTTGATTATGTAGGCCTTCTCGGTCCCACTCACCGCAGAGAGGAAGTATTCATCGAAGCTGGTCTCAGTGATGAAGAATACCAGCCTCGTGTCGATGGTCCTGCCGGATTTGATATCGGCGGCGAGCTGCCCGAAAGCATAGCGCTCTCCGTCATCGCCAAGTGTCATGATGCGATCTTTGGCCCTGCTTCCGTTGGCGCGACCGCTAAGCAGGAATGACTGAGCCTCGGCTAGGCATTGTTATTCTCGCTGCGGGTGAAGCGCGTCGATTTGGCGCGTGCAAGCAGCTCGCCTTATTCCACACGAGACCGCTATTGCAACATGTGATCGATGCTGCGCTCCCTCTTCGACCTATGAGACTTATTGTCATGACCGGCAGGTATCATGAGGCCATTGCGACAGCTAACGATGAGGGTGTCGTGACCGGCGCTGAGCTCATTCACAACCCCGACTGGTCATCAGGAATGAGTAGCTCCATCAGGCTCGGCTGCGAGCTCCTGTCTGACGACTGTGATCAGTTGTTAGTGCTCTTGGCCGATCAGGTGCTGGTCTCGACCAGCGAACTCGAGACCCTTATCGCACGAGCTGTGGACCGTGGGAGCGCCTGCGCGGGCTTCAGCGAGACTGTAGGCCCACCGGCCGTATTTTCTCGCGCCTGGTATCCCGATCTGCTAACACTAAATGCTGAAAATGGGGCTAAAAAACTTCTGACCGATCCAGCAAAACAGGTGGCGATTGTTCCCATGAAATCTGCAGGATGGGATATTGATTCGAAGGATGATTTAGAGCGACTCAGTGACGTCAGTAGCTATATTTTTGGGAATTGAGGTGTCTTCTTTGCAACACTCTCTGTAACACTCACACTGCGAAACATCGTCGACAGTCATCATGAAGCTTAGGGATAACCCCATGGATAATCAATTACAAAAAGACATGTGGAATGGCCGCGCCGGAGCCAGCTGGGTTAGACATAACTCGTTGCTGGAAGAGCTGCTCTCAGAGCCAGGGCATCGATGTATGGACTTGTTCAGCCTACCGTCGAGCGCGCAAGTACTTGATGTGGGTTGCGGTTGTGGCAATCAGACGCTCGACTGGGCCTCTCGGCTCGACCCATCCTGCACCATTACGGGGGTTGATATTTCGGAGCCTATGTTGGCGCTGGCTGAGGATTTAAAGTCAGCCAATCAATCATCGCTACAAGCCAATGTGTCTTTCCGGTTGGGCGATGCCAGTGAATCGCTGTTTCCCGAAGCGTCATTCGACGCAATTTATTCCCGGTTTGGGGTCATGTTCTTCGCAGACCCAACGGCAGCCTTCACCCAATTACGTTCGACCTTGAAACCGAAGGGTCAGCTAGGATTCGTATGCTGGCAAAGCCCCGCGCTAAATCCTTTCTTTACCGCTCCCATGCAGGCGGCGCTTACCGTCCTGCCACCTCCGCCACCGGCGAAGCCCGGAGCGCCCGGCCCCTTTGGGTTATCGGACAAGGAGCGGACCTACAGTGTCCTGAGTGAGGCGGGATTTACCGAGGTCACTGTTGAGCCGCTACAGGTAGAACTGTCAGCCGGCGCCGATCGCTCCTTCGACAACCTGTTTCAGGAGCTGATACAGATTGGCCCAGCCGCCGCATTAATCGCCGAAAGCGACCCTACTCTGAGTGAGCAAGCCAAAACGGCGGTCTATGAGACACTCGGGGAGTTCTACTCAGTCGGTAAAGGGGTCCGTTTCGAGGCCAACTTCTGGCTTGTCAGTGCCCGACATTAGCCTGCTAACATGCCAGTGAGACCCGCTCCCTGAGCGCTACCCTCGAAATTCGCCCAATTCGGTAGGACCGACTCTAACGACTCAGGAGCCACACCCATCCACCTCGAAACCTCTGCATACATGGCGTCGGTTGCTGTCGTGGGCAGGAAACGGCCACGATTCAAATCGAGTGGATTATCTTCGACTTGCTCGGGGAAGTGTCCATATAGCTGACCACCTTGCACGGCACCGCCCATCACCATGGCATTGCCGCCCCAGCCATGATCCGACCCTCTGCCATTGGACGTCAGTGTTCGGCCAAAGTCGGAAATCGTGAGCGTGGTGACTTGGTTTGACAGTCCCAGCTCCTCCAATGCCAATTGAAACTGACCCAGACCCGCATCCAACGCGGGCAGCATTGTCGCTTGCTGGCCAAGGGTGTCTTCATGGTGGTCCCAGCCGCCAAAGGTCACGAAAAAGGTCTGGCGGCTAACCCCAAGCTGCTCATGCACGCTGGCAAGCTCGGCAATACGCTTCATAGCGGACGAAAAAGAGTCCTCGGCGAAGGGTGTGCTTAGCGTAGTCGCCTGCGAGAGCGCCGAAGAAAAAACATCGCCCGCGTCAATCGCCGACTGTAATTTGTTTCGGTAAACCGTTTGCAAGGTCGACGCACTACTATCCGCCATGAAGCTCTCGAAGGAGCGCTTGAAAAGCTCGTTGTCAAAGCCGGTTATTGACTGCACACCCCGGTTCGCACTGATCGCATAGGAACCTGTGGCAGCACCCGCTTGAAAAGAGTTATTTCCTGACAGCGAGATATTGCCCGCGAGCGCCAGGCCTGTGTTGGCTCTGGGGAGCGCATCAATGAGTCGACCGCCAAATCCCGTGCCCGCGCGATTGGCGGGTGTCGCCGTTTGCCAGCTAAGAATCTGGTCAGAGTGAGAAAACAACCCAAGCGGCAAGGTCACCGCTTCCGCATCGATGGCAGCTCGTGTCGTAGGTTCAACCAAAGGGCCCACGTTGGTCACCATGGTGGCCTGACCCGCATTAAAGCGTTGTTGCAAACTACTCATCGCCGGATGCAAGCCAAACTGAACGCCCTCGTGCTCGCCTTCCAACGGCAAGAGATCGTTTTGACTCAGTGCTAAATCGGACCGTCTTGCTCGATAGCGGTTATAAGCGAGCTCCGACCGCGGCACCAGAATATTAAAGCTATCGGCTCCTCCAGCCAGCAATACACAGACAACAGCACGGTACTCTTCCGAGGCAACTGCTCGGGCCGACTCCAACAATGAAAACGGCACGGTTGTCGCCATGGTCATGCTGACCGCACTGCCTAAACCATTTCGCAGAAAACGTCGTCGATTCATCATAGTGCATTCCTCTCTGCTACCGCCTGATCAGGCGCACTGAGCGCGAGATACAAGGCCAGTTTTACCCTATCTGCGGGACTAGAACCTGCTGCCTCATCCCACGCGCCAGAGATAACAGAACGCGTGTGCTCACTCATGGTCCCGGCAAATAACAACCGCTCGACGCGCAAGAGGAACGCTTCCTTATCATCTGCAAGATTCACCATTGAGGTCAGATCCAGTCGCATCTCTGGTAATTGCGAGTGATTGTGCATCGGACGATCGCCGTAGAGGACTTGAGCCATCAAATTTGTCACTCCAACGATTGTGTCTTCGGTCGTAATCTGCATTTCAGGGGCCACCAAACCCTGCCCGCCCTGCGGCCGATAAAACGGTGAGTAAAAATTGAAGACACTGGGGGCGGTTAACACCATCTGGCCCGTTGCGTTTTGCGCAAAGAAGCCGGTTACACCAATGTCAGTCCCCTCGGAGGGCGCGGCGTTGAGCGCTCGGTTGGCTGCGAGGAACCGCCGAAACGGTTCTCTGACGCGCGAAGCTTCGGCTAACTCGACGTCCGTAAGAATGGCTCGGATGACAGCTTTCATATCACCTCTAACGCCATCGCCGTTATCAGCAAAGACAGCGGAAATACGGCTCACATAATCTGGCGACGGGTTTGAGGTCACTAGCCTTTGAATCAATTGCTTACTGACAAATGGCGCCACGTTAGGGTGGTTGAATAAATTATCAACCGCATCATCGATGTCCTGAATACCAGTCTGCCCATCCGGCACCAAAAATCCATTGAGCAAGTACTTTTCTCCGGGCTCGTGGTAGTTGTCGAACATCACCATCGGCAGATGAAGAACCGCTCTGTTGCGGCCAAACTGCGGTTCCTGGCCAGCATCGCCCGCATAGGCGAGGCCAGTGAAAATCTTGGAGAATTCCCGAATATCCGTGTTGTCATAGGTGGGAATGGGCTGACCATCTGCATCCAACTTCCGGGTACCGTCAGGGTTCAGCTCATACAACCCGATGGTGAAGAGCTGCATGACCTCACGTGCATAGTTCTCGTCGGGAAAAGTATTCGCATCTTCGTCGGTCTTCGCATTATTGACATGACTAAGATAGAAGCCCATCGCCGGGTGAAGCGTAACGGCACGTAACAGGTCGCGGTAATTGCCAAAACTGTGAGTGAGTAGCGTGTCGTAGTAATTGGAGAGACCTAACGGATTGTTACCCAGAACACCGGTCTGAGATACGACAAATAGCTGAGTTAGCGCATAGGCCGTGACTTGTCTCAGTTGGTCGGGAGCCGTTAGCGCATTCTCAAAAAAAGCAAAGCGCCGGAATTGCCCTACGGGAATCGGACTGTCTTTATTATTAAAGCCGTACTGTGCGCCATAACGGCGAACAATGGGTTCGTGCAGGCTGATGGGCATCGTGAACTGCTCCTCAAGCCAGGCATCAACGCCACTCTCTGCTACGGATTCAACATCGCTGTAGCGGGCACCAAAGGTACCAATATCGAGTATAAGCGCTGCGTCGCGATAGTCCTCAGCCGTCGGCTCTGTTGGTCCCGTCAACCCTCCTCCGCCACTTCCACCACCGGAATCTGAGCCGCCGCCCGAGCCCGGGGGGTCAGCGGGTGAGCTTCCACCGCCTCCGCCACCACAGGCTGACATGAACGACACCAACACCAATGCAATAAAGGAATGTTTCATGGGAGCACGCCTCTCCTCATTTGCTCGTTATGTCTATCCTACGACCGGCCACGCGATACGCGTCGTTAGAATCCGTACGGTTTGACCCTAACAAGAAGTTTTATTCCGGCACCATTTTTTTGCAATATGATTTGCAAAATGCGAATAAAGTCTCATTTTACGAGGCTAGATCACTATTTTTGCGGTCCCGGTAGTCATCAACTCACCAAAGAACGCGTGTTTTTTGAGTTTGAGGTTATTTAGCTGCTAGCCCCGTATACTCACGACCCATTGCGACTTGATGCCTCATCGGTCGCGTTTTAGCTATTCATGCAAACAACAACTAATGCACCAATGGAATCAGGTATGAGCAGAGAATTTGACGTCATTATCTACGGAGCAAGCGGCTTTACTGGCCGCCTTGTGGCGGAGTACATGGGAAAAACCCACGGCGACGGCGCCAACTGGGCCATGGCAGGCAGAAATGAAGCAAAGCTGGCCGAAGTAAGAGACTTAGTAGGCGCACCCAGCACAACACCACTCGTGACTGCCGATGCCAGCGACTCTGACTCACTGCGTTCGATGGTTAAACGAGCGCGGTGTATCTGCACAACCGTTGGCCCCTACCAACTTTACGGATCCGAACTGGTTAAGCTCTGTGCTGAAGAGGGGACACACTACGTCGACCTTTCAGGAGAGCCAGGCTGGATGCACGAGATGATTACATCGCATCAGGCAGCTGCGGAGGCCTCTGGCGCACGCATTGTTCACAGCTGTGGGTTTGATTCGATTCCCTTTGACTTGGGTGTGTACTTTCTTCAAAAAGCAGCCATAGCTCAGACGGGTAAGCCCATGCCCCGCGTCCGCGGTCGCGTTCGCGCTATGAACGGTGAGTTCTCTGGCGGTACAGCGGCGTCCCTAGGCGCTACGATGGCTGCACTTAAAACTAATCCAGGCCTTATCAAAATTCTGGCTAACCCCTTTTCACTGGCTAATGGCTTTCAAGGTCCCGAGCAGCCATCCGATGCCAAACCGTATGAGGATGAAGTCGTCGGCTCATGGGTCGCCCCTTTCATCATGGCACCCATTAACACCAAAAACGTGCACCGCTCTAATGCCATGCTGAACCACCTCTACGGCGAAGATTTTCAGTACGACGAAATGATGGTAACGGGACCAGGCGAACAAGGCGCAGCGGTGGCCAAGATGGTAGCAAGCAGCAACCCGCTAGAAGGCGATGACGTCCCCAAGCCGGGCGAAGGTCCCTCCAAGGAGAGCCGCGAGGCAGGTCACTATGACGTGCTGTTTATCGGCACAAACGACGAGGGAGGCCGCATCGACGCGACCGTCACCGGCGATATGGACCCAGGCTATGGCTCGACATCTAAAATGATTGCCGAGAGCGCGCTATGCATCGTTCACGACTGCCCAGATCTACCGGGAGGCGTTTACACCCCTGCACCCGCCATGGGTGAGAAGCTGATCGAGCGACTCGTCGCGAACGCCGGCCTAACCTTCGATCTAGGCAGCTAACAGCCCTGTCTAACGACCGCCGAATAAGCGGTGCTGGGGCAGGTCCTCGGCCCCGCTTAGCACCAACAAACCAGCGAAAATTGAACTTTGAGTATGTTTTTTTATCTACGGGGATGTTCGCTTGAGTGAATAACATCGGCGCATCTTGCTATCGCGCTTTTGCCCAGAGGAAATTCGGTTGGACAGGTCAGAAAAGACTTGTGCCAACGCGCCACATGCGCCGTAATGGTGCGCTATGGATCAACGCACGCAATACCTCCTGACTTCACCTGCACTTCCCCTGCTGACGCAACTATCCATACCTAGCAGTGTGGCGTTTATTGTGCAGTCTACTGTCAGCCTGACCGAGGTCTGGTATGTCGGACAGCTAGGCAGTACACCGCTAGCTGCGATGGCCCTCGTGTTCCCAATGCTGATGCTGATGCAAATGTTGTCGGTTGGTGCTTTAGGAAACGCCGTATCATCAGCCATCGCCCGAGCATTAGGCGCGGGAGATCAGGCACGTGCAGAGGAGCTGATGTGGCACGGTCTTATCTTGGCTGTTCTTGGACCCATCGTCTTACTAATCGCATTTTTGATTTCTGGGCGGTTTTTCCTATCCCTCTTGGGCGGGACCGGCGAGATTCTTGAGTTGGCATTTGCCTATAGCGCCATGCTGTTTGGTGGCAGTGTCACTATTTGGATCATGGGGGTTGCGAGCTCCATTTTTCGAAGCCTGGGCGACATGCGCTATCCCGCTCGAATGATGATTGTCGGCTCACTCATACAAGTTCCGCTATCTGGCGCCTTAGTGCTGGGATATTTTGGCTCTCCTAAGCTCGGTTTATTTGGTGCGGCGGTATCCGTCATTGCGACCAGTGCCGTGATGGCGGTGGTCATCCTCCTACGCCTAGTGAAAGCTAAACTACCGGCTAATTTGCGGCTCTCGCGACTCGAGCTACGGCAGCATCACTTTCAGGACATTGGCCGCGTCGCCCTTCCGGCCTCGCTGTCGCCTATCTCAACCGTCACCACTATTTTGGTGCTGACCGGGCTGGTAGGCCAGTTCGGTGAAGAGGCTTTAGCTGGCTACGGGATTGGCTCGCGTATCGAATTTTTAATGTCGTCGCTCATCTTCGGCATCGGCGCGACGATGACATCGTTAGTCGGCATGAGCATTGGTGCTCGCAATGCCGATCGCGCTGAAGAAATTGGCTGGACGGGAGCAGGCATGTCGTTTGTTCTCGGGGGCGTCATAGGTACTCTGCTCGCTATCTTCCCTCACGTCTGGATACCTGTCTTTACTGATGACCCAATGGTCTACGAGACCGCCAAGGGGTTCATTCAAATTGTCGGTCCGTGCCTTGCCATACACGGGGTCGGATGGGCACTTTACTTTGCCTCTCAGGGCGCGGGTGCCATGCGTGGCCCCGTGGCAGCACTCATTGCACGTCCAATTGTCGCGATAGGAACTGCATTCCTTCTGTTAGGTCCCATGGATATGGGTATGACAGGTGTGTTCATTGGCGCTGTCAGTGGGATGTTTGCCTACACCGTCATTGTCACAGCGTCCATGAAGGGTGGCGCTTGGCGTCGACAGATAACCGCGAGCCCCGCTCAAACCTAATCGCTATCCGACTGCTGCTTTGACTGATTCGCGGCCGAGCCGAAGATACCTTTGGCCATGAGTGACGTCTCGCCCTCACGACGCCGTTGATAAACCTCGGCTCGCAGCGCATGGACAGCCTTGTTGTCGGGCTCTGCCTGCATCGCAAATTCTGCCAGGTGACACGCCAGTCGCGCATCGGTCTCGGCCAGTTCGCGGGCACGTTGTGCCAGCTTCAACGCGCCACCTGACAGACTTGCCAGTTCGCTCGCCAGTAGCGCATCGCGGGCAGGCTTAAGCTGTGCTGGATTACCGTCATACCACCCCCCATAAAGACGCCAGATATTCCTCACAACGAACTCTGGCTCGTCATAAGTGGGCCCCAAGTAAGGTTTCTTAAGAAGCTCTGATCTCACGGACACCGAGTGGATAATATCGTTAAGGGACGCAGCCTGATTCATGAGATCAATGGTTTGCTCCACTATAGTTTCCAGTACCTCAGCCACCTCATTAAGCACATTGCGGATTCGGTCCTTGCCGTAAATGGGCAGCCCGTGGGCTGGGAGGAAAAGCTCGGCATTGCGTGACGCCATATCCCGCAATGCAGCCGCCCACTCTCTGGGATAGCGCTGCGCTTTTTGGGGGTTGCCGGCATTGGGAAATGCCCAAATGAAGAAATCTCCAGCACAAATCGCCTTGTGTTTGGGGATCCATGCCCAGGTGTGATCGTCGGTCTCTCCCCGCGCATGATTCAATTCAATCTCCAGGCCGCCCACAGAAAGCGTTAAGTTTTTACTGTAGGTCACGTCGGGGTTGGGCGTTGCCAATGGTAAAAAGTGTGATGCTCCCGCGAGATCGTAGCCCCGCCGTTTGAACTGCCCAAACTGGCGCTCGTTAATGACATGGTTATAGCCGTTCGTCATTCGATAACGATCAAAACGCGTGGCGACGTTCTCGTGACCCACAATCCTCGGCTTACGACCCTCGTAGGCCTCGCAAAACGCGCCACAGCCACCCACGTGGTCAATATGTCCATGCGTAAAGACAACGGTATTGAAAGGGTCATGTGTCCACGACTGAATTGCGCTGACACACTTTTTGCCACCGTGCTCATTTGAGGTGTCAAACGTCACCAGACCGTCATCGGTCTTGAACACAATGCAATGCGAAAATGCCTCGACCACGGCCAAGTCGTTGGCTAGTTCGGAGAGTTGATGGTTAATGCGGTTTAAGGGGCCCAATTCGTTGGGTGCCACACGCCCATCGATGATGTCTGCGGACATTGCCAGTAGGTCTGCCATGATGGTCTCCTCGTTAACGTTATTGTTGTAGGGACGGCCAGTCATTAACGACCGCTTGTTAACCAC
Source organism: Halieaceae bacterium (assembly GCA_902613175.1). Taxonomy (GTDB): domain Bacteria; phylum Pseudomonadota; class Gammaproteobacteria; order Pseudomonadales; family Halieaceae; genus Luminiphilus. The sequence goes on along the minus strand of CACMGJ010000001.1, from coordinate 72,227 downwards.
CGTGACTTTAATAATTCGGCTACACTCTATGCAATCGCAAACGCCCTATAAAACAAACACACGGGCACTCTGGGAGCACAGATCATGAATGACGTGTTAGCGGTAATGCAGGACGACTGGGTCATGGTGGCCCTGCCCTTTTTCTTTGGGGCACTGTTTATCGAGGTCATCTGGGCCTACCGAAGCCATACCCGACACTACGAGTCAGTCGACTTCTGGGCCAGTATGCGAGTCATGCTGTTGACCGTTTTCGTCGATCTCATCCCCAAGTTTCTTGGGATTTCACTCATGTTTGTCGCCTACTCTGTCTCCCCTCTTAAAGGTGTCATCGATACCAGTTGGTATTGGTGGGTCCTATTGTTCTTCCTTGACGACCTCACCTATTACAGCTTTCACAGAGGCAATCATGAAATTCGGCTCCTGTGGGCGGGGCATGTGTCGCATCACAGTTCCCAGTACTACAACCTTGGAACAGCGTTACGCCAGGGCGTCGGCGAGCGCATCCTCAAATACCCCTTCTGGGTGCCGTTGGCGCTGCTTGGCTACCACCCAGCCATGATTGTCACCATGCTTAGCGTCAGTCTCATTTATCAGTATTGGCTCCATACCGAGGCCTTTTACAAATTCCCTCGATGGATTGAATTTATCCTCAACACCCCGTCGCATCACCGAGTCCACCACGGTTCTAATGTGCGCTATCTGGACCGAAACCACGGTGCAACGCTCATCATTTGGGATCGCTTATTTGGCACATTCTCGGAGGAGATTCCTGAGGAGCCCGTGAAATACGGCCTCACGAAAAATATTGAAACTCACAAAGTGCTTAAGGTGGCCTTTGGAGAATACAGATCGATGTGGCGGGACGTACGACGCGCAGAGCGCTGGCGAGATAAGGTCAACTACATATTCAAGGCGCCTGGGTGGAGTCATGACGGTCCCGACCTACGATCTGACACATTAAGGCGCGCGTAACGTCTGCATGCATGAACGAATTCTGGCGATCTACGATGCTGATCTCTCTGTCGTTGGCGAGCTGGCTTACGCCGTCAGTAAGCTGACGGGCACACGAAGCTGCGCTCTCTGCGACATCACACACGGTTTAAACCCGTTCGGAAAACGGGCATGGCGAAGCTATTGCGAGGATCGACCCGAGGTGGAGTGGCTTCACCGCAATGAAATCTCTGATGAAATGATCGCTCAACTCCCTACCCCGCTTCCTTGTGTAATCAAACAAGATGACCATGGATACCTTTGTACGCTGCTTGATACGTCAGCATTAATGGCCTGCGAGGGCCAAGTGGAGCGGTTTGATCAGAAGCTCACCCGAGCCCTTAGTGAGTTACAGCCTACGAGCAATGCCGCACTCGTATCATGACTTGTTCCGCGGGCCTCGTCGTCAAACGCGCCGCAGGGACAACGGTCTGATCGGGAAGTAGTTCAAAGTCAAAGCGGCTGATCAGCTGGGACATGATAAGCAAGCTCTCCACCTGAGCAAAGCCAGCACCCACGCAAATATGCGGCCCTTGCCCGAACGGGATATACGCGCCTGTATTCAGCGTTTTCTCATTCTCAGGCAAGAACCGCTCAGGAATAAACGCATGAGGTTCATCCCAGTACTTGCTGTGCCGCTGTAGCGTCCAGGGGGCAATCATGACTAAGGCACCACGCGGCAGCTTCTTGCCTTCGATTTCGACTTTTTCCAAAGCCACTCTCGGTACGAAAGTGATCGGGGGATAAAGGCGCAAGGCTTCCTTGAAAAATGCACGCGTCAACGGCAGTTTTTTGGTCTCCTCGAACGTAAGTTGCCCATCGCCCATCAGGGGATCGATTTCTTCTCGCAACCGCGCAAGCCAATCGGGACGCTCAGCCACAATGTAAAAAACCCATGTCAACGCACTCGCAGTGGTCTCATGGCCGGCAAGGAAGAACACACCCAGCTGATCAATCAGCTCGTCGCGGGTAAACGGCAAACCTGTGTCTTTGTCTTTCGCTTCAATCACTGCCGATGCAATGTCGTTGTACTCACCGGCCTCTGCATCCAAATGAGTATCGATGAGTGCGCCAATGTGATGACGAATACGCTTACAGGCAGCGAGGACCTCTGGCGTTTGTTTTGTTTCAGACCATGCAGGTTTTAGGATCATCCCTAAAATATCGACTTGCGCCACAGACTTCTCAAAGAGCGTGAAATCGTCAAATACCTCCTTGGCGACATCGGATGCTAACGGTGTAGAGAACACCGTCCTGCAGATCACATCGGCTGTGAGATGGCTCATCGCAAGGTCAAGGGAAAACGGCGTGTCGTCAGTAGCTAGCTGATCGATAGCGGCGACATGATCATCGGTCGCGGCGCACATGGCACCGTAAGCCACATTCAGTCGCATCAGGCTGAAAGCGGGATCAATCATCGCGCGTTGCCGACGCCATTTCGGTCCATCAGTGACAAACATGCTTTCACCAATGAGTGGATCCAGGGCACCGACCATGAGGTCACTCTTGGGAAATACGCCTTGGGCGTCGCGCATGATCTCCTTCACTGCTGAGGGCCGGTTGAAGAGCACGGTGCCGCGGCGTGAACGTCCTAGATGGCCCACTTCAAAGTGATAGGCCTCGGCAGGTAACAACTCTAATAAGTTGCCATCACCCTTCCAAAGCGAGCGGATTAAAGCGACAACCGCTGGAAGCGAGTGGGGCTTTGGTGGTATGTAAAGTGTTTCATCCACGAAAACTATCCAATAGTATTGACACTACGTACAGTATGGAGACCGGATATGACCCTGTCGACCCATGGCATCTTCGAATCGCTGGTGATCATGCACATCATCACCGGCACGGTCGGACTCATTTCTGTTTGGATTCCCATTGCCGGCAAGAAAGGCGGTGTACTGCATCGACAAGCAGGCAACATCTTTATTACGAGCATGCTCACCACCGGCTTGGTTGCTACAGGTATATCTATCACGACGCTGGCCGACCCAATAGGCACCCATCCTCACCTGTCCACCCATGAGGTATTTCGGCAGCCCGAGATGATCTCGGGGATTTTTGGCTGGATGATGCTCTATTTGGCGACACTCACCATCAATCTTGCGTGGCATGGTTGGCTTTGCATGCGTAACAAGCGAGATCATAAAAAGAACGGCGCCTGGCACAATCTCCTACTTCAGGTTGTTTTAACGGCGACCTCAGCGAACTGCTTTATTCGCGGTATCGAGCTCAATCAACCCATGATGATGGGCATCGCCTTCGTCGGTTTCGCTACCGTTGCCACAAACCTGTGGTTCATCTATCGACAACCCTCATCACCCAAAGCACGTATCAAGGAGCACATCAAATCTTTGGTAGGCGCCGGCATTTCTGTCTATACCGCCTTTTTCGCCTTTGGTGCGGTGCGCTTGCTCCCCGAGATTGCGCTGACGCCCGGTCTCTGGGCGATTCCGCTCGTCACCGGACTGATTCTTATCATCTACCACCAGCGCGCTGTCATGGCGCCCGTACGACGAGTACAACCCACCTAATGACAAAACGAGCCATCATTGTCGGTGCGGGCGCTGGCGGATTATCGGCTGCAGTCGACCTGGCAACTGCAGGCTGGAAAGTCGATGTGTTCGAGACCAATGCCGAGCCTGGCGGCAAAATACACCAACGGCAGGTGGGTGACATAGGCATCGACGGCGGCCCCACCGTTTTCACCATGTACTGGGTATTTGATGAGTTGTTTAAGCGCGCAGGTGCTGTTTTTGATGACCGGGTTCGTTTGACCGAGAGTCGTCGGCTCGCCCGTCATGCTTGGACGGACGGAAGTCATCTGGACCTCTTTCACAACACAGATCAGTCAGCCCAGGCAATCGCCGAATTCTCAGACGAACGCAATTCCCAGGGCTACCGCCGATTTTGTGATGATGGAGAGCTTGTCCACAACCTACTCCGCGATAACTTCATGGCCACATCGCAACCCTCACCGATACGACTCGGCTACCGGTTATTGCGAGATGGCGGCTTACAGAGCCTAGCGGTAGCGCCGCACCAATCGCTCTGGAGTGCACTCGGTAACTATTTCTCAGATCCGCGGCTGAAGCAGCTTTACGGTCGATACGCCACTTATGTGGGCTCATCACCACTATCGACCCCTTCAACTTTGATGCTGATTGCACATGTAGAGCGGCAGGGCGTGTGGTGTGTCGACGGCGGCATGCGGGCGCTAGCCCATGCAATTGCTGAACTTGCGATAGAGCATGGCGCACAGTTTCACTATCAAAGCCCGGTCCGAAAGATCAACTGCATTAACGGACGGGCGACAGGTATCACGCTTGCATCAGGCGAGAGGTTGGCCGCTGATGCCATTATTTTCAATGGGGACACAGCAGCATTAAGTGACGGGCTTTTGGGCGATGATGTCGTGAAATCGACACGCACGCGAAAGCGACGGGAGCGCGGTCTCTCCGCTATCACCTGGTGCATTAACGCCAACACCTCTGGATTCGAGCTCGATCATCACAATGTGTTCTTTGCCATGGATTACGAGCGCGAGTTCACTACGATTTTCAAATCCAGATCTGTCTGCAATGAACCCACCGTTTATGTTTGCGCCCAGGATCGCGTCAACGGAAAACTTTCGACCGAGGGCAAGGAAAGACTGTTATTACTCATAAACGCGCCGGCAGATGGCGACCATGGCGCATGGACCCGCTCTAAACTCGATCAACAGCGCAGGAACGCACTGGATGTACTCAGTCGCGGGGGTTTAAACCTCGCCTTTTCTGAAGAGGACTGTGTCACTACATGCCCCGATAACTGGCACCAACGTTTTCCGGGGAGTGGCGGCTCGCTTTACGGCGCAGTATCCCATGGGATGTTCTCTAGCTTCACCCGTCCATCGTCCGCGAGTCGGGTCAAGGGGCTTTATCTTGCGGGCGGTAGTGCGCACCCAGGGCCCGGCGTGCCGATGGCGACATTGTCTGGCTCGATCGCGGCACATCGTATCCAACGCGACGTGGCCTAGAACGGGACTTTGAACGGGGCTTTGAACGGGGCTTTGAACGGGGCTTTGAACGGGACTTAGAGAGCCCCAAAAAATGCCTCGATAGCACCAACCGTCTCCTCCGGGTGCTCCCATTGTGGCATACCCAGACTTGGCGCTATCCGCTTAAATTGCCATGCAGGATTTGTCTCAAATTCCTCAAACAGCTCAAATGAAACATTGGGGTCCTTGTCGAACAACACCAGCACCGGAACGTCGAGCTTAGAATACAGAGACTCGGTAGCTTTCGCCGTAAACAAACCCATTGAAAGAAATTGCAGCGGCATCTCATATGCACCAGGTTGACGCGTCGTCTTGAGGGCGTAAGTCACCAATTCATTGGGAACAAAGCCCGAGAAGTTCATACCGTAAAAGTAGCGAATACTCCGCTCCAGACGCAGTAGTTTGAATGCACCACGTCCAAAACCAACAAAATCAAACAGCCGCTTCAAGCGCCTTTGGGCTTGTGGTGTTGGCGGCTGACGACGAGAGAAACCCGTGGGCGAAATAAGCGTCAAACTTCTCACTGCGGCACCGCACTCGACCACAGCCCGAGCGACGAACTCACACCCCAGGGATAAGGCGATCACATCGGGCGGCGCACTTGGGGTTATCTCATCAATGATAGAGGCAATATTTTTTGCAAACTCCGAAGCTGTCATTGTGCCCACACGGCGCGTTGACCGTCCGAAACCCGGGAGATCTGGTGCGAATACGGGCCTGGATGCCCTGAAGTGCTGGAATAAAGGCTTGAGCTCTATCGCACTGGGCGCCGCGTTGACGCTATGAACAAACAGCAGTGGACGTCCCTCCGATTCGGTATCGAAGTACCAGTAAACCTCGTAGTCACCGGCACCTTTGATCAAGGCTCCATCGCTCTCGATTGCTTTGTCTAATTGCTGCATAAAGGCCGTCCCAAAACCATCACACTCTATACGCGGCATATCCGCTGCAGACCAATTACCTCAAAAAAAAATAAATAAAATTTGACAAATTATGTGTTTAAATAAAACGACACTAATCCGATTCGGAAAACCCGCGTCGGAGAGCTCAAATCAATTGAGCCTTTTTGGGGGAGTAATCATGACCGTAGCGTATCCCTTTACGGCGATCGTTGGGCAAGATGATATGAAGCTTGCCTTATCGATAGCGGCCGTAGACCCGAGCATTGGTGGTGTATTGGTCTTTGGCGAGCGGGGCACGGGCAAGTCGACAACTATTCGTGCGCTGGCTCAACTGCTTCCCAAAATCAACGCAGTTAAAGACTGTCCTTACAACTGCAATCCCGAGGCCTCCAAACAGGGCTTATGTAGCCGATGCCAGTCGGCGGATGCGCTCAAGACACGGAAAATCGCCATTCCCGTTGTAGACCTCCCCCTGGGTGCCACCGAAGATCGGGTACTTGGGGCGCTGGACATTGAAAAGGCCATTCACAACGGTGAGAAGGCATTTCAACCCGGCCTGTTAGCGGCAGCCAATCGCGGATTCTTGTATATCGATGAGGTTAATCTGCTCGAGGATCACATCGTCGATGCCCTTCTTGACGTTGCGGCAAGCGGCGTAAACGTGTTGGAGCGAGAGGGGTTGAGCGTTCGGCACCCTGCACGCTTTGTCCTAGTGGGAAGTGGTAATCCAGAAGAAGGCGAGCTGCGCCCCCAACTGCTGGATCGCTTTGGTCTATCGCTCGATGTCAGAACACCCAGGGATATTCCGACTCGTGTCGAGATCATAAAGTTACGCGACGCCTTCGATCATGACCCTGAAGGTTTTAGCAAGCGATTTGCCCGAAAAGAGGGCGCACTTCGCCGCAAGATTGATGCCGCAAGAGAGGTCGTCGAATCTGTCGATGTACCCTCCAACGTGCTCGAAAAAGCCGCCGAGCTGTGCCTCCAGCTGGGCACTGACGGCCTACGCGGTGAGCTCACGCTTATACGAAGCGCGCGAGCCCTCGCTGCACTCGAATCAAAGGATGCAGCTACGTTGCAACACCTGAAATACGTCGCTCTATTCGTATTGAGACACCGTCTGCGACGCGACCCGATGGATGAATCCAGTGCCGATGCCCGCGTCGAACGCGCTATTGAAGCCGCTCTCGCCTGAGGCCGAGGCCGAGGCCGCGAATGCATGGCATGACGCCGAGCTAGCTGCGGCGTTGGTCGCTATCCTGCGCCACAAAGCCGGTGGTATTCGCGTCTGTGCACAACCGGGGCCCGTTAGAGATTACTGGCTCGCTCTACTGGACAGCTTCACTGAAGCACCAGCCCGTCGAGTACCCAGTAACACACCCACCGAACGCCTGCTGGGCGGTATGGATATCACCGAGAGTATGCGACACGGCAAGCCCGTTTTGGCACAAGGCGTGCTCGCTGAATGCCATCAGCGAGTAGTGCTGCTCTCAATGGCCGAGCGGCTACCCAAAGAATATACAGGACATTGGTGCGCCGCCCTCGATATAGGTGAAGTCCACATGGCGCGAGATGGCATCAGCCATACCAGCCCCGCTTCAATTACTGTTATCGCGCTGGACGAAGGCATCGATGAAGAATCACCACCAGCTGGGCTAATCGAACGGCTAGGCCTCAGCATCAATCTTGACGAGATCAGCATCCGCTGTGTCGACGACAGTCGCTACGCTCGATCAGACATCCAATCGGCACAATCGCAGCTGTCTCACACGACGGTTCCGGATGAGGACCTTACACGACTGGCCGAACTTGCGGCGTCCATGGGAGTACACTCCTCTCGCACATTGAAATTCGCCGTCGACATCGCCAAAGCCCTGAGTTTGCTAAGTGGTAAACCCATCAGCGACGAGGCGGTTATGTATCCCCTCATTCGGCTGGTACTCCTACCCATAGCTCAGCAATTACCCACCCCACGAGCAGAGCCCCAGCGTCGAGAACAGTCCGACGACAATAAAGAAGACACGGATAAGCCAGAGCAACAAACCCAGCAACATGAGGAGCAGGACCACGAAGATCTGGTTCAGGCCGCGATGGCTGAGTTGCCTGAAGACCTACTGGCTATTTTGTTGAAGCGTGCTCAGAAAAGCCGGCAGTGTCATAGTAAAAGCGGCAATGCTGGCGAGCTTGCTCAGGACAAACAACGCGGTCGCCCAGTGGGCGTGCGACGTGGCGATGTAAAACGGGGGCATCGCATCGATATACCCGCCACGCTGCGCTGTGCTGCGCCGTTTCAAACGGCACGAGCAACATGGGATACCTCAGAAAAGAGTAAAACCAATCTCTACATTGAACCCTCCGACATCCGCGTGAAACGCTTTGATCAGCGTAAGTCCAGCGTGATGATTTTTGCGGTAGACGCTTCAGGTAGCAGTGCGCATCAGCGCATGTCAGAAGCTAAAGGCGCAATCGAACTGCTGCTCGCTGACTGCTACTCCCATAGAACAGAAGTGGCCTTGATTGCCTTCAAAGGCGATACAGCAGAGATCCTTCTACCACCCACGCGTTCGCTGGTCAGGGCTAAGCGTACTTTAGGTCAACTACCCGGAGGGGGCGGAACGCCGATGGCAGCCGCGCTTCAAGCAACACATGAGCTGGCGCTTTCTGTATCCGCGACAGGGGCGACGCCAAGTTACGTACTCCTGACCGATGGCGCCGCCAATGTTGCGCGGGACGGTACGAAAAGCCGGTCAGCAGGTACGGAAGACGCGCTATCAGCCGCGAAGCTGCTCGCTAACACTCACATTAAAGGCGTTCTCGTTGATACCGCAGTTCGACCCAGTGTTCGGGCAAGAGAGCTATCTTCAGCGCTGGATGCGACCTACTTGCCACTACCAAACGCCTCAGCGCAATCGTTAAACACATCCATTAGAACGCTTAACGTAGGCTAAAGAAACCATGGGGCCTGACCGTTTACCCAGTGACTGGCCGCTGAGAGAACACAGCGAGTTCGTTCATTGTGCCGGAATACTTTGGCACATCCAGCGCATTGGCTCTGGCCCCGTGATTTTACTGTTGCACGGAACGGGATCTTCCACCCACTCGATGGCAGGCCTCGCCGAGCACCTATCCCATCAATTCACGTGCTTACTCGTCGATCTTCCTGGGCAAGGGTTTACGCCACCCATCGAGGAGCGAGAACACCTTCTGACCGCGATGGCTGGCGCCATCTCTGCACTGTGCAAACAATTAAAGCTCCATCCTGACTATGTCATCGGACACTCTGCGGGCGCCGCCGTTGGCATACGAATGTGCCTAGATGGGCATATTGACCCTCGCGGATTACTGTCGATCAATGGGGCACTTCTGCCATTCGGAGCCTTCATTGAGCCCATCATGCTCAAAGCCGCACGAGCACTGAGCCGATCACCTCGCGTAGCTCAGTTCCTCGCGCAGCGAGGAACGGGCGAGTCCGATGTTCGCAGAGCTTTGCGCGACACCGGAGCAACAATTTCCGAACCCATGATTCAACGCTACACCACACTGATCTCACAGCCCGAGCATATCGCAGGTACGTTGAGGATGATGGGAGGCTGGGAATTAGGACAACTTGCGAGGGACTTACCTCACCTCACTACACCCATTCACCTCGTTGGCTGCGCGAAAGATCACATTGTTCCCGCTATTCGCGCGCACAGAGCGACGCGAGAACTTCCCAATGCTACTGCCGTGACGTTAGACGATGCCGGGCATTTGATTCACGAAGCAGATCCGGGGCGCATCACAGGGGAGTTTTTTCGCTTTTTAGAACGGCTGAATTAACGGGTGTGTAATCCGAAAACCGGTGATAGACTGTCAAATAATCTTGACATATAAGACGTCTAATAAGATGAACACAGCGCATCCAGACTTCGATACCCTCAAGCAAGTTGAGTCACATGAAAAAGCCATTGTCATCGGTAGTGGCTTCGGCGGCCTCGCCTCTGCGATTCGTCTTGCAGCCAAAGGCTATAACGTCACGCTTCTTGAAAAGCTCGATGCGCTGGGAGGAAGAGGCTACACCTATAAACAGGACGGCTTCACCTTCGATGGCGGGCCCACCATTGTCACGGTCCCCGAATTATTTGAAGAGCTCTGGGAACTCTGTGGCAAGAAGATGAGTGATGACGTTGATCTTCGGCTCATGGATCCGTTCTACAGAATCCGTTTTGATGACGGGCGAATTTTTGACTACTCAAGCGAGAAGTCAGAAAACCTACGTCAGATACTCGAGTACAACCCAGCCGATGCTCAAGGCTACGAGCGCTATTTAAAAGCCAGCGAAGCGCGGCATAAAGTCGGTTTTGCATTGCTCGATAAGCCCTTCAGCACCTTTGCTCAGCTGATGCGCTTCGCACCTGACTTAGTGAGGTTACGTGGTGATCAAAGTGTTTATTCGCTGGTCTCTAAGTACATCAAGAACGAGCAATTAAGGCAGGCTGTAAGCTTTCACCCTCTTCTCATTGGTGGCAACCCTTATACCGCCAGCAGCTTGTATTCCCTTATTTCTCACCTAGAGGTCACTGGTGGCGTTTGGTCTGCCATGGGTGGCACAGGGCGTATTGTCGAATCGCTGGGCAACCTCATCCGTGGACAAGGGAGCGATATTCGGCTGAATGCTGAGGTTGACCAAATCACCACAGACAGTGGAAAGGTCACCGGCGTGCGCCTCAAGTCAGGTGAGCACATCGCTGCTAATCTCGTCATATCAAATGCAGACTCTGCGTGGACCTACAAACACCTGCTGTCGGAAACACCCAAACGCAAATGGACTGATCGAAAGATTGACAAAGCGCATTACTCTAACGGCTTATTTGTTTGGTACTTCGGCACCAAAAAGCATTACCCCGATATACCCCACCACTCAATCATTCTTGGGCCACGTTATAAGGGTCTGCTAACGGATATCTTCAAGCACAAAAAACCCACCGAAGATTTCAGTCTGTATTTGCACAGACCAACCGCGACCGATCCGTCGATGGCGCCGGAGGGTTGCGATGCGTTTTACGCCCTTGTGCCGGTGCCGCACCTGGACTCTGGAACCGACTGGACAACGCACGCCGAGATATTCCGGCGCGCTGTTGAGAAGCGCCTCGAGGAAACAGGACTGCCTGACTTGGGCGCTAACCTTGCCACATCGCTGATGCTGACCCCCCTCGACTTCCAGAATCGCCTCAACTCGGTGAAAGGTGCGGGATTCTCGCTGGAGCCACGCATTACCCAAAGCGCCTACTTCAGACCTCACAATAAAAGCGAAGAGGTTGACGGGCTCTATTTGGTTGGCGCTGGCACTCACCCTGGAGCCGGTATGCCAGCCGTGCTCTCCTCCGCCAAAGTCATTGACGGACTGATTGAAGCCCCCACCTATGCAAGTCGATAAATTTTTACCGACTCCCAGCACCGATATGGGGCTATGTAAGCAGCAGCTATCCAATGGGTCACGCTCCTTTTATTTTGCGTCGCATTTGCTGCCCTCCGTGATGCAGCACGCAGCCTGCGGCCTCTACGCTTTCTGTAGAGAAGCCGACGACCTAGTGGATGAAGGGGAAAACCCGAAGCGCGCACTGGAGCTATTGCACAATCGACTCGACCGCATCTACGAAGGAAAGCCGCAGTATGTAGCGACCGATCGAGTCCTGACGCAAATTGTTCACACCTATCGAATGCCAAGAGAGCTACTGAACGCGTTACTTGAAGGTTTTGCCTGGGATGCTGAAGGGAAGCTCTATCACTCGATTGAAGATGTCTATGACTACAGCGCCCGTGTCGCCGGAGCTGTGGGCGTAATGATGTCAGTACTGATGGGCGTTCGAGATGCCAAGACGTTGGCAAGAGCTGCCGACTTGGGTACCGCCATGCAACTGACCAATATCGCTAGAGATGTGGGTGAAGACGCGCAGCTGGGTAGAATTTATCTCCCAATGGACGAGCTGAAGGCAGAAGGCGTGGACACCGACGAGTTGTTGACAAATCCGGCCTATTCAGAGGGTGTTGGCGTGGTAACCCAACGACTCCTCGAGCGCGCGGACTGGCTTTACAAACGCGCGGACCATGGCATTGCGCAACTGCCTAGAAAGTATCAACCGGGCATCCGTGCAGCGAGAAAGCTTTACGCCGCCATTGGTCAGAAAGTAGGTGAGCATGGCTATAACTCGGTTGATCAACGCGCAATAGTAGACACCAAGAAAAAATTCGCTCTGCTGACCTCGGCTATCGCTTTCGCACAGCCCAGGAGCGAGGCACTAGACACACCCGCCTTACCTCAAAATCAGTTTCTAATTGATGCAGTGGTTGCGTCAGGTGGCATAGCACCTGCCATTAAGTCCGATCCTTTCAAGGTAAGAACGCTCTGGATTATTGATCTATTTGAGACTCTTAGAGAAAGGGACCGTGACGCGCGAATCGCTCGCATCCGCTAGACCGTAGAAGATCTTTCGCATTCTGAAGGGCAACAGACGCTGAACCCAGGGCGCTGAGAAACGTTCCAGGTCCAAGCTTTCATGCATGATACTGTTTCCCGACGCATCGTGTAGATGACTTCGGGTGTAAAAGGGCGTGTCCTCAAGCGTCTTTTGTACGCTGAAACCCTGATGACTTCTCGCAGGCCGCATAACCCGCCAAATTGGGCCACCTGATAAATCACGACGCGGCGGCGAATGTTCAGACGCCATACCTGTTTTGGGACCGCCGAACAGCGTCATCAGACAGGTCTCACCGTCTCTGGCATGGGCTTCATAAACGATTCGGCAGTGTTCGGGACCCATTTCCGCACGAGACCAATGCCAATCGGTGAAGGTATCTTCCAGCGCCACCGTGCCACCATTGGTATCAACGTAGCCCGATCCTTCCCAGTTCACACTCGGTGCGTCCAGTGAAACTTTCACACGCGCCGTGGGCGCAATTGGCCACCATCGATGCTCACCCGCTGAATGCAGCGCATAACACCGGTCGGTATGCGCGGGGATATCAATTACGACCTTCCCTCTGATGGCTCGCCTGAAAGGGGCTGACCGCTCATCAAGATCGACAGTCAGCGACTCACCGTCAAATGACATTGATGAAGGACCTATCTTAAGCATGGAAGACGAGGTTTGAAGGTCGCGTGCCCGCCTCTCGGTCATCGCCCAATGCTTTTGCTGTGGTTCGTAAAACACGGCGTTAACACAAACAAAGTCTCTTGGGTCTGTCGGACCTTTCTTTCTTGCAGCGGCATAAAACGGAGAAAAGACAGTACCAATAAAGAAGATCAGCGTTACGCCGTGCGCACCACAGTCACTAAAACCGTCGACATACCACCAACGATAGCCGTTTTTTGAGACGGGCAGATCGAAACCCAAACCTCCCGACGTAGACAGCAATGATTGCTCCATGGCAATTCTCCCGCACATTGCTTGCAGGGTGCGCAAGATCGGCGTAGTGTGTCAAGAAATATAGACAAATAATATGTATAAATAATACAACACTTTAAAAAATGGTGACCGCCATGGAAAAAACGCTACTTGACTGCGAGCAATACATAGAAGAGGCAATGGCAGAACATGCAACTGCGCAATGCCCACCTTTACTCGCTCAGGCTTTGAATTATGCCGTTTTTCCGGGCGGTGCTCGTGTCCGGCCTCAGCTTTGTAAAGCCGTCGCGCTGGCCAATAACTCCAGTGACGTGGGACTGGCCAATGCGGCAGCCACCGCAGTCGAGCTGCTGCATTGCGCATCACTCGTCCACGACGACCTCCCTTGTTTCGATGATGCGACGCAGCGACGCGGCAAACCGTCGGTTCATTCGAAATTTGGCGAGCGAATCGCGGTACTAACCGGTGATGCGCTGATTGTAGCCGCATTCCAAACACTGTCCGCTCACGCGGTGCAGGCTGTGCGGGCAGAGCGAGTACCTCTGGTCATGACCATCGTTGCGCGGGGCGTTGGCGCTCCACACGGCATTTGCGCAGGTCAAGCCTGGGAATGCGAACAGCGGGTTGATTTATCGCGCTATCACCGAGCAAAAACAGGCGCGCTGTTCGTTGCCGCCACATGCGCGGGCGCAGCGGCAGCGGGCGTAGATCCCGGACCATGGGTTAATCTGGGAGCGAGCATTGGCGAGGCTTATCAGGTAGCGGATGATATTAAGGACGCTGTTTCCGATCCCGACACATTGGGCAAGCCAACCGGTATCGATGTGAAGCTTGATCGGCCGAGCGCGGTTCGCGAACTAGGGCTCGAGGGAGCCGTGGCACGACTAAAGGAATGCCTTGAGGCCGGTTTGGACAGCATGCCAGCGTGCGCTGGACACGACATGCTCCAGAAGTTGGTGCGCGCACAGGCTAGCCGATTTGTACCCGAGAAGATTGCGCAAGTGGCCGCGTAATGGCCATACCCTCCACAACCGAGCCCAAGTACGCCGACTCAAAAGACAGACCCTCGGGTCGCTACGCCCGCTTTTTACTGTGGCGAAACCGGATGCTTCGAAGCAACACATTCCAGAAATGGGCTGCAAGGTTGCCAATAGCACAATCCATCGCACGTACACGGGCGACCGACCTTCATCACATTCTCGCAGGCTTTGTTTACTCTCAGACGCTCAGCGCGGCTTACAAGCTAGGTTTACTCGAGTGCCTGAAAGACAGAATAGCCACGCTCGACGAAATCGCACGTGCTTGCGACCTCGAGCAGGATGCCGCATTAACGCTTATAAAAGCCGCGACGGCCATTGACCTTCTTCAGAAAGTAGAGCCCAACACGTGGACATTGGGAGAACTCGGGGCGTCAATTCACGGAAACCCAGGCGTGCAAAGCATGCTTCGCCACCACGACCTACTATACCGAGATATGGCTGATCCTGCGCACTTACTTAGAGCGCGAGAAGGGGCGGCACTCCGTGGCTATTGGCCGTACGTCGATGGCGTCCATAACGACCCAATAGCTTCTGCCCGTTACAGCGAATTGATGGCGGATTCACAACACCTCATCGCAAACCATATTTTAGACGCTATTAAGCTCAAACCGGGACAGCGATTACTTGATATTGGCGGCGGAACCGGCACGTTCGCGCGACTGGCATCGGAGCGATTCCCCTATGCCTCGACTGCCGTTTTCGATTTGCCTCAGGTCATAGCAGCCATTTCGCCCCGCCACCGGGGTGAGATGGAAGTCGTTTCCGGAAACATGTTCGAGGACCCAATCCCTAAAAGCTTCGACACGATCAGCTTAGTCCGCATTCTCCATGATCACGATGATGCACCAGTAGATCACCTCCTGAGCCGATGTTTCGATGCATTACCGAATGGAGGTCAGCTCATTATTGCGGAGCCAATGGCGGGCACACGTAACGCCGAAGCGATTGGGCACTCCTACTTTGGGTTTTATCTTTGGGCAATGGGTAGCGGCAGACCTCGAACCCGTAAGGAATTAACGGCTGCCCTCAAGCGCGCCGGCTTTCAGGGAATTAAAGAAAACCGAACACACATTCCAGCTCTGGTCCGTGTGATTACGGCAAAAAGACCAAATGTCATTTTTTATTGACACTTTTATATGTATTATTAATATTACATATAATGAGTAACTGTTTCTAAACAGGCCTAGCCCGCACTCTGCTAGGAATTGAGGCCATACGACCGTGACCTATAAGAAGACAACAGCGGTTATTTTCGAGAAGCCAGGGACGCTAGAAGTCCGTGAGGCTTCTTTGCGTGCGCCCGCCGCCAATGAATGCCTCATCGAATCTGACTGGTCCGGTATTAGCACGGGCACCGAGCGACTCATGTTGACCGGGCGGATGCCACCCTTCCCGGGTCTTGGTTACCCATTGATTCCAGGCTACGAAACGGTGGGGAAGGTTTTGGAGTCTCCCGAGGGATCAGCCTTACGGCCCGGTACCTATGTGTTTGCCCCCGGCAGCGTCGGATTCACCGATGCTAAGAACTTATTCGGCGGAAGCGCGCGACACCTTATCTGCCCCGATGATCGGCTCATCCCTCTACCGGAGAAGCTGGGCCCCAACGGTGTGTTACTTGCGTTAGCCGCTACTGCATTGCATGCGCTTCGTCGCTGCGAACATATAGGCCCGCCTGACCTTATTGTTGGTCACGGTGTCCTTGGGCAGCTACTCGCACGGCTAACACGCGTCATTCACGGCACATCGCCCACAGTATGGGAGAGAGATCCTGCGCGCAGGCCATCTGGGCTCGACTATACCGTCTACGACACGACCCAAGATCCAAGACATGATTATTCGGTGGTCTGCGACGTGAGTGGTAGCGCCGATGCGCTGAATCAAATGATCGCTCGTTGCAAACCAGGCGCAACGGTCGTGATGGCTGGCTTCTATTCGTCTGCCGTTACATTCGACTTTCCACCCGCATTTATGAGGGAAATCAATCTCTTAGTAAGCGCGGAATGGCAACCACAAGACCTTAAAGAAGCAGCACGACTGGCGTCCGATGGCACACTGGATTTTTCCCAGTTGATAACAGATGTCATGCCAGCAACTCGGGCCACTCACGCCTACGACCGAGCATTTAATGACAGTCGCTGCCTAAAAATGGTCATCGACTGGAGATCGACATGAGCACGATTGCAACAGCAACTGAATATGATCCAGGACTCGAGGCGAGTGGAGAACGGGCAGACCTTCTCGCCACATCAGCGGATAACGCTGAAGGGACACAGATCATCGCTATTTACGGCAAGGGGGGAATTGGTAAAAGTTTTACCCTCGCCAACCTAAGCTACATGATGGCCCAGCAAGGCAAGAAAGTACTGCTTATTGGGTGTGACCCAAAAAGTGATACCACCTCTCTCCTCTTCGGTGGAAAAGCCTGCCCTACCATCATTGAAACCGCCTCGGCGAAAAAAGCAGCTGGTGAAGAGTGCCGGGTAGAAGACGTTTGCTTTAAGCGCGATGGTGTTTACGCCATGGAACTGGGTGGTCCTGAAGTGGGCCGAGGTTGCGGCGGTCGTGGAATCATTCACGGATTCGAAACATTAGAAAAGCTTGGATTCCACGATTGGGATTTCGACTACGTACTGCTCGATTTCCTTGGCGATGTCGTATGCGGCGGCTTCGGTCTGCCCATCGCCCGTGACATGTGCCAAAAAGTGATTGTTGTCGCGTCGAATGACCTCCAATCATTGTATGTAGCCAACAACGTCTGCTCCGCGGTCGAGTACTTCCGTAAGCTCGGTGGTAATGTGGGTGTTGCCGGCATGGTCACCAATAAGGACGACGGGACGGGTCAAGCGCAAGCATTTTGCGAGGCGGTCGGAATCCCAGAACTCGCATCCATCCCCGCAAATGAAGATATTCGCCGCAAAAGCGCGAGCTACGAGATTATTGGGCACCCTGATGGTGAATGGGGTTCTCTTTTTGCCGAATTGGCACAGAATGCTGCCGAATCCTCGCCCCACCGACCGATGCCAATGACTCAGGATGAACTCTTGGGGCTATTCGATAGCGATGAGGTGGGTCGGGACGTCGTTCTACAACCCGCCACGCTTGCGGATCTGTGCAGCGTCGAAACACTCAACAAACCGTCTCTCGAGGTCGTCTATGACAATGTCTGACGCCGACATCATCGAGACAAAGGACCTGGGTTGTCACGCGAGTGCCGAGCAATTGGCAGCGGCAGCCACGGCAGCGGGCAAGAACGAGCTCATGGCGCAGTTTGCCGAGGATTATCCCAAGGGCCCACACGATCAACCCCAGAGCATGTGCCCTGCGTTTGGCTCTTTACGTGTCGGTCTGCGAATGCGCAGAACGGCGACGGTTCTGTCAGGATCGGCCTGTTGCGTCTATGGTCTGACCTTTACATCGCACTTCTACGGCGCTAAGCGGACCGTTGGCTACGTTCCTTTCGACTCAGAGTCCCTCGTGACGGGAAAGCTCTTCGAGGATATTCGCGAAGCCGCTCATGATCTTGCCGACCCTGAAGCTAATGACGCGGTCGTTATCATTAATTTGTGTGTGCCAACCGCGTCAGGCGTACCTCTTGATCTTTTACCCAAGGAAATCAATGGTGTGCGAATTGTGGGCATCGATGTTCCTGGCTTCGGAGTCCCAACTCACGCTGAGGCCAAAGATGTACTTGCTGGCGCCATGCTGGAATACGCTCGGGGTGAAATCGAAGCGGGTCCCGTTGCACGCCCCGTCCAAAGTGAATCTCAAAAAGATAAGCCGACCGTAGCGCTTGTGGGCGAAATGTTCCCTGTCGATGCGATCACCATCGATCGCCTGCTGGACTCACTGGACGCCGCAGCAGGCCCCGTCGTTCCTACTCGAGAGTGGCGCGAGCTTTATGGCGCACTCGATTGCAAAGCAGCGGCCATGATTCACCCATTTTACGCGGCCACAGCACGTCAGTTTAGGGCTGCAGGACGACCATTGTTAGGCTCGGCACCCGTCGGTGTTGAAGGTACCGCCGCATGGCTTGAAGCCATGGGCGAACTCTTGGGTGCCGATCGCGCGTCCATCGACGCCGCAATCAGCACGCAAAAAAGTGCTATTCGCGCCGCACTGGATAACAACCCCATTGACGCCAAAATTACGCTATCAGGCTACGAAGGCTCTGAGCTTCTTGTAGCAAGACTATTGATAGAGAGCGGTGCTGACGTTTCCTATGTTGGCTCAGCTTGCCCTAAAACCGAATTTTCAGCGTTAGATGCCGAATGGCTCGAAAGTAAGGGTGTCTCTGTCAAATTCAGAGCCTCGCTAGAGGATGACCTCATCGCGATGGAAACCTTTAAGCCCGATCTTGTGATAGGAACGACACCAATCGTACAAAAAGCGAAAGAGCGATCAATCCCAAGCTTGTATTTTACGAACCTGATCTCTGCGCGCCCACTCATGGGTGCAGCGGGCGCAGGATCAGTAGCACAAGTGATCAACAGTGCGTTAGCGAATCAGCCGCGCATGATCGCAATGGAATCTTTCTTTGAGGGTGTGGGTGAAGGCCCAACCAGTGGTGTATGGACCCCGGAAATAATCGCGAAAACTGGCGTGGGAGGTACCTGCTAATGCTTGTACTTGATCACGATCGCGCAGGTGGTTACTGGGGCTCTGTTTATGTCTTCACAGCTGTAAAAGGGCTGCAAGTCATCATTGATGGACCTGTGGGTTGTGAAAACCTGCCGGTCACATCGGTGCTTCATTACACAGATGGCCTACCACCACACGAACTCCCTATTGTTGTCACGGGGCTCGCTGAAGAGGAACTGGGACAGCATGGAACAGAAGGCGCACTGAGACGCGCTCATCATACGCTTGACCCGAAGAAGCCATCGGTTGTGGTAACGGGTTCTATTGCCGAAATGATTGGTGGTGGGGTAACGCCCGAAGATACGAATATCAAACGTTTCCTCCCCCGCACAATTGACGAGGATCAATGGCAAAGTGCCGATCGTGCACTGGTTTGGCTTTGGGAGCAGTACGGTGCGACCAAGAAGCGCAAAGCGAAAAAATCTGACGCTAACGCGGAAACCAAGAAGGTCAATATCATTGGACCCGCCTACGGTTACTTCAACACCTGGTCAGATCTCGCCGAGATTCAGCGACTCCTCGCAGGCATGGGAGTTGAGGTGAACATGGTCTTCCCATTGGGGTGTCACCTCAATGAGATTCCGAAGCTAGACGATGCCGCGGTCAATATCTGCATGTATCGAGAATTCGGCAGAAAACTATGTGAAGCCCTGGATAAACCCTATCTTCAAGCACCTATTGGGCTTGATAGCACGACGAAATTCTTGCAAAAGCTAGGTGAGCTACTGGACATCGACCCAGAGCCATTTATCGCGCAAGAAAAGATGACAACGCTAAAGCCCGTGTGGGATCTATGGCGCTCAGTCACTCAAGACTTCTTCGCAACAGCCAACTTTGGCGTTGTCGCAACCGAGACGTACACACGCGGACTCCGTCACTTCTTAGAGGAGGATCTGGGATTGCCCTGCGCCTTCCACTATTCGCGAAAAGCGGGCGTAAAACCTGACAACAAAGAAGTGAGAGAAGCGATCTACCGAACAGGTCCTCTTATTGTCTTTGGTGGCTATAACGAGCGTATGTATGTGGCCGAGGCTGGCGGTCGGAGTATGTTTATTCCCGCATCGCTGCCGGGCACGATTATCCGTCGCCATACGGGCACACCCTTCATGGGCTATGCAGGCGCCTGCTATCTTATTCAAGAAGTATGCAACGCACTCTTTGATGCCCTGTTCAACATATTGCCTTTAGGCACTGACCTTGATCAAACAATTGCGACACCGACGCGCGCCAGCCTTCCCTGGCTAGACGAAGCGCAAGTACTTCTTGATCAGATCATTGAAGAGCAACCCGTTTTGGTTCGCATCTCTGCAGCCAAGCGTCTCCGGGATAGCGCCGAGCAAGCGGCTCGAGCCGATGACTCGGACTCCGTAACGGACATACATGTACTCAATGCAGGCCATGACCTTCAGCTGAGGGGTGTTGCATGAGGAACGCTAATTACAACAACACGGCACGACAAACATCGATGACGGGAGGAAGCATGACCACAAGCAAGCGACATACAGAGCGTAAAACTGTCTGGGAACACCTGCAGTTTCGTCTGCTGTTTATCACGGTATTCGTGTGGTTTTTGGGGCAGGCGGTGATTACGCGGGTGAAGTTAGTGCGGCAACACGAACTTAACTGTTGGCAGGAGGCTAAGCGTGCAGCACACAGCGTTGCGCCCTACGCCTTCATGAGAATTTAACGAAGTGTGGCTCCAAGCTTTCGGGCTTGGAGATAGATAAATCAGCCCAAGTAGTCACCGCGGGCTGGAAGAAGGGAGCGCAATGCGCTCTGAAGGGAGAAGTATGCAATGTCGATGATGAGCTTTGAGAGAAAGTATCGAGTCCGAGGGGGCACCCTTCTCGGCGGAGATCTTTTCGATTTCTGGGTAGGGCCGTTCTATGTCGGATTCTTCGGGATTACGACCCTGTTCTTTGCCGTCACTGGAACAGCGCTAATTTTCTACGGTGCAGCCCTAGGCGACACGTGGAATATCTGGCGCATTAATATCGCGCCACCTGATCTGTCTTACGGGTTGGGCTTGGCTCCGTTAAAGGAGGGCGGACTCTGGCAAATCATTACGATTTGTGCCACAGGTGCCTTTGTTTCGTGGATTTTGCGTCAGGTCGAAATATCGAGAAAACTCGGTATGGGCTTGCATGTTCCCTTCGCCTTCTCCTTCGCTGTTTTGGCCTACGTGACGCTGGTCATTATTCGTCCGATGCTCCTCGGAGCCTGGGGTCATGGTTTCCCCTACGGCATCATGAGCCACCTCGACTGGGTGTCAAACGTCGGCTATCAATTCCTGCACTTCCATTACAACCCAGCGCATATGCTCGCGGTGACCTTCTTCTTCACGACCGCTCTGGCGTTGTCCATGCATGGATCATTGATTCTCATGGCCACCAACCCAAGGGAAGGTGAAACGGTTAAGACAGGTGAGCACGAGAACACATATTTCCGCGACGACATTGGTTACTCCATTGGCGCTCTGGGCATTCACCGCCTGGGCATGTTTGTGGCTGTTTCGGCGGCATTTTGGAGTGCTGTATGCATCGTCATCAGCGGTCCATTTTGGACCCGCGGATGGCCTGAATGGTGGAACTGGTGGCTAACGCTGCCTATCTGGTACTGATAAGAGGACCACTACGATGATGGAATATCAAAATATCTTCACAACGGTTCAGGTATCTGCACCTGACTACGCGGGCGTCCCCGTAGAGAACACACACGATGATCGCTCGGGCATTCTCACCCACAGCTATCTGATGGGGAAATTAGGTGACGCACAAATTGGACCCATATACCTTGGGCCATTAGGTGTAGCAGCGCTCTTTACAGGTACCATTGCGTTCTTAATCATTGGCCTGAATATGTTTGCTTCGGTCAATTGGGATGTTATTGAGTTTGTTCGCCAACTATTTTGGTTAGCACTTGAGCCTCCTGGACCCCAGTACGGCCTCTCTTTTCCACCACTTAATGATGGCGGATGGTGGCTGATAGCGGGTGCTTTTTTAACACTTTCGATCATGCTCTGGTGGTGGCGCACGTTCGCACTCGCCAAAAACTACGGCATGGGAAATCACTTGGCGTGGGCCTTCGCAGCAGCGATTTGGCTCTATCTTGTGTTGGGCTTCATTCGCCCTGTTCTGATGGGGAGCTGGTCTGAAGCGGTGCCCTTTGGGATTTTCCCTCACCTAGATTGGACTGCTGCGTTCTCACTGCGTTACGGGAATCTGTTCTACAACCCATTCCACATGTGGAGCATCTTCTTCCTGTACGGATCAGCGGTCTTATTTGCGATGCACGGGGCCACAATTTTGGCGACTAGCCGATATGGCGCAGACCGTGAAATCGATCAAATCACCGATCGTGGTACAGCCGCAGAACGCGGTGCCCTCTTCTGGAGATGGACCATGGGCTTCAACGCTTCAATGGAATCCATCCACAAGTGGGCATGGTGGTTCGGTGTGCTGACTTGTGTCACGGGCGGTATCGGCATCCTCCTCACGGGAACCGTTGTAGAAAACTGGTATCTGTGGGGCATGAAGCACGGTCTCGTACCCACCTATCCAATGATTGGCGAAGCGGTCGTCGATCCACTACTGACTGAGGGTGCACAATGAAAACGCTAACGACCAAACTATTTGCAACTGTTGGTCTGGGTACGGTGCTACTGCTCGGTGGCTGTGAAATGCCACCACCCGAATCAACTCAATGGGGCTACCGCGGCACGGGGATGGAGGGTCTTTACAATCCCGACACCCTGAACGAGCTGGACGCAAACAATATCGTTCCAGAGGCCCTGCCCGCGGTTCCCGCTGTCGGACCTAAGTCCAAGGACGTTTATCAAAACGTTCAGGTTCTTGGTGACCTATCGGTGGGTGAGTTCACACGTCTGATGGCCGCCATTACCGAGTGGGTCTCACCGGAGGAAGGATGTAATTACTGTCACGTTGCGGGTGAAGGATTCGCGGCGGACACGCTCTACACCAAAAAGGTAGCGCGCGTAATGATCCAGATGACTCAGAACGCCAACGAGAACTGGAGCCAACACGTCGGCGGCGCGGGTGTCACTTGCTATACCTGCCACCGCGGGAAAAACGTGCCTGAGTACGTTTGGAACATCAATCCCGGCCATACGGTCGCAGGTGGCATGAAGAACCAGATGCAAAACGTTTCTTCAGTCGCTGCGGGATTGTCATCGTTGCCAGTTGACCCATTCACACCCTACTTACTCGACGCAAGAAACGGGCGTCATGCGGGCACAACTGCGCTGCGGGATGAGGGCGGTGTATCACTCAAAGAATCTGAGTGGGGATATAGCCTAATGATGCACTTCTCCAGTGCGTTAGGCGTGAATTGCACCTACTGCCACAACTCGCGCGCCTTCTCACGTTGGGAGGAAAGCTCTCCTCAGCGCGCGACAGCCTGGCATGGTATTCGAATGGTCCGTGAGATGAACAACGACTACGTTGATCCCACCACCGACTGGCTACCGCCTCACCGTCTTGGAAAGCTGGGTGATGCGCAGAAAGTTAACTGCGAAACCTGCCACCAGGGTGCTTACAAACCCCTACTGGGCGCCAACATGATCAAGGACTACCCAAACCTTGCTCGTCTTGCGCGACCAGAGCCTGAAGCGCCCGCTGACGAAGCGGCCGAAATGCCTGAGGCGAGTGATATGGCTGACATGGCGACAGGTGGCGACCAATAGATAACTCGACAGAGAGTGAATGAATAAAACTGCGAGGGCATCTGCCCTGCCCTCGTAACCACACACCAGTGTGGACTTATCTCCCTGGGGATGCGTGCTTACACAGACATCTCTCCGGGAAGATCAGCGGAATCAAGGTGTTTCCACCCTAATTCCGGTGAAGGACGTCGTATCAAGGTATTGATTACCGAGCTGCGACAGATCGCGAACTACTACATGGGAGGTAAAACCATGAGTGACGAAAATGTAGGCATGTCAGGACTCACAGCTAGCGAAGCTAGCGAGTTCATGCGGTCTTACGAAAAAGGCATGTGGACGTTTGTGGCTATCGCAAGCGGAGCTCACATACTTGTATGGATGTGGCAGCCCTGGTTCGGAATGTAATCCGAGGCTATCACCTTAACCAAGCGACTGTCCGGCTTGACGGGCTTGTCGTGAATACAAATGGAGAAATGAAATGGCAAAAACATTACAGCCCTTCTCAAGGATCTGGAAGGTCTTTGATCCACGTCGGGTACTGGTAGCGCAGGGTGTTTTCCTGTTCTCAGTGGCACTGCTGATCCACTTCGTCCTGTTGAGCTCTGCGAAGTACAACTGGATCGATGGCCCATATGCAGCACCTGCGGCCATGGCGGAGGCACTCCCTCCCTCACGGCAGTAAGTACCGTCATAGAATCGGGCCCTTAAAAAGGGCCCTGATGTTTTCGACCCACGCACCGGCTGCCCCCAGACGCTGCGATGTGAACCCAATCGGGACTTCGCGATCACCCTGCCCCCAGAGCTACGATCGCCGATCTCCGCCCGAATTGCTCAGTTCACGTATCCTTCCCCAAGGAGTGGGTCTTTTTATTGCCTTTTGTTACCTGACGCACACAGCAAAACCGCTTTAAACTTACGTTATGGAAGAGACATCCGACATCGTATCCTTCGACAACGAGCCACTGATGCTCGTAGATAGCGATGACGTTGTCATAGGCTTTGAGGAGAAAGCGGCTGCGCATCGTGGCAATGGTGTTTTGCATAGAGCGTTTTCGATTTTCTTATTCAATGATCAGGGCGAGGTGCTGCTTCAGCAACGAAGTTCACTTAAACCACTTTGGCCTGAGTACTGGTCAAATACCTGTTGCAGCCACCCCAGACGCGGAGAATCCCTGACTCAAGCAACCAAACGCCGCCTCAAAGAGGAACTCAACTTAGAGTCTCAACTGACATTCCTCTTCAAGTTTCAATATCACGCCATGTTCAATGATATTGGCAGTGAACACGAGCTGTGCTCCGTATTTATTGGAAACGTGACCGGTAGACCCCAGTCAGACTTCAACCCTACCGAGATTGCAGAGACCACATGGGTCTCCATCAATACGGTGGATGAATGGCTCTATGATGACAAAATGCAGACGACTCCCTGGTTTGCCATGGAGTGGCAACGTATTAAAGACGAATTTAGTGGGCAGATACCTCTACGCGCCTGAGGCTTACAAAGCTTACAACCAGCGAAATCTTGGCGAAGAATCCGACCAAAAATGTGGCAGTGCCATTCTACCGAGTTCCGTTAGATAGACGTGAGCATCTCGTTGTTCGGTGTAGCCCTGGTTCTCTAGAGACTCTATGAGGGTTAACACATCTGGTTGGTGAACTGAGGAAATTGGCACCTCACTGTTACACATTAATCGACGCATAACCGAACGGCGCGCAACTTCAAACTCGCTAGTCTCAATCATTACTTGGGTTGCGAGACGGCCTTGACCGATAGCAATCTGCCACGCGTCGATATCAACAAAGTTCTGCGCCACAAGGCCGCCAACTTCACTAACTGCACCCAATCCAGCACCGAGGACCTGCGAAACGTCTGTCTCACTGTACCCAAATGCGCTATACCTCAATGTGCCATTCGCTTGCGCTGCACTGAACTCATGGCCGGGTCGAACAAATGCGTTTAACCCAATCCACTCATAACCCTCATCTTCGAGCCCCACCGCCACCGCATTAAATATCGCAAGCTTCTCGGCCAAACCGGGCATGGCATCATCAGCAAGCGCCGCGTGATGAGGAAATTGTTGAGGTCGTCGCGTGTACTGCTGACATACCAACATATCCGGCGCCAACTCGGCGATCATCGCAACGCTGTTTTTGATTGACTTAGACGTTTGACCTGGAAGGCCGAAAACCAAATCCATGTTGACGCTGGCGAATTTCATATCTCGCGCCATGCTAAAAACGTCTTCTAAGAGACTAAATGACTGCGTTCTACCGAGCTCACTCTGCACATTAGCATCGACGTCTCGGACCTCCAGATGCAGATGCTGTACACCGAGGCCCTGAATTAAATCCAACTGTGAACGGGAGGTCCGTCTAGGATTAATTTCCATCGAGATATCCGCGACCGCCGTTACATCAAAGGCACCGTGAATGGAGGCCATGAGCCTAGCGAGTTGAACGTCGTCAAGATAGTTCGGCGAGCCCCCTCCGATATGGATACGGTTTATCTGTAAAGATAATCCTGACTGCCCTGCCATTAACGCCAACTCATCGTGCAGGTCAGCTAGGTAGCGATCCATTACCTTGTGATCGTGTTCGACAATGGTGAGGTGATCACAGCTAAGACAGCGACTAGGGCAAAATGGAATATGAATATAGAGCGCGGCCGTTGTGGCCTCACTCTCTCTCAATGCGTTCGATAGAGACAGATGCGCATTTTCGTCGACCACCGCAATGGCCTCCCCCGCTATTGCGTGTGGGCTACCATGTCGATCAAAGATGTCATCTAAGCCCGGTGGCTTTTGATTCAACCATGTCATGTAGTACGCACCCCGTTCAGTACCGCGTTAGTCGCTGGCTGGGTTCACCGGTGTCGTCGACCGAAGACCGCAAACGGAAGCGCTACAGGAGCACCAGTCAGTCGGGAACACAAAACGCATTCCCAAGCGCCTACACTATTCCTCGAAATATAACTCGTCAAGGAAAGTTAAACGAAAATAAGACAAAAGAAGCGCTCAGATTTCATCTTTTTCGACCCGAACTGCCCGCAATTGCGGCTCGTTGGCACGGGCCCAGTGCCATAATGCAGCCTCATTTACTGGAAACATAAGAAATAAGTGCTCAATTGACGCCAACAGCATCAAACTCCCGACCAAATAAAGCGATAGCTGCTGTGTGAGGTCCGGGACAGTCGTTGCGTTTTCAAAAATCAGGTAGGTGACAAAAAACCCGATTGCGGTCGAGATGGGTAAGAAAGCACTCAAACGATCGGTTCTCAAATAAGAAACCAGGTAATTCAGGTGGTCTGGTAACCAGCGTTCGTTGAACGCCCGAACACCGAAAAACAAGTTGAGCTTGGCACTCCACCGCATTAACCAGAGGACAGTCACCGTGTAGAAAGCGGTGGGATTGGGTTCCGACACACTAATCAGAGCAAGAAACGCAACCGTGCCCACCACACAAGCCTCGTGATAGATCGTTGTCGAGACAGCGCGTTTGAAACGATCCCAGACTGTAAGCTGTGGGGGGCAGGGCTGATGATTGGGCCCGTTCACATAACCCAGCAGATAACTGATTTCTAACCAACACCAAATGACCAACCCTAAAATAAATCCGATCGCTGCTGCCATCGGGGATTCTAAACTTGCCGTAAAGGGTACTAAGAGTAAGGCAGACAGTGCTAGTACCGAGACCAACATAAATCCGGCGCGAGCACGTTGCCCCGATTGATGAGCCAACAACAGGGCGAGTCCTGTGAGTAGCCACCATGAGGACACAGCGGTGACTAAAGCAGGCCAAAACATCACTTAGTTTCTATCCGCCACGACCAGTGACGATTCGCGAGCCTTATCAAAAATCGATCGAAACTCACGGTAATTGTCAGGACCGAACGCCTCTATTGCTATCCAGTAGCCGGTGAGTTCATCGACCAGAATCAGACCACCTTGGGACGTTAATTCGAGAACGAATTCGGGCTTGTCGATGATGGAACGAGCAGAACGCTCACGGACAAGGGTTCGCATGACACCGCGGAAGAAACTACCCTCCCCCGCACCATACTGAACAATAGGATCAGCGACACTCGACGGAAAAATCATCACACCACCGGCGTCACCATCAACGACTTTCAAGGTAACGCTAGCAACGATCTGCACATCGGGTTTTTGTGGCGGGCCTTGGTAGCCCTGGTCATTGACGGCAATGAGTGACCACGCCAGTGCAATTAACGCTAGCAATAAAAAGATAGGGTGCCGAAGCACTCCGAATAACAATCCGGGCCAACCCACATTATCCCCCTAGCTAGTTGTGAACTAGCGTCTGTTAAACCGCAGCGATCTCTGTCGCTTCAAGCTCATCGTTCGACGTTTCGCGCATTTCCTCAATGACATTAACCAGCAGACGTGCGACCGAATCAGGATCCTGTATTCCCCTGAGTAATGGTTGCACTCGTCGGAAATTGAAAGGTCGAACATGTGGCCAAAGCATGAGCCAGTAAACTTTCGTGCCCTCCAACGGCAGGAATGTAATATCTCCCGTACCGTCTCGGAGGCGGCGCAATCCTGCCGACTCCACCTTGGTTAATGGCAGGTTCACTATCATCGGCAACGCCACACCCGAGCGGATAACCAAACGTCGGTTAGTGATGGTGTAGATCGTGGTCTCAGCGTAAAGCTTCGCCATGAAGGCCAAAATACCAATGACGGTCAACGCCAAGGCACCTTGCCACGTCAATGTGCCGGTCAATACCGATACCGACGCACCATCCATGATCCGGTAGACAGCATGGCCAACAATCAACACGGCAAAGTAAAGTGACGCCGTGTAGACCTGAAATACGCGCTTCGCCAAAGACTCCCAACTAGGGGATGCCTGCCAAAGGACGTGTTCTCCCCCTGGCAAGTCCCCAGGGAGCCCAGCAATGGGCTCGTACTCGTACTCATTCATAGCCAAGGGCCTTGGCGATCCGGCATCGCGTAAAGTGTACCGCCACCGTAGAACGCTACGATCTTATCTTCTTCCTGCAATGTCACCTGATCAGGATTAGCCAAGCCCGGTACTTGCTTGAACTGATCGCCGCGGATCGATTTAACGTGAACAGAGCCATCGGTCTTAACACGAGCAAGCGTCATAGGAAGCAACACCCGTCGGTCTCCAACATCCAGCTCTGCATAACGGAAATGTGGCTCAGCACGATCGACCCATAAATCAACAACCGTCGCACCTCGCTCGCCATCACAGCCGTAGACTGCCTTACCGCGAGGATCAGGATCATTTTTATGGACCTTATGATCGCTATCGACGCGCAGCGGTACGATTCGCGGCGCACCGTCAACCGTAAGGTCCGGACGCTCGGGACGGATTGAGTATGCCGCTGGCCCAACGCCGTCAACCATGGGGTCGCCAGTGGGCTCGAGGGGCGCTCCGGGGTGAGCATGTGTGGGCTTTGCCTTAAGCTCATACTGATCCGGCATTGGCCCGGGAACTGTGCGCTCGCCCTGACCGTGTGCGAGTTTGTAGGTTTTTGGATCCGGAAGACCGCCTACACCGGTGCTATAGTTATCAACCCGTCCGTCGTGACGAAGCGGAAAACCTTCGCGCTTACCTTCTTTATGAAGGTAGAGCACGAGGTATACGAATGCACCGCAAAAAACGGTGAATACAATCGCTGCAAAGTCTAAGTAAAATTCTCCAGTACCCATGGTGTGTCCTCCTGGCAGTGGTTTCTAACTCGGGAAATCAGCAAGTTTCATTGTGAGTGGTTGGTCCTTGTCATTGCCTAGCCGCCGCACCAATGGTCCCAATGCAACGAGCGAGGCGAATAAGATAATTATTTCGAGGTGATAAACCGCGCCATAAGGTGTCGCGGGGCCTGACAATTGCTGACTGATCATGCCGCCCTGTATCAGGGCTTCCGTCATATCTCGTAGCGCACCACCTAGGAACACGGCACAGCCGACGGCTGTTGCCTGAACCGCACCCCAGGTCCCGATCACGAGACCGGCAGAGGCAGCGCCTGCCAATAACATGGCAGCCGTTAACGTACCGACAGCAAACAATCCATTGCCAATACCGATTAGCAACGTGCCAGCAGCAAACAAGGTAAGGGAGTCAAAGGCACCGGCCATAATGACAGCCGCGAACGCGAACACCCCAACTACAGCACCGTACGCAGCCAGCCGAATGGGTTCACCCGCGCGACCGAGATATCGTGCCGACAGTGCCATTGCGATCAACATACCACCCGCGAATATGGCGGTGAGGCGCGTAGTCTGACTGACGGACATCGCCAATACTTCAGCACCATAGGGCTCCAGTAGAATTTCCTGCATGCTGAAGCCCAGCGTTCCCAAAGCCACTGCAATTAACAGTCGTTGCGCACCAGGGTTTGCGGATAGTGCCCTCCACGACTGTCCAAAACTGGGTCGCGATAGCTCGAAGCTTGTCAGATCGGGCCGTCTAGGCTCCATTTGCCACATGGCCACAATATTGAGACCGGCGACAACCAATGCTGACCCCTGAATGACCTGAATTAGCCTGAAATAGCTGAAGGGCTCGAGTAACAACGAGAATCCGAGAGCACCAATCACCATGCCCACTAATAACATCAGATAGAGCATTGTCACGACCTGATGGCGCGTCTTTTCAGAGGCCAAATCAGTGGCTAAAGCAAGGCCAGCGGTCTGCGTAGTGTGCATGCCCGCGCCGACGAGCAATAAAGCTCCCAGTGATGCGCCGAAGCCCATCCACGAGGCACTAGCATCGGCGGATGTCATAAGGACGAGTGCAAATGGCATGAGTGCAAGTCCACCAAACTGTCCCATGGTTCCCATCCACAAATAGGGGAGTCGCCGGTAGCCTAAGAAGGACTGATGATTATCGGAGCGATAACCAATGAGCACCCTAGCCGGCGCGAGTAACAGTGGTAGTGCCAACATCGCCGACACCAGCCATGCCGCTCGGCCCAGCTCGACCACCATGATGCGGTTAAGCGTACCGTTCAGCAGTACAAAACAAATTCCAACAGACACTTGGAACAGTGACAGGCGCGCGAGACGAGATAGGGTGAGATCACCCTGAACAACGTTCAGCCATGGCAGATATCGCTCGTTAATTCGAGCGGTCAACGCCATAAACTGCTCGCGCGAAATCAGCATTCTCTGAATAACTCCATTGCTTGAGAAGTGTAAAAGCCCGTTGAAACTTTGTGCTCTCTACCCACTTGCCAGTCAGTCAACTCAGTCGAGTTACCGAGTGATTTCAGGAGAGCAGCGGGAGCTATTGGCTCGATGGCCGGCGCGCGATCACTTCGAGGGAACAACTTTCCGACGGCGTGCATTGCCGCCAGTGGCAAGGTCTTCGGAGCGAAGGTAAACACCATCGACTCATCAACGCTGTCCGCGAGTGTCTCAAGCGTCCGGAGCCCATCTTGGGCCGCGTAATGAATAATTGAGTCCATCGCTAGCACATGATCAAAGCGCTGGCCTTCTAATTGGCGCATATCACCGACAATGAATTGAATACGGTGGTACTCGTCCATCGTCGAGTAACGCTCATTTGCGAGCTCGATCAGGGACTGTGACAGATCAACGGCGATCACTTCAGCACCACGCTTTGCAAGCTCGATAGAGATAACGCCGGTGCCACAACCCGCGTCTAATACTTGCCGACCGGACAAGTTCTCAGGCAACCAACTCAGCAACGTATTTCGCATTTCCTCGCGACCCGAGCGCACCGTTTCACGAATGCCACTCACGGGTTCGTCTGAGGTCAATCGCGCCCAGACGTCCGCGGCCGTGCGATCGAAGTAATGCTGGATCTGCTGGCGACGCTGTTGGTAGTTCACATGAGCCATCAGTCAAATCCCAGGAAGTCGAAAAGATCGCGATCTTTCATTGGCTTAACATCGAGTGGCTCTGCACCATTCCATAAACCCTCAGCAAGCTGCAGATATTCGTCTTGCACCGCTTTGAGCTCGGGAGAGTCAGGCAACTCGAATAAGGTCGATTTTTTCAGGCGACTGCGCCGGATGATATCGAGGTCCGGGAAGTGAGCTACACGCTTCAACCCCACGGCTTCGTTAAAGCGATCAATCTCATCTGTATCGGCGCTACGGTTCGCAATTACGCCGCCCAAGCGGACACCGTAGTTTTTGGATTTTGCTTCTATCGCAGCTGCGATCCGGTTCATCGCAAAAATCGAGTCGAAATCGTTGGCTGTGACAACGAGTGCCCGTTCAGCGTGTTGTAGTGGCGACGCAAAGCCACCACACACGACGTCACCCAAGACATCAAAAATGACGACGTCGGCATCGTCCAGCAAATGGTGCTGCTTTAATAGCTTGACGGTCTGACCCACGACGTAGCCACCGCAGCCCGTTCCCGCGGGTGGACCACCCGCTTCTACGCACATAACACCGTTGTAACCAACGTGCACATAGTCCTCGGTGCGGAGCTCTTCGGCGTGAAACTCAACCGACTCCAGAACATCGATAACCGTAGGCATTAACGCCTTGGTCAAAGTGAAGGTAGAGTCGTGCTTCGGGTCACAGCCAATTTGGATGACGCGCTTTCCGAGCTTGGAAAACGCGACCGACAAATTAGAGGACGTTGTACTTTTGCCAATCCCCCCCTTTCCATAAACTGCAAAAACCTTGGCTTTTGCGACATCAATGTGTTCATCCAAATGCACCTGAACACTGCCCTCGCCATCACCGTTTCCGACATCCTTAACTGGAATAAATTGGTTTGGTGAATTCATGCGGCTACCTCCCCCGATATGCCTTCTAAAAGATCTTCAAGGTCTTCACCCGCGCGCCTAAGCGCCTCGAGTTGCTCCTCGTCAGCTCCCCAGTAGTCTCTCTCTTGTGCCTCAATGAGCCGATTAGCGACGCGAGATGCCGCAACGGGATTGAGCTCAGCCAACCGCCGCCGCATGTCTTCATCAAGAATGAATGTTTCTGATACTTGCTTATAAACCCACGGTGCCACACCGCCAGCAGTCGCTGACCAGCCCATGGTATTGGTAAGATGTGCCTCAATTTGGCGGACACCCTCGTATCCATGGTCGAGCATAGACTCGTACCATTTCGGATTCAAAAGACGCGTGCGCGTCTCTAACGCAACTTGTTCATTAAGCGTACGGACCTTGCCGTCGCCACTGCCCGTGTGATCAGCGATATACACGGGAACACTGTCGCCCTTTGCCCGCTGCACAGCGCTGCTAATGCCACCTAACGTGTCAAAATAATGATCGACAGTTGTGATGCCGAGTTCGACGGAATCAAGGTTTTGATAGGCGAGATCAACGTTACCTAGCACGTCATTTAACAGCTCGGTCTGCTGAGATACTGCACCCGTTCTTCCGTAGGCAAACCCTTTACGATTTGTGTAGGTGTCAGCGAACTCGGACTCATTATCCCAGCGACCAGAGTCAACCAACATATTAACGTTGGAGCCGTAGGCCCCCTCGGAGTTGCTGAACACACGCAATGCGGCAGTGTCTAAATCGCAGTCATGCTTCGCCTGATACTCCAAGGCACTTCGTCTGATGGGATTGAGCTCCAATGGCTCATCAGCTGCAGCAGCTAAATACGCCGCCTCTGCCAGCAGACGCGTTTGCATTGGCAGCAGATCGCGAAAAATGCCGGATAAAGTCACGATAACGTCAACACGAGACCGACCCAGTTCATCGATAGGGATAAGCTCCGCACCCGACAACCGGCCGTAACTATCGAACCGTGGGTGCGCACCCATGAGCGCAAGCGCCTGACCAATGGCAACGCCTTCAGTCTTTAGGTTGTCTGTTCCCCACAACACCAGGGCAACTGACGTTGGTGGGGCTCCGCTGTCTGCGAGATGCCGATCAAGAAGTTGCTTGGCTTGTCGCTCGCCCTCGATCACTGCAAATGCGCTCGGCAGCCGAAAGGGATCAAACCCATGAATATTGCGGCCCGTTGGAAGACTTTCCGGATTTCGAATGAGATCTCCACCCGACACAGGGGGAATGAATTTTGCATCTAATGCGTCAATCAGAGCAGGGAGTTCAAACTCCTCAACCAAATGACCGAATGCCTCGGTCAATCGACCGGCAAGCGACTCGATATCATCGGCAGCAACGTGATATTCCGCGAGCAGTCCATTCAATGCGCCGAGATCTTTAGACGCGAGAACACTATCCAGTCGGCTTTGATCAATCCCATCAGCGCCACCCGCCTGCGCGATTGCAGCAAGGGTCTCAGCGCGCTCAGATGAAGTCATGGGAGACCCGACTACATGCAGACCAAACGGAATCAGAGACGTTTCAATTTCATCGAGTTGGAGCCGTAAATCGTTTACCCACGCCTCGGCTTCAGCTAGTTCCGTAGGCGTGATCGCCGAGGGCAGCTCACAGATCTCGGCCTGCGCGGCGATGGCGTCCAGTAACTGCTGTAACTGAGCTTCATTGGTCCCAGGCTCTCTCGTTCGCCATCGATCGATCATGGACCGCAATTCGGCAAACTCTTTGTGTAAATCTGCGCGAGTGACAGGCGGTGTGAGGTAGCTGATCAAGGTGGCGGCTGAACGACGCTTTGCGATCAAACCCTCGGAGGGGTTGTTCGCGGCGTAGAGATAAAAATTTGGTAGATCGGCAATCAGTCGGTCAGGCCAACACTGGCTAGAGAGACCCACCTGCTTGCCCGGCATAAATTCGAGCGCACCGTGGGTGCCAAAGTGCAGTACCGCATCTGCGGCATAATCCTCGCGAAGCCATCGGTAATAGGCGGAGAACACGTGTGTCGGTGCTAGCCCTCCCTCGAACAGCAGTCGCATCGGGTCGCCTTCGTAACCCATTGCGGGCTGCACCCCGATGAACACATTGCCGAATGATTTGCCGAGAACAAATAACTGGCGTCCGTCGGTCCAGTGCTTGCCAGGCGCAGGGCCCCACTGAGCTTCGATTTCCTCGAGATAAGGCTCGCGGGCAACGTGATCATCAACCGGTATTGTCGCGTGTACATTTGCTTCGGCACCGTACTGCTCTGAGTTTCCGACTAGTAATGCCCCTCGAAGCGCATCAACGCTTTCAGGTAGCTCAACCTGATAACCCGCCTTATCGAGGGCTCGGAGTGTATTGAGCACTGACTCAAAAACGCTCAAATGCGCAGCCGTTCCCATCGCTCCGCTGTTGGGTGGAAAGTTAAATAGGGTAATACTGATTTTGCGGTCTGCTCGCGTTGTTCGCCGGAGCTTTACCAGCTTGTGAACGCGATCTGCCAATCGGTCAATGCGCTCAACTTCAGGGCTCATATCAAAGGAACGCTTCGGATCCTCTCGATCACGACCACTGAAGACCATGGGTCCCGTGGCGCCATCGAGTTCAGGAATCGCAACCATAATGGTGGCTTCGACTGGCATAAGTCCCATAGGAGAGTCACGCCACTGGTTAATGCTCTGGAATTCGAGGGCCTGAACGGCAAGATAAGGCACATTTAACTCGGCCAACATGGCTTGTGCCGCCTCAGTATCGTTGTACGCGGGCCCGCCAACGAGCGAGAAACCCGTTAACGAGACCACTGCATCTACAATGGGTTGGTCATGCTCCATGAAGAAGCGCCTAGCGGCAGGACGTGCATCCAATCCGGCAGCGAAGGCGGGAATCACCTTAAGACCTCGTGCTTCCAAAGCTTTTATTACCGCATCATAGTGACGGGTATTACCCGCAAGCGCGTAGGAGCGCATCAACAATAAGCCAACGGTTCCGGCATGTTGATCTGGCGCCGATATTTCATCGACCGAATCGACAATGCGCTGACGACCCTCAAGTTGGTACACACCGACGTCGGGATACTCGATCGGAGGCTCTTCCCGCGCGATTTTTCGGAGCACCTCGCGAGGGCCCGCGGCATAGCGATGAATCAGGAAGCTCACCATCCGGGTGAGATTGTCCTCAGATCCAGCGAGCCAGTATTGCAGCGTGAGGAAGTAGGCCCTGACATCTTGAGCAGTCCCGGGAATAAACCGAAGTATGCGGGGCAAACGCCGCAACATCGCAAGCTGCCTCTCCCCTGAGGCGGCGGGCTTTCCATCTTTCGGCGTGCCTCGGAGACGTTTAAGTAATGCGATGGGACCTGAAGGTTCACCGTCCATTGTGAACCGGTCCATCCGGGTGTACTGCATGACCTCAGGTGCCGACATACAGCACACCATGGCATCGCAAGCTTCGCGTCGCGCAGCTAGCGCATCGGAAATTGCCTTTATATGGGGCTCCATAAACAACATGGTGACAATGATTATGTCGCCCTCAGCGATCGCATCCCTGCAATCGGTTAATGACCGAGAGTCTGCATCCCATTCGGTCGCGGCAAAGCTTCTAAAGTCGATACCGGGCAAGTCATGGGTTAATCGTTTTTCCGCCCGAGCTATAGCACCATTAACATGGTTATCAAGTGTGACAAGGACGACTTTTATCGGCGTCGCTTCGTCAGTTGCTGAAGTGTGCTTTCGCGTCATAGAGCGTGTCTACTTCGATAGTGGTAAGTCCGTGCTCGAATGCAAATCTCTCTGTATTTCGTCGAGCTTTTCCTCTGACAAAAAATGGAATCTTTTTGAGCTCCTTCTCGGCGTCAAATGCCCAGACGACCGCACCATCATCTGATTGGCTATCGTCCGGTGAACCTTTAGCTCGAGAACCCTCTCCTTCACTCCCCAAATGCGAGGGCCCAACACTGTCGTTGAATTCGAAGTCATCACGGAACATATGTAAAAGATGCTCTTCAAGGCCCATGATCAGCGGATGAACCCAGGTGTCGAACAATACGTTTGCACCCTCGAATCCCATCTGAGGCGAGTATCGGGCCGGGTAATCCTGGACGTGCGCCGGAGTTGAAATAACAGCACATGGAATCCCAAGTCGCTTAGCGATATGCCGCTCCATCTGGGTTCCCAGTACCATCTCGGGCTGCAGCTCTTGAACTTTGGCTTCAACCTCGAGGTAATTATCTGTGATGAGCGCTTCTAAGCCATATTCCTTGGCAGCCGCACGAACATCGCGGGCTCGCTCTCTGCTATAGGTGCCTAAACCGACAACCTCAAATCCCATTTCATCGCGAGCAACCCTCGCCGCAGCAATCGCATGACTAC
This sequence comes from Halieaceae bacterium, assembly GCA_902613175.1. Classification (GTDB taxonomy): domain Bacteria; phylum Pseudomonadota; class Gammaproteobacteria; order Pseudomonadales; family Halieaceae; genus Luminiphilus. The sequence continues at coordinate 35,440 of CACMGJ010000001.1, read as the reverse complement.
CGTCAGCAAACACGAATACCCGTTTGCCAGTTAGGTAGGTCGAATCAATCGAGCGTGAATACCAAGGCAGGCGAGACTCTCCAACCGCGTCAACATTGATATCTAAATCCAGTACCGCTGCGACCTCAGCGATGAAGTCACGCGTGGCACCCCAGCCCATTGGAATCGTGCTAATGGTTGGCATCCCGAATGTTCGAGCGAGCCAACTACAGGTTAAATCCGATACTTCGGGACAGAGATTGATATTAGCGTCGGCCTTGGGAATGGCTTGCAAGTCCTGTGGAGAGGCGCCCAGGGGCGCAACCACATTGACGTCCACACCCATGGACCTCAATAAGCGCTCTATCTCAACGACGTCATCACGACACCTAAACCCGAGCTTCGTGGGGCCGAGAAGATTCACACTTGGCATCGTATTGACGTCTCGAGGTGGCCGCTCGGTTCCGGGTGGTGGCGCTTGACGAGACAGTAGTCCACGGACCAATTGATAAAACGTTTCCGCCGCACCCCAGTTCTCTTTTCGGGTGTAAGCGGCCATTTCCAGAGGGATCACGGGCACCGGAAGATTGGCGCCTAGAGCTAATGCACCGGGCTGATCTTGTATGAGCTCAGCGGTACAGGAATCAGCCACCATTAACACCTGAGGCTTAAAGCGCTCGGCGCATTCACGCAATGAATTAACAACCATCTCGGCTGTCGAGGAACCCAGATCGCGTGCTTGGAATGTCGTATACGTAACCGGTGGTCTTTGACCTTCCCGTTCAATCATCGTGAACAGCAAATCGGCGTAGGTGTCTCCCTGCGGTGAGTGCAACATCAGGTGAACGTCGCGCATCGATGCGGCAATACGGATCGCGCCCACGTGGGGCGGACCTTCATAAGTCCATAGCGTCAGCTCCATGACCCCACCTCCAGTATGTCTTCGCGTGCCAAGGGCTTGGCAAAAAGACCTGCCAGATCGCCGGCTTGGTCAAATCCCTGAACGGGTGAAAAAACAAGCTCAATCGACCACTTAGTTCGTAGCCCCTCTGACTCAAGCGCGTTGGCAATACCCATCCCGCAGACGGTTAAATCGGGCCGCGAGGCTCGAACTCGAGCCAATGCAGGGTCGAGATCCTGTCCCTCAACCATAGGCACATCCTTTCGCAAACGAGCCAACTCTGCCCGCATCACTAATTGATCATGAAAAGGGGTGCCAACCTCATTGATGCCCAAGCCACACTCCTCTGACAGGAAACGGGCCATCGGAATTTCAAGTTGTGAGTCGGGCAAGAAGTGAATGCGTTTGCCCTCGAGCTTTGAGCGATGCACCGATACCGCTCGCTTTGCGCGCTGATACGGCAGTTCAAGTACTTGCTCTGTCCGTTGCGAATCGACGCCGTATGCTTCGGCAACTGACTCAAACCACGCTTTACTGCCTTCGGCACCCAACGGGAAGGGTGCGCTAATCAAATTAGCGCCTCGTGCTATTAGGGCTCGCGCCGTTTCACCAACAAACGGTTGCGCCGCTATAACGCGCGTACCTTTACCCACCGCCGGCAAGTCACCGGCCTTGCGCCCGGGGTAAAAGTGAACATCTTTGATGTCTAATTCGTCTAATAAGCGCCGGAACTGATCCTCAACAATATCCGAGACCGTTCCCAAGACGATGAGATTTTCTTTCGAGGCTTCGAGCGCGGGCAACTCAGCAATTGTGCTTTTCAGGCACTGGTCTTCACCTTGAGTGAAGGTTGTTTCAATGCCGCTCCCACTGAAGGCAGAAATGCGTACACGATTTTCGTGTTTGACCTGCAGCTTGGCGGCAGCAGTCTCCAGATCAAGTTTAATTACCTCGGAGGGGCAGGAGCCCACAAGAAAGAGGCGGTTAATACCGGAGCGACGCGCAATCAATTCGCTCACCACGCGATCAAGCTCCTCATGGCAATCAGCCATGCCAGCGAGGTCTCTCTCTCCCAGGATGGCGGTCGCAAAACGCGGCTCCGCAAAGATCATTACGCCGGCCGCCGATTGAATAAGGTGCGCACAAGTTCGCGAGCCAACAACAAGGAAGAAGGCATCCTGAATTCGGCGATGCAACCATATAATGGATGTGAGGCCGCAGAAGACGGCTCTTTGACCTCGCTCTTGTGTCTGAGGACCCGGATGATGCTCAGCTACGCTACTTGCAATAACAGAACTCATGAGCGCGCACCTACGGGCATCTCATCGGTCGTGTATGACGTTACCGTCTCTACCGACGTTGCTCTCGCAAGCTGGAATTTCTTGAGAAACTGCACTGCGTTGACGACATAAGCCGCATAGGCTGCAAGCGCGATCCACATTTGCTCCTGAGGAGTACCCCAGCCAGCCAACAGCATGACCAGATAAAGCGTATGGAGCGCAATAACACCCATGCTGACGACGTCTTCCCAGAAAAACGCCGATGCAAATAGATAACGACCAAAGACGACCTTTTCCCAGATCGCACCAGTAACCATGATGGTGTAGAGAATGCCTGTCTTCATGACGACCGAAACGGTGGCAGCAAATAGCCCCGTCCCATTCAGCAAGAAATTCACAACAAAAACCGCGCTGACTGCAAAAACCAAAAACTGAAGCGGTGCCAGCACCCCCTGCACCAGCGTCCAGACCGTCTGGTCTCGGCGTAACTTTTGTTCCGGCGTGTACAAACCAGCGCCGGTTAGTTCATTTTTCTTATCACTCACGCCACATTCCCCGCTCTGTGCGGAACGCGCACATTTAGCGTCATCTTATGAATTTGCAGAGTAGTGTTCGGCCATATTAGTGTCAACTAAATATTACAGTGATCCTGATCGATAAAGTTGACGTATTAAGGAAATAGCCATTGAACTGTAAACATTGTGATGACGACCAACGCCACCCTGTGTAACATTCGGATTTCTAGGACAATAGTGACGCCCACGGCGCGTTTCGTAGTATCGGAGTAGTAGCCGCAGTGAATACCGTATCAGCGCCCCCTTCCGAGCTCCTACTTCAGCACCTCGCAAGTCTGCAATTCCTCATCAATGAAAACGGCATTGTTCTCGACGCCAGCGTCAATGGCCCCTCAAGCAGTCTGCAACCGGAAGCGCTGATTGGCCGTCCGCTGAGTGAACTTGTGGGTGATGATTCGCGAGCCCAGTTAGAGTCACGATTAGACGAGGCAAGACGGAATAAAGGCGTAGCTGTCCGGTGCGATACGTCGTTCGAGCCACGCAGTGGTAACACCGTCCCGCTACTTTGCTGGATCTGCGCAGAAACCAATTCCAGCAACGTAAAAGTAGCAGCCATTGATCTGCTGCCAGAGGCGAGCCTGCGGCACCAACTACTGAATGCTCAACATGCAATGGAACGTGATTACTGGTCAAAAAGAAGGCTTGAAGCTCGCTATCGTCGCTTACTCGATATGGTTTCTGAAGGCTTCATTGTGGTCGACGATTCTAGCGGCCGTATACTCGAAGCAAATCCGGTAGCGGCCACCTTACTGGTTGGCGCTGGTGCCACTTTAGTGGGCAAACCTTTTCCTCTAGGACTGGGTGACGAGGCAAGAAACGTCCTAGATCGACTGACTCGCGAAGCGCGGTCAGTGACCACGACCGTCGACGGGATGATCAATACTGACGCGGGTTTAGAGCTGAACATTGCCATTACATATCTTCGCCAGTCGGGTGAGGGACGCCTCTTGATCCGACTCAGGGATGACAGCGAACGCGATCTCACAGGTGCAGAGTTTCAGTCTTTCTTCAGCGATGCACCTGATGGCATTTTGGAGATGGATGAGCAAGGCATCGTCTTAGCCGCGAACAATGCGTTCTTGGAAATGGCCGGCATCGTATCGCCAGAACTGGTTGAGGGCCGAAGGGCCGATCGCTGGATCGGCAGATCAGCAGTCGATCTCAATATTGTGCTGGATCACTCGAAACAAGAGGGATCCGTACGCTTATACTCGACCACCCTAAGGACCGAAACCGAATCCTCCGTGGATATCGAATTGTCGGTGGCCAGGGTCGGTAAAAATGGCACTACGCGCGTCATGCTCTTTGTTAGAGATATCGGCAGGCGGATTACGCCAGATCAGTCGGTGGACGACCATCTACCCCGCTCTATCGAGCAAATAACGGGCCGCGTGGGTCGTGTACCTCTGAAAGAACTGGTCCGCGAGTCGACCGATGTCATTGAGGCGCTCTGCATAGAAGCCGCACTCAAATTGACCAGCGGAAATCGCGCTTCTGCAGCCGAATTGCTCGGTCTTAGCCGTCAAAGTTTGTATACAAAGCTGCGTCGCTTTGATCTTGGCGATGCCGAGGTTGATGGCGATCGAGACGCACTGTAAATATTTAATTACTATTAAATTATCATGAATTATTGACTGTTTGTCCCAGCATGTACACCATGTTGGAATGAGCAATTCTACGGCTGTAAACCCGGGAGCAACATCGGGCGCGTCCATCGCCGATTTCATTCAGCTCCTTAAACCGATTACGTGGTTCCCACCCATGTGGGCACTCATGTGCGGTCTTGTATCGGGTGGCATGACCCCTTTCCAGGCGCCCTGGATTTTCCTTGCCGGAATATTACTGACCGGCCCATTGGTCTGCGGAGCGAGCCAAATCATCAATGATTGGCAAGATCGAGAGGTTGATGCACTGAACGAACCGGACAGACCGATTCCTTCCGGTCGCGTCTCAGAAGCAGCCGCGCTTCGATTTGCTTTTGTCTGGTGCGTCATTGCACAAGCCTGGAGCTTTATGCTCGGTCCCTGGGTTGCGGGCGCAACAGCGGTTGGACTGCTTCTAGCTTGGGCCTACAGCGCGCCCCCGCTTCGCTTAAAACAAAACGGGTGGTGGGGAAACCTCTCCGTTGCCGTGAGCTACGAGGGCTTAGCGTGGATTACGGGCGCCGCGATTGTGATTGGCGGTCAACTCCCCAGCACCTCTATTTTAATCATTGCGGCGCTTTATAGTCTGGGAGCCCACGGCATCATGACCTTGAATGACTTTAAGGCCATCGACGGTGACTTTGCGGTGGGAATCAAGACGCTTCCGGTCCAAATGGGACCCGAGCGCGCCGCTAAATTTGCATGTCTTGTCATGATCACCCCCCAGCTAGGCGTACTCTGGTTACTCGCAGAATGGGGGCATATTGTCGCTGCTGGCCTCGTTACTGTTTTGATTGCCGGTCAGCTGTTGGCGATGCTTCGGTTCCTGACTAATCCGCGTCAACTTGCTCCGTGGTACAACGGTGTGGGCGTCACTCAATACGTCGCGGGCATGATGATCTCTGCACTCGCAATGGGAGGTCATTTTGGCTGAGCTAAAAACTCTCTCATGGCTGGCCATCGTTCGCTTGGGGCTAATTCAAACCTGTCTTGGCGCCCTCATCTTCCTACCGACCAACACCCTTAATCGAATTATGGTCGTGGAATACGCACTGGCGGCATCAGTCCCGGGCTTCCTGATTACATTGCACCACGTAGTACAACTCGCACGACCCTACATTGGCTATGGCAGTGACGCGGGAGGTCGACGCACCCCATGGATTGTTGGCGGCATGATCATCCTGGCTATCGGAAGCATGACCGCAGCTTATGGCGCCACCTTGGCCAATCAGGTTGGTTGGATTGGACACGTCGTTGCCGGCCTGGGTTATCTGCTCATCGGGGTGGGATCAGGGGCTGCAGGAACCTCACTGCTGGTTATGCTATCAAAGCAGGTGAGTGATCAACGAAAGCCTGCCGCCGCCTCTTTAGTGTGGTTCATGATGATCATGGGCTTCGCAGTCACTGGTGGTATCACGGGCCAACTGTTAGATCCATTCTCGGAAGCAAGGCTCCTGGCTGTGGTCTGTGGCACAGCGGCCATAGCACTAGTAGTCACCTTCACTGCCATCATCGGTATTGAAAAACCAATTGAGTCCCCAGTGATCATCGCCGTTGAGCCAGAGAAGAAACCCCCGTTCACTGAGGCTATCAAGGAAGTATGGGGCGAGGATCACGCTCGTCGATTCACCATTTTTGTCTTCGCATCGATGCTGGCGTACAGCGCGCAGGATCTTATTCTCGAGCCATTTGTCGGACTAACCTTCGGCTGGACTGTTGGTGAGACAACGGCGCTGGCAGGCATTCAACACGCAGGCATGTTGTTGGGTATGTTCGCAATGGCGGTTTCCACCTATGCCTTTAAATCCCGGACCCGCCATGTCCTGCACCTCTGGATACGCGGTGGCTGTCTTGTCTCAGCCATCTCCCTAACCTTGCTGGCCTTTGGCGGAATAACAAGTACGAACTGGCCCATCAACCTCAACGTCTTTGTTTTAGGCGTTGCTAACGGCAGTTTTGCTGTCGCAGCCATCGGCGGAATGATGATGCTGGCAGGCCAAGGACGTAAGCAACGCGACGGACTCCGAATGGGCTTGTGGGGTGCTGCTCAGGCGATCTCATTCGCGCTGGGGGGATTCATCGGTACGGTAGCAGTCGATATCACTGGGCTCTGGTTGAGCAATCCAGCGGCATCCTATGGCCTCGTCTTCCTCGCTGAAGCAGTCTTATTTTTATGGGCAGCCAGCCTCATCTTTAACATTGATCAACAAGTTAACGCCGATACGAAAGACTCGGACGTTGACAATACCTTTGCACTCAAAAATCAACTCGGGGGAGTCAACCCATGAGCGATAGAGAAACAGACTACGATGTGATCGTTGTGGGTGGCGGCCCGTCAGGTGCGACCGCAGCGCACGAAATTGCGCTCGCTGGCCACAAAGTCCTACTGTTAGAACGGGCTTTTAGAATTAAGCCCTGTGGTGGCGCGATTCCTCCCTGTATTTTAGGTGAGTTCGACATCCCTAGATCTCTCTTGAAAGCAGAAATCCAGTCAGCGCGAATGATTTCACCCAAGGCACAGAAAGTTGACATGCCCATCGAGGGAACCTTTGTAGGCATGGTGGACAGAGACGAATTTGACCCTTGGCTGCGGCTAAGGGCTCAACGTGCGGGTGCAGATCTAGAACTCGCCGCCTTCAAGAAGGTCGAGTACATCGATAAAACCACGCTTCGAGTGACCTACGTCTCCAAGGACCACGACACCGAGACGAGAACCGCCACGGCGCGCTGTGTACTGGGTGCGGATGGCGCTCGTTCAAAGGTTGCAAGGCAAGGCATTCCAAAACACGCTAACGTCCCTTGGGTACTGGCCTACCACGAAATTGTCGAAGCACCCGAAGCGGCAACCGAGGACTACGACCCCGAACGCTGCGAAGTTTGGTACCAGGGAGGCTTATCACCCGATTTCTACGCCTGGGTTTTCCCACATGGGAAATCGGCCAGTATTGGTGTGGGTAGCGCGCACAAAGACTTCTCTGCAAAAAAGTCTGTCAACGAACTGCGAGCCATCTCGGGCCTCGATACAGCGGAAACCATTCGGAAAGAAGGTGCCCCCATTCCCATGAAACCCATGAAGCGATGGGACGACGGCAAAGCGTTGTTGGTTTCCGGTGATGCCGCCGGTGTCGTGGCCCCTGCATCAGGTGAAGGCATTTACTACGCCATGCTGTGTGGACGCCTCAGTGCTGACGCCATAAAGGAGTTCCTGGTGACAGGAAAGGCCTCTGCTTTTAGAGCACCGCGAAAACGCTTTATGAAGCTGCATGGCCGCACCTTCTTCGCCTTGGGTCTACTGCAATATTTCTGGTACCACAGCGACAAGCGACGCGAGCAATTCGTTGAGATGTGTAAAGACGAGGACGTCCAAACACTTACGTGGCAGGCCTACACACAGAAAAAGCTGGTCAACAAGAAGAAAAAAGAGCACCTGCGCGTATTCATCAAAGACGTGGCGCAACTGTTAGGTCTGTCAAAAACAGCCGCCTGATCGTTACCATGACGGCTCTTCTTCAATCAGGCGCCCTGATTGCGGTCATAGTCTTATTAATCACCGCTGAAATAGTGGTGCTGTACCGCCGGTATCACACGACGGCCACTACCGCCTCAATCAGTGCTTTTTTACCGAACCTGTTGGCCGGCTTATTTCTCATGTGCGGTATTCAGCTGGCTATCTGGGACGCACCGTCAACAGCCTTGCTAGGCTGCCTCACAATGGCGGGGCTCTGTCACCTCTTTGAATTCAGCCAGTATTGGCGCGGGCGCTAAAGCACCCGCACGCAAATTAGACCTACCAGGCCGGTTGCATCGCCACCTGCTTTGGCATTTGGTTCGGGATTGTTGGGAGCAGGAACAACCGTAATATCGTTGTGCCGATGCCCACCTGCAATGACAGACGCTTAAACGTAGCACCAATACCCTTAACACCTTCAAGCCCATCGAGGCGCAAATTCAAATCCAACAGGCGCTCGAGACCACGCTGAAATTTAGGATCACGCGTATTCAGTGTCATCGGGAAAACCTGCTTCGAAATCTCGGTCGTGATATCAAAAACCGTATGGTCAAATTCCGTCACGTCCATGCCAAATGCTGCGTATAACTTAGGGCGAGAATGATCACGCACGTACATGGTTGTATAAACCAGCACGAGGAACATCCGGATGAACAACTTATTATAACCGGTGAGTAACTTCGGGTTGGCCCGCATCAGCAAGGCAAAGGCCTCACCATGTGCAAACTCATCGTTACACCACTCGAGGAACCACTTAAAGATGGGATGGAAACGACGCTCTGGGTGACGCTCAAGATGGCGGTAAATCGTGATGTAGCGCGCATACCCAATCTTTTCAGACAGGTAGGTCGCATAAAAAATGAATTTCGGCCTAAAGTAGGTGTAGTCCTTATCGCGCTTAAGAACACTCAGGTCGACGGCCACACCCAATTTATTCAGTGCGCGATTTATGAAGCCTGCGTGTCGCGACTCGTCACGAGCCATATAGCGGAAGAGTGTTGCAATCTCTGGATCCCCTACTTTGCTCTCGATTTCCTGATACAAGACACAACCTGAGTACTCGGCCGTAATTGAACTGACCAGCAGATCGAGAAACTCAGCTTTTAATTCAGGATCTGCCTCCAGTGTCTCGGGATCAAATTCATAACTCTGTTTGAAGTGCTCCCGATTAGTATCCAACTCAAAAGCCGCCATCATGGCGTCCCATTCCTCACGAACCGGATCAATGTCGTAGCGTCCAATCTCTTCGCAATCGGTCGTGTAGAACCGCGGTGCCAAAGCGCGGCTTTCGAGCGCTTGTTTAGTGCTGTTATTCATACCAACTGCAGTTGAATCTTCTGCCATATTTCCCCCGTATAGACTTTGAGTAGTAAAAAAATAAGTCAAAGTCCAATTATTTGGATATTTTTACTGTCAACTTTATTTTACCTTGGCGGTTCAATCAAGTTAATGAACCATAGCCGCAGTCAAGAGACCCATACGCATGTCTAAAACTAACAGTGATCGCCTCTTTCATCTGGGTTATGTAAGCACCGAGACCGGATACTTGCGCTCGGCTGACATGGTGCAGCTACTCACCGAGGCTAGGCGGATCAATACATCCCGCGATCTTACGGGGCTTTTACTCCATCGGGATCGATCGTTTTACCAAGTACTTGAGGGTGCAGAGGACGCGGTCCGGCAGACCTTCGACAGCATCGAAAAAGACGAGCGACATACGGCTATCGACGTCTTATTTGAAGGCGAAGTTGACGAGCGCGAGTTTCCTGACTGGCAGATGGGCTTCCTTAATCTCGACGGCGCCGACGTTGAGACATTGCAAGGGTACTCGGACTTCTTATCGCGCGAGGATAATGCCAAGGACTTCCTTGAGAATCTGAGTCGCGGGAAGCGTCTTGCGCTAATGTTCCGGTCTATGGAATAGCCCTAAGAAAAAACCTTTGCCTCACTGAAATCAGCTCCTACACTTGAATATCAGGGGCAGAGACCCCAAATTATTTAGTACACACTAGTTTAAGAGGGGGTAGTCATGCAGTTTCTATCGTTTGGTTTGGTAAGTTCCGTCGCGATTGCGATCGTGCTGATTGTCGTTTTAACCAAGGCGGTCAAGTTTGTTCCACAAAACCGCGCCTTTGTCGTTGAACGTTTTGGTAAGTACACCCGCACCCTTGAGGCCGGACTTAATTTCCTAAATCCATTCTTTGATCGGGTCGCTTATAACAGAACCCTCAAAGAACAAGCGGTTGACGTCCCATCACAGGCCGCGATTACGCGAGACAACATCTCACTGATCGTCGATGGTGTTCTGTATTTGAAAGTACTCGATCCCTACAAAGCATCTTACGGTGTGGATGACTACGTCTATGCCGTTACCCAGCTCGCGCAGACCACTATGCGAAGCGAGATCGGCAAAATCGAGCTCGATAAAACCTTCGAAGAGCGTGAGGCGCTGAACAACAATATCGTCTCACAAATTAACGAGGCAGCAGGCCCCTGGGGTGTCATGGTCCTCCGTTACGAAATCAAAGATATTGAACCACCACGCACCGTACTCGATGCCATGGAACGGCAGATGAAGGCCGAGCGAGAAAAACGCGCGGCCATCCTCGAGTCCGAAGGTGAACGTCAATCGTCAATCAACGTTGCCGAAGGAGAAAAGCAGGCCCGAGTACTCGCAGCTGAGGCTGAAAAAGCTGAGCAGATTTTGAAGGCGGAGGGTGAAGCGAACGCGATTATTGCGGTCGCAGAAGCGAAAGCTGAGGCCCTGAACAAAGTCGGTGCGGCTGCAAACACAGAAGATGGTCAAAAGGCCGTGCAACTGGACTTGGCAGAGCAGGCAATCACAGCCAAGCAGGCAATTGCGCGCGACTCCTCTGTCGTACTGCTAAGCGATACGCAGACAAATGCATCCAATGTGGTGGCTGAGGCGATGACCATCGTCAATCGACTAAACGAGGTGCAAGGAACGACCAATGGTTCTGCTTGAATACTTCGGTGAAAACCCGGCGAGCTTCTGGTTTGCGATAGGCGCGCTTGCGCTCGTTATAGAGCTAGTGGTACTTGGTATGAGCACTATCGTGCTCTTCCTCGCCGGGCTCGGATCGCTCATTACCGCCCTACTCATTTACCTAGGGGCGGTGCCGGACGATTGGTTAACTGGGTTCGCCGTGATGGGCGTGCTGTCATTTATCTTGGGCGTATTGGTATGGAAACCGCTCAAGCAATATCAGGCGGCTGAGCCTCCTCGCTCTGGTCAGAGTTCGGATTTTGTCGGTTATGAGTTTGCACTGTCGAGCCTTTTAGATCGCGAGACTCAGTCCACACATCAATTTTCTGGTGTCTCGTGGCGCGTTGAGCTAGCGCGTGAGGAAGGCGACAAATCACTCGCCAGTGGCGACCGCGTTCGTGTTATCGCGCTCCATCCGGGAATTCTGGTAGTAGCGCAGGCGTAATTACACGACGGCTATTGCGTAAATAATTTAGGGGGCTCGCATGATGGCAAAGTTGCCATCGGCAGTCCCCACAAGCTTCTTCTGGACGTAGAGCTCCCCGCGAACATTCGCGAAGCGCCTACCTTTGTTCACCACTCGGGCTTCGCATTCAACCACGCCACCGACAACAGGCCTCAGGAAATTCATGGAGATCTGGAGTGTGGCGCAAATTTCACCTTCTTCTAATCGCCGCATTAGTGAGGCACCCATCGCTGTATCGACCAAGGTGAACAAAGCACCAACATGCACCACACCATTGGGATTCAGATGACGCTCCGAGACTGTTAGTTGCCCCTTTCCAGTGCCGTCGCTCTCTGGGAAGACCTCAAAGCCGACTAATTCGGCAAAACCGGGATGTTGCATAAGGTTATAAACCACTTCGTTGGTAAATCGTCGCGCACTGTATCAGCTTCTCACCCTGCTATCAGCGGCGTATGTCACTCTTCGTCGCCACGGGTAATTGGTCAGCTTCCGAGCTTACGGGCACTGAGATCGATGGACTCCGCAAAGGCTTGCGGTAAGGGCTCCAGCTCTGAGCCCATCGTGTCACTCCATCGGTTAAGAAATCCAAACAGCGCAATGACGCTGACTATTTCAACGATCTCTCGATCAGAGTAATGCTCCTTCAACGCTGCGAAATCACTATCACTCGACGCATTGGGTTGAAGTGCGGCGTGCCATGCTAGTCGCAGGGCGGCTCGCTCTGCATCGCTAAACAGCGATGAGGATTCAAACTCGAAAACAGCCTGGACTTTTTCCTGAGGCACCCCCAAATTATGTGCAGAGTGTGAAGTGTGTGCCTGGCAATAATGACAACCATTCGCTGCACTCGCGACCATAGCCACAAGTTGCTTCAACCCACGGTCAACCTCTCCAGTTTGTAGTATGGTCGCAGCGATGCCACCAAAAGCCGTCAGTAACTCAGGCCAATGAGCCATCGAAAGGAAATTATTGGGAACATAACCCATGCTTCCCCCGAGCAGCTGAAACATGGGTTCGAAGTCGGGTAGCTGGTCTCGCGGTACGCTGAGAATTCTGGGCTTTCTCATCTCGTTAAGATCTCCTTTCATACTCCCCTCCTCAGGCTAGTTGAGGTTATTACGGCACCCCGAAAGCGCCCCCCGAAAAATCATTATCGAACTGCCGACTCCTGGAGTCGCAGTACGCCCGCGCCGGCATCCATCTCAGCAATCGCCCCGACAGGCACCGTGCTCTGCTGCTCTACGTGCCCAATCATGGCACCAAAATAGCAAGGCACACCGAGGGGTTCACAGTGCTGCCTGAGGACATCCATCAAGGCGAAATTACCAAGGCCAGGATTGGGTTTTACGCCCGTAAAGTGTCCAAACACAATGCCGGAAACTTGACCTAGCACGCCGCTTAGCTTGAGCTGGGTCATCATGCGATCGACGCGGTAAATCGCCTCCCCAACGTCCTCGAGAAAAAGAATCGCACCTCTGGCATCCGGGAAATACGGCGTTCCAACCAAGGCACTCATCAAAGTGAGATTGCCGCCAATCAGGGGCCCTTTAGCCTTACCCGCGTTGATGGTCTGGATGCGGGGTTTTCGGGCCACAAGATCATCATCAATGACTTCAGGATTACTGTAGGCCAATGATCTGGCGTCAAACAGCACCTCACGCATTCCCTCATAGGTGAACTCATTCCAGCGCGACATCACATTTGGGCCATGAAACGTAACGACACCCGCTTTCGCGTAGATCGCGTTGAGTAAGCTGGTGATATCACTATACCCAAGGAAGATCTTCGGATTCTTCGCTATGAGGTCAAAGTCCAAAAACGGCAGTAGCCTGCTCGCACCCCAACCACCACGCAAGGCGAATACGGCGTCGATCTCAGGATTTGCGAACGCCGCATTGATATCCGAGGCACGATCCTCGTCCTCACCGGCAAGATAGCCAAACCGATCCATAACATGCGAACCGACTTTCGCCTTCAGTCCCATCGCCTCCAGAGCCTCAAGCGCTATCTGAAGCTGCAAGGACTCGTAGGTGACAGACGCTGGCGCAACGAGCCCAATGGTATCGCCAGGACGCAGACGCTTCGGTCGTTTCACCGCGGTTGCGAACGCAAAGCTGGGCGCGACCCCCATCAGGGTGCTTGCGAGACTCAATTGAAGGAGTATTCGTCGATCCATGGCGTGCATTTCCCAGTAACTGTAATTGAGCTTGGCAGAGCTACTCTCTCGCGGCAAGCTAGACGCATCGATCAGCGAACGAGTCAGATTCATCGTGCGCCAGTTATTCACAGCATTACTGCTCACCCTCACACCCGTCATCGCGCACGGTGACCCAAGTCTTTTAATAAACGCACAGGTGAGGATGCCGAGCTTACTGACGGACATACGATATGCAGGTAGCAATAACTTTATTGGACGACCTGTAGCCGGTTACGAGGCCCCTCTCTGTCTATTGAGCGAGGCCGCCTCAGTGGCACTTGGTCGCGCTCAGGAGCGAGCCCAGAGCCGCGGTCTGAATCTGTTTATGTATGACTGCTATCGACCCCAGCGCGCCGTGGACGATTTCGTGGAGTGGGTCTCCGGTACCGGCCCGGAATCAACCAAACCAGCCTATTACCCCAGTCTCGAGCGTTCCTCGCTAATAGAACTGGGATACATCGCCAGTCAATCGGGACATTCGCGAGCGAGTACCGTTGATTTAACACTAGTCGATAGTGCGACTGGACAACCCCTCGATATGGGCACGCCGTGGGATTTTTTCGATCCAATGTCTCACACGGAGAGCGATGAGATCGATCGGGGAGTCCGTGATAACCGGTTCCTTCTCCGCGAGATAATGACAGCCTCTGGATTCAGACCTTACTCCGCGGAGTGGTGGCACTTTACACTGGTCGATGAACCTTACCCTGAAACGTATTTCGACATCCTGATCGATCAATAACAGGCCATCAAGCGGGTCATCGCGCACTGAATAATTGAGGTACCATCGAAAAAGGAAAACCGGTGGCCTGCACCGTCTGGGCTCAATGACAAGAAATAACACAATTAGAAGAGATAAAAGGAAACGATGACTATGCGCATCATGCTCGTTACTTTGACCCTTATCGCTACGACCATAATAGGGAGTTGCAACAGCGAACCCATAGTCGAGCCAGCCGACCTCATCTTTACCGGTGGTGCCGTATTCACATCTGACCCAGAACAACCCAATGCCTCGGCCGTTGCGGTTCGCGGGGAACGTATCGTTTATGTTGGCGATGAAGCCGGCATTGAGTCATTTATCGGCCCCGATACCCGAAAAATCGATATTGGAGATGGACTCCTCATATCGGGACTTATGGATTCACACACCCACGTCTTTAATGGGTCCTTCTCTGATGTTGGGGTCAATCTTAGTCTCGCCGACACCCGTGAGAAATTGCAGACAGCACTAGAAGCAATACGAGATGCCAACCCAGGTACAGGGCCCGTCTACGCTCGAGGATGGCAGAACCACCTGTTCCCCAAGACCGGCCCTACGGCACAACAGTTAGATGAGATTTTCGGTGATCGTATTGTGATTCTTGGCTCAGTTGATGGTCATTCCCGGTGGTTTTCATCACGTGCACTCCGCGAGGGCGGTGTCGACGCTAACTACCCCGATCCGCACCCGGGCGTGAGCTTTTTTGAGCGCGACCCACTTACCAATGAACCACTTGGCACAGGCCGTGAGAAAGCGGGTGGACATATTGAGTCCGACTTCATACCTGGCGATAAAGCGGCGTACCGTGAGCGTTTCGTCAGCTGGCTTCCACGCGCTTCAGCTTCTGGCCTCACGGGGGTTTTCGACGCCTGGGCAGGAGCCCCGAGTGAAGAAGAGGCTTATGAAATTTGGCATTCACTGAGTGAATCGGGCGATCTCAGTCTGAGGGTCTTTGGCTCGGTCCGAGAAAATGATGCCGCAGATCGAGTCGCCGCTAAGTTTAAACGTTTCGAACAAACCTACAGCAGCCAGCTCATTCGGCCCGAAGCCATAAAGCTCGCGGCTGATGGTGTTCCCGAGGGACATACAGCCTTTTTATTGACGTCCTATGTTGACTCCACAAACGAGGATTTTGGGCAGCCGATGATTTCGAAGGCGAATCTCACAGCCAACGTAACCACCTACTTCAGTCAGGACATACCCGTTCATATTCACGCCATTGGCGGTGCGGCAGTGCGTATGTCGCTCGATGCTATTGAGAGTGCCAGAGGCACGACGGGTAACGACTCAGTGCGAGCCACCATTGCGCACATGGACTTTGTGCATCCTGACGATATTCCGCGATTCAAAGCGCTGCACGTGACTGCTCAGACGTCCATTCAATGGGCTGCGCGCGATCCCTCCTATTTTAATATCGGCTCGTTTGTTGGCATGGATAAGGTCGAGAACGCCTATCCCGTTCGCTCGATCATGGACGCCGGCGCCAACCAAAGCTTCGGAGCCGATTGGCCTGCCTCTGCCTACCTGTCCACGTATAAGCCGTTGGAATTGCTTGAGGCGGCGGTTACACGGCGTTTACCCGGTGAACCCGAGATGCCGCCTCGAAATCCCGATCAGTCTGTTTCTTTGGCTGAAGCCATTATTGCCATGACACGCAATACCGCCATCCAGGTGGGTGAACTGGAGTCGCTGGGATCAATTACCCTGGGTAAGCTCGCCGATTTAGTGTTGCTCGAGAAAAATCTGTTCGATATACCCGCCGAGACCATCAACGCGACCTCTGTCACGGTGACCGTCGTCAACGGCCAAATCGTTCACAAGCAGCAGTAGTTAATTGACTCATCCAGCAGCAGGCGTAAAAACCAAAAACGGACTTGCAGCATACGCTCTGTGGTTACGGGTTAGACACGCACCATAACGCGCTTGAACACACGGTCGAATGTGTTGAGGTCTTCAAGCTTGCCCATGCTAATACGCAGGTAGTGGGAGTATCCCTCGTACCCGGCATTAATCAACACCCCCTCTTCCGCCATCGCCCGGCGGATAGTCATCGCATCGCGACCCGCGTCTACAAATACAAAGTTGGTTTGTGATGGCACGGGCGTCAGACCGACATCAGCGAGTGTCTTTTGAACCATGGCTCGACCCTCGCGGACCTTATCGCGGGAGAAGTTAATGAAGTCTTGATCAATGTAGCTGTGATATGCCGCTGTGAGTCCCACCCCGTTAGGCCACGCCATGATGTGCTTGAACGTGTTCGAAATAATGTCAGGTCTCGCCATGCCGTAACCCACCCGCATGCCCGCCATACCGAAGATTTTCGAGAACGTTCGGGTCACCAAAACATTCTCTCCCTCACGCACGAGATCAACCATGGTGTCGCTCTCAGGGTCATCTGTGAGTTCGTTATAGGCCTCATCGACAATCACCAGCGCCTTGGGACCCACGGACCGACAGAAAGCTCGGAGACGCTCTGCATCAATTGGGAGGCCCGTGGGATTATTGGGATTAGCGAGATAAACAACGGCGACGGACTCATCAACCATTGCCTCCATCGCATCCAAGTCGACTTGCAAATCAGACCGCAATGGCACCCTCAATACGGTCACGCCGAGGGCCTCCGCGTAGCCCAAGTGTGCGTCGTAAGTGAGCGCCGGCGTCAAAACCGATCCCGTTCGCCCATAGGCCATCAGTGCCGCTTGAAGCCCCTCGTTCGAGCCGGACGACACGAATAGATTGTCATGACTCAGCTCATTATCGGCGGCTATAGCATCAAACAAATTATCTCGAATCGGATAGTCATAGGGCGAGTCGGGATAATACGCACTCAATGACAGAATCTTTTGAACCTCGGCGATGGCCTTAGGACTGGGTCCATAGGGATTTTCATTAAAGACCAGTCGAACCTGCCCCTCAGGTATGAGGTACTGACTCCATGCGGGTATGGCAGAGCTCGCCAGCGCCGCAGTCCCAAATGCTGACAAAAAGTGTCGTCGGTTCATCATTAATCACCCACAGCTCACATCATTAAACAGACGGTATCACTATATGCACCCACAACGAACTGTGCTTGCTTAAGCGCTTCGCCCTTTAAAGTGCACTAAACAGATGTCATTTTTGCGAATGCAGCTAGAGCGCGCTCATATTCCTCGGGCGTATTGAAATTCAAGCAGGGTTCCCAGGCCCCGGGTACAGTCACGGCGGACCAAGAACGGTCATCGAGGAACCCCACGACCGATCGACCCCCTGATTCAACATAGTCATTCATGCTGGAGGTTACTGACACCGAGAATAGACCGTGCAAAGGATGTAAATGTTCGCCTGTTAACAGGACGACCTCACTGGCACCTGACACAGCACCCGTCAGGCGGTCATATATATGTGATGGCGGAATAAGCGAGTCAGTGGGCAGCACCAACACATAGCCCTCTTCTAGGCCTGCGGCTGTCGCTGTCTCGAGCGCCTTTGCCACGCCTGCCAACGGACCGGCAGAATTTAGCGCATCCGGTACATGTTGAACGTCATAGGTATTTAGCGCTTCATAGCGCCGAGACCCCGAACAGATGAAAATGGGCAGGGACTGAGATAGATCCCGCAGATCTTTCACCTGCCGCTCGATTAGCGATGCGCCCCCATCGCCAAGAGCGGCTTTATCTTCCCCCATGCGCTGGCTGTTACCACCCGCCAAAATTGCCGCCGCAATAACAGCACTCGATGCATCGTTCACTGCAAGTCGGTCCAAGGAAAAACAGAGACCGTGACCTTGGAGCCCGCACTAATATGCTCAACATCCGCCGCTATCTTAATAGTGCAGTTCGCCCGAGCCAGCCCAAGCACGCGGTGCGAATCTTGACTCCCCATGGCAGAAACCCGCAACAAGGTCCGCCCGCCCGCATCCTCATCCCGACTCAACACACCGCGTTGAAATTCGAGCCGGCCACCCCGACGTGAAAGGTCCGTCTCGAGTACGGCTTCAAGCAGCGTGTTAGGGATAACCCGCTCCCGGTTGAGCAGATATTTCATCACTGGGAGGTATAGCTCGGTCAGAACGACAAACGACGATACGGCATTGCCGGGGAGTCCGAAGAACAGCGCCTTCCCATTCTCCGCATCATCAATATGCCCAAAACAGACGGGTTTACCCGGTTTCATAGCCACTTTGTAGTCGGATACCACGCCCATGGCATCAACACACTGCCGCACATAGTCATAGTCTCCGACCGAGACGCCACCGCTACTGATAACCACATCTGCTTTTTCACTGGCTTTGGCTAAGCAGGCCTTAATCGCCTCGGGGGTATCCTCGACCACGCCCAAGTCGATGAGGTCAATGGGATAATGTCCGAGCACAGCGGCAATGGAGGCCAAATTGCTTTCATAGATGTCGCCCTCCCCCAGACTATCACCCGCCGCTTTTAACTCATCGCCCGTAGCGAAAAATGCAACCCGCAATTTTGCTCGAACCGTCACCTCTGCGATGCCCTGACTGGCAAGCAGCGGGATCATGTTTGGGGTTATCAATTGCCCGGCTATTGCAATGGCAGAATGAGCCGCAATTTCCTCGCCGCGACGACGTATGTTTGCACCAAACGATGTGCCCTGCAGCATTCGTACAGACGTATTATCACGCTCGACATTTTCCTGAATAACTACCGTGTCAGCTGACTCAGGAACCACCGCTCCTGTGAAAATTCGGACACACTCTCCTTGCGCTAACGGATCGCCACTGTAGGGTTCTCCCGCCCGTGACTCGCCTTTCAGCGTGAACACTTGTGAGGTTAGGGTACCCTCACGGTCCTGAGAGCAAATAGCGTAGCCGTCCATTGCGGAGATATCTGATCGAGGCAGTTCTAGAGCGGCAATGACATCCTCGTTGAGATAGCGTCCCAGCGACTCACACAGTGCTAATGGCTCGCTCACGTCTGGATGTGTCGCCACCCATGTCCGGCACAGCTGATGCAAATTATCTTGTGCTTGCGCAAAGCTGATCATGTTGAATACGCCCCTCAGTGAGACGCTATTGTGCTGTCGCGCCGCCTGCGGAGCAACCGAGCCAAGCTCTTCAAATCAAGCTCTTCAAATAACGATCAGTTCAGTGAGCTCGTCTCGAGAAAACTTCTCTCACCATTGGCTCGAAGTAATTAAGTGATCGCGTCGGGTAATTGGGATCGAAGGATGCTTGATCCCAAGCCTCGCAGAAGTGCACGCATTGATCGTAGAACGGATGATCTTTGTACTTATCTCTAGCGTGACGATCACCCCCTACATGATGGGCGTAGTAGTAGGCCTGAAATAAGCCGTGTTTCTCTATCACCAAGACAATCTCTTCACTGACAAAGGGCTTGAGAAGCGTCGCCGCGAATTCCGAGTGACTGAATGGCGCCAGCTCATCGCCAATATCATGGACCAAGGCAGCTACAATCCAATCAATACTGGCATCCTCATCTTCGCGCGAGTCGCGGTCTGTAGCGAGTGTTTCAGACGATCGATCTTGTACCCAGCAAGCCCATCGGATAGCCCTGCCAGAGCTTTCATGATGCGATCAGGCAAGCCCTTGATATGGTCGTCTTCCAACTGCTCCAAAAACTCATAATCGGCTTGGGCGCCATCTTTCATTTGCGTAAATGAAACTTCAGTCATGCGACCTCGCTAGTACAGTAAGCATGTTGCGGACATTATCGTGCTCGAAGTAAGCATCCTGTAAATGTCGGCACCCGGCGTCGTCGATTGCTTCGCGTCCATGAAGAATGCGATGGCTCGCGACAATCAATATCTGCCCACCCTCTAATCGGAAACGCCGGACTTTGTCGGTATCAAACAAGCGGCGACTCAGTTTGTAATAGGCATCGTAAAACGCGGCTATATCGGGATCAGAGGGATTCATCACCTGCATCAGCTGATTCGAATAGCGGAAAATAACGAGCTCGCCTCTTGCGTTGAGCCGAATAATTGGCTCGCAGGCGTAAGTCTCATTACTTTTATCAAATTCTCTGAAGGGCACTCCCACCCGGCATAAGACGTCAAACGCCTCAGGCTCATCAGAGCGGAACTCTTCCAACAGTCCCCAGCCATCAAAAATGGTTGACCGTCCGCCACTCGCCTCGTTTGCTAGCATATGAAGTGCCTGAACACTAGGTGGCCAGGAATAACTTGCAAAGTCGTTGTGCGGTGGTAGGCCTAAGTTGGTATGGGCGACGTTGTAGCCGTTGGGGTCCACTTTCACATTGTGAATGCGCTCGAACAGCACTTCCCGGATAGGACCAAGTCGCTTGGCTAATAACTCCAGGGTCGCTTCCTCGGTCGGTGCGCTTTCAAGAATGAGAACACCCGATCTCAGAAACTCCTCGATAGCGGTCTCGGCACAGCTATCGTTCGCTTGAAACGATTTGAAATCGACGTAAGCGGGCGAATAATCATCACTCCAAGGCTCCCATCGTGGCGTTGCACGCGCGTGATCTCCTGACAAGAAGGCTCTACGGTATTGACTCTCGTGACCACCAGCCCAAGTAACGCAAAGCTGGTCGTCACTGACAGTCAGAGTTTCAATAGAGACGCTGTCTAACGTGGCAAGGTGGAATCGCTTTTCCTGCGTCTGAGCAATCCTACATTCCTCGCAAGGACAGACGTCGCGTAGCCACAACGTGGGAACATTTATACATTCACCATCAGGCCATGTGACCTGAACGTTACCGAGTGCCTCGGCGTTCATCGAATGGTATCCCGCATGGTTTTCCTCAGAGACTACGAGCACCTATTTCGCGCTATAGGAAACCAATATCCGGACAAAATACAGACAAAAAGAGGCGGTTTTTTGTGTTGCTCATAGAGCGGGGAAATAGCTCTGCATAGAGCGATGACACCGCAGACATTTGTGCGCTTCCGGCGCAGATACGGCCAATAAGCGCGGACACATGACATCAATCAAATCGCATCCGCCGGTGCAGCACGGGGATGCTCATTAACTTCAGTTATTGCGCCAGCTCCCGTGAAAGCCATAGGGGATACGATGATCTAGCTTTGCCACGGCCACGGGTCCATCAGTGACCGCTTGGGCGTCAAGAACCACCATGGAAGACGTGCTGGCCCTGCTGTCATAAATAGTCGCCAACAACCAGCCCTCGCCTTCTTTTGAGCTCGCGTTTTTCTCAACGAAGACAGGTTCAGAAACACCGTTTCCAAAACCAGCGTCCCAAGAGCTAACGTGGCCCGTATCACAATCGATATGGGTAATCTCGTGGAATAAGCCACCGTCACCTTTTGCACGTTGTGAAGCGGCTGCAATGTAACCATGACGATGGCGAGAGGCAGCAAATCGATCATCAATGCGTGGAAATTCAGAAGCCACATCCAGCGTCTGGTGACGATCTATCGCGCCGGTGTCGACGTCTAGCGTCCAGCGCGTCAGCTTACCCTGCGCGTCCGCGTGCGCGGGAATACTACCATCCGCATTGGGGAAGTTCGGGGCGACAGGAAAATCGACTGAATCGAAGGTCACTTTTGAACCCTCGTTCCACGCGTTCAAGTAATGGAAGACATAGCAGACAGGTGCTTCGAACCAGCGAATGCTTGACGCGGGAGCGCCACGTTTCAGCACACCTATATACGCGCCAGCACTTCGATCGAAGGCAAAAGGAAAACCAAACTGGGCAACGCGATCCAAGTCGCAGGTCAAAGGGAACAAAGGGAAAATCACATAGTCACGAGTAATCATGAAATCGTGAACCATCGCCGCATAGGGGGCTTCGAAAACATCCGACCGGAGCATCCGACCGTTTCGATCGATGACGTGGTAGGTCATGGTGTTACTGCCAAAATGATTGGTCATGTAACCGAAACCATGAAGCTCGCCCGTTTCCGGATCAATTTTCGGGTGCGCTGTCATGGCGCCTTTGATGCCATCGGCGTAATGACCGTAGCCTTCTGACCCCAATGTCTGAGGGTCCATACTGAACGGGTGACTTCCCTCTTCAAGCGCCACCAAATGGTCACCATGCGCCAGAATGTGCGTGTTAGCGACTCCATTACGGCGATTGCTCTCGATATGGCCGGTTTCTGAATTGATATTGATGTCGAGACTGAGGCCTCGCCCTATCTCGATTTCTTTTTCAAACTTTGGCGTTCTTACCCAGCGATTCAAATAACTTACTTTCCCCTGATCCACGTGAAACGCGTGAACCATGCCGGCACCAAAAAACCAGTGATAAGTCCCCTCGACAAACTTGGGGTTTGGACCTATCCGATACAGCGACCCTGACAAATCAGGGGGTATGGTGCCCTCAATGACAAGATCGTCATAAGACGCTTCAAAATTGATAGGGCCATAGTTACCGCGCAGTTGCGGATGATTGGGGAGTGGCGCTGCCATAAGCCGTTGTTCCGTTCATCAGAATTGCTATGAACCATACGCAAGTAAGGGACAAACGGATAGCGGCGGGTTCAACCGCAGCCTCGCATTTAAGTGCACTTAACGCCGACTGGCTAAATCTGCTGGCGATGTTAGCCTCTGAGGCCGAGTCAAGATAATGGCCTCTCACTTCGTTCACTGCGAACTCATTCCTGTGAACACACTAGCTTGGCGTTGACCTCACCCACAACGGCGAGGTTCATTTTTGCACGCCCCTGCATGCCTCCCTGCACCTCACAGGCTTGAAGCGTGTCTTGCACAATACTTTTCACAACATCCGCGAACTGCTCTGTATCGAGATCCGTCAGCTTCTCCGCCGCAGGCGCTTTTGAAGGCTTGAGAGACGGATCTTTGTATTGCGTCGACCAGGATGAGATCCACCACCGATCATCTCTAAAGTAGAGGGAAATGCTGTTGAATCCGCCGTTGTACGGCTCAGCCTCAGGAGAGGTTCGCATCTCAAACTCACTCCAGACATGCGCAATGTTCCCGTATCGCTCGACACGTCTATTAACTTCAGATTCAAAGAAAGCTTGATCGTAAGGCACTGATATCATGGCCTGCTCAGCGCTCAGATCATGTCTCTGGAACCTCCCGTCAGGAAATACCTTGGTGATCAAGGCACCGTCAGCATGAATGTTGGCATCTCTGTCCGAATCGTAGATGAACCCTTCGGGTCCCGACACGACCTCGTAGTAGGCGTTGACGATGCTGTCTATAGACGACGTATCGTCTGCGTAGGTCGTCATCGTCACCAGCAAGCTTATTAACACCAGCGCGTATCGCATCGATAAACCCCTCGTCGTTCTCACAATGTCATGACGCTAAGCTACCAAAAAATAACGTAGCGCACTCTAAGAGGCCAATGTGGCCAAAAAACCTCAGGTGCGCTCGTTCAAGCGCAAACTCGCGCTACGAAAACTCAGTTAGGGATTGTTGTGCGCATTCGCTCCTCTTTCCAGGCACTAATTTAAGCATTAAGTTTAGAAACAGCATGAAGGACTCGGTTCGCACCATGACCATCGCACACCATCGTTTTAGGACGTATGATTCTCAACATAAGAACGTGAGGGGAACATCATGGGCACACCAGAAACGATCGTACTGCCTGAGGAAACAGCTGAAGTTGCAGCACTGATAGAACGCGCGCGCGTGGCTCAAGCCACGATAGCCGACTACACTCAAGAACAAGTCGACGAACTCATTAGAGCGATGGTCTGGTCCTGCGCAAAACCAGGTGTGGCCGAGGAACTCGCGCAACAAACCCTCGATGAGACGCAGCTCGGTGACTACAACGGGAAATTCGCAAAAATATCAGTGAAAACCCGAGCGGCGCTCATGGACATCCTGCCCGATAGATCGGTCGGTGTGATCGAGGAGGACCTCGAGCGCAATATCGTCAAAATCTGCAAGCCCGTTGGCGTGATTGGTGCTTTATCGCCCTCGACGAACCCCGAGGCTACACCCGTTATTAAAAGTATCAATGCGGTTAAGGGCCGAAACGCTATTGTCATTGCGCCACACCCACGCGCTAAGTTCATCAATATGACGATTGTCGAGAAAATGCGCGGTGCACTCGAAAAGATGGGGGCTCCCGCTGATCTTGTACAAACCATGGCGCAGCCATCACTCGGCAAAACCGAAGAGCTTATGAAGCAATGTGACTTCATCCTCGCCACGGGTGGGCCAGGCATGGTGAAGGCGGCGTATTCAAGCGGCACGCCCGCATTGGGCGTGGGCGCTGGGAATGCAGTGATCACGGTGGATGACACAGCAGACCTTTTTGACACGGCAGAAAAAATACGCATTTCTAAGACACTCGATCTGGCTGCATCCTGCTCCGCGGAAAACTCCGTCATTGCCCTTGAAAGCGTCTATGACGAACTACTAAGGAAGCTGATCGCCGAAGGTGGTTATGTCGCATCACAGGAAGAGGCTGAAGAGATTGCAAAGGTCCTATGGCATGACGGTGCGCTCAATACAGCAGCGGTTGTCAAGCAGCCCCAGGTGCTCGCTGAGATGTCAGGATTCTCTATTCCAGAGGACCGGAAATTTATTATCGTGCCATATGAGGGCGTGGGACCGGACCACCCCTTCTCTGGTGAAAAGCTCTCGGCCGTGATGGCGTTTTATAAAGTAGCCGATATTCATGAGGCGATTGCGCTCACGAACGCGATTCAGGAATACCAGGGCATGGGCCATTCCTGCGGCATCTACTCCAACAGCGATGACAACATCATTAAGCTAGCAAGTGGAACCAAAACCTCTCGCGTCATGGTGAATCAACCTCAGGCGCCATCCAACAGTGGCAATTTGTGGAATGGCATGCGGCAAACCTTCTCGCTAGGGTGTGGCAGCTGGGGCGGCAACTCCACCAACGAGAACATTAATTGGAAACATCTGGTGAACATTACTTGGGTCTCAAAACCGCTCGCGCAAGCGAAGACGCTCCCGAGTGACGAAGAGCTGTTCGGAGATGTCATGGCGAGACTGGGTTAGCCAGAGCAAACTGTGACGCTTTTATGCCGACGTGACTGCCCTCGCATCCCGAGAGTAAGCACATGGACACTTTGTGCCATAAAGCGCCTCAACGAGTAGCACATGAAACGGCTCGGTACTAACCTTTGATGACCGATTCGGCGAGCGAGATCGGCCTCATTTCAGATTCACTCTAGCTTTATGCCGAGCGCCAAGTTGATATGGCGCCTCTAGTCAACGGGCGCTTTTTCGAGCTTGATCCTGAGGCTGCAGCGCTGATGGAGTACTCGGATGAGCACATGCGGGGACGACTGTTTGCATTACTGCTCGAACTCTTCCTATCAGATGAACACCTCGGGCCAAGCGGCTATCTTAATTGGGAGCTAGAAAACCACATTAAGGCCTACTCTGCGACCACAGCCATGTACGAGAGCTTGTTCCAAAGCATGCAGGACGTGCTCGACAAAAACTTAGGAGCGGAATGGCGATCTGAGTGGCAACAGGCCTGGGCAAACCGGGTAGACCGCGTCATGGAGCAAGTCACAGAGTTCTGAAGACAGGCGGTAAGTCATAATCCGCGGCTGGGTAAAACGCTTTTCGACTAAAAAATAGGCAGTGAACTTACCGACAGTAGTCGCCCAGGTTACGAGGCCGAGCTAGCGACATGCTATTTGTAGAGTAGTTAGGATGCTATACGCCAGCTGGTCATTTGCTTAGCAAAGAGGGATTGAAATAACCCCTCGGAGCTTCCCTACTTATTACGTTTTGGGAAGTATTTCCAATGCTGTTTTGTCATCGACCACTGGAGTTATGGTCGAATCGCAGACTTCGGTCCAAGGGTTCACGTGCCTAATGGCAAGCGTGGGGTCATCGGTCTCAATTAAGACAATACCGCTCCCAGATGTGAGGTCCTGATATCTCGCGAGTTTAGTGGAACCCTTGGGAAATTGAGCGTTGAGCTCTTCCAAAGTCATAGACGCAAACTGCTTGTATGCTGCGGCATCACACTTAAAATCGACGAGATAAACAGACTTGTGAGCATCCGCAAACGCAACACTGCAAAACAAAATGGTAGTTACCAGCGCAAAAAACTTCTTCATTAGAGTCCCCTAAAGAGTTTTGAAATGCTTTTAGCATAAAAGGTGTTAGTAACTTCACTACTTTTATTTGAATCGCAGGTGGTGAAAATGATGAGAGCTAACGCCCTTTTATACCTAGCCAATCAACCGCTCGTTAACTGGTAAGCGCAGACTTACCTCTAATCTTGTGATTTTAAGTGCCTGCTTCTATGCTTGTTATTGTTTTTCAGTAGAAGCAACTATAAAGCTAACTATTCAATTGGGCGCGTAAGCGCTCTTTGGCTCAAAGAAGGAGACGCCAAATGGGCGAACTAGTCGTTCTCAATTTCAAAGCCGCCGATGGAAAATTTGACGCGTTAGCAGACATGTTCAGAGCTGTCTTAGGTGATACTCGGTCGTACGACGGATGTATTAAAGTCGACGTCTATGAAGACAGAGGTAGTTCTACCATCACCTTAGTTGAAGAGTGGGAATCTCTCTCGCACCAACGGATATATCTCGGATGGCGAATTGAAACGGGCATCCAAGAGGTAACTAAAGATATATTGGAAGGTGGTTTTGACAATGGAGTCACTGTCCATACTTGGGGCAGTAAGAAAGACTACTGAACCCGCGTCTAAGGTCACCTTCTCCTCCAATCCCATGGCGCCACAGGGTCTTGTTCAGCCCAAAGACCACGCTTGCTACTCTGAGCGTCCTCCTGACATTGCTTAAATTGAGGTCTGTCAGGAGCGTAATACTCGTACCACCATGCAGCGCCTGAGCAAATCATTGCAGCGTTTATGCTCTTGTTGTCCTCAGTAAATAGCTCAACAATAAGGCGCCCGTAACGGTCTTCGTCATACTCTTTCATCTTGGCAACAAGAGGCATGTACTGCTTGAGTACCTGTCTGGCTTCTCTACCATACGGTTGATCTTTTTCAGGAGCGTCAATTCCGTAGAGACGTACTCGAACACCATCCCCTCTGATGACACTGTCACCGTCTTGTACGGTTTGTGCATTTGCACAAAGTGTGCAAAGGACAAGTGTGACTAGCAGGAGTCGTCCCATGTTTTATGGCCTCTCAGAGTAGCGGTCAAGGCGTAAACGTTTCGTCCAAGACGAATAGCTCTACACCGCCTATAACTTTGTCATTTGCCATTGCTTCTGCTGTCGCTGGGTCATTAAAGATTCGCATAAACTCATCAACGTTGTCGGTCTCAAATACCGCTATTACCGAGTTCCCGTCACTAGCTCCCATAAAGGCGGTTGAAACACCTTGGCTTTTAAACAAATCTCCGTGCGTCTTAAAACCTTCTCTCCAAGTATTTATATCCTCGACCTCTGCTCTGACTGCTATCAACATCACGTTCTCCTTTTTCCTACCCCAAAACTAAAAAAGCTTTTTATCTAGCCAAAAAAAAGCGCCGTAAATGGCGCTCTTGCGATCTTTGGATTTAACCTTAAGAGTCCCACTTGGCAAACATATACATGTAAACAGTGAGCGCTAAGTTAATCAGCGTCTGTATAACTCCGAAGATGGTAAGCCAGGTCGGCTGTGAAACAGGATCGCCCGCGGTTTGACCGATTGTGTTCATGAAATTGTTAGCTAAGTCAGACCCGTTCGCAGCCATCTCACTCATTAATGATGCACTTGAGAAGAAGACCATCTGAACACCAGTTACAAAAAACGTTACGGACAAGATGCTAATTATCGCTCCTATCATCGCTGACGCTCTGATCAACTGACTAAAATTCCTGAACATGTACGCAACGTACACTATGACCGCGGCCATCAAGGTTTGCACAATTACGTAATCCACAAAGATTGCTCTGTTTGCCTGCAAAGACACCAACAGCTCTACATCTGTCATATTTAACCCCCACTCTTTTTAATTTGATATTCGGACACACGTTATCCTGATGCTATTTTCCGTACGTAGCCACCGTAAGCATTAGATACTGTTACAGCAAGTATTTTTTTCTTCCCCACTGCGGGCGACATGTCTTGAATACACAGTGATCGCAAGCCAGTAGCCTCTCACCCATTATTGCGCGAGATAAGAATCATCTTGATTACCGCCTTGATAAAGTATCCTTACAAGACAGTTAGCAACATCACGGCTATTGCTGGGCCAAGCGCTTCCCAATTGCCATTAATGTTGCCCGCTATTAATACAGCACCAGTGAAAGATCCCAACCAACCGCTTATTACTGCCCCGTCTGAGGCAGCCACAAGTCGTGAATCGAAAAAAAAAGTGCCACTCGCGGTAACACCGAAGCAAAGCGCTCCGCCGGCCACTATTAGTAACGAGGCGGTATCCATGAATGCAGGGATATTCTCTCCAATGGAGAGAATGGCCAATCCAAAAAATACAACGATGCCAAGTATTAGATTGATTTTCATATGTATCCTCGGAGGGTTGCTGGAGGGTGGAGCACGATAAGTTAACTAGCGTTCACAGAGTTGGTCGAATCACCGTCTAATGTCCTAACCATAGAACTATGCCTGTCGTACGAAAATAATGGCAAAGATGAATATCTATTCTAGACTTTTACTTAACCAGCTAACTGGCTCTGTCACAAAATAAGGAGATAAAAATGAAAGCATTAATAATTTCAGGCACTGCATTTCTTTCGTCTTTGTGTGCGTTTACTGCTTTGGCAGATCATCATTCTGCGCCGATGATCGGGGGCGTCGAGGTGTTTGGCTGCGACTTTGAGAACGGCAAAGACATGGATGACTTTATGAAAGTCGCTGCCAAATGGAACAAGTTTGCAGACAAAAATTTCTCTAAGAGTTACGAAGCTCATTTAATGACCCATTATTACTTTAACGACCGGCAGGCTGATGCGTACTGGGTGGGATTTACTGATAACCACCACGACATGGGCATTATTGCGGATGAATGGGGTGCGACAGGGAGTAAGTTGCAAGCTGAGTTCGACGCAGTCTGTCCAGCGAAGTCTCATACGGAATATGCCTGGATGAAGGTACATAACAACAACGAAGACCAACCACTAAATGGTGGTTTGGTGGACTTTCAGGGTTGTACTTTCAAAGAGGGAGCTTCTTGGGAAATGCTTATGGCCGCTGATGCACAGATGTCAGCCTTCATGACGAAGATCGAGCAGCATGGGAGAGTTTACCGCTGGTTCCCTATGAATGGAGCGCCGTCAGATGGCCCTGACTTTTTGCAACTTACATGGAACGATAATGCCTCTGATCGAGGGGAGGATATTGTGAAGTTTGTAGCTAATGGGGGTCTCGAACTAGCGAACTCGCTTTATAGCAATATTGTGATGTGCAAGGACGGCCCCACGATGCTACACAGCCCGCTAGGCGGTAAATAGTAGGTTCCAACTGTTGTAGAAAAATGAAAATTTTTCAACCCTAAGGGAGCTTCGGCTCCCTTTAAATTATCTAGTAGATAAGTTTTGAGACCTGACAGATACGATAATCCACACAGCACTGGTTCGCAGTCAAAGATCCTAGCAACGAGAGCTGGAAATTGATGGCGTTTTCTTGGGAACCGAGCGAGTTCGACAGAACCTTTGTAGTCACTGGTACGCTTACAGTAATTACCAATTATGGTGAAAGGGTTTTGGGATATCCAAAACCCGTATCAGTCTCTGCAGAGAATCAACGAGACGCGAAAGCAAAGGTAAAAATGATGCTCCTATCTCGAAGTGGACTCAAAGAGACCCATGTCGCTGGAGACTTTCTAGAGGTGACTGTGAAGTCTTAGCTAAAAGCTTTTTTGCAAAGCGAGACTAGCAATGCACTCTTAATAAGAGCATTGCCCAGCTTTACTAGTAGTCCCTAACGGTTTCTCCGATCAGTACATGCTCACCGGAGCAATCAGCGTAGGACGTGTGGTAGTCAGCTCGCGCCCTCCAACCTTCCTCGTTAGCGATAGCATTTTTCGCTGCAGCAAAGGTTTTCATGTCTGCGTAGTTTACTAAATGATAAAAATCGCCTGGGAATGCACCATCTCTGACGCCGGCCACGGGATAGCCCACACCCCACCAACCTATAAGCTTAATATCTGCATTTGCCGTTGCAACGTCACGGTGCTTTGCATTTAGTTGATCTGCCGAGACCCCATCCTTTCTAGTACACCATTCGACTGAAACTACCCGTTTACTGTCAGCCCTGATGTCTGCTCTACGCAACAAGGGATAAGCTGCCGCAACCATGGCATCACAATCTTCAATTTCGGCGTACTTGCTGGCGATGGCATTGCCCGCCTTTGATCCCAGAAATAAATCCCACTCGATACCTAGCTGCTTCCAATCCATGAAGTCAAAGGCGACGTAGTCATATTTAGCACCGACCGCAAATAGGGGCGTGAGGATTTGTCGAAATCCCCTAATGTTCTCGTCATCCATGAACCGATGCAGGTCTTTATCTATCTCAGCAACATCATTAAGAGTCCCACCGTTCTTCAAGGTGCAAATATGTGCCATATGGGCAACACCTTCTCCAACACCGACAATCCAATTACCGTCAGAGTGGTCATCGGCCATGACTAAAGTAGATGCCTGCAGTCCAAAGCAGACAAAAAATGCGGTAAGCGTAGCTTTCATTTTGCACCTCTTATCATTGATAAAGATGCTTTAAACGTAGCCTAGAATTTACATTAAGCTAGTTTGGTCACCGATCTGCTTACTTAAAATGATCAGTCCTCTTGGGAGGTTAGAGTGTGACAGCGGAGCCCCAGCCCAACGGAAGCTATATCAAGTAAGCGCGTCTCTGTTATTTCGATTGCCAATCGGGCGTCGCAGACGGCCAAAAAATTGCCGCATGTGCCATGGCATCACCGGCAAAACCATGCGGCCAGATCCGGTCACTGATTATAACCCCGGGGCCCCGCTCATCGCCGTCACCAAAAGTTTCATCAATTTTTAGGTCGCCTGTTGAAGGATCAAAATCCAACATAATAATTCTGCGAGATAATTCCTTGCCATAACCGGTTAATACGATTTTTGTCCCCGTTGCGTCCGGACTTAGCCAATGGGGGCTAAAGTCGGAATCGAAGGGTATTGCACCCACTTTCTTTGGGTTACTCGGGTTTGTTACATCCAAAACGGCGACTTCTTGCAAGTCACTATTTTGATCATCCACTGTCTGTACCCAGTAGTTTCCGAGCCTTACTGGCAGGGAACAATAACGTTCCTCCGCAAAATTATGCACGAATGAGGCTGTAGGATGATGCGTCTCAATATCTGTTAGTACATACAAGCCGCACGAGTATGTTTGGAACATAACCGTTGTCCCATCGGATAAAAGCCTGCCCTCAAATGGATTTAGATGGACTCGTAACGGCAATGCTTCTGGGACTGCAAGTGTGCTCAGCAACTCCAAAGTTTCTAAATTCCAGATCTGGATGTGACGACCATCACCAGCCTCGCGCATATCAAAGTTTGTTGTGACAATTCGGTTGAGTTCAGGTACCAGTACGATGCCATACGGTCTCATAAAAATAGAGTCATCACTCGTCCTCGCGCTAGAGGTTTTGATGACATCTCCAAGAGATGAAAGCTCAACCAACCCCCCCGCTATCTCATTTGAGTTTCCCTCGCTCTGAAAGGTCACAAGCATGTTGCCATTCGGTAGCTCTGAATAACTGTGAGCAAAAGTGAGCGCACCAATGCTACCGAATTCCTCGGCCAACCTAGGTTGCTCTGGATCTGATGTATCAAATATGTATGTGCTGTTGCCAGTGAAGTCATTCGCAAAAATCATTCCGGATTTCGGTAAATAGATTTGAGTGTGATGCGCCATTCCTCCACGCTCACCGACTGGTACGGTGGTTATTATTTGACCATAGTTGGAAGAGTTCGAGTCTGCGTCCAAAACTGCTAGGAAATTGGGTTGAACCATCGTTTTGTCATGAAGCCAAACGTATAGAAGTCGCTCTGGAGCGCGATGATCTTCAGCGCATCCAGCAACTGTGGCTAAGACGACTGCTACTAAAGTTAATCGGAAGAAGTTGGCCATAAAGAGGAAACTACCACACTATGAAGGTTCGGACTTTGGATAAAAGAATTGCCAGAATAACTCGAAAAATCAAGGGAATTTAGCGGTATAACAAATAGCTAAACAAAGACTATTCGCTCGAGAAAGAATTGCTATCAGTGACTAACATAACCTTAAAAAGATGGTCGGGACGGCAGGATTTGAACCTGCGACCACCACACCCCCAGTGTGGTGAACTACCAAACTGCGCTAAGCCTAGAAGGCAACTGGGTAACAATTGGGTAACATTTTTCAGGAATTGCGCCCTCATAACGAGCTATAATTGGCTTTGATTTTGGTTTGATTTCTGAGGCTTGTAAATGGCTCGTGGTGGCTTTCGAGAAGGAGCAGGACGTCCGGCAGGCTCCACCAATAAATCCTCTCCTGAGCAGTCTCAGCGCCTCTCAGAACTTGCCAAGACATACACCGAAGAAGCACTCCAAACACTCGTAGATGTCGCCAGAAACGGACGTACGGACGCTGCTCGAGTGTCTGCTGCTAATGCCCTACTTGAACGAGCTTACGGCAAGCCAGCGGTGAACCAAGAACAAGAGATAGTGGACTTACCACCTGTTGTGATTGAGCTGGTGTCACCAAGTACATGACTTTTGTCAGCTCAGTGCAATAATCCAGAGCACCATCTCAAGTATTTCCATCATTGCCCTTCTCCTCAAACAGCACATGAACCGCTATCCACCGATATCGACTCCGCACCCATAAGTTCGTTGACTTCGGTATGCTAATAGTCAAACAGGGTGACGCCGTTGTCTGAAATACTCAGCTCTTTGAAGCGGGCGAGAGCTGGTTGTTTCGCAAAAATATTATTTGCGATGAACCAGATACCGACGATCCGCTTTGGCGGTTCTCCGCTTATTGACTGTGAGTAATCGGCTAGAACATTTCTCTTGTGAGACTGCCACATCCCGAGGTTTTCCTGACCTGATTCTAATACGTAATGTGTTTCACGTTTGTCCCACCACGGCAAAGGACAGCGAAAATACGTTCCTTTTGGCAGGTATTTGCTCCACATCCAGGTAAGGTCTTGTCCATTGTCGAACTCTAGGGCAACACTAAGATAGTCGTGACCGGAAATGAGTGTTTCGGGGCCGGCAGCGGGTACATTCACATAATTCCAATCAAACGCAAACTGTGTGGTATCTGTCAGTTCAATATCCACCGCTAACTTAATAATTCCACTATCGTTTTTTGGGACGCCCGTAACTACGTAGTGACCTTCAATGATCTGAGCTGACCATACATTGGATTGACCGAGTATGCGGAGATAGTCGAAGTCCCTAGGAGGCGCGTCGATTTGCAGATGCCGCTGTTTTTCAAGGAACTCTGGATCGTTGTCGGTCGCATCTGTCTCTAAATTGGCTTGGGTCGTAAGTGTTACGTCAAAACGCACTGGAATCGGTGCGCTTGCCAGCATTTCATCCGGAAATGTGCCCGCATCGTCGAACCAGTAAAAGCCTGGTGGACGGATGGCCACTTCGAGTTGGCCCGTACCGGAGGATTTGAGTTGGAAGTCATCCGATGCTAGATTCTCCGCGGTTCCATCGCTTCCTATTCGATACCAAATCACGTGGCGAGGAGCCAAAAGTAGCCCATCTGCATCCCAGGCCCCGCTCGCGGACACATTGACTATGTCGTTAGGAGTTAAAAAAATATCGGTCTGCTTCCAACCTCCTAGAGCATTTGTAAGTTGAATCTTTGTTTGAAATCCCGCATTTGGGTTGGTGTCTTTATCAGCTGTCAACATCTGCGACCAAACAACCGTTAGGATGCCAATGATGAGAGTAGATGGTCTAGTTATCAGCGTCATGTCTTCGCCTAAAGTTGGGGTTCATTTAACGGCTTTGTCGTCTCGGATCATAATAAAAAACTGATAGTAACTCTTCACTATGCGTTGTCCTAAACATTTAACCGGAACCAACAGTAATCACGGCTCTGTTTCTAAAGACCTACTTTTTTCGAATTGGCTTCTAACGTATTTGGCAGGTAACCACCAGCTCACGACAAATGCTGTAGACCATTCGTTTCCTGATAGGCTTGTGCAAAATCACAAGAGAACTAGTGATAATCATCTTGTTCTCATAAGGTAAACCAATGGCGAGTCCGTTATCTACAACTGCGTTTTCTTTAGCTTTGCTCACTGTGATCACCAGCGCCTGCGCCTCGGGTACCGACAAGCGTAGTCAAGCGGAGGCTATTCGTGCGCCGAAGTTGAGCGCAGTCGCGAGTTTTCAGATTAGATCAGAGATTTTAGATGATGAGCGAACGATACACGTAATGTCGTCTCCCGACGTCTTTTTGAATGATGAGACCCAATTTTTTATTGCCCAAGATGGTCGTCTTTTTTTCGATGAAACGACGACCTATCAGGGTCAATCGTTGGAGCTCAGCGCGATTCTCAAGGAATTGAGCACACTAAGAAAAACGGCGAATCTTGCTGTCGTAGCCGTAAACAGTGCAAACCAATCAGGACAGGGTTTTTTGGATAATACGAAACGATACGCAGAGTATTTCCCCAAAAATGCTATTGATTTCATTGACAAACCATTCGAGAGACTAGGTTACCGGCTTATCGTCGACCGAAAAAAAAATAACTACTCTAGGTTTGTTGTAGAGGAGTTGATTCCAACGCTTGAAAGTGAATTTCAGATCGATCTTAATCAATCAAATCTTGGGATTGTTGGGATGAGTATGGGAGGACTGATTGGCCTCTCACTCATGCTCGAACATCCGGACATATTTGGATCGAGCATTGGTCTATCTACGCACTGGACGGGGATTAATTTCGCGGATTATCTACTTCTACCCATCCGTGGATATATCGGCCCTAGTGACTCAACAGCGCAGGCATTGATAGCCTACTTTGAACAATTTAAATCACAAATGTCGGGCAAAACAGTTTATGTAGACTACGGCGATTTGGGGCTGGATGCGTACTACGAACCTTATGTAATGCGCCTCAAGAAAATCCTAGAGACTGACGACTCACGCCTTTGCGTCCTAAAATTCGAAAATGAAGGTCATGAACCGCAGTACTGGAGAAAGCGACTGGCATCTGCGTTATCTTGGGCTCAGCATGGCGATATTAGATGCAGCGGCATCTTTCTTGGAAATGGCGAGAGCTTTCCTAGTACATCCTCTAA